>LCLP01000001.1:0-213070 GCA_001002135.1 Candidatus Pacebacteria bacterium GW2011_GWA1_46_10
GAAGCGATCGAGGTTGATTTTACCTATCAAAAAATCAACTCAACCTACACCCGTACACTCTTTGTCGCCGGCTACCCGCGCACCGTCCCAGCCAACTGGCTTTCACCGCTCATCAACTATCCCAATCAAGCCAGTATCTCGATGTTCGTTTACCCGGTCGATTCGGCCGAGGTTCTCGAGAACTTGAAACGTAAAATCACGGAAATGGAGGCTGAGGTTCAGTCTGATATTCGCGCTGGCAAAATCAGCAACATCAATACTGAAATTAAACTGAGCGACGCTCGTGTCATCCGCGAGCAACTGGCTGCTGGCGCTGAGCGATTTTTTCAGTTCGGTCTTTACATCACACTGACCGCCAAAAGTATGGAGTATCTGGATAAAATCACCAAAAATGTCCAGTCCATGCTCGGTTCCCTCCTAATTGTCTCCAAAAAAGCGACCTTGCAAATGGATGAGGGTTTTAAAACTACTTTGCCGATGGGACAAGACAAACTCCTTATCACCCGCAATATGGATACCACCTCGCTGGCCACCACCTTTCCATTCACTTCTTCTGAGTTAACGATGGAAACTGGCATCCTTTACGGCATCAATGAACACAACGATTCACTGGTCATCTTCGATCGTTGGAAGATGGAAAACGCCAATATGGTTATCTTTGCCAAATCCGGTGCTGGTAAATCCTACACAGTCAAGCTCGAAGTCCTACGTCAGCTGATGTTTGACACTGAAGTAATTGTTTTAGATCCCGAGCGTGAATACGAAGAGCTGGCCAAAAAAGTCAACGGTGAATACATTAACTTCACCTTCGGCGCAGAGGCCAAAATAAACCCGTTTGACCTTTCAGCAATGTACGAAGAGGGTGAAAACGAACTCGGTCAAAAAATCCTTTCGCTTCACGGTTTACTGAAAGTAATGTTAGGTGAGATGACTGCTCAACAAGAAGCGCTGTTGGACCGCGCTCTGGTAGCAGCTTACAAGGCCAAGGGAATTACTCCGGACCCAGCGACGCAAACCAACGAACCACCGTTGATGGAAGATTTGTATAAAGCCTTGATCGGCATGGAAAACAACGACGCTAATGATCTGGCGGCTCGGTTGGAAAAGTTTATCACTGGTTCGTTCCGAGGCATTTTGGATAAGCCGTCCAACATTAATCTTAAAAACCAATTCACCGTCTTCTCTGTCAAAGAAATGGAGGAAGAGCTGCGGCCAATCGCCATGTACATCATCCTCGACTTCATCTGGACAAGAATCAAAAAAGATCTCAAAAAACGTTTATTGGTCATCGACGAGGCTTGGTACTTCATGAAACACCAAGACAGCGCTTCATTCATTCACGCCATGGCTAAACGAGCTCGTAAATACTACCTTGGTATCACCACCATCACTCAGGACGTAGAAGACTTCTTGCACAATGACTACGGTAAGGCCATCGTCAGCAACGCCTCTATTCAGTTTCTGATGAAACAGTCAACCTCCTCGATTCCCGTGTTAACCGAGACCTTTTATCTTTCCGAGGGTGAGCGACAACTACTGGTCGCTTCTGATATTGGTGAGGGTATTTTCTTTGCCGGTCAAAACCACGTGGCGATCCGAGTGGTCGCCAGTGATGAAGAACACGAGGCTATCACCAGCGACCCTGAAGAAATCTTGCGACGACGAGCGAGGGAAAAAGAGGCTGAAGTTGTAGCCGCCGCTACAAAACCAACTCTCCCCCCCACTCCTAGAACTCCCACTAAACTAACCACTCGGGCTGCTCGTAAACCAACAGCACAACCTTCAACCAATCCTCTAACCCAATCAGTTGAAAAAACCGTTTCGCCAACGGAAACACCGGTTCAATCAACCGAAAAACCAACCACTCAACCAACCGCCACTGCCGACAAAAAACCGGCCAAATACTCTGGCTACTACACCATCGACGACTACTCCCCGCCGACTCCCTCTTGACAAACTGTGGGAAACTGTGTGTATAACTACGACACCTGAACGTGGAATGCCCCGGTTTTTTGAATGTTGTGGCGCTTCCCTGCGGCTGCCCAAAGGAAAAATAAGTTATGTTTACTCACACTCTCAGTCAGAGCGAGGTAACCTCTGTCTGGCAAGCGGCACAAAAAGAACTCCAATCACAGCTGACGCCGGCCGTTTATACCACTTGGATTGCGGCCAATCCGCTAAAAAGCGTTGAGGTTGATCAACACGGGCAAGCCTTGGCTACTATCGCCTGTTCTTCTGGTTTCCACGCCACTAACCTCAAAAAAAATCTCTACAACCAAATTAAAAAATCGCTCGAAAACCAACTACAAAAAACGATAGAGCTCGCGTTTGTGGTTTGGGAGCCAACTAAACCTCCTAAAAATGAGACAGGTAAAACCGCCAAGAAAAATGACGGGTTATTGGAACTGGCGAGTGGTAAATCTCCATCGCCCACCGTTGATGAACTTTTCTCTGCCCACACCCTACAGGCTACCATTCAAGATCGAGTGAAGGCCTCGGCCAAGCGTGTTGGTCTGCGCTCAGATTACACCTTCAAAAATTTTGCTGTTTCTTCTACCAATGAGATGGCTCATGCCGCTGCCACTGCCGTTTCTAATAACCCTGGCACGGCCTACAACCCTCTTTTCCTCTACGGCGGTGTGGGGGTGGGCAAAACTCACCTCATGCACGCCATCGGTTACAACATCCTCCAACAAAACCCAGAACTCAGGATCATTTACTGTACGGGTGAAGAGTTTATGAATGAGATCGTCACGGCGATCAGGCAAAAAACCGCGCTTGATTTTAAAAAGAAGTTCCGCAACGCCAACGTGCTGCTGATCGACGATGTCCAATTCATTGCCGGTAAGGAAACTGCTCAAGAAGAGTTTTTTCACACGTTTAACGCGTTGATCAAGCAGTCGTCACAAATCGTCCTCACCTCAGACCGCCCGCCGCACGAAATTAACGTCGAGGATCGACTGCGCTCTCGGTTTGAGGCTGGGTTAATGATTGATATTCAACAACCAACTTTCGAGCTGCGTACTGCCATTCTGCTCATCAAGGCCCAAGCCAATAACCTTGATCTCCCAATGGAGCTGGCTCAGTTTATTGCTTCCAAAGTTGACAGTGCTCGCCGCATTGAGGGCATTGTCAAACAACTACGCTCTGAGGTTGAGTTGAAACAGCGGGAAATCACCCCGGAACTTATTCAGTTAATTATGCGCTCCGACACCATGCCACAAAGAAAAATGCTGCGCGTCAAGCCACAGGACGTCATAAAAACCGTCGCCAATCACTTCCGTATTAAACAAAGTACCATTAAGGGTCAGCGCCGCGTCAAAGAGATTGTAACTGCCCGTCATGCCGCCATGTACCTGTTGAGAAAAGAGTTAGGAATGCCGCTGGAAGAGGTGGGGAAATGGTTCTCTGGGAGAGATCATACCAGCGTGATTCATGCCGTCGAAAAAATCGAAAGAGAAATTTTGGAAAATAGTATGACTCAACAAGACATTTCTGCTCTCAAAATGTCACTGGCGGCTCTTTCAAAGTCGTAAGTTTTCCACAAATGTTAATAACTTTGGGGAAAACTCTGTGTAAACACTGTGTACAGCTGTGGAAAAATTCTGCTCTCTGTGAAAAAATGCGCCGGTTTTTCCCCAGTTTTCCAATAAAATACACAGAGTTTTGCAGAATGGTAAAGCAGGAAAATACACCGTCGTTTTTACCTCGTTTCTTGAGTAAAATGGTTCTTTTTCCACTTTCCCACACCGCCTACTATTACTACTACTACTATTTATTTAATAGACATAGTAAAAAGGTAAACAGAAAAATGAAGTTTATTATTTTACAAGAAAACCTAAAAAGCGCCCTTGGTAACTTGCAAAGAGCCATTCCTGGCAAACCGCAATTACCAATTCTCTCTTCTGTGTATTTAAAAGCGGAAAAAAACAGTATCACCTTGGCAGCCACAGACCTTTTCCTTGGGGTGAAAAGCACTGTTCCCGCGCAAGTAAAAGAAGGGGGCGAGCTCGTAATACCTGGGGAGATTTTTAAAAACCTGATTTTTTCGTTGACTGCTGGTGAGGTCAGCATCGAAAAAAAAGGCAATTCTTTACTGATAAAACATGAAAACAGTCAAAGCTCTCTACCCTTTCAGTCAGCCGAAGAATATCCACAGTTTCCAGAGGTAGTCGGCAAGCAGTATACACTTTCTGTATCACTGATTAGAAACATTGAACAACATGTTGCTTTTGCGGCCGCGCTAGATCAAACCCGGCCGGTGTTGGCCTCGCTCCTACTTTCTTTTACTTCTAAGGGCTTGAGCGTTGTCGGGACGGATGGTTTTCGCTTAGCCACCCTTCACTCAGCCGAAAAAAGTGACGGGTTAGAGCAAGATCTGCTTATTCCGGTCAAGGCGTTGAACGAGGTTTTTCGCTTAGCCAACCAAACACAAACGGAACAAGTGAGTTTTCAAGTCGCTCAAGAGCTTAAGCAAGTGCTGTTTACCATTGACGGCGTGGAGATATATATTCGCCTGATTGAAGGCGAGTACCCCCCTTATCAGAAAATCATCCCCCCTGAATTTATCCATGATTTTAAGCTTGATTGGCAAGAGTTTGCGGCGCAGGTGAAGCGGGCCTTCCTTTTTTCCAGAGACACTTCGAATATCATTACGCTGGAGTTTAAGAAAGGCACCATGATGATTCGCGCCAGCTCTCCCGCCCGCGGTGAATATCAAGGCGAGATGACTATTTCCTACACTGGTGAGCCGCTAGAAATTGCCTTCAACGCTCTTTATCTGTTGGATTTTCTGAATATTCAAAGGGAGGGAGAACTCGTTTTTTCGATGAATGAAAGTTTAAAACCGGCCGCTTTCAAGATTCAGGATCAGTCGGAATATCTCTATATCGTCATGCCGTTCCGTGCGGCGAATGGCTAAACATGCTCCATTGGCGCTGCCAATCTGTCTGGTATAATGTGCGTTTATGGCAACGAAGAGAACTTGGAACCCCAAAAAGAGAAAGCGGCTACGGACACACGGCTTTTTGCAGCGGATGAAGTCTATTGGTGGCAGAAAAGTGTTGAATAGCCGCCGCGCTAAAGGAAGAAAACAACTGACGGTGCGCAAAAGAGCTGGATTTTAAGCGGGCGGCGGTCTTTTCTAACACCATGTTAGCCAAGAAATACAAACTGAGTCTCAAACAGCATTCTTTTCAGTCTTTAGCCCAGAGCGGGTGGGGGTGGCAAGGTGTTGGCCTGCGAGCGGTCTATGACTTTCAAGGAAAAGGGGCACAAGCCGCTGTCGTTATTCCTAAGTCGGTGGTGAGTTCTGCCGCCGCCCGCACCAGTTGGCGTCGCCTCATTTTTGACCAATTGAGCGGCATTTTAAGCCACACCCCCTCTCTGCGCCTGATTATTCAAGTCACTCACAACGATGGGCAAACAGTAGACAAACAATTACAGGCACTTTTTACAGACATTGAACATCGCGCCGCTGGTATCGATACAAAATATGGCTAAAGGAATTATTCAGTTTTATCGTTTGTTTGGCTTAGTAAAACACCGGATTTTGTACACGGTGTTTGGTTTTTCCAGCCGCTGTAAGCATACTCCCAGCTGTAGTCGCTACGCGGAAATACAGATCCGCGAGCATGGTACAATCGTGGGATCATTGAAAGGACTGGCGCGTCTTTTGACGTGTTGGTAAAGAAAAACTTATGAATTTTTTAGTTACTCAATTTACCAGTTTACTCATTTTTCTGAATAGTGTTTTAGGCAGCCTTGGTTGGTCGATCATCGTTTTTACACTCATCATCCGCGTAGTACTCCTCCCTCTTACGCTTTCCTCTATCCGAGCCCAAAAAAAGCTCAGAGATTTACAGCCAGAACTAAAAAAACTTAATCGACAGCACAAAAACGACAAACAAACTCTTCAACGAGCTCAGCTAGAGCTTTATCAACGCTACAACATCAATCCACTGGCTGGTTGTTTACCACAGCTACTGCAGATTTTTGTGTTGATTGTGTTGTATCGTGCGCTACTGCTTTTTCTTGATGGCGGCATCCAAAATGGCACCAACCTGGAGTTTTTCTGGCTCAATTTGGCCCAGCCTGATCCCATCTATGTCTTGCCAGTGTTGGCCGCCGCCGCGCAGTTTGTCTTGTCGCTGATGATCGCTCCGGGAGCGGAGATTTCCGACGTGGCTTCAAATACAGCCATGAGTAAAGCGGCTCAAAAGGCTAATAAAAAAGAAGAAGACACCGCTGAAATGGCTGCTACGATGCAGCAGCAAATGTTATTTATTATGCCGATTATGACCGGCATTTTAGCATTGCGATTTCCAGCGGGGCTGTCTTTGTACTGGGTGGCAGCAACTGTTTTCAGCATTGTTCAACAATACTTTGTGTCCGGCTGGGGTGGTTTAACTACGTATTACCGAAGAATTGTGGGTAGTCATGCAAAAAATTAAAGAGAGAATCATTCGTATTTTTGATTTCTACGAGATTGACGAATCAGAGATACAGTTTGAAGAGGAATCTACTGACGGCAAGATATACTTGAACATTATTTTGCCAGCACCACACGCCAAGCATTTTATTGGCGCACGTGGGGAAACACTTGATTCGCTGGAAGTGTTGGTGCGGTTGGCTCATTTAGACGAGCTCAAAGAGGATGAAAAACTGGTGATCGATATTAATGGGTACCGCAAGGAAAGAGAAGAGAAGCTCCGAGAACGGGCGCTCAGAGTGGCTCACGAGGTGATGGAAACCGGCCGCGAGTATGTTTTCAACGATCTTAACTCGTATGAGCGCTACCTCGTTCACTCAGCGGTGGCGGAGAGCACTGATATTCAAGGAGTGGAGACGATTTCGGAAGATGACGTTTATGGTCGAGTGCTGATTGTCCGGCCAAAGGAATAAAATTCATGCAGTTGGTTATTCACACTGATGGTGGGTCGCGCGGCAACCCCGGTTTATCCGGCGGAGGCATTGTGGTGTTAGATGAACAACAGCGGGAAATTTATGCTGATAGCTTGCCTTTTGGCAAAAAAACTAACAACGAAGCAGAATACTTAACGGTGTTGGCTGCACTCCACTGGCTTCAGCGGTTTAATGGGCAACAAACACTTGAGAAAGTGCGATTTGTGCTCGATTCCAAATTAGTGGTCGAACAGCTTACCAAGCGTTGGAAGATTAAAGAGCCGCGCCTAAAAAAATTGGCACAGCAATGTTGGCAGTTGTTAACCACTCTCCCCTTTCCGGTGGAGTTTTTTCATGTTTTGCGGCACGAAAACGCTCGGGCGGACCTACTTGCCAACCAGGCAATGGACAAAGCCCAAGAGTAATTTTTAGCCCCCTTTAATTTTCCCTCCACTTCTCAAGCCACGCTCTCATCCATACAATGGATGGTTGTAATGTCTGCCCTAAAAACCCTCCCTATTGCTGACGAACCAAGAGTGCTCTTGATTGGGGCTGAGCCCTGGCTTATTTCTCAAGTTTCACTCTTGTTTGCACCGCACCAGATTACGGTTGTGGCCCTCTCAGCCAAGGATTTTCTTGAGGTTGATGTTCAAAAAATTGAACTAGAGTCGGTGTATAAGCTCATTTGGTGGGTGGAGTTTGTTGACCAGGATCACCAACAGCGTGTTTTGGGGAAACTGAGACAACTCACCCAAGTGCCAACGATGGTGCTTGGCTCCTTGCCAGAGCAGTTTTTACTAGAGCATGAAGCTTTACTGCCCGAACTTAAGACGGCACACCAGTTTTTTGAGGCAGTGTTAGCGGCCTTACCTGAAGCGCAATTCTTTTTTGGCCGCGACTGGTTTGAGGTAGGTGAACCAACTGGTCTTTTGAAGCTTTCCCTGAGAAGTTTGAACGACGGGTTGTTATTTGATCCAGAAATGGATTGGTTTTTGTCCAGCAGAGAGAGTTTTTTTGAAGTGATCTCACCGTACTGCATTCGTCCCCACTCACCTACTCGGGTGATTGTCAAAGGCAGGAAGACTATGAGCACGGTCATTTTGAGACGACTGGCTGGATTTTACACTCGCTATTACCAGACTAACTTAACCATAGTCCCAGTGGGAGCAGTCCGTCACTCCCCCAGTACTCTTGGTTTTGTAGAGGTGGCTTATCCAGTGGCGATTGATGCGCTGTTGGACGAGTTTGTCAGGCGAAAGCATCAATGGCAGAGCTTGCTGACTCCCCCACCCCCAGTCAGTGAATTAATCAAAAAACCGGCCCCACCGATAAAAGCAGAGCCAGTACTTCAACTCCCGGCAATGCGCTTGAAAGCACAGGCTGCCAAAAAGCAAGAAAAAGTAAAAAAAGTATTGGTAAATAGGGAAAAAGAGCGTAGTGAAGTAAAACAGGCAGAACAAATAGAAGGGGAGTTGGCTCGTATTTTTCGCGATAACCGTACGGAAAAATCAGAAAAAAGGATTGATGATAAGGTAAAAATTGTTAAGAAAATTGCCAAAAAGTCACGAAAAAATAAAGCACTTTTCTACGCCGGTTTGGCGACGATGGCCCTGGGTGGAATAGTACTTTTCCTCTGGGGAATATTTGCTGTCACTACTGTTTTTGCTCGCAAAGAAATCAGCGCTTTTTTGGCCGACGGATTGACAGTGGAGCAGGTCTACCACTCTGGTCCTTGGTCTCAACTCCTCCAGTTTCAGGTTGGCTATTATCAGCGTTTGGTTGGGCCAGAGATACTGAGTGAAGGAGGAGAATTGGCCGAGTTTGAACAAACGCTCTTGGGATTACAACAGGAAATGAAACGCCTCGATTTTCTGTCGGAGCAGTATTTTTTGGGAATCTTGGGACAAGGGGAGACTTCAGCTGAGTTTCCGCCAGAGCTGGCAGCTCAACTGGTGATTACCCAGCGTCGTTTGAGTGAAATGATTTTGGCGGTTGAGTCGTTAGGGCAATTCCAAGTGAAAGAATCAGAGCGCTGGTTAACAGCCCTAAAGGATGAGCAACAACAGCTGGCGATTTTAACGCAGTTTCCAGAGGTATTTACCGGAGTTTTTGGGGGTGGTGGGAAGAAAATATATGCTGTGTTGCTGGAAAATAACCTGGAACTGCGTCCGAGCGGCGGCTTTATTCAGGCGGTGGCTTTTCTGACCTTTGACCGTGGTTTGCTGACAGACAGTCAAGTGGTGAATGTGTACGACCTTGATAACCGTTTGCCTGGGGCAGTACAGGCTCCGGCTGAAATTCAGCGCTACTTAGGTGAGTCGAATTGGTACTTGAGAGACAGCAACTGGAATCCGGACTTTAAATTGGCAGCCCAGCAAGCTGCTTGGTTTATTCAACAGGCGACTGGCGTGCGGGTAGATGGGGTGTGGGCGCTCAATTACCAGGCTTTGCAAGTGATGCTGGCGGCGCTAGGGCCGATGGAGTTACCAGTCTATGACGAGGTATTAACAAGCGACAACGTACTGGAGAGGGTAGAGTTCCACTCTGATGACGAACTAGTTGGTGCTGGTCAGCCGAAAAAAGAGTATGCAGTCGCGGTTTTTTCTCAGCTGTTGCGTCAGCTTCAGGTCATTCCTTTTGAAAAAGCCGGTCAAGTGCTCACCGCTTTGGCTGAGGGTTTAGAAAATAAGCAGATTTTATTGAGTTTTGCCGCCACAGATCTCCAGGAAGCGATGAGAAAACTGGAGTGGAGTGGAGAGGTTATTAATCCGGTTTGTCCTACCCAGTTTTCACCACTAACTTGTCTGGTTGACCAAGTTTTTCAAGTCGAAGCGAATATTAGCCTGAATCGAGTGAATGCCTACGTTCGCCGCGAAGTACGCCACGACATTGATTTGGGTGGTGAAAAAGTGACTCACACTCGTACCATCACCCTGAAAAATAACGCACCCTCTCAGGGCTGGCCATTGGGAACATACAAGGCATATTTTCGCTTTGTACTTGACGAGGAGGCCCAGCCAACCGGCGCGGCCGTTAACGGCAAAAAGCTGGCTGGAGAAAGTCTGGCTGTGTACTCAGAAAGAGGACGTAAAGTGGTCGGAGTGCCGGTGGCAGTGCCGCCGCAGGGGACAGCTACTTTGGAGTTGTCATATGTGACTGAGACGGTTCCCGTCGGCCCATTCTCTTACTTACTGTTTGATCAGAAGCAGGCGGGGGTAGCCAATACCCCTATTACTATTACCTTTTACAACCCTGATCACGAACCAACGTTAATTGCGCCAACAGCCAAGGTTTATGATAATTCGCTGGAGTTTTCACTTACCCAGACAGACCATCTTTTTGTCGGCGCTAGTTTCCAATAAAAAATTTTGGCGTTCTCAGTTAACCATAAATTTCATGATTTTTTCATTTTGGCGTGAGACACTGAAAGGTTTTCACGTGAGCCTAGGAAGATTTTGGGATATTTGGCTTAAAAAGCGTATTCACCAGTCCATTTTTGATATTTTTACTGACAGTTGCCAATTCTTAATTTGATACTAAAAGATTCACTTATCAAAATCGTTGATTTGACCAGACTTTTTCGTGTTAGAATAGGCGCTCGAGTTGATGAGTTGAAGAAAACGAACGATGACACAAACTACTTTTAAAGTCGAAAAACGAGCCGCTGAAAAACCAAAACATCTGCGCCGACAAGGTCTTGTGCCTGGTAATATTTTTGGCAAAGATGGCTCGATTGCCGTACAGATGCCGGCTCGTGAGTTTGACGATCTCTATCAAGAGGTTGGCGAAACAGGGCTGATTTATTTGGCAGTAGCAGGCAGTCAAAAGCAACACCCAGTATTGGTCGATGAAGTGCAGACTGACCCGGTTGATGGTCACTATGTCCACGTGGCCTTCAAACAAGTGGCTTTAACCGATAAGATCACGGCCGAGGTGCCGGTGGAGGTGATGGGCAAGTTTGAAGTACCAGAGGCGGTGATGGTAGTGGTCAAAGATGAGATTGAGGTTGAGGCTTTACCAACCGACTTGCCGGAAAAATTCGAGGTGGACGTCTCAACCCTCACGGCAATTGGTCAAATGATTACCTATAAAGATCTTCACTATGATCGCAGCAAAGTTGCCCTTATTTTGGGAGAAGAGGGTGAGGAGGAGCCAGTGGTGCTGGTTCAAGAACAGCGCGAGGAAGAACCGGAGGAACTCCCGCCCGCTCCGCCAGCGGAGGGCGAAGAGGGCGTGGCGCCAGAGGGCGAACAGCCGGCTGAAGGTGAAGGCAAATCTGAAGAAAAACAGTCCGCTGAGGGCAAAGCGCCGGAGTCGGCGAAAGCAGCTGCTGAAAAGCCAGCCGAAAAATAATTATTTCAGGAAAAAATCTCTGTTTGGATCGATGTAAAGGGCTAAATTTAAGTATTGGCTTGCCTTTTCATATTCTTGATTAGCTTGTGCCAGGATGGCTAGGTTGAGGTATTCGGCTTGGGAATGAAAATCATGGCTTTGACTGGTTTGGAGATATTCTTGGACAGTGAGCGGTAACTTAGTTGTTTCGATCGTCACCGGTACCGGAGCAACTTCATCACTGGCGGAGAGGTTGAGCGGTAGCTTTGGAGTGGGTTGAGGCTGGGGATTTGGCAGCAGCTGCCACCACGCACTCAGAGCAAGAATAATCAAGGTAAGGACAATGTTGATGAAAGTTATTCTCTTTAACCCTAAGGAGAAAATGGTGGCGTGAGAAAGAGTGTGGAGGTAGGTAGTAATAAGACGCAGTAAAAAGAAGGGGAATCGAAGCCGCCACATAACAGCTTTATTGTGCCAAAGAATCGGTCGGCCAGGAAGCACCGATTAATGTTGGTTCGACAGTAAGATCGTGTTGACGTAGTACTTGCCAAACGGCTTCAGTGACAAAGGGCACGAACGGGTGCATTAACTTTAAAAATACTCTGAGACCGGTGAGTAGTTGCTGACCGCCCAGTTTATTGGCCTTACCAAGCTCGATGCACTCATCGCAGTACCAGTGCCAAAACTGGTTGTAAACGGTGTCTGCTGCTAAACCGATTTGAAATTGATTGAGGTTTTGAGTGATAGTTTGAATGGTTTGGGACAGCTTTTTTGCAAATTGTTGATTGAGTTTTTTTTCACCGGTTTGGTTTTTATCCAGATGTCCTAGGATAAAGCGGCTGGCGTTCCAGATTTTATTCGTTAAGTTGCGGCCGGCGCGAAAATCTTGTTCACCGACCGCTTTGTCTAAACCCGCGGTCGAACGAATCACCAGTGCCATTCTCAGCGCGTCAGCACCGTATTTTTCGGCTACAGTCAGGGGGTTGACCACATTACCCTTACTCTTACTCATTTTCTGTCCCTTGGCGTCTCTGATCAGTCCGTGCAGATAAATGTCGGTAAAGGGTAATTGACCGGTGGCATATTGCCCCATAAAAAGCATGCGCATGACCCAGAAAACCAAAATGTCATAGGCGGTTTCCATTACTTGGGTGGGATAGAAGCGTTTAAAGTCTTCCTTTGACAGACTTTTCAGCGTCGTGAACGGCCATTGGGATGAGCTGAACCAAGTATCAAGCGTGTCGGTTTCTTGAAGATACTCCGCGCCAGGGGAGTCGGTTGAAAGAACATACTCGGCTTTCAGGGGTGCACGCAGCTCTTGCAAGCCTTGATTAATTGTTTTGATTGAGTGGGTTTTAAGGAGTTCACTGATCTGACCGCTGGTTTTTTGACCAGCTTGGTTAAGAAAAGTGACCAGGAGATCGGGGTTTGTTTTCGTTGAGTACCACGCCGGCATGCGAATGCCCCAAACGATTTGGCGAGAGATGTTCCAGTCATTGAGATTTTTCAGCCAGTGTTTAAGGGTTTTATCGTAACCAGCCCCATATACTCGGAATTTTTTGTTTTTCAAATTTTGTAAAACCGGTTCAACCAATGGTTTTACCTTGATGAAAAACTGAGGCAAGGGGAGTGGCTCGATGGGATTTTGGCAACGATAACAAACAGCGATGGTATTGGTGTAGTTGGGGTTGTAGTCGACCAACAGACCATCTTTCATCAAGTCCTCCCTCATTTCCTCGTGCATCTGTTTGACTTTGAGGCCATGATATTTTTGCGCCCGTTGCCAGTATTTGGTCTTGAGTGCTTTGGCTTGACTACTCAAGTTTTTATTGACGGGGTTTTCTGGATCATTAGCCGGATCGTTCAGAAACCATGAAAAATCCATTCTACCCTGGAGTGTGATAATCGGAGTGACTGGTAAGTGATGTTTTTTACCGAGTTCAAAATCATGTGGATCATGAGCTGGCGTGACCTTCATGATGCCGGTGCCAAACTCCGGGTCCACGTGTTCATCGGCGATGACTGTCATTTTGGTTGGGCCGAGTAAACCCAGTACCTCGAGGGTCTGACCGATGTGTTTTTTATATCGCTTGTCCTTGGGATTAACAGCTAACGCTGTATCACGGAACTTAGTTTCTGGGCGGGCAGTGGCAATGACAAATGGGCCATATTTGATTTTGTAAAAACCAGCCGGCCGTTGTTCGTGTTCCACCTCAAGGTTGGAAAAGGCGGTCCCACAGTGAGTACAATAGTTAACGAGCTGTTCGTCTCGATAGAGCAGACCGTCTTGGTGGAGTTTGAGGAGTGTTTTAAGGGCTTCGTCAACCGCTTTTTTATCAAGGGTAAAAACAAATCGTGACCAGTCGGCGCTCGCCCCCAGTTTTTTCATTTGATCCAGCGCTACGCCGGAGTTTTCCTGCACATAGTCCCCAATCATTTGATAGAGGGTTTCTCGGTCAAAATCAAAGCGGCTCTTCCCCTCCTTTTTGAGTTTCTTTTCAAACACAAACTGCGTTTCAATACCGGCATGATCAGTGCCGGGCAGCCACAGCGCATCGTCGCCCAGCATCCGGTGAAAGCGAATCAAGATGTCTTCGATGGTTACAAACATGGCGTGACCCACGTGGAGTGGGTCATTGGCATTGGGTGGGGGCATGATGATCGTGAATGGTTTTTGCCCCTTTCCTCGAGTTTTAGCGGGGGCGAAGGCGCCGCTTTTTGCCCAAAGTTGGTAGATTTTAGCTTCGGTTTGGCTGTGATCGTAACGTGAATCCATACGCCAAATTGTATCACGCTCCCTCTGGAAAGATGCAAAAAGCATGATTCTGGTCAGTAATTTCGACTTACTATTCTCAGTATATGAAAGCTATTCCGACTCACATTGCCATCATTATGGACGGGAATCGCCGTTGGGCTCGTCGCCATGGTTTGAAAACGGTCCTTGGCCATCGGTATATGGTGGAGAAAGGGCTCAAGCGGGTAGTGCGGACAGCCAAAGCATTAGGGGTGAAGTACTTAACACTCTGGGCTTTGAGTACCGAAAATTGGGATCGTGATCCAGCGGAAATTCGTTACTTGATGAAGCTTTTCCGCGAACTCTTTACTTCTCAGGCGAAAGCGCTCCACCAAGAAAACGTCAAGTTGCGAACCATCGGTGACCTGTCGCGCTTTGACAAGGATATTCGAGAGAATGTTAAAAAATGGGTTGATTTATCAAGAAAAAACAATGGAATTACAGTCACGCTGGCTCTCAACTACGGTGGCCGAGATGAAATGCTGCGCGCTATTCAGGCGTATGGCTCGGACGTGAAAAGCGGTAAGCTCAACGGCCACGCGCTGACGCAAAAACAGTTTGCCGCTTACTTGGATACTGCTGACTTGCCCGATCCAGATTTGATTATTCGTTCTGGCGGTGAGCAGCGCTTATCGGGCTTTTTGCTTTGGCAGAGTAATTATGCTGAGCTCTATTTTACAAAGACCTTAATGCCGGATTTTGACGCGGCGGCTTTGCGTAGAGCGGTCAGTGAGTTTGGTCG
Organism: Candidatus Pacebacteria bacterium GW2011_GWA1_46_10; assembly: GCA_001002135.1. Classification (GTDB taxonomy): domain Bacteria; phylum Patescibacteriota; class Microgenomatia; order UBA1400; family PJMF01; genus UBA10119. The sequence continues at coordinate 14,772 of LCLP01000001.1, forward strand.
TCGCCAACGGCGATTTGGGAGGTAACTATTTTTCTAGTTATTGAAACCGAAATAGTTAGATACCAGTTGATTCAGAGGAAGGAATTTTAAACTCTAAAATCGTCCTCACCCCAGTAAAATCAGCAATGAGATTGAGAATGATGAACGCTGAGACCGCTACCACCAAGCCGATGATGGCGTAGGTAACTGAGTTTCTGCCTTTTTCCACCTGCTTGGTGTCGCCGCCGGAAACCAGTAATCGGAAACTAGCGACGATCAACATGATAAAAGCAGTCACCCCAACCAAGGTGAGAAAAATCGACAGCACGTTGGCCAGCAAGCACTGTAAACCCTGGATAGTAGCCACGGTTTCGTCAGTGGGACTAACACAGACCCCGCTCCATGGACTGGTTTGAGCAAAAACCGGAGAGACACTAGCGAGTTGGAGGCCGAGGAAAAAGAAAACGATGGAGATGGTTTTACTCAGCAGTTTCATGGCGTTGATTATACATAATCACTTATCTTTCATAAAAACTTCCTTTAACAAAAACCCCCGCCGGAAAAGACGGGGGTTTTTCGAGTTCCAGTTTTTTTTACCCATCGATGGTCCGAGTGTTAAACACTTCGTTCAAACCGCCGGAGAAGCCGAGGAAGTTCAACGCCAAAGTAAGGATGGCGTACGAAGCAGCGACGACGATCAGACCAATTACGGCCGAAGTAATTTTATTGCGTGCGCTCTCGGTTTTACCCTTATCTCCACCACTAGTGATCCATTCAATACCACCCCAGATGAGGTAAAGGAAAACTAATAAGGCGGCAATCACCATCACAAAACTTAAAACGCCATTGATGAGCTTCCCAAAGTCGGTGGCAAAACCTTGGCCGGGATCAACCGGTGTGTCAGTGATGCTTTCTGCGGCGACTGGCAGCGCGGCGGCCGCGAAACTGGCTACTGAAACGCTGGCTGAGAGGGCCAGTTTTTGCAGTTTATTCATAGTTCTCCTTTGTTACTTTTTGTTTCTTACTAACCTTAAGCTCGTATTATATCCATGTTTTGTTTTAAACGTCAAAAGCTTTCTGAGAGCAGTCTGTTTTAACAGCCACCGCCGAAGCTGAGAACACAAATATCCAATAGCTGTTGAATAATCATAAAGATAGCGGTTGAGGCAGCTAAAACAATCAGACCAGTGACGGCATTCATGATTTTGTTGCGCGCCCCCTCCACCTTGCTTTTATCACCCCCACTGGTGATCCACTCCACTGCTCCCCAGATAAGGTACAGCAAGACGAGTAGGGCGGCGATGGCCATCACGGCGCTCATCAGACCGCCCAGAAAAGAGCCAAAGTCACCGCCTGATCCTGGCAGATCGGCTTGTTGCCCCGCTTCTTTTAGATCGATAGTAGTTGGTTCTGGCATATGAGTGTAATTTTTATTCTGGCAATACGTCTGGTCTGGGTATGTCCAGGATACTAAAACTTTCTCCAAACAGTAAATCACTCAGGAAGTTAAGAATGACGAAAGTACCAACTAAGACAATTAAACCGATGACAGCTTGAGTGATCCGGTTGCGGGCATTTTCTAATTTTCCCTTGTCCCCGCCACTGACGATCCACTCGATTGCTCCCCAAATGAAAAGCACGATGGTAGCGATCGCGCCGATGGCCAGCATAGCCTTCCAGAGACCGACAAAGTAGTTGGCAAAGGCAGTACCTTCGTTAGCCAGTTCTGGGTCGGTGAGCTCTCCTTGCAATACTGGGTTTTTGAGCTGCGCCAGCGCTGTGCTGGTAGAGAAAAGCAAGAGCGAGAGGGTGGTTGAGGCGATGGTGGTAAGTTGGCGCAGCGATTTTTTCATTCGATGATTAAGTACCCGGACTGAGGGGAGTGACTAGGTTTCTAATCTGGCCTGCTGGGTTGAGAAAGTCTAAGCCGATGATACCGCTCAGCAAACCAAGCAAACTGTATGAGGCGACGATGATAACCATGCCTAAAACGCCGTAGAGCATCCGGTTGCGGGCTTTCTCCAACTTACCTTTATCCCCACCACTAGTGATCCACTCGAAAGCGCCAAGAACGAAATAGACCACGAAAAAGAGTGAGGCCAACACGGTCATAAAGCCGATGAGATTGGAGATGAAGCTCTCTAAGTTTTCCAGCGCCGCCTCGCCAGTTTCGTCAGTACCCGATCTTTCACTAAAAGCGCTGGTGGGTGGGTCGAAGGTGCCAATATTGGTTGGTTGTTGAGCGATAAGAGAAAAAATATTGAGCATCACCCACCCCCTATTACGGTAAAGCTGGGACTTAAAATGTACGTGGCGTCACCAAAAACCACTAGGCCGACGATCGCGGCCAGCGTATATGCTCCGACGATCAAGGCAATGCCGACTAAACTGTAGGTCATTTTTTGAGAAGCTTCAGCGTGAGACTTGGCGTCACCAGTGGCGGTGATATATGTCCAACCAGCCAGAATAAAATTGACCATCACCCACACCCCGGCGACAATCGTGCCAATCTTGATGATGTTGGAGAGAAACAAAATGAGGCCAATTTGTTCGCCGCTAGCGGCGTCGTATTTCTCTACTCCGGCGGGAGGACTGATGGTGCCAAAGATCTCATCAGTCTCACTACTTCCTTGGAGCCCCCCGCTGGCTCCACCCGGTTGGGCGATCACGGCTTGAGCTTGGGCGGGGAAGATCGTGAAAAAGCAAACAGTCAGTGCCAGCGCAAAAAGTTTTTTCATGTATTTTAAGATTGTAGTATAGGTTTTCTTACAAGGGAATATCTGCCCCTGTGACTTGTTTAATAATCTGAACGACCCAGTACGCTATAAACATCACCACGATGCCTACTCCAGTCGTGAGCACGATTTTCATCGCTTCTTGAATACCCTTTTGTCCTTTGATCAAAAATTTATAGCCAGCCAGGATAACCATGATCATCACGGCAATGCCCGCGACTACAAATAGATTTGGCACAATTAAGTTGACGAGAGTTGAGGGAGAAGTGTACACGTCTTTGACCGGCGTCCCGTCACTCAGGGTATAAGCACAGCCAAGTTCGAAGCCTGCTTCACTGCTGCCCGGGCTGGTGGCGCAACTACTTTCACTCATTGGGTGGTATTATATCAACACATTACAGAGGAAAACCACATGATCTTACCAAAAAAAGAACGACAGCTGTTAGCTCGACTGCGCGCTGGCAGTAAGCAGGCTGTGCGGGAGTGGTTCGCCTTATTTTTCCCTTACTTGTTGCGGTTGGCCATCGGTAAAGTTCCCCACAGAGAAGATGCTGAGGAAATCGTGCAGGAGACGTTTATTAACTGTCTGAAACAACTGCCTCTTTTTCAAGAAAGAGCTCGGTTGCGAACGTGGATGGTCAGTATTTTGAACCACGAAATTGCAGATTATTATCGTCGCCGCTATGCCAAACGAGCACTGCAGGTTATTCCACTGGCCAATGTTTTAGTGGCTCAACCAGTGAAAAATGCGAGTGAAACCTCACTCAAGGTTCAACAAGTGTTGGCGCGGATGAGTACAAAGCGCCAAGAGTTGTTGTTATTGAAATATGTTGACAAACGGAAGGTAGTGGAGATTGCCCGTCGTTGGAACACGACGATTAAAGCGATTGAATCAGAGCTCTTTCGGGCTCGGCGCGAGTTTAGGCTTTTATACTTACAGCTAGCTGATTAAAGCGGTGGGGCGGCCGCCTGTTTGCCAATATTTATGAAACGTAATCAGTTTTTAACCAAACTTACCCAAGAAGCGCAGTTGCAGGCCAAGATTTATTCTCACACGGTTGTTCCCAAACAACTTGAACCAGTCGCCAGTTTCATCGGCAACCATACATGGAAAGCATTATTGATCATTTCTGGTCTAATGGCTTTATTACAGGAGGTACGGCCGTTATGATGCTGCGTCAATTAATGCACATTGTGAGCTCTGTTGCCTATTCAGTTGCTCAGATTTCGCAAGGGTTATTTTTTCACCCGTACCAAACGATGCAGTCGCTGTTGCGGGAGAAAGTTTTTTTCTGGTTGACCCTGTTGCCGATGGGGATTTGGGTGGTAGCTCGGTTAGTATGGGGGTTAATGATTGTGCCGCTGGTGCGGCTGGTGTTTTCGTGTTCAGCGACCAACTTTTGGGGTTGTCAACTGATTCCGTTTTTTACTCATTGGTTGTGGTATTTTTGTGTACTGTGGCAGCTGGTGTTACTGTATCTGTTCGTGCGCTTCATATATGCTTTTGCCCAGGGTCGTGAATGAAAATTGCACATATTTTTTTGCAGCACTTCCGTAACTTTGCGGAGTATGAAACCAAACTCAATAACGTGACGCTGTTGGTCGGCGGGAATGGGGCTGGTAAAACCTCGCTTGTCGAAGCGGCGTACTTGTTGTCTCATGGTGAAAGTTTCCGCGCGGAAAAAATCGATGAAATGATCGCTTTTGGTGAACCGTTAGCGAGAGTGACGGTGCGTTTGGGAGATGGTGAGAGCACCGATATTTTGGAGATGACGCTCACACGGGGCGTGGTGCAGGGGAAACGGTCACCAAAAAGACTCTATGCTATTAATGGTGCTCGCAAGCGTCGGCAAAACTTTGTTGGCCGATTTTTGGCGGTAGTGTTTCAACCAGAGGATATGCGCTTGATCGAGGGTTCGCCATCTCGCCGCCGAAGCTTTGTGGATGATGTTTTGAAGCTCACCGAACCAAGCTATTTTCAGTCGCTCAGGACATACGAACAGGCGCTCAAGCGCATCAATAAGTTTTTGGAGTTGGTCAGAGAGAAGAAACAACCTCGTTCGGTTTTGACGTATTGGGAGTTGTTGATGGTTAAACACGGCCAATTTTTACAGGAGAAGCGCCAAGAGTTTTTCCACTTCCTCCATACCACCGGCGGGCCATTTGCTTTTGATGTGCGCTATCAATTGTCGGAAATTTCACCGGCGGTACTTGACTCTCACCGAGAACGGGCCATCGCCGCTGGTCATATGTTGATCGGTCCGCATAAGGACGATTTTGTCGTTTTTTTCACCGAAAAAAACCTTGAAGATCGCGACTTGTCAGCCTATGGTTCTCGCGGCCAACAGCGGCTGGGGGTGTTGTGGTTGAAAATGGGGGAGTTGCAGTTTTTGGAACACAAAAGAGATCAACAACCACTGCTTTTACTGGACGACATTTTTTCGGAACTGGATGAGCGCTCGGAAAGCATGGTATTGGAGTTGATCGGGAAGTATCAAACAGTATTAACCACCGCCTCAAGCGCCACTAAACAGTTTTTGGCAAAAAAGCTCAAGAATCTCTCGATCGTGAGAATGGAACGAGGTGGTTAAGCTTTTTTGGCCTCTTTGAGGGTTTGCCAGAATAAAACGGGGATTACTTCTACCAGATCGCTGGCATTGAAGTAGTAACCGGTTTTTTCAAATAACTGTTCACCAGCCTTTTTGTTGATGTAACTGCCAACGACACAGGCTGTCAGGGCATCATTGGTGCAATAAAGGGCAGCCACCAGGCCAGCCAAGACGTCACCAGTCCCCCCCTTAGTCATCCCGGCGTTACCACCCTCGATCTTGATTTTTTGCTGGCCGGTTTTGACAGTGTCGACTCGGCCCTTAAGCAGGATCACCGCTGGAATCACGTGTTCGCTGGCGAGTTTTTTTGCCACCATCATCAACTCTCGTGAGTGGGGAGTGATGATGTGATGTGGCTTTAAGAGTTGTGGGTCAACCATTTGCAGGGCTCCAGCATCCAGCACCCACTTCTTGTCGGGGTATTTTTTTAAAAGCCCATTGGTGATTTGTTCAGTTTCCGCCGCCCGCTCCATGCCGGGGCCGATCAGGACACAGTCAGCTTCACTAAGGTAGTGGTCAATTTCTTGGCGTGGCACCACGATGCCGTTCCAAAAATGACTCTTCGCTACCTGAATCAATTGATTGTTGCTAGGTACGGAAGAGTAAAAAACCATGTCCACGAATTTGGCAGCGATGTCGAGACTCCACTTACTGGCGGCGTGAAAAAGCTCCGAGCCGCCAATAATCAGCAGCTTGCCGTTTTGTCCTTTGTGGGAGTCGGGGAGTGGCATTGAAATATTTTTAAAAAAAGGGAGGAGTGTTTTGGGAATCATTGCAGCTTTTTTTACTGTGGCTTCTTTTTTGTCATCAGTTGTTTTTGGGTGATGTCTTCTAGAGTTTTTTGCACCCGAGCTAACTGCATCGTGACGGTAACGGCCAGCAGGGTCATGATCACTGCATAAATAAACAGTGAAATGACACCGCTTTTTTCTCCTAAAAAGGGATTGATATAAGTTTCCACCGCGCTTTTGATCGCTTCATTCCAGGCGAGTGCCACCACCAGACCAAACCCGCTGGTAGCCAGCGTGACCATGTTTTTGACGATGGCCAGAGGGACTTCTTTGATTGAGTGAGGAGTCTTGAGATTACTAGCCATAGCCGCATTATACCCGACTTTAACTGGGGTTTACCCAAGGTATTCTGGCAGAATCGGCGTGAAAAGCTAAAATTCCTTGCAAGTTTTGCCAGAATACCTTTAGAATATGATCAAAATGTATCAGCCAGTTTTCAGCATTACTCATAACCTTTTAACCTACATCGCCAATATTGAGGCCAGTAAAGCAGTGATTGATAACTCTCCATTGGTGCCGGCTTGGGAGGCCAGGTTCCGCGATGATGCGCTGGCCCGCACGGTGCACTTTGGCACCAAGATTGAGGGAAACGACCTCAGTCAGGAACAGGCTCAGCGCGTAATTCAACTTAAGGGGGTGTCTGATACTAAAGAAGTCTCGGAAAAAACCGGCGTCACGGCGCGTGAACGGGATATCCAAGAAGTCATTAACTACCGGAACGTCTTGCTCTGGATTGATCAACAAAAAGTGCTGGAGCGCAAACCTCAGTTGTCGGTCGACACGCTTCATACACTGCATTCACTGACGATGAAAGGTTTGGTTGATGAAGAGAGTGTGGGTGCTTTCCGCCAAAAACAAGTAGTAATTGAGGGAGTGGAAGGCAGCGGCGTGGTGTTTCGCCCGCCGGTTTCAGTTGAAGTGCCGTATTTAATCGACGAGCTTTTTGCTTGGATTAACAGTCCGGAGGCCGCGCAGGTGCACCCGGTATTCCGTGCCGCGATCGTGCACTACCAGTTGGTGTACATTCACCCGTACGTGGAGGGCAATGGCCGCACCGCGCGGGCGATGGCGACTCTACTGATGTATTTGCTCGGGTACGATTTCAAACGCTTTTTCTCGCTGGAGCAATATTACGACGGTGATGTCGATCGTTACTACAAAGCACTCTTGTCGGTCCAACAGCAACCGAGTGCGGATCTCACCTATTGGCTAGAATATTTTTGCTATGGGTTAGCCATTGAGATTGACAAAGTGAAGTCGCAGGTCCAGAAGTTGTCGAAAGATTTGAAAATGAAGAAAGAATTGGGGCGACAAGTGGCCTTATCGGAACGCCAAATTATTTTACTGGAAGTGTTGCAAAACCAGGGAGAAATTACTTCCGAAGACGCTCAGGAAGCTCTACCGAACGTCTCGGTTGACACCATTCTCAGAGACGTTCGCGATCTCATTCAAAAAGGAGTGGTCGAAAAGCGCGGTGTCACTAAGGGCGTGACCTATCGGTTGGCGTAACCAACCTTTTGTTAATCTGTTACAGTGAAAGTAGTGTATGACTTTTGCTGACTTCGCCCAGCATTTGAAAAAAATTGAACCGACGAGCGCTCGGTTGGAAATTACCCGATTACTGGCTGATTTATTCAAAGACTTAAAAACTGAAGAGATTCCGCCGGCAGTTTACTTATCACTGGGTCGGTTAGTGCCGGAGTATCAGTCACTGGAATTTCAGTTGTCGACCAAGATGATTTTGCGCGCACTGACCAAGCACATGGCCGAACGCCCCAAAGTCTACGGTGGCACTTCGAACAACTTATTTCACGAGGCTGATGACAGCAACTATGGGCAACAGGTCAACAAACTTTACAAACAGACTGGTGACATTGGTGAAACTACCGAGCAATTGGTGACGAAGTCGTATCAAATAGGCAAACAACCAAGCTTGCTGGCGGTTTATGAACGCTTAACAGCCATCGCCAAAGAGAGTGGGACTGGTTCTCAAGAGCGCAAAGTGGCCGGTTTGTTGGCACTTTTTGACCAACTCGACCCAACCTCTTTGCGCTTTGTGGCACGCATTGTAGTGGGGAAACTGCGCTTGGGTTTTTCGACCATGACGGTTTTAGATGCCTTGTCTTGGGTCAAACATGGTGACAAGTCAGACAGCAGCAAGTTGGAGGAATTGTTTCAGAAAAAAGCTGACTTGGGTTTGTTAGCTCAAACCTATTTAAAACACCCAGGCTTTCAAGTGGTAGAGCGGACCTATCAAATCGAACTGGGCGTGCCGATTGTGCCGGCACTTTGTCAGCGTCTCAACACCGCCAAAGAAATCACCGACAAAATGGGCGAGGTCATTGTCGAGCCGAAATACGATGGTTTGCGAATTCAGATTCACCTGGGTGAAGAAAAAGCCAAGCGGTGGGTGCGCTCATTTACGCGCAACCTGGAGGAGACTTCGCATATGTTTCCGGAACTGGCGGCCAACTTAAAAGATCTCAAGTGTCAAAGCGCTATTCTCGATGGGGAAGTGGTTGGCATTGATAAAAAGTCTGGCCGGATTTTACCATTTCAGGAAACTGCCACTCGCCGCCGCAAACATGGGGTGGAACGCAAGGCTGCTGAGTTGCCGGTGAAGTTTTTTTTGTTTGATATTTTGCAAAAAGATGGCAAAAGTTTAATTGACTCTCCCCTGTCGGAACGGAAAGCAATCTTGGCTGCCCTAGTAGATAACTCTACAGTTTTTGTGCTGACGCCATTTATGGTTACGAAAGATCCACAAGCACTGCATGCCTATCACGATCAGCAACTTCAGGAGGGTTTGGAAGGAGCCGTAATTAAACAGTATGACTCAGTTTATAAGAGCGGCAGGAAGGGTTGGCGTTGGGTCAAAATCAAAGAAGAAGAAGGGACTGCCGGCAAGTTGAGTGACACCCTGGATTGTATTGTGATGGGGTATTACAAAGGCCGTGGGAAACGAACGCAGTTTGGCGTGGGCGCTTTTTTGGTGGGTTTACTGGGTAAAGACGATAAGATTGTGACGGTAGCCAAGATTGGCACCGGTCTCACCGATGAGCAGTTTCGCGAACTCAAGCAGCGGATTGACCGATACGAAACCAAAAAAGCGCCCCCCCACTACGTGGTTCACAGAAACCTTTTGCCAGATGGTTGGGTAGAGCCAGCACTGGTGGTGGAAGTGGCCGCCGACGAAATCACGCGCTCCCCTCTTCACTCAGCAGGAAAAGCGCTGCGCTTTCCTCGCTTGGTAAAGTTCAGGGATGACAAGCGTTGGCAGGACGCGACCACAGTCAGGGAGTTACTGACCATTCGTTAAGTTTCTTCTGGCAGTAACTCACCTAAACTTTTCAACAGCTGTTTGGCCCGAGTGAGTTGTTTTTTTGAGGCTTTTTGGATAAACCTTTGCAAGTTAATAAACGGTGAGCGAGATGGTCGGTCGTAGTATTTACCACCTTCCATGACGTAGCCATAGTTGTGGTGTTCAAAACTTTTACCCAGGATGTAGTTAAGTTGCGAGGCGGCCGCAATGCGGGCCATTTTTAGTGAACCTTCTTTTTCAAATCGCCGTAGCGAGAAAAGATACCTGGGTTCGTGAAAAATTTTGAAATGGTAGCCGGCGGCGACACAGTCTTTGACGAACAGTGAGTCTTCGAAGATTTTTTGTTTTTCGTTAAACTTTACTTTTCTGGTTGCTGTTTTTTTGGCCCCGATCAGCGCTCCAATTGCCGCTTCCTTGCCGACAATATGGTAAAGTTCGTAGCCAAAGTTAATGGCCGAGTCGATGGTTTTACTGAGCGAGGTTTGCTGGTTTGTTTTAACCCAGGTGGTAAAAACGCCTGTTTGTGGATTTTTTTCCAGTTGATACTTAATTCCTTGCAGAAAGTAGTTTGGCAGCCGGTTATCAGCGTCCATGAAAATGACCCATTCTCCCCTGGCTAACTGAGCACCAGCATTCCTTTGGTTGGCGACGTTTTGTTTTTTGCTAACCTTAATTCTCAGCGGGAAACGCCTTTTAAACTGACTGGCTGCTTTGACGGTGTGGTCGTTTGAGTTTCCGTCGACATGAATCACTTCGAAGTTAGTCAAAGTTTGCTGGACCAAGTCTCCCAACAAGAGTGGGAGATACTTTTCTTCGTCCAGGGTAGGAATCACGATCGAGAAAAACGGTTTTTTAAACATAAAGTCAATGACATGTATCTGTCATATTGTAAATCACGCTACAATGATCGACATGAAGATACTTATTGGGTTAGGGAATCCGGGTCGGGAGTATCAGCGCTCACGCCATAATGTTGGTTTCCGCGTTCTTGAACTGTTAGCCAAAAAACTAGACATCACTTTTACTGATTCGCCGAGGCTCTTTTCTCAAGTTGGCAAACTCAATGACTGGTTGTTGGTGAAACCGAAAACCTTCGTTAATGGTTCTGGTCAGGCGGTCAGGGCAGTACTCAATTTTTACAAACTTTCTCCGGCGGCGCTGACCGTGGTGCATGACGACTTGGATTTGCCCTTTGGCACTTGGAAAAGCCAATTTGGCACTGGTCCCAAAATTCATAATGGCTTACTGTCGATTTACCAAGCGCTAGGGACAAGAGACTTTACTCACCTCAGGATTGGGGTTGATAATCGAGCAGGGAAGCGAACGATGCTGGGAAAAGACTACGTGCTACAGCCTTTTTCCAGTCAAGAAGAACGAGAACTTCGTGTTGTTGTAGAAGAAGTGGTGAAATATTTACTAGATTAGAAATAGCTCTCAGCTGCCCGTATGCAAAACCTTCGTTACTCTCATCAAGTTCTTTTTCCTCGCATTACAGTCGATAACTCGCGCAACATGAAAGTATTGTTTTCGATTCGTGTTTTGCGCGAACTGGCTAATAAACTGGCACTGTTTTTTTTACCGGTGTTTTTGTTTCAGCTCGGGATCTCAACTCGATTTTTAGCTGCTTGGGGGCTGACAAGTTTTCAAAGTGGCGTGGTACTGCTGGCACTTTATTTTGCTGTGGCCAAGCTGATGGTGGTATTGTTGGCCATTCCGGCTGGCGACTTTATACGTCGCTATGGGTTTGCGGCCAGCCTCATGTTGTCTCACCTGTTGTATGCGGTGACGCTAATCGGTTTTCGGTTGGCGTTGGAAAACCTGAACTGGCTGTGGCTCGCGATTGCCACCGACGGGGTTAATTCCACTCTCATGTGGGGAAGTTTTAACACCCTTTTTTCCAAGGACGCGCGCAAAGCCCGGATGGGACGCGAGCTGGGGTTGATCCAAGCTTTATTGAATGTCATTTGGATGATTGCACCAGCTGTCAGTGGTATTGTCATTTTTATGTTTGGTTACGAGTCACTTTTTTCGGCTGGTTTGGTAATTGTGGGTATCAATATTTTGCTGGCGGCTTTCGTCACCGCCGCCCGTGAGCGAGACGACGTTAGTCTCAAAGAATTCTCGTGGTGGATTCGAGAGCGCCGGTTTGTGAAATTGAGTGCTTCGATTGGCGGTAAAACTATTCACGATCTGGCTATTTTCGTCTGGCCGTTGTATGTTTTTTTACTGTTGGGCAACACTGAGCGGGTAGGTATTTTGTATAGTTTGTCGTTTTTACTTTCGGTTATCATTGAGCTTTTTTTGAGTGAGAGAATCGATCACCACCATCGCCGTCGACCGTTTTATATTTCTGGTGGTATGTTGTCGGTCTTGTGGGCGCTGCGCTCTCAAGTTTTTACGCCGTGGGCAATCGCTTTAGTCGACACCTTTGACAAGTTGACCGGCAATTATCACTGGTTGTTTTTTGACCGGTTGCTTTTCAACCGTGGCAAGGGGAGAGCGGCCTTGTCGTATTTTATTTACCGTGAGTTTATTGTGGGAGTGTCAGCGATGGGGTTTTGGTTGTTGTTTGCGCTCATTTTTCTCATTTGGCCGTTGGAATGGCGCGGGCTGTTTGCCTTGGCGGCGGTTGGCGTTTTATTGACGTTGTTGGTCAACAAAAAGCATGAGACGGTTTGATGATATAAACTAGACTTATGTCATCAGCTAAAAAATCCGGCGGTTTTCAATCAACCAAATCATTGTTTACGGACTTTAAACTGGCAGACAAGGGCGGCTATATTACCCAAGAATTTCAGGATTATGGGTACCGATTGGCTGTGGCTTTGGACGACTTGGAACACAAAAGCTTGTATATCAAAATGGCTAAGGAAGTTGATCGCACGATTTTGGAAAAAGCGCTGGCGTTTGTCATTGACTCACAAGCAAAAAGTAAGCCGCGCCTATTTATGTGGAAAGTTAAGCAACTCAAAGAAGAACAAAACCGCTACAATGGGAAAAAATGAAACACTTTTCGACCAAATTCTTGATTTTTGTTTTATTGGTGGCGGCGATTTTGTCAGGCTATAACTACTTCAAAAGACCGTTTCTTGCTCGGTTTGGCAACTTAGAACAACAGTTGGAACTCGTCGAAACCCTGCCTGCGCCAGACCCCATCCAGCTGGCAGTCGATCAGTTAACCACTCGGGAAAAGGTACTTCAACTCATTGCTTATCCGGTGGTGTTGGAGACGAGCGAAGCGTCTTTGTCGGCCGAATTGGCCTGGATCGAGGCGAATCGCCCGGGGTTTGTGACGTTGTTTGGCAGTAGCATCGACGCTACTCCTGCCGCCCAATTCGTGCAGTCAACGCGTTTCACGGCTGGCTATTTGCCACTGATTGCGGTGGATCATGAGGGTGGAACGGTACAACGGTTGAGTGGCGATGGTTTTACACGCCTGCCCAGTTGGCGGCAGGTTTGTCAGTTAGCCGCGTCAACAAGAAAAGAACTGTTTTCCCGATCAGCTCAAGAGTTGAGTCAGGTGGGAATCCAGCTTATTTTCTCCCCAGTGGTAGATGTTGCCCGTGACGGTTCGTTCTTGGGGAGCCGCGCTTGCTTAACAGAAGGTGAGGTAGTGAGCACGGCCACTGATTATATTCAGGAGTTTGCACGGTTTGGCGTTTTGTCAGTCATCAAACACTTTCCCGGTATTGGCTCAGTGACTCGTGATCTTCACGACCAATTGGATAGCGTGGAGCTTGAGCCTCGGGATACGATTGTCTTTGACCGACTTTTAGGCACCTTTCCTAATATTGGAGTGATGACTACTCACGTGGTTGTACCAGAGAGAACAGCTGGTGTGCCATGTAGTTTAAACGCGGCGTGCTTAGATCGTTTTCCGGCGAATTTTCCGCAAGTGGTGTTATTTACGGATGCGCTGGAGATGCGCGCCGCCGGTTTGGTGGAAGGAGAAACCACTCCCAAGACACTGTCAACGGTAGCTACCCAAGCGCTGTTGGCCGGTAATGATGTATTAGTGTTTGGTGAAACAATCAGCGCAGAAACTGTGGCAGAGGTGATTGCTGTTTTGGAAGAAAATTATATGGCCAACGAAAACTTCCGGCGACGGGTGGACGACAGTGTGACAAAGATCCTAAAACTTAAATTACCGCAGGAAGGAGAGTAAGTGCGGCAGGCTAGTTTCTGGCAGCGGCTGGGTTTGAAAATCTTTGTTTTACTCTCTTACGTATCGTTATTTTTTTTCCTCATGCCGCTGAGTTGGCAACTGTTTTGGTTGGTGGTTGGGGTAGTGTGCGGAGTAGTTTTTTTATTGGTTGATGAGTTAGTGGGCTTTCGTTGGTACCAAGAAAAGCCAGCAGACTCAACGTTGACCAAGCCGCGTTTTTTAGTTTCTCGTTCACCACTATTTCTGATTTCTTTGCCGCCGATCGCCCTCATGGTTTTCACCTCTTTTGGCAGTTTCTGGGCGACTGGAGTACTGGGTGGCATGATGTTGTGGTTGTTGTTGGAGATGGTGGAGTTACGCCGAGACAGTGTGGCATTTGACCGGCGATTTTTACCGACGATCAAAGGACAAGTTTCACCTCAACACATTCAGATGATTCTATTGAGTGGTTGGGCATTTTTTGTACTCCTACACTTATTGGTTATGATTTAAGTTCGAAACGTATGGAAGGAAAAGCTAATCAATTGGAAGAGGCAAGGCGCCAAGAAGTATTGGCGGAAATCGAGGATTGGAGAGCAAAGAACAAAAAAACAGATAGGCCATGGCAGAGCGAGCTAGCTAACTTTCACCTCCTATTACCTGATCCTGAAAGTAGTTCAGGTAGTTTTATGACAGATCAATATGAAAGCATGGGTTTTCTAGATAGGCCACATGGCGAGTTCATAACTAATCCTGAGGAGAGATCATTGCACAGTGAGCTATTTTTAGGACAAACCCCAAGAGAATTATTTCAAACGATTGACAATGTTATTAAAGACATCTCCTCCGTATCGCTGGTGGAAATTCTGAAACTGGTGAGAGAAGAGCGCGCTTATGGAAATACTTTAAACGAGTCTTCTACTTCGTTTGTCGAAATGGATGACAATCACGAGTTAGAGCTTGAAGCAGCATTTGAAAGAAGTATTATCAAACTTAATGAGTTGAATATGTATGTTATGCCAATTTATATAGTTTTACGGGTGAAGGGTTACACTCATTATGATCTCACGTCGTAATGTTTTCTTTTGGTTAAAAATTATTTTAGGTGTTGGCATTGTTTTTTTATTCTTACTGTTGTTTTTAAGATTGAGAAATAATTTTTCTGACCTACGTTCTTTTTCCGACCATTCAATCATTGCTTGGCAACTGGAAAACCAGCCGCTGAAAGTTGAGTTGGTCAACACTCCAGCAAGCATTACTCAGGGGTTGAGTGGGCGAACTGGACTAGATGGTATTGACGGTATGTTGTTTGTTTTTGACCAACCGGCTATTAGAACTTTTTGGATGAAAGGGATGGCAATGCCAATCGATATTATTTGGCTTTACCAGGGAAAAGTTGTCGGTATCGAGCGTAATGTTCAGCCACCGCCTGAAGGGACTACAGACCAAGCATTAGAGCGATATCTGGCGCCACAGGTGGTGGACATGGTTTTGGAAACAGCACCTGGCAGGTTATCTTTACCTTAACTCCCAGGCTCTTTTTTCTCTTGGGCAAACACAGTATTATACGTACTGTGTCTGATACGCTTGCCCAACCGGCTACTGGCTTGGCTCATCGTCTAGTTGGTGACCCCAACTCGATGATTGGGGCGCTGATTAAGCGTGGCCTAACCGGTCAGGCAGTAACCTCTCAAGTTCAGCCTGGTGTTAATTCTTCTCCTCACGCAACTGCTCGCACAACTCCTGCTCTTGACACACTCGAACAAGTCTTGACTGAAGTAGAACAAACGAGTCAACAGCCGGTTGTCGACACGACAGGTGAAGGAGTGATGTCTCAGGTGATGCCGCAAGTGATGACACAGACTGCTGACTCACTTGATCCTCACAAACCGATGGTGGCCACCACGCAAAAAGAAAAAGTGGCGCCGGCGACTACCCTTGAACAGGTGGCGGTTGACGCGGTTGGCGGGGTGCAGCAAGTTGAAGTGGAACCCACGCCGGAGATCCCGCCGGAGGTTGAGAGCTATTTACAAAAAGTTGAGGAGCAACCAGAAACTGCTCCCAAAGAAATTGTGGTGGCCGATGGAATGCCAACCGCGCCAACCGATCACCAATACCCCGCCCAGCCCGTGGTAGTTTTGCCAATTACTCAAGCGGAAGAGCAGGCCGGCGCCAAGAAAAGTCCAAAGTTTAGTATTAGGTGGTTGGTGGAATGGAGTCGTAAGCTCATGAAAATGTTTGTGGGCAAAGTGATTTATCGGTCAGTGGAAGGGAGTGCTGCGTAATGTTTTTGGAATCGCAGGGTTTTATCACCAGTGTTTCTTTGTTTTTTGCCAATCTTTTTTTATGGCTAGGGATGATTGGTGTCGCTCTGGTGCTTGGTTACCTGTTACTCCAATGGCTTAAGTATCGCAACCGCGAAGGGTATTCGCTAGATTTCGTGACACTGTTGGTACGCTTGCCGAAAGACAACGAAATTAAAGTTGACGCGGCCGAACAAATGTTTGCGGGGTTGTACGCCTTAAAACACCACGGCTTTTTCTCGTTTTTGAAGGCAGAGGAACTGATTAGTTTCGAAATTGTTGGTCTCAAAGAGGAGATTGCTTTCTATGTCAGTTGTCCAAGGAGAGTACGCGACTTGGTGGAAAAACAAATCCATGGTGCCTATCCTACCGCCGACATCAAAGAAACCGACGAGGTCAATATTTTCAGTGAAAAAGGCCGAGTGGCGTTTGCCTCACTGCGCCTTAAGCAGGCTAAATACTTGCCGGTTAAAACATATAAAGACTTGCCGACCGATGGTTTATCGCTGATCACGTCCGCTTTTTCCAAAATGGGCGACGGCGAAGGAGCGATTCTGCAAATTCTGATTCACCCAGAGAGTCAAGGGTGGCAGCGCAAGGGCAGAAATTACATGAAGGAAGAGAAGAAACGTGAAGCCGACCCGCAAAAGGCTACCTATGGTCATGATCCCAAAGAAATGGAGGCTGTGACGACTAAGGTAGAAAAACCAGGCTTTCGAACCTCGATCAGAGTCGTGGTTTCCTCACCGCAAGTGGCAATGGCACAGTCGCACCTCAATAATATTGTGGGCGCTTTTTCGCAGTTTACTTCCGCGTATAACGAGTTTTGGCGCACGCGTTTCTATATCAAACATCTGTTTATGGTTGATTTTATTTACCGCTACATGCCGCTTTTCGGCTGGCGGACATCGATTTTGAATACGGAAGAGTTGGCCACCATTTTTCACTTTCCCAACAAAACTGTTGAGACACACCATATCAAGTGGTTGATTGCCAAAAACGCACCGGCGCCCCACCAAGTTCCACAAGAAGGATTGTTCCTTGGTAAATCACTCTACCGAGGAGAGGTGCGCGAGGTGCACATGACTCTTAAAGACCGCCAACGCCATATGTACATTGTTGGGAAAACCGGCACTGGTAAATCAGAATTCTTGAAAGAAATGGTCTTGCAGGATATTGCCAATGGTGAGGGGGTGTGTGCGGTGGATCCGCATGGCGAGTTTGTGGAAGAAGTGTTGCAGTTGATCCCACCGGAGCGCGCGGAGGATGTCATTTACTTTAACCCCTCTGACCTCACGCGGCCAATGGGGCTCAATATGATGGAGGCGGATACGGAAGAGCAAAAGCATTTTGTGGTCAGTTCAATTATTGGTTTGATGTACAAGCTGTATGATCCCCACCGCACCGGCATTATTGGGCCACGATTCGAGCACGCCATCCGGAATGCGATGTTGACCATTATGTCCAAAGAAGGCTCGACATTTATCGAGCTGGTGCGGACCTTGACTGACCCCAAGTTTGTCGAGGAGATGCTGCCCTATGTCAAAGACCCGGTGGTGAAACGATATTGGACCGATCAGATCGCCCAGACAAGCGATTTCCACAAGTCTGAAGTCTTGGACTACATTGTCTCCAAGTTTGGCCGCTTTGTAACCAACAAAACCATGCGTAATATCATTGGTCAACCAAAGAGCGCCTTTAATTTCCGCAAAGCGATGGACGAGAAGAAGATTATTCTCTGTAACCTCTCCAAGGGTATCTTGGGTGAGGAAGACGCCAAGTTTCTTGGTTTGATCCTAGTACCAAAAGTCCTGACCGCGGCCATGAGTCGCCAGGATGTGCCGATGGATCAACGCACTGACTTTTTCCTCTATGTCGACGAGTTTCAGAACTTTGCCACCGAGGATTTTGCCACTATCTTGTCAGAGGCCAGGAAATACAAGCTTAACCTAATTGTGGCTAACCAGTTTATCGGCCAGATTGACGAAGAGGTCAAAAACGCGGTGTTTGGCAATGTTGGGACCATTATTTCTTTCCGAGTTGGTGTGACGGATGCCAATTTCCTTCAGCACGAGTTTACCCCAGTCTTCAACGAAACTGATCTAACCAACGTAGAGAAGTACCACGTTTACGTCAAGACGATCGTGAATAATGAGCCAATGCCTGCCTTCAGCATGTCGCTGGAGAAAGATATTGATGCCATCAAGGCCAAGATGAACCCCAAGTTGGCCGAGATGGTCAAGCAATTGTCCCGCTTAAAGTACGGCAAGGACCGCGAGGTAGTGGAGGCAGAAATTCAGGTTCGGGCGCGGTTGTAAATCTCTCGATTTTTATTCGGTGTTTTTAATGACTAAGGTAGTTCATTTTGCGTGATTCTTCGATTTTTTCTCGACTGATGGTGTGTTTCAAATGCCATCATCTGCTGAATACACTCGCTATAGTCACTCTCATGAGTTGGAACGTTACTGGGGAAAAAAAGGAGTGGTTTATTCGATCAGTACGGTTCACCATCCCAGTGCGGGATCAGAGTACCCGGTGAAAGCGCCGGCGGGCTTTGAGGCTTTGGCTCCATATGACATAGCTTTAATAGAGTTTCCGGATGGGAGTCGCCGCACTTTTATGGCGATGTCTAGTGAAAACTTGCAGACTGGTGACGAAGTGGAGTGTGTGGTTGGTGCCAATCCGCCGACGAGTGATGGAGCAATTATTCCGTATAAAATCAAAGTCCGCCGTCCGATTTCGTGTTGAAATACTCCCTTGCTGAAAATGACACCCGATATCTGCACTGCAAATGCAAGGCAGATTTGAGGGATTGTTCTCACATCAACAACTCTATAAAAAGTAGCTTTTTGCATGATTTTTGAGATAATACGCGACAAATATCTACCCACTGTAGTGGGTATTTGTTTTTATGCCAAAAGAATATCGGTCGGGCGTTATTGCTGTGCCAAGAACTCAAGCCGGTGAGATACTACTACTGCCGGTTCAACCTGAAGACGTCAACGGTAAAGATAAGCATGAGTGTGTTGCAGTTGGCAGAAACGAGGAGCCAGCTGGAGCGTACGAAAAAATTCGTCCTGAGCAAAGGGGTTTTATTAGTGGCGCTATTAAGAAACCAGCAGATTGGCAAAATGGTATTCAGCAAGTTTTCTCGTCGGCACTGATTCGTGAGGCTAAGTCTGAATTAGGATTGACGATTTCTCCTGAAGCGATTAGTCCAGAGCCATTAGTCTTGGGACATATCGAGCAACGACGCAGTGGTGGTGAAGTAAGTTTCCTCGTGTTTCTGTTGGAAGTGACGATTTTCAGTGAGCAGCTTGAGTTTTTAGCAGAGAGAGCAAGAGAGATTAGACAGCAACTTGGCCTGCCAGCTGAAAAGGCAGAGAGTTTGGTGCGTTTGCTACCGAGTGAGGCGGCCGCATACCTGCAAGAAAATGGCAAGTTACTGCGGCCGGCGGCTCGTGAAGCGCTAACCAGGTACGCGGCCGCCCAGAATCTTTCTCTATGAGAAAAAAGCCAATTACTCTCATTAAACTGGGTGGTTCAATCATCACTGATAAAGACAGACCAATGTCAGTGAAGAGTAGCCGTTTGACTGCGTTAGTCAAGCAAATCAGGCGGGCGATGAAGGAGAAACCTGGTAAACAGTTCATTATTGGCCACGGCTCTGGCAGTTTCGGTCATGTCCCAGCTAAACAGTACAAAACACTTGATGGTTTTGTGAATGGTCAAAGCCGACTAGGGATGGCGGTCGTACAGGATGCGGCCGCTCAGCTTAACCGTCTGGTGGTGGCTGAATGCATCAAACATGGTATACCAGCAGTGACGTTTGCCCCTAGTAACACCCTGATTGTTGACAGTCGTCACGAAAAAGAAAATTTTTTTCAACTGCTTGAGTCATATTTGGCAAAAGGAATGCTTCCCATCACGTATGGTGATGTGGTGGTTGACCTTAAACAAGGTTGCACCGTGTGGTCTACCGAAGAGGTGTTTGCGCAGTTGGCTGGATGGTTGAGTAGGAAAGGGTATGCGGTTGACTCGGTTGTTCACGTGACACAAGTGGCTGGTTTTTTGGCTGAAAAGGGGAAAGTTATTCCGGAAATTACGGCCAAAACTTGGCCGGCGCTCAAGAAACATCTCTATAAAACCAAGGGTTTTGACGTCACCGGTGGGATGACGCTCAAGATTGAGGCCTCACTCAAACTGGCGGAAAAAGGGGTTAAATCAGTGATTTTATCAGGGGTCGCTGCTGATCATCTCTACAGGTACTTGGTTGACAAAGCTTGGGTTGGGACAATGGTGGTTTGAAAAAACTTACCTCTTTTTATACTCTCTGATTTTTGTCCAAATACTCCCCTTCAACTCATCAACTGAGGAGAGGCGTTCTTCGTTTTTATGTCTGATGTAAACGATAGGCAAATGAGGGAACTCTTTGGCTTTTCTGATTTGATTTCTCCTGGTAGAAGTGATAGCGATCGGCATTTCTTGGTCTGGGAGTTTAATTAAAAAGTGGGCTTCTTGTTGGCCTGATGCTGAGTCAGCACTCACTCTTTCCCAACCGGTGATCGCTCCTTCCGCGACAAGACTTTGTAAGGCTTCTTCAAAACGCATGCCATAAATCAGGCTCAACCCTCTCACATCACCTTCTTTTAAGGCTTCTATAAATTGCTCGTCCAGGCTTAGTTTCGAGGGGTTTTGTTCTGTCACTCGTTTAGTATATCTTACTTGGTCAATCCTGTTAACAAACCTATACTACCACAAACAGGTAGTAGTAATACCCAATCAAACCAGCGAGGCCAAACCAGACTTGGGTATAGGCCCAGCTGCGGATTTTTTCTTTTAAAAGTACAAAAGGAACGAGTGAGGTTAAAAGAGTTACTGCCAAAACGGCAAAAGTAATGGTTGGAGTAGCAAAAATGATCATCAACAGTGTCAAAGCCAGCAAGCCGGTGGACCACATTAACTTGGTGTATTTAGTTTCCCGGTGACCAATTTTGTGGAAACTATCCGCAAAAAGAATAAATAAAACGGCCGCTACATATAACTGCCAGTGGTGTAAGCCGATCGGTAGAGAGAAAGGCAGGATGTAAATTGGGATGTTGCCTAATCCCTCTAACCGCTCCAACCAGAAGTTTTGTTTTTTCAGGATTGCTTGGAGATTAACAACGACGTCTCCTAAGAGCGCCAGCGTGGTGACCAGCGGATAAAAATAAAAAGCCACTCCAGTCAGTAAAGCGGCGTGGGTAGGAAAGGGGCGTTTATGTTCCAACCAGTCGTCAAAAGGCATCACCACGTATTGAATAATCAAGACGGAAGTCAGGTGAGCCCAGCCATAAAAACCAAACTTGAAATAAAATAAAAACCCGGCCGCTGTTTCGCCGAGATTAACCAAGAAGTGTTTGAGGTCAGTTTTTAGATATTTGCCGTTCACCTTGAGTTTACTTTCGCTCGTAACTCTCCACTACTTGTTTGCAATACAGATATTGACCGTACTCAACCGCTTTTTGTTGGAATGACGGTTCGCTTTCATCAACTTGTACGCTCTCACCGAGCACTTTTTTGGTCTCTGTCCCGAGTTCTTTCGCTTTTTCGGCCAGGCCACCTAAACTCTCCCGCGCGGTTTGCTGAAGGTCTTGGACCGCTTCTTTTGGCAAGGAGGCAACTTCTTCAGCCAGAGAAATGTTGTTGCCTTGAGCGTAGACGTAAACAGCAGTCGCAGCCCCAATGATAGCAATGAGCGCGATGATTTTTTTCACGTTTTGAGTATAACGGTTTTGACGGGCAGTGGGCAGTTACTCTAAATTTGGAAGTGGAGTTATTCGTAACGCAGCGCCTCAATCGGGGAAAGCCGTGAGGCTCGTCGCGCCGGCGCTACCCCAAAGATAATCCCGACCACGGCTGAAACACCAAAAGCCAGCAACACTGCGCCTACCGTCACTTGTGCCGGGAAAAAGGCTTGCAAACCCAGGGAGCCAAGGTAGGCGAGCGCCAGGCCAATTAAGCCGCCCGTGACGGACAACAAAGCTGACTCGATCAGGAACTGAAACAGAATCTGATTTGGTGTGGTACCCAAAGCTTTGCGCAGACCAATCTCACGCGTTCGCTCGGTGACTGACACCAACATGATATTCATAATGCCAATGCCGCCAACCAGTAGTGAAATAGCGGCAATGCCGCCCAAGCCGGCAGTTAAAACCCCCAGAATACTGGTAATGGTGTTGAGAATTTCGGTCTGGTCAAAGACGCTAAACTCATCATCGTCTAGTCTCTCTGACAAAACATCTTCGATGGCACCGATGGCTGTTTGAATCTGGTTTTGGTCTTTGATTTTGACCACAATTTCCAAAATAGTTTGACTGTCGTAGAGATCAAAACCGGTTTCCAGCGGGATGTAAATATAGGTATCAAAAGATAGTCCACCGAAGGTGCCGCCTTGCTTTTCAGCTACACCCACCACTTTAAAAGTCTGGGTGCCCAGTTTGATGTTTTTACCGATCGGATCGATCTTGCCAAATAATGTATCCGCAATATCCCAACCGAGGACGGCTACCCGTTCCTTCCCCTGATCTTCAGTTTTGCTGAAAAACCGCCCTTTAGCCGTCCGGATATTGAGCATTTCTTCGTACTGATACGTCGTGTTGATGACACTAATGTTTTCCGTTTCGCCGCGGTAGCTGGCGGTATCAGCCTGCGAATTAAAGGGTATAGCAAAAGCGACGTGCTCACGGATACGCTCGATATCAGCGACGTCGCCCAAGCGTAACTTATTGTTGCCGATGGCATTGATTTGCGAATCTCGGTCAAAGCCACCGCCCTCGCCGAAAACGTCTCCCGGGAAAACAATCACGTTATTGGAGCCCAGTGACTCAAACTCCTCGGTAATATACGCCTGTAAACCAGTCCCAATCGAGTTTAGTAAAACAACTGATGAAACGCCGATAATGACCCCTAACATGGTCAAAAAAGCCCGGCCCTTATTGACGATGATAGCTTTAAGAGCGACCAAAAACGTATTTTTTAAATTCATGTTCATATTTTCATTTTTCCGTCGACGATTTTGCCATCAATCAGACTAATATGTTGCTTAGCAATGTCTGCGACATCGTGTTCATGGGTGACCATGATGATGGTGCGGCCCTCTTTACTCAGTTGTTGCAGGATTTTCCTTACTTCTTCGCCGCTTTTGGAATCCAAGTTGCCGGTTGGTTCATCGGCAAAGATGATGGAGGGGTTATTGACCAGCGCTCGGGCAATGGCCACTCGTTGTTGTTGACCGCCCGATAACTGTGATGGCGTGTTATGTAATCGATCACCCAAACCGATCTTTTCCAGCATCACTTTAGCGCGCTCCAGCCTGGTTTTCTCATCGATGCCGGCGTAAACCAAGGGGAGCGCCACGTTTTCTAAGGCCGAAGTTTTGGCCAGCAAATTGTAGTTTTGGAAGACAAAACCAACTTCGCTGTTACGCAAATGCGCTCGCTCGACTTCGTTGTATTTAGTGGTATTTTTGCCATTAATCAAAATATGGCCGCTGGACGGAGTGGCCAGAATGCTGGCAACTTGCAAAAACGTTGACTTACCCGATCCGGAGGGACCCATCACCGAGAGGAAGTCACCTTCACGGACCCTGAGCGACACGCCGTCTAAGGCTTTGATCGTTTGAGTGCCGACCTCATACACCTTGGAGACGTTTTGTAACTCTAAGATGATTTTCTTGGTTGAACTTGATTTTTTTGACCGTTTGCTTTGAGGCATTACATTCGATTATTCGGGCAACAGTATTTCGTCTGACTCTGATAAGCCGCTCAAGACTTCTACTTTTTCGTCCGTTTCCAGGCCAAGCGTGATTTCTCGCTCCTCGTACTCTTGCGGGCCGGTTCGCACGTCAACATACGTTTTACTATCACGCTCACGAGTGGCAATCAGCGGAATGGTCAGTGCGTCGGCTTTTTCAGTCAGCTTGATATCGACATCGCCGTTCATGCCGAGTCGATATTTTTCCAAGCCACTGAGCGTCTCAATCGGCAGTTCGACGATAAACACAGTCCCGCTGGTATCAGCGGTACTCAGGTAAGAGATATAGTTAACCGAAGAGTTGATACTTTCGCCTGGATAAGCGTCCAGTTCAATGACGGCGGTTTGACTAAGTTGAACATCGGCAATGTCTGCCTCGTCGACCAGCGCCCGGAAAACAAGCGTATCGGGATTAACGATCAGAAATTTATCGGTGGCGGCAAGAGTTACCCCACTGACGTTAGTGGGTGACTGAACTAAAGTACCATTGATCGGTGAAGACATGACGGTATTGGCTACCGCGATGGCCGCAATCTCTACGTCGAGCACGGTGTTACTGAGATCGAGTTGGTTTTTATCTACCGTCCGCTCCTCGGCTTTATCAATAGTGCGGTCCTCAATGTCGTCCAGTTGTTGATCCCAATCGAGTCGTTCCTTGGAGTAAAGGTTGAGGTTTTTTTCTTGAGTTTTGGCCAGGCTCGCGGCATCGATTTGGGCGATGGTTTGCCATTTTTTGACTTGGTCGCCTTCTTTGGCGCCTAAGTACACGACTTTACCGCCGGCCAGAAAGTGCATCGAGGCTTTTTCTTTGGCGTCTACCGTGCCAGAAACTGCTAGGGTTTTAATCAGTGTTTCGCGAGTGGGTGAAATGAAAGTGAGTTGTGCTTGTCGTTGAGAGCGTGCGTAGACGAATCGGCCGACGAGTAACAAGACTATCAGCACGCCAATCACCCACCACCGCCTAAGTTTCCAGATTTTTTTGAGCTTTTTGACCAAAAGTTTGACGAATTTCATGAAAGCCTATTTTAATCCAGGCAGAGTTTTTAATCCAGGCAGTTTTTATCAGAAACAGGGTGCGTGCGCTAGGACTCGAACCTAGAACCACCAAGGTATAAGCTTGGTGCTCTAACCAATTGAGCTACACACGCAGGTCAATTAAAAGTGAATAGTTAAAAGTTTATAGAGTCTATTAACTATTAACTATGGACTTATTGCTTGCCTTGGAATTATAGCCTACAGGAGCAAGAGGAGGAGGGCGCCGACGCCAAGCGTGGCGATGCCAACCTGTAAATACCGCAACCAATCTGCTGGACCGGCAACTGGGAGTTCCTCTGGGATTTCCGGTTGAGTAGTGGGTTGAACAAGAGTTGGTCGGGCGCCACTAGTAGCTGCTGTTTCTTCGCCGGTTTGTTGGTTGATGGTGACATTAACACTGGCAGTGCTGGTGGAGTTAGCGCTGACGTTGACGTTCACGTCATTATCTTCTGGAGTGGGAGTAGGAGTTGGTTCTTCTGTTGGTGTTGGTGTAGGAGTGGGCTCTTGACAACAACTAGCGATGGACGGATTGGCGACACAAGCGGCCTCAAACTCTGGTTGAGCGCAATAAGTGTTGCCGTTATCAGCGGTGATACAAGTTAAACCATCCAGACAGTCGGCGTCAGTGTCGCAGGGACCGTAGCCACAAGCGGCCTGGGTTGTCACCTCGGAAACAGTAAAAGTCAGAGTGCAATTGGACGTTTGTTGAATGGCGGCCTCCGGGCGCGATTCAGGCACGTTCGGCGCCACTGGTCCTTGGGTGAGAAATTGTTTTTGCGAGATCAGCACACCAATAAAACCAAGGAAGAAAAACCCAGCTAAAGCCAGCACGCCGCTGATCAATTTCCAAGGAGAGATTGAGTTATTGGCGGGAGTCTGAGCCTTAACCGTTTTTACTATGGTTGGCTCTTTTTTCCTTGGAGCGGCTGGTGGGTTTTGATAAGTGTTCTCCATTAGTTTTGATTAGTTTTGGGTACAAACAGTTGGTGTATAACTTTCCCAGTTACACTCAGCGGTGGTGCCGCCATCTGGACAGACGGCGCACTGGACAGCAAAGTCACCAGTTGAAGGAATGGTGTAACTGATATTGCTACTGCTAGTGGTGTATTGGAGTGGTTCGTTGTGGTACTCGCTACCGCACGGCCCCCAAATTCTGAATTGATAGTGATAACCGTCAGGCAGCGCGATGTTAGCCGAACAAGTGAAGCCGACTGTGTCACCTGGAGCTAGGCCGGCATCGTCGTTACCAGAGAGAACGATGGGATTGCCATCATTGGGGTCATACATCCCGATGTCGTAACACATCGGTCCACCTGGCAGCGTGGGGGTAGGGGTGTGGGTAGGAGTGGGGGTCGGAGTATGAGAAGGAGTTGGCGTTGGTATACGGGTGGGAGTGGGTGTTCGAGTCGGTCTTGGAGTGGGGGTAGGAGTGGGTGTTGGGAGAGTGTCCCCTGGGAAACAACCATCGCTACTACCGCAAACGTAGCCCGGCACGCAACAGGTCATCCCGAAGCCTTGCCAGTTAGTGCAGTAACTTCTTCCTTGAGCCTCGCAAGAGGCTTTAATAGTGTCGTCACACTCAGTGCCGGTACAGGCGTCTCCACCAAGACAGTGACAGTTTTCTGGCTGACCTCCACAAGCGTTTGGGTCACCGATCGTACATTCGTAGTTTTCATCATAAGCTGGACCAGCGGCTTGTTGGCGCAAGTCTTGACTGATTCGGGAAAGGTAAAGCCCTACTGCTGCGCCAATCAGGAGCATCAGTAATAAAGCTCCCCCGAGGAGGAGTGAGCGGGTTCGTTGGGCAGTTGAGGGAGTAGGGTTGGCCACTCGGTTGCTTTCAGCTATTGGTGCTGAGGAATAGCATACAGAGGTTTTCTGGCTAGGGTCAAGCAGACTGATCTCAGTAGCAGTTTTGGTTTGGAAAAGAAATGAGCGCGGTTTTGTCGCCCAGCTTGTCGGTTAGTGACTGTCAAACTAAAGGAAGAGCAGCAGTAGCGCGCCGGCGCCAAGGACACCCAGGCCGATCTGCAGGTATTTCAGCCAATCTTCCGGACCGGTTTGGGGCAGTTCACTAGGGAGAGTGGGTTGACCGCCGGTAGTGGTACTAGTGCCGCCGGTACTAGTTCCTTCATTGAGGGTGACGTTGGCCTCAGCATTGCTGGACGAGTCAGCAGTAGCAATTATGTTAGTGTCGTCGCCACCACCACCGACACCATCACCTGGTGTGGGGGTTGGTTCCACTGTAGGTGTTGGTTCTTCTGTGGGTGTCGGAGTAGGAACATTACTCGGCGTTGGGGTTGGAGTGAGGGTTGGTGTATGAGTGGGGGTAGGAGTTGGTGCGGCGTCCTCAGTTGTTCGGCAAACACAGTCGCCATCCGACTGTGCCCGGCAAGTGCCGTAGGGCGCGTTGTTACCACAGCGATCGCCGGGATCTTTGCCCTGACATTGAGCGGCAGAGCCTGGGCCGCAACCGCCGCTGGGTATGGGAGTGGGAGTGGTGATCGGGTGTTCATACACTGATGCCTGTTGACGTAAATCCTGGTTGAGTTTAATGAGATATAAACCGACGCCGCTGCCAATGACCAGCAGCAGTAAAAGCGCCCCGGCTAAGATATATTTACCAGACAGTTTGCCTTTCTTTTGCGGTGGCGGGGTGGAATCAGCTGTTTGACCTGCTGGAGTCGGTTGATCATTGACCGCCGGAGTTTGTCCGGGATCAGTTGGCAGATCATCCGGCAGATTTGGTGGCAACGGTGAAACTGGTGAAGGTGAAGAGCCAACGACGTTGATCATAGAAAGTATAATTTTCTTCTAAGCTAAAATAGTACGCTATTTGCTAGAGTTTAGTAAAGAGTTAATTAATAGCGCTCACCAGCCCAAATTTGTTTTAATCAGTGTAAGCTGCAACTAACCTCTTATTGACTGGACAGCTGGTGCTGTTGGCCAAGGCCGACGGGGTTAATCATAAAGTGTGAATGCTTGCGTTGTTTACTACAGCTGTGCGATAGTTTCAAAGTTATGATGGGGTTATGCAACTAAACTTATTAAAATTTAAAGTTTTGTCAAATTTTGCTTTTCTGCCTTGGGTAAAACGGAGCTTTATTTTTTTACGTCTCGCCAGTTGTCCGTTTATGGAGTTGATAACTTACCTACCAAAGAAAGGCAAGTTACTTGATGTTGGCACTGGGTTCGGATTATTGCCTTTATTACTTAAACAGCACAACTCCCAATTGCAAATTATTGGTATTGATCCAGATGCCGAGCGCATTAAGCTGGCTCGGCAAGCCAATCAAAATCTTAGTAATTTTCAGTTTCAAGTAGGCACAGTACTAGATCTAGACTTGCGACAAACTTTTACAGTCGCAACCTTGGTGGATGTTTTGTACTTACTTCCCCAAAGCGAAAAAATAAAAACCATTCAAGCAGTGTATCGATTACTTGAACCAAATAGTTTGTTAGTCATCAAAATCAATGACAAATCTTTTAGTCTCAGCTATTTTTTCACTTGGTTGCAAGAAAAAATGACGGTACAGATTTTTAAGGAAACCACTACCAATTTCCCTGGTTTATATTTTGAAAATGCGGCGGAAGTGAGCGAACTGTTGGAAAACAATGGTTTCCAAGTACAAAAAAGGGTGAAACTTAAAACTCCGTTCCCCTTTTTCCACCCGCATTGGTTAGTGGTTGCACAAAAGAAAAACTAATAACATGAGTTTTACCGAACATTCATTACCAAAATCGGCGTTTGGAAAGAACCGATGGTTTTTTCCAAAATGAAGGTCTCGCCGTAATAGTTTCGATTAATTTTTTCCTCAAAACTAGTAAAGCAGTCATTGATGGAAAAATTGCTGTTTACCTGATGACAAATTACGTACAGAGTAACCAAGTTAGTTTTCGATCGGCGGGTAGCTTTGCTGGTTTCAGGATCAATATCCACCAGATATTCTCCAGTCAATTTTTCCAAATTGTACCAGTAATAAGAGGTTTCCCAACCATAAGGGTCGTAGTGACTGATGGCTAACAGGTCAATATCAGTAAGAGGCAATTGTTTTTGATGGGCGTCATTTAAGATTCCTGTGGCTGCTTGACGAGCAGCGGTGATAGTGGATGCGCCCGTCAGTCTCATACTAGTCAAATTAGTTTTAAGTAAAAATGCTGATAAAAAAATAATTGCTATGACAAAAACTGTGTTTTTTAATTGACCCAATAATGCACTCAACCAGAGTAATAAAAAGGGAGTGACAACCAATAAATAAGCGCGCGAAAATATGGGAAGTGTTTCCTGAATTAAAATAGCTATCAAAACGGCAGGCAGGAAGCTGAAAAGAAATAGTAAAATTATTCCCTTGCTATGAGCTTTTAGGGTTTTGTTGAAATTTGCCAATACTGCGGCACTGATAAAAAAAGCGAAGAAAATGATGTCGTTTTTAGTTTCTGAAGATGGGAAATAAAGAAACACTTGCTTGAGGCTCAGAGTTAATCGTTCACCTAATT
The DNA here is from genome assembly GCA_001002135.1 of Candidatus Pacebacteria bacterium GW2011_GWA1_46_10. Lineage (GTDB taxonomy): Bacteria > Patescibacteriota > Microgenomatia > UBA1400 > PJMF01 > UBA10119. The sequence goes on from LCLP01000001.1 coordinate 43,981, forward strand.
TCGAAGTAGCTATGGCTGTCTGTGACTGCTGATAATACTGGCCGATTATTTGAAATCTGGCCCAGTCATATTTCACTTCGACTAATAAAATGGGCAAATAAATTGCCACTGCCCCTAAAGTGAAGATAATTATTGCTCTGATTGGTTTAGCGAGATTTTTTAATTCACGAACAAAAAGAATAGCCTTGAGGGGTATGAGTAGGTACATGGGTGGATAAAACTGGGTAGCTAGTAAACTGATGAGAACGGCACTGATAAAAAAATTTTCTCTTTTACCTTGCTTGAAAAGGGCGAATAAATAGAGAGCAATTGTGTCAAAAAAAATGGCAATAACAGGTTGTGAGGCCCAAGTGGAAGTGTAGAGCATGGTGGGCAAAAAAAGGGCTAAGACGAGGACAGCCATGCCAGTTTTTTGATTGAAGAAGATGCAAGCTATCCGATAAAGAAAATAAGCTTGTAATAAATTAATGACAGTAAAAATCAAAATATATCCTTCTGGAGTTTGTAGTCCAATGAGATAAATTAAAGTTAGAAAATAGTATCCCAATGGCGAGTTATGTAAGAGGTATTTATCGTCAGTATCTAAAGCACTAATTTCTCCCAACTCTGGAAATTTACCATATTTAATCAGGCGTTCCGCCGTCAGTAGTTGCACTCCCTCATCTCCGGCAATTGTTTCGAAATGGCTCCAATTGATTAATCTAAAAACAGCGCCGATTAAAAAAAACAGCCCGATAATTATTAAAGTTTTGTTTTTTAAAATAATTTTTACCATTTAGAGGATTCTCGCTCACTAATTTTATTGCTGTTTGATTAAATTAAGCACACTCAAACAGTCTTCTAAATTACCAGCATAGCAGTCATAACGATATTGATATTGAACAATGCTAAGTAAAATAATGATGGCCCAAAAAACCATTGGTTTTTTTATAAATACTTGCAGTAGGGCCAAAAAAAGCAAGTAAAAAACTGGCAAAATCGGCAGGATATGTCTGGGCAAGAGGTAACCAAGTTTAGTTATCATCAGTAGAGTTGGTAACGATACAGCACCCAAAACCAATGCTAGGGTGATCACTTCTTTAATGGTTTTGATAAGTTTCTTACTAAACATTAACATTACAACACTAGAACCAGAAATGAGATACCGTCCCTGACGGACAGTGATATAAGTAATGGCGTCCCACAGACTTTGCCATGGTTGCTCGTCATAAAATCTTTCTGGTGAGTAAACCCACCAACCGGCAATCGATGCGTGTATGTATAACCAGACTACAGTCATAACAGGTAGCGGTGAAATATAACGTATTAACCAAGAGAGTTTGTTTGTGATGCCTTTTTCCAAAAATAAATAAACTCCGGCTGCTAGGGTAATAAAAAGTGCGTTGTCAACTCTGAATAAAATAGCCAAGATAGCAATTAAAGTGAAGCTAAAATATTTTTTCTTGATTAAAAAAATGACACTTAAAAAACGCAGAGCAGCCCCAACGATCTCAAAATAAACGAGATGAGTTTGAGCTATAAAAAGCGGATTGGTGAGAAATAAAACTACCAAAGCCTGGCCAATTTTTTTACTGGCTATACTTTTGCCCAAAAAATACATCACCACCAGGAAAAACAGCGATAAAAATAAACTTAATAAATGAATAAAAAAGAGATGATTAGTGGTTAGTTTGATAATAAAAGCGATTATCAACGGCAATAAAAAAGTATGAGGATAATCGCTGCCACCAAAGTATGAAAAAAGATTGCCAGTTTGAGCAATAGCATAACCTGCAGGGACCAGAAACCAGGCAGTGTCCCAGTAGAAAGGGAGAGAAAAGCTTTTTTTAGTTGACAAGAGTAAAACAATTGTTACCCCCAACCAAAAAAGCATATCCTGCCAACTAACTTTTTTAGTTGTTTTAGTCATATAAACTTCCCGGATGAGTAATTTGAACATCAAAGAATAATTTAGATTTTTGTTTGGGATGTATAAGCAACAGTTGTTTCAAGTTCAGTAGTGTTTGTAGCAACAAAAAAGGTAAATACTTTTGTGGCCGCAAACGAAGGTAGTTGGTAGTAGAACTTGTACCCCTAATTTGGACTTGATGCTGAGCCGCCATTTCTTCCACTATTTGCTTGATTGGAAAAAAGGTGTGAAGGTGTTGCTCTGAATCTAGGTAATTGACAGCAAAGCCCAATTTTTTTAAATATTTGAACTGGTTAGTAAATTCTAGCTTTACTTCGGTCAGCTTTACTTGTCCAAAAAAAAGCTTAGTTAATAAAACTGGCAAAGAAAAAAAGTTCCCTTGCTGGTCTATTAGGGAACTGACCAATTTTTGTATAGTGATAGGCTTTCCTCTGGTTAAATTGAGATGAAGACCGATCTTGACTGATCGTTGGTAAGCAAGCAATTTTCGACTATCTATTGTGGAAACAAGATTTACTAAAACGGACACACCAGTCAGATTTTTAGCGGCCGCTTGATCAATTACAGCCTCATTAACAACTGACGATAAACCATAATCATCAGCAATAACTGGTAGACGGCTTAATTGATTGTTTGAATTATTAGATAAATAACCGCCGAGTTTAAAGGTGATTATTCTCCATAAATCAATGAGTGTGAGTCGAACTCTTCGCCAAGAAGTATAACGAGTTGGTCGCAATTCCCTCACAACAACAGGAACCTCCTGGAGACTTTGTTTTTGTTGGCAAAGCTTTAACAGTAATTCTGTATCCAGCAGCTCATGTTTGACGGAGCACGCTCTTAAAGTTTTTATCAGAGCTGGAGTACTACGAAATGCTTTTAAACCATGAGTGTCTGTACCGGGGTATGAAAATAACATCTTGAGCGATTGATGAAAAATTTTGGTTTGAATTTGGCGAAGTAATCCACGGTGGTCTTGGCTTTCACGTAATGTTTTTGAGCCTACCACGATTTCGTATTTATCGAGCAATTTTTTTGCCTGGGAAATGAAATTCGAATTGAAAAAATCAATATTTAAGACATAGATTTTTTGGCCTAAAGCGCTCAAAATCCCGTGTTTAAGAGCTTGGCCATAAGAAGCCTGACTAATGCGCAAATTACGTAAACCAGGATATTTTTTAGCGAGCCTTTGCATAGTTGCCCAGGTTTGATCAGTGCTGCCGTTTTCGATTAGTAACACTTCAAATTGAGTAAAATAGTTTTTTTCTAATAACTGGTAAAAAAGCTTTAATTGAGGGGAGAGATAAGAAGCTTCATTATAAACAGGAAATATAAAGCTATGTCGAACTGAGGAATGGACATTGTTACTCATGAATGAGTGTTATCATAGTTTTTGAAACTATCAAGGTCAATTAAATAGAATCTGGGAGGAAATGAGTTTTTTTTTACCAACTAAGCATTTAATTAATCAGACGAGGCGTCAAAAGCAAACTCAACTACATCAGTTGGAAAACAAGCTTAAAAAAAGCCGCTCATTAAATGAGTATCTGCGCGCTCTTGATAGGTGGGGCCAATTAAATACATTAGTTTTTGCCAAAATTTATAAAGAAATTTTTTCTAAAAAAGAGAAACTCCATAGCTCACTTTGTGTTTCAGGAAGTTATGCGAGCGGCAGCTTAACATGCAGGTCAGATCTTGACGTTGTGTTATTTTACGATTCGCGTTTTTTGCCAAAGCGTGATGTAGAGAGAAAAATACAAAGTTTTTTATCAGTAGTTCAGCCGCTGGTGGGCAAAGCTGATTATATTATTTTTGACACAAATCAAGCTTCTAGTTCAGATTTTTTTGACACTGTAAACCCATTTTTACTAAACTTTTTCTTGATACACTCTTTTATTTCGGGCAATCAACAGCTTTATAGAGAAACAGCTAACAACCTAGCTAAAAATGAAAAAATTACCCAGCAACTGGTGGAGTTTATTTATGTTCACAAACAGCTTCCCAAGTTCGGTTTTACTGAAAATACCCAGTTTCACGTTAAAATTTCTCCGGGAGGGCTTTTAACGCTTACTTTAGCTTTTCATTTTTTGCGGTCATCAAAGTTTTTTTCTCAAGATTTAAGCTTGATTGAAGTTCTCAGAAATCTCAATCAACTTAAGGAATTTTCTAGAAAAGAGTGCTTAGCAGTGATTGATTCTTTTAAATTATTGCGTTTTGTAAAAAGTGAGTTAGAAATTATCAGCAATTCTGATCAGGTCCCGGTTAAAGAAGAGCTCCTATTTAAAATAAGCCAAAGAAATAATTGGATTCCCGACGGAAAGATTTTATACACCGCAATCAACAGAGCCAGAAGAACTATTCTTAATTTTGATGAAAAAATTCAATCAATGATTTTGGATAAGCTCGGAATTGATAAAAAAAAGCTTCTCCAATTTTATAAAAATCAAAAAAACTGGGAAAAGCTCATAAGCGATACTGAAAAACCTTTTTACAACACCATCTTTGCTTGGACAACCAATAATCCTGTAGTGAGCGAGGGGCTTTTTTACCAAACAGAAAAAAAATCGACCCCTTTTTTGCTGGGGTTGATGCAAAACCCGATCACCCCTGGCAAGATACTTAATAAGGTGGAAATTCTTAGTAGAGATACTCAATACCTTAAAGTAAGAAATCGCTTTTTGCTTTATCACCCGTTTCTGATGAAAAAAACACTATTGCGAATGGTGACAAAAGATTGGAGTGCATTTCTGTCATTTGTCCACACATTGCGGAATAAGATTTTTCAACAAGTTTTGTGGCTTCTTTCAAAATTAAAATTCTTCGGTTTAAGAAAGGTTTTTTATGCGGCAAAGGACTTCACTCTTTTTCTTAAAAAGATACATTTATCAAATGACATAGTGTTTTTGTCAAAAAGCAAGAAGGAGGAAATACTATCGAGTTTTGTAAAAGAGCTATCTCGTCTAGAGATGGTTGAAGCGGTTTACAACATAGGAAGGAAGAAATATGTTTCGGGAATATCGGATTTAGATTTAGTGGTGATAGTCAAAAAGAGTGGTAGTTATTCTTCGCTCAAAAAGGTTTTTTACCAATATCGAGCTAGTTTTAAGTCACAGTCCTATTTGTTTGAGCATTTTCCTTTTGTTGTCACTCGCAGCCTCTTTGTCGCACTCACTCGTTTTGGCATAATTCCACATCTCAACCACGATCTAACCGAACGTTTGCAGTGTTTATACGCCAAAAAAGATTTTAGTCAGCCTGAAATAACTGTGAGCGGACAACAGTACAGGCTCTCTTTGTTGGAGCATTATTTTCTTTCTATTTGGTCAAACAATCTTACCTTGAGGTATCAGTCAGCAGTTTCTCTCAGGCTCATGATTAAAAGGGTAGAAAAGCTCTTTTTGAATTTTTGTCAATTTTGGCAGTTTCAAAATCCACCCCCGATCCTTTCGGAAAATGGTTTTTATCAGGAAATGGAGTTAAAAATTTCCAAGACCATTAAAAGTATTCTTAAAACAATATCTAACAAAGAGATACTTTCGTTTTCCCAGCATGCTGCTCTCTTTCAAATATGGCAGGAGATTGACCAGGCATTTGAAAAGGAAATCAATAACTACTTGCAAGAAACTTTTCCTGGTAATAGTTTATTATTACCACTTGTGTCTGGTCGCAATCAGTTTGCGGACACCCTTTTTCTGCATATACCAAATCGACAGTTATTTTTTTGGAGACTTTTGAAATACTGGTTAGGGAAACAAAAGATTTTGTTAATGAATCATCGATATTTGCTTTATTTCAATACTGTTTTTCAAGATAACCAACCTTTAGGCAGCAAAAGGTTGAGTTCACTCATTAAAGAAAGGAGAAAGACTAGAATGGCTTGGTACTCTTTTTTAGAAGAAGGGGATTTAATTACATGGAGTAATAGACCTTATTTTTATGAGATTTATCAAAAGTATAGGGAAGTTTCTTAATTTTAAATTCAAGCTTTTTCCGAATCTTTTTTGTAGAGCTCTATTACTTCTATTCCACCGTCTTCAACGACCTTTCCTTGCTCTAGCCAAATAATTCTTGTGCAGTTATTTTTAAGATAATCTAGCCAATGGCTGACACTAACAATAGTTTTTCCTTGTTTAAAAAAACTGTTAATTTTTTTTAAAGATTTTTCTCTAAACTCTTGATCGCCAACAGCGATCGCTTCATCTAGCAGTAAAATATCTGGATTAGAGTGTACGGCGATAGAAAATCCTAACCGAAGAGACATACCAGAAGAGTAGGTATAGAGCGGCGAATCGATAAATTTTTTTAGACCACTAAACTGAACAATTTGTGTGAAATTTTGTTCTATTTCTTCTTTTGCCATACCAATTATCAAGCCGTTCAAAAAAATATTCTCTTCACCGGTGAGTTCTGGGTGAAAACCAGCTTCTAGTTCAATCAAAGAAACTACTTTGCCTTTAACCACTACTTTGCCTGAATCAGGAGTAGCAATTCCAGCGGCGATTTTCAACAAAGTAGTTTTACCGGAGCCGTTGGGACCAATAATGCCAACTTTCTCCCCCTGGGAAATGGTGAGAGAGATACCACGTAACGCCTGAAATCTTTCTCTAGATTCCAAGCCAAATAGTGTCCCTACTAGGGTAGGTTTTTGGTGTTTTAAGGTATAACTTTTGGCTACGTTTTGGAACTGGATAGCTGCTTGGCGGTTGGTAGATTGGGAGACACTCTTTTTTTTCATCACTACATCCAATCATCAAAGTACTGTTCTTCCTTTTTAAAAACCAACAATCCCAACACCACTACCACTAAGGTTAAAGAAAGGGGAATAAGTAATGATTGACCAAAGGAAAAAGTTTCTGGTACGCCAAAGGCAGCTCTAAACAACTGAATAATAAGTGTCATGGGGTTTAGTACCAATAATTGTTGTAGTTGATGTGGCAAGATTTCTGGTGAGTAGATGATTGGGGTAGTGTAAAACCACAATGGGAGTAGGGCTTTGGTAAAAAAGTCAACGTCTCTAAACTTGACATTTAAACTAGAGAAGAGCAGAGAAATGCCGGCAGTAAAAAAGAATAGCCAACTCACTGCCGCGGCCAGTAAGACAGCATTAACTGAGAAACCTGTAAATGGTAGCACCAGCAACAAACCAATAGAGAGATGGAGAAGGTTGGACAAAATGAGTGAGATCACTAGTGACTCTCTAGGGAATGCGGCTTTTTTGATTAAATATCTTTCATACACGAATAATGGTGTAGCCTTGGAGAAGCTGGTAGTGAAAAAACTCCAAGGAAGTAGTCCTAAAAAGAGGTATAGGAAGTAGTTCTCAGTTCGAAAACCAGGGATAAACTGAAAAACCAAACCAATGACTAACATCTGTAAAAGAGGGTTGGCTACAATCCATAAAAATCCTAATGCGGCGTGTTTATATCTTCCCTTAATTTCCCGGCTAGTAAGAGCTAGAGTGAAGTCCAACCAATTTTGCCATTGCTTTACCATTTACGCGCTCCTTTTTGTTCGGAGTTTTGAATAACCTTGGAGATATTTATTATCTTGTTTTTCCAACCGTTTGCTAGAGAAAGTTTACGCTGCCATTGCCCTACTTGAGAAGATTGCCGGCGAGTGAGTAGTGATGTAATGGTTGTTTGCCAACTTTTGAGAGAAGGTTCTATTTTTACCAAGTTTGAAAACCTTTTGAGTTCAAGAATAGGGGCAGTAATAACTGGTTTTTTGCAATAGAAATACTCGAATAACTTCATTGGGTAGGAGTATTTAACGAGTAATTGCTTAGTATCGTAGGGAATAAGGCAAACATCAAACTGCTTAATGATGTTGGGAATTTCCCGTCGATCAGTACTTTGGCCGACTATCACGTTGGGCAGTTTTTTTAATGTATGAAGCTGTCGAGTGGTTTCAAGTTTATTTTCAAGAGACATTTCTTGTACTGGTCCCCAGAGTACAAATTGCCACTGAGGGTTTCGTTTGATAAGTCGGTAGAGTAAAGCAAAGTCCAGCCGGTGGTCGATGGCGCCAACATAACCAATGAGCGGTTTGTCTTTAGGAAATTTGGCTTTAGTTGTTTTGGGTTTAGCAAAGTCAGTTAACCGAAACCCTTGTGGTACTACTGCCGTTGGTCGGCGGGTGGTGGAGTGATGTTTGGCAAGCACTGCTGAATTAACAAAGAAAAAATCCACTTGTTTGATGAGTTTTTTTTCTTGAGTTTGCAACAGTTTTCGTAATTTTGGCTGGCGATGCCAGACGTAATCAACGCAGTCGTACAAAGCAATGAGTTTCGGGAAAGCCCACTTAACTTTGGGGTAAAACCAAAATCCTGGATCAAACAGCCATAAAATGGCCTGTTTTTTAGTAAGACCATCACGCAGTAGTAGGTACCAAATATTTAACAATTGGTTGAGTTTCTCAATCCCAGCTAACCGCCGGACAGGAATCAGGTAGCGCGGTTGGTAAAACAAAATGTTCCGTCGGTGAGGAAATTGTTGTTTAGGTTTGGGTTTAAGCCAAAATCGTGCATCGGGTTGAATATAAGCGATAACCAAATTGTTTTTAGCCAGTTCCAGGCAGGTTTGCCACTGATAGTCAGCTGACCAATTCCAAGGCAATTGAAAAGGGATGATTATTAAACTGTTTTTAAGCACGATCAACCCTCGCCTGTTTTCGACTTAACGTACTCAACCCAGCATACAAGAAAAAGTAAGAAGAAAGTTCCGGGTGATTGAGGAAAATGGGGTAAAACATGGCGCAGAGCACGTAGATGCCCACTGCCAGGCTATATTCTTTGATTACACTCTGTTTTAGATACAAGAAAAACGGTCTCACTGTGGTGTAAACCAACATGAAAAAGAAAAAGGCGCCTACCATGCCGGTTTCAGCTAAGAGCTGAAAAAGTAAGTTGTGGGGATACGTTGGGTCAAACACGAGTTGTTCTCCGGTAAATTCGGTAGCAAAGTAGTAAGGAGAAAGGTTAATACCAACCCCAAACCATGGGTTGCCCAACGCTAATCTAGCGGCGTATTGAATCATGGCTAAACGGTAGGTGCCACTCCCATATTGGGTGAAAACATCAGTTAGAGTTTCAAGCCTTCTAGTAAGATAAGGAGCTAAAGCAGTGGCAACAATTAAGGCCACCACTACTGTGCCGGCAAACAGTTTAGGATGATTCTTGAAGTTTAAATTTGGTTTGTTTTTTCGCCAAAACCACCAAGTCAGTCCCGCCAGCCACAGCCACACGCCATATAAAATCCGGCTACCGGTAAAAATAAGCGCTACACTTCCCACCCCTAATCCAAACCAGCCAAGTGTGTTAAGGATATGGCGCTGATCAGTGTGTCGTTTTCGGAGAACTAAGGGTAGTATGATCGCCATTTGCATCAACAAAAAAGTGCCCAGAATACTGGGCTCAAAAAAGGTGCCAGTAACACGCAGTAAACCAAGGTCCTCTGAAGCTAGGATACCGAATTGAGCTCCTGGTAAATAAACTTCAAGGTCTTTTCCGAGTGGTCCGCCGGATATTCGTTGGGCAATCACCCAGCTTGACTCAAACAGCAACGCTGCCAGTGCAACGCTCAGCACGAGTTTTTTGAGTTGCGTCTTTTGATGAGCAAATAGCAAAAGCGGCAATACCATCAATGCCATCATTCTTACCAGTTGTAGTGCAGACAGCCAACTTACCTCAGGGGCTACGCTCAGCGTGCCGCTGAAAACCACCCAAATAATAAAAAGTGCCAGCCACCAGAATGGTTGCAGCTTTTTGAGCGTGGCGCCGATGGAGGTAACTATGGTTTTGTTTCGAAGGTATAAATATCCCAGTACACCCAGAAAAATATCAGCAAGGTAGACCGGAAAAAAGTAACTAATGTCAAACAGCACCCAGCGCTCGATACTTTCTTTGGGTAGCAGTAGGAGTTGGTAAGCTCGCCCCTTGGGAAACAACAGTGTTGCCAATAAACCAGCAAAAAGCGACAGTTTAAAGTTTTTAGTCAAGCGAAAGATGACGAGCCAATATAAAAAAGTCAGTAAAAAAAGTGTGCGGTTGTTAATACTGAAATACAGGCTAAAATAATAAAATAGCGTGGCGGAAAAAAGTTGAAGTGGGGGAGAAAAAGCTACTGCGACTGTTCGGCCAATAAAGCTTTTTGATATAGTACGCAATAGTTTCATGAAATTCATTATACAGAACCGTTTTTTGAGAAGATTGAATGTCTTTGATCTGGTAGTGGTGGCGGTTTTACTCCTAGTTTTAGGATCGTTTTTTTGGCTTCGTGTTTCACGGAAGACCGAGTGGATTGCACTGCGTCTAGTGGTGACTAATGATGCGTGGTGGTACGAAGGCTCTGCCCCTCAATGGTGGTATGCAGAAGGGTTGACTACTGGGCAGACCGCTAAAAATACGTTTGGTGAGACAATCGCCGAGATTACCAACGTTCAAAGTTTTGATGTAGGAGCGTATTATCGTCGTGCTTTTATTGATTTAAAAGTTAAGGGCTACTACGACGCCAAACGTGGGATCTACATGTATAATTACCAGCCGCTCCAGATTGGCAAACCACTTGATCTTACTTTTGGCAAGAACAATGTCCGTGGGATTGTCACTTATATTGAAAACGCACCACAGGTTTTTACAGAGAAAACGATTGAAGTTTTTATTCCCGCTGTCCGTTTATGGGTAGCTCAGTCTTACAAGGAAGGAGTGGAGATGCGGGATTCTGAAGGGAGGACTCTCGCTAAAGTTCTCTCAGTGTCGATTACGCCAACCACGGCGCAAGAAGTGGTGAATGTTTTTCCAGATGTTGCTGAAGTAAAGTTTGCCCCTGACCAGTTTTATGATCTAAGACTAACACTCTCTCTTCAAACCTTTGAAAGTGGGGGGGTGAGCTACTTTGTCGACCGAGCCGCTATTAAAGTGGGCGAACGGATTTGGTTTCAGTTTCCGCAGACCGTTGTGCGCCAAGCTGAAATTACCCGCATTATCGAGTAATTTGTTGATACTTGGTTAAAAATTGTTGATTCCCTTTTTCACGATGATGGTGAGCAACATAGGTTAATCCCGACCGGCGAAGCTTTTTTTGTAAAGCGGTTGATTGGAGTACGCGAATGACCGCTCGAGCAAATTTATCCGGCTGATCAACAATTAAACACTCTTGGTTATGGCGAACTGCGAGGCCTTCCACGCCCAAGTTGGTGGTAACTATAGGTAGGCTTGCAGACAAAGCAGTTAAACTTTTTAACCGCAGTCCGCCGCCCATGCGAAAAGGAAGGACAAAAACATCTGCTCGAGCAAGGAATGGTTCGAGATCAGCTTGATAACCATGTAGAAAAACATTTTTCTTCTTGGATAAAGTTTTTTCAAAAGGCGGGTGTGAGCGACCGACAACGTGAAACTCAACACCAGGGATCTTCTTTTCTATCGTGGGTAGCATTTTATTGATAAACCATCCCACCGCGTCTTCGTTGGGCGGCCAGCCGAGAGTGCCGACAAAGAGAATGGTAGGATTTTTAGAGCGCTTTTTCTTAATTGGCCGCGCTGGATAAACCAGCGGCTGAGCCGCCACATGTTTCACTCCAAAGATTTTTTCCAACCGTTTTTTTTCTGGCTCAGAAATAGCAAAGACAAAATCAAACTTAGGCAGGGTTTTTCTTTCATAAAGGTAAGTCAGCACCATTTCGATCAGTAAATACAACTTGCGCGTTGGTTTGGTCGTACTCACAAATCTGGTCCAGTAAAGATAAGTTTCCACGTTGTGATGCTCTAAAATCCATTTTTCTTTTTTAATCTCCGGCAAGTATTGGGCCGTGTTCAGGTGGTCAACGTGAATGATAGCTGGTTGAAACTCTTTTATTTTTCTTTGAATAAAAGCGCTGGCGGGAGGATGGGTGTATTGGAAAACGTAATGTGGAATGCCGCGCAGAAAGTGGCTGAATAAATTCAAAAGATCATCTTTCACGGAAGCAAGAATGGTAGAACTATAGAAAACTTTCAGTTTGATACCGGCGTCGGTTAGAACTTTTATATCTTTGTCAGCCGGTTTTTCCTCGGAGATGAAAACAGCAAAAACTTGGTATTTTTTCGCCAACGTCAAAACAGTGTTGAGGGTTTTTATTTTTCCGCCCGAATCAGGTGGAGAAGGGAATAGCTGGCTCAGATACAGCATTTTTTTCATTGTTTTTTGAGTAGATCACCAATAAGTTGTTTGATAATAAGCAAGCTAAAAAGGGTGTTAAATAAAAAATACCGTTTTGCCAATCGTTTTGGTTCTTGGGCAAATCTAAATAACCATTCCAAGCCGATCGATTGCAACCAGGATGGAGCCTGTCTGACCTTGCCGGTCATAAAGTCGAAGGCGGCACCAACACCGATCGCCACGGCCTGTTTGAGCTTCGGTGCGGCTTTCATCATCCACTGTTCTTGGAAAGGACAACCCAGGCCGACAAAGACTATTTTTGCTTGTGAAGTGTTGATTTGTTTGATGATGTGTCGATTTTTTTCGTCAGGAATTGGCCTGATTGGTGTGTCTAACTGGCCGACGATTTTTAGACTGGGAAATGTGTTTTGTAAGACTTGTTTGAGTTGCTGGCTTTGACCTTTAGCCCCACCGAGTAGAAATATTGGCCAGCGCTTTTGCACTGCTTTTTGACAAACCAGCTTCATTAGGTCAGGCCCGTAAACGCGTTCAACTGGTCGCTGACCATACAGTTTCAAAAGCCACGCAAGCGGCATGCCATCGGGAGTGACTAACCCTGCTTGGTTAACTCCCTTAAGTAGTTGGAGGTCAGCCTGACACTCCATGATTAAGTGAACAGCTGCCACACACACGTAGTGTGGTTGACGGTTTTTAACCCATGAGGAGATGGTTTTGATGGTCAGTGAATACGTAAGGACAGAGACGTTTACCCCGAGAATATTAGTGGCTTTGTTCATATTCGATGATCTCGTCGATAATTTGATTAAGCGACTTAGTAATACGCCATTTTGGATAGGCTTTTTTAAATTTCGCTAAATTAGTGGTATAGCAGATGTGGTCGCCAGTACGATGTTTAGGTGTGTAAGTGATTTTTGGCTTGATAGCCAGTTTTTTGGAAACGGTTTCGATCAACTCCAAAATTGAGGCATTGTTTTTGGTGCCCCCACCCAAGTTAAAAACGGTTCCTTGTGGTGGTTTTTTAATGATCTCATGTATAGCAGTAGCCACGTCGTAGGCGTCAATTTGATCACGTACTTGTTTCCCTTTATAACCAATGATTTGATAACTGTTGGTGTGAACTAAAGATTTAATCAGGTAAGACAGAAAACCGTGTAACTTAACTGAGTGGTGGGCTACACCAGTGACACAACCGAGGCGCAGACAGGTGGTTTTTAGGCCAAAGTACCGGCCGTATTCTTGGACGTAAAGATCGGCTGCAGCTTTGCTGGCGCCCATCAGTGAGTGGAGGTTTTGGTCGATGGACATGGTTTCATCTATGCCTTGAAAATGTTGATCGGCAAACCTGTAGCGTTTGGCTAGTTCCTTGAGTGGGAGGCGATTAGGATTGTCACCATAAACTTTATTGGTACTGGTAAAAATGAAAGTAGCCCCAGGACTGAAGTTTCGAACCGCCTCAAGTAAAGTGAGGGTGCCCTCAGTATTTATTTCAAAATCTAAGCGAGGAATTTCAGCGGCTTTGTCATGACTTGGTTGACCAGCACAGTGAATAACAGCGTCAAATTTTTCCTTTTTAAACAACGCGTTTATTTTTTTAACCTCTCTGATGTCTACATCAAAGTGAGTGTAATGAGGAAACTTTTGCAATGATTTTTTGGTTGAAGAGGTCGTGGCTTTTTTACCAAAAAAACTTGAGCGCATATTGTTATCAATGCCGAAGACTCGGTGCTTTTTCTCGAGGAAATACCGAGTTGCTGTGGAGCCGATCAGGCCAGTGGAGCCGGTAATACAAATTTTCATACTTTCTTTATGGCTGTTTTCGTTGTTTGAGCAATTGCCTATTAATCGTTGTCAAAAATTGTTGTCGAAAAATGTTTTCGGAGAACCGCTGAGCCTGTTTGGTGCAGGCGATAGTTGACCATGATTTCTGCTCAAACGTTTTAACTGCTCTGGTCAGAGATTTTAGCGAATATTTATTAAACAACAAGCCTGTTTTACCATGACTGACTGTCTCCCTGACACCGCCAGAAGCATAAGCAATCACTGGCACACCATAACTCATTGCTTCAACTGGCACTAGACCAAAGTCTTCTTCGACCGCGCCGTAAACCAGGGCTTTAGTATCTTTGTATATTTTGCTGATGTTTTTGTCGGTGAGAAAACCCTTGAAGATGATGTGGGACTGAGCGAGTTTTTGAAGTCGTTTTTTTTCTGAGCCTTCACCAACAACTACGAGCGGTTTTTTCAACTGGTTAAAGGCCCTGATAACTAATTCCGCTCCTTTTTGCTTGACCAACCTGGAATGAAAAAGATAGTATTTTGGACTAACAGTACGCTTGACGGTTTTGTTTTTAGGCAATATTACTGGAGGATAGATGACTTGACTTGCCCGCTGGTAGTATTTGGCGATTCTTTGTTGGGTGGTTTTGGAGTTAGTGATTAGGATGTCTGGGCGTTGGGCGGCTTGATAGTCAATTTTTCTCAACGCTGTCAAAAAACCAGCAAATAGCCATTTAAAAAGTGGCTTTTTTAGCCAACTCATTTCGTTGAATTCTTGGTAAAGGTAGCGCGGTGGAGTATGAATATAGGCTATGTGTAGGGTTGGTTGCTGAGTTTTCACTGATTTGGCTGAGAATGAGTGAGATGAAGAAATAACTAAATTGTACTGACTTAAGTTAAGTTGACGCCAATACCATAAAATAAACGGCTTAATAAAACTGACGTATTTTTCCGGCCATACAACTAGGTTGAAAATCGAGGTGAAAACGCGATGTTTTTGGCGCAGTTTCTTTAAATATGGCTTCCTGATTAAGGGAATGTAAACATCAGCTTGCGGAAAGAGGGTGAGCAAACTGAGCAAAACTCGTTCTGCCCCACCTTGGTAAAGATAACTGTCGTGAACAATGGCCACCGACATTTTTTTTAACTGGTGTTGTTTTGAGAGTTTAGCTTGCCTCATAATCCAAACTTGGTTGTCTACGACAGCGTACGTAATATGATACCTTCTTTTATAATCACTCCGTCGATCTTTTCGGTTTTTTTGATTCTTATTTTGTTGCTGGGCGATTCCTTTTTACGTTGGTACTTGATTGGTTTTTTGGCCCTTTTTTTTCTGTTAGCCAGGAAAAATCTTGACTTTAGCTGGGTCAAATATCAGCAGCGACCACTTTTTTTGTGGGGAATTTTTTTGGGGCTAGCTATAGTTTCTGCGTTTTTTACCCACAACGTGCCGCTCAGTTTAGAGTCGCTGGCGTATTATGGGTTTGCATTTCTGGTGTTTGTGACAGCTTTGTCGGTGCCGTTGACCAAATCTGTTAAAGAACAACTGTCTTTTTTTGTGGTGTTTATCGGATTCACGCTGTCGTTATTAAGTTTATTACTGCTGTTTAACCGTAGTTTGGCCGCTTCTTTGCCGGGGATGAATTTACTGTACCCCACGTACGGCCACAATCATTTAGCGGCTTTTTTGTTACTGGTTTTACCATTGGGGTGGCGACTGGTGTTGTTTTCGCGACCGCAAGGACAGCGATCTTTGTTTGCAGTGGCTGTTATTACTACTGTTGTTGTGACACTAGCGTTGCTTTTGAGCTTCGGCCGCACGGCGCTTTTTTTAGGTATTTTGGAGTTAACGATTATCTGGTTTTTTGCTTGGCGCTTCCGTTCCAAGGAGAATGTTCGAGGTCTTTTGTTTAGGGTAGGGTTACCACTAGTGGTGTTGGCCTTTTTATTTGTTTTTGGCGCCAAGATGTATTTTTCGTATCGGTCGGTTGTCGATAGTAATTTTATTTGTCCGGTGCCCAGTTGGGCAACTCACAAACTGTGTAAACCGTTTGATACTGAGCTTCGGCTGCTTTATTTTGGTCAGGCGATCAGCGCGATGAAGGAGTACCCCTTTAATGGGTATGGTCCAGGTACTTTTCAACTTATTAACGAAAAATATCAACAACTGCCTTTTGTTGACACGGCGTATGCCCATAATCACTTTCTTCAAACAGGAGCGGAAATGGGAATCGTGGCTGGGGCGATTTTCTTACTGTTGATACTGACTTTATACTGGCGAGCTTTTCAAGTTGTTTTTCTTAACCGATCGGCAAAGGAAAAAACTTTTAGTTTTAATAAGGCGCTGTATATCAGTGCCGCCGGCTCTTTTTTGAATGCTTGGTTGGATTTTGACTGGAATTACATTGGTATTTTTACCTTGACGCTTTTTTACCTGGGATTGATTTTGCGTCAGACAAGTACATTCAAAAGAACCAATTGGCGGTTTTATTTTCCGGTGTCGTTCGTTTCAAAAATGATTGCTTTGGGGTTGTTTACACTAGCAGGGCTTTATATATTCGTTGAATTTTTGACGAGAACTGGTCGGGTGAGGGCAGCTTTCGACGTTTTCCCGTATTTCAAGGAGCATTTGAAGGTTTTTGAAGCAGAAAGGAAGTCTTTTTCTCCGTCCCAACAGCAGCAATTTTTGTCGTTGTATAGGTATCGTCCTACTGCTTACTTTTTTGTTGAGAAACTGCCTGTGGAAGCAGTTTTTGCCGAGGCGAGAGAAGAAATATTTCGCCTTAATCCTTGGCAAAATCTCTCCTCAAAAGACATTGACTGGTATTTGGAGCATGGTGACTATCAAGCTGCCGATCAAAATTTGACGGCATTAATTGACCGAGTGGAACACGCTGAGCAGTACTATGATTACCGGCTTGGATTTACCAGAAAAATGGTATTAGTAAATCAGCGGCTTACTCTAGCTGATTATTACCTCCAAATTGGCAACCCACAAAAAGGCGCGCAGTACTATTTATGGGCGCGCAGTACAGAGCCCTGGATTTTTGACCACCGTTTACCGCCGGTAAATGATCAGTCCAAGGCTGATTTAATAGAGTTTTTATTGGTGGTTGATCCGTTGGAACCGCAGTGGTGGGGAAGACATTATCAAAACTTAGTCGGTTGGTATTTTCAGGTTTTTTCGTCTGCTGTAAAGAGTGGCGATGAAGAACAAATGCAATTTTGGTTTGAACTAATCGATGAAAAGTTCACTAATCTAACACTCAGACTGTGGGAGATGGGGAGTGAGTGGTTGGCTGATTCAGTGCAAACTGCTGTAGGAACCCAAGATCAAGCGTTGGCCAAGCAAAAAGTTGACCAATGGTTTAAGCTCTGGGAACTTTATAGAGGAAGAGTTAAGGATAATACTCAACTTAATCAAGCCGAAACTCAGTTGGCGGAAGAGTTAGTGAGAGTAAGTGGGTCAGCTCTCTCTCCATCTTTAGAGCAGAGTCTGCAAGCGGCTGCTGATGAATACTTGGCTGTAAAAGACGTGGACTTCGCGGAGAAGTCACTGACTCTTTTGGCTCAGCGGCCTGGCGAGAACTACTGGTGGAAAGCACAGCTTGGTCATTTTTACGTTTTTCTGGCTGATCAAGCTCACACGGCTGATGAAAAAACTCAATGGCGAGTTAAAGCGGTTAAAGCCTTTGATGATTGTTTAGCGGCTTTCCGTGGCGATCATGATGACTGTGCTGGTGGTAAAGCTGACCTACAAGCGGGTACACCATTTGTGGGACGCTATACTCAAGTCAGTCAAATCATTCAGGGAAAAAAGCGCTGGCAGGATTTTAGCGATTGAAGAAAGAAAGTAAAATTGCTTTTATTGAAAGCAGGATTTGTTTTAGATCTTCTCCGACACCGCCTTTGACCACTGTGGCTTCTTCTAATTCTTGCCAGCGTTTTAACGTATGATGTTTTTCTTTGGAAAATGCCCACTGTGAAAACACTCCTGGTTTCACTTGTTCCCGCCACGCCCGCCACGCTGGCGGTAAACCTTCGGCCTCAGGGACCGGCAGCGGCCGGGGTCCCACGAAACTCATCTCTCCTTTGAGAATATTCCATAACTGCGGTAACTCATCCAGGCCGGTGCGAGCCAACCACTTGCCGATCCCGACAAATCGAGGATCGTTGTGGATCTTAAACATCGGTGCCGGCGCTTCGTTGAGGTGCTGATATTTACGTTTGAGCATGGCGGCATTTTTAGTCATGGTGCGTAGCTTAAGTAGGGTAAAAACTTTACCGTTTTGACCAGTGCGGCGTTGTTTAAAAAGAATTGGTCGACCAGTAGTAATAAAAATAATCAGGTTGAGAATGAATAAAACGGGACTTAGTAAAACCAGCAGCAAGAGTGCAGTTGCAAAATCGAAAGTTCTTTTTTGGGGAGAAAAGTAATAGGGGTGTATCTGCATAAAGAATGAGTATAACAAAAGACTCGGGTATGATATACTTCACGGATTCTGAAAGAAAGGGGACGCATGCCATATGGCTACTCAAAAGAAAGGGGCTACTAAAAAATCAACTGCTCAAGTGAAGAAAACAGCATCGTCTGTTGCGAAGCCAAAAACTCCCGCCAAAACGAAGTCTCCTACCAAAACAAAATCCCCCGCGAAAGTAAAATCCACTCCGAAAAAGACTGACTTGAAAGCGACTGTTGTTGAGCCAGTCGAGGTTGTAGAGCCAGCCAAACCGGTTAAAGCTGCTGAAACGGCTGGTCAGCCAACCAAAGCGACTCCTAAAGCCGCCGGCAAGTCAGGTAAAAAACCCCAAACCATGGACGAACTACTGGCTCAATCCAATTACAGTTTGGTCGTGCCGCAAAAAGGTGAGGTTTTAAAGGGCAAAATCACCGCGAAAAATAAAAAAGTGTTACTGGTTGACCTTGGCGCCAAAACTGAGGGAGTGGTGAGCGATAAAGAGTACGACTTTGCCTCTGAGTTTATCAAAGACCTCAAAGTTGGTGATGAAATCAGCGCTTTGATTGTTAATCCTGAGAACGACCGCGGCCAAGTAGTGTTATCACTCAGAAGCGCTGCGTCTGATGCCAAGTGGGAATACTTTGAGCAGGCCATGGAAAGTGATGAAACACTGGAAGCCAAAGGAGTGGAAGTGAATCGCGGCGGTTTGATCGTCGTGGTCAATGGAGTCAGGGGCTTTGTGCCTTCTAGCCAATTCGGCCGTGAGTTTGTTGGCAAAATTAATCAACTGCAGGGTGAAACCATTCAAGTGAAAGTGATCGAGGTGGATCGCGAGAAAAACCGCTTGATTTTCTCGGAGCGTCACGTCAGCGAGGCCAAAGAGTTGGCTCAAAAAGATGAGGCTTTGAAAAAAGTAGTCGATGGCCAAGTTTATGAGGGAGTAGTGTCTGGGGTGATGCACTTTGGTCTGTTTGTCACGGTCGAGGTGCCGGTGGATGATCAAAAAGATAAAGATGACAAACCAAAGAACATTGGCTACGTTGAGGGTCTGGTTCACATCTCGGAAATCAGTTGGGAAAAAGTCAATCACCCCAAAGATTACCACAACGTTGGTGACCGAATTAAGGTTAAAGTCTTGGGTATTGATGAACGCACTAACAAATTGAACTTGTCGATCAAACAACTAGTGGATGACCCCTGGATCACGATCGGCGAGAAATATCCGGCTGGCACTACCTTTACCGGCAAAGTAACTCGAGTTGAGTCGTTTGGAGTGTTTGTCAATGTTGAGCCTGGAGTCGATGGTTTGATTCACTCCAGCAAACTGGATCAGAGTAAAGAGCTTACAGTGGGTGACGAAGTGACGGTCAACGTGGAGAATGTTGTCCCACAACAGCGCCGGATGAGTTTGAGCGTGGTTTTAACTGAAGTCCCGATGGGTTACAAATAAAGGCCATAAGTAAAATAAAGCTTGATTCCTCAATCCCATTTAGTGTCTTTTCCATGATATAATAGGCTCATGGCGAAGCAACGGATGATCGTGACTGACGATCAATTACTGATCGACATGAACCTTTTGTTTAATGCAATTCGTGAGGCAGGCGGTGATTGGGAAAAAGTGGAGGCAGATATGAATGAATATCTGGCTTCTATCCAAGCAATGTCTGGCACGCACGAACAGAGCAAACCGAAGAAATAAACGTAACAACGTTTTCTTTCAGCCTGCGTTAAGGAAAATTATGGCAAAGACTCAAATTCCCTACGTTATTACCTGTGGTGATGAGGGTGTGCAGGTTAATGTTGGAGTCCGATTGGCTTTTGTCGGTGCTGGTTACGAGTTGCCAGGTTTTCACGAGGTGGTTAAAATTCTCAAGAAATTATTTGGTAGCAAGCTATACATCGTTTCCAATCAAGAAAATGACTGGGTAAAACAGAAAATGAACCTCTCAGATTGGGAGCAGACGAATGCTTCTGCCCAACAGCAAATTGAGGCGTTGGCTGACAAAGAACGATTGCTATATGTCGGCTATTTACCTTTTGCCGATCCCAAAAAACTCAAGTACGGCATTAAAGGTCACATGGTGCGCCCTAAGAAAGTGCACGTGGCCAATAAAATTTGTTTTACTCTTGGCGGTGGTGAGCAGATCTACAACCTTGGTTGCTATCGAATCAGCGCTGATTGGGTAGGGAGTGCACCCAAAAATTTGGTTGAGCAAGTTATCAAGCCACAAGTCGAGTTTTACAAGAAACTTTCGTCTGGTAAGTTGCAACTGGTATACGAATTGGGTGGTGAACTGGGTGAAAAAATAGCCAAAAAAAACCTCAAAAGTTTACAGAAAATTGGTTTAAAGCCAGTGCCTTTATCTTAAGTTTTCAAATTTTTTAAAAAAGTGTCGCTTTCATCTTGATGGAGTTGCAAGTTTTTCGTTTGCTCGCTATAATAAGCCTCTCTGTTCGGGAAAACAGAAAATTGATATTCTCGCTTCGACCGCCGCCTTGGCGGGGTCGAGAGCAGAATCCCTCACCCGATAGTTGAAAAAAAACAGTGGCACGGGCCCTTAGCTCAGTTGGCTAGAGCGCTACATTTGCAATGTAGAGGTCAAGGGTTCGAGCCCCTTAGGGTCCACAGGATTCTAGGGCTGTTTGTTATTCGTTCTCTGGCAACCTCACCGGGTTGTGCTGAGAGCGAACAACAAGCAGCTCACACTGTTTGACGCTCCTTAAAAAGTGAAGAGAATTGTCATTTGAAATAGATACATTCGTCGAGAATGAAAATTATTTCGCTAAATTTGTGAATTAACGCAGAGAGCGAATGCCTTGGCTTATCTAGCCGAAGAAGGACGCTAAGCCCGCGAAAGTCGCCGAGGAGCTGGCATGAAGCTGTGATCCGGCGGTGTCCGAATGGGATAACCCCGTCATGAGAGATCATGATGACTTCTCCGACTTTAGTCGGAGAGGGGGTAACCAGGGGAACTGAAATATCTAAGTACCCTGAGGAAAAGAAATCGTAAGAGATTCCCCGAGTAAGCGACGAGCGAAAAGGGAAAAGCCCAAACCCCGATTTATCGGGGGGTTGTAGGACTTCAACATTGGACTTTGTAAGATAGAAGAACACTCTGGAATGGGTGGCCACAGAGCGTGAAAGCCGCGTATTTGAAATCAAGCAAAGCTAGAGAAGATTCCTGAGTAAGTTGGGAGACGGCAAACTCCCTTCCGAACCTGGGGTGACCACACTCCAAGGCTAAATACTAGATAAGACCGATAGTGAACGAGTACCGTGAGGGAAAGGTGAAAAGAAGGGTGGAAGACCCCATGAAATAGATCCTGAAACTCTCTGCTAACAACCAGACAACGCCCCGCCTCGGCGGGGTTATGTCGTGCCTATTGAAGAATGAGCCAGTGAGTATTTGATACCTGCTTTGGTTAAGACGTTTCGCGTCGAAGCCGCAGTGAAAGCGAGCCTTAAGAGGGCGATTTGGTAGGTATCGAATGACCCGAAACCAGGTGAGCTAACCATGGCCAGGGTGAATTTCGTCGAAAGACGGAAGGAAGCCCGCACCGGTGTATGTTGCAAGATGCTCGGATGAGCTGTGGTTAGAGGTAATATGCCAATCGAACCTGGAGATAGCTGGTTCTCCCCGAAATATATTTAGGTATAGGGTCACGAGTTAGCAAATGAGGGGTAGAGCACTGATCGGGTGTTTGGGAGGAAACTCCCAGCATCTAGTCAAACTTCGAATACTCATTTGTATTTCGTGGCACTCAGTACCCGGGAGCTAAGTTCCGGGGGCAAAAGGGAAACATCCCAGATCTACAACTAAGGTCTCTCATACATGTTGAGTGGAAAAGGAAGTGTGTGTCCTCAGACACCTAGGAGGTCGGCTCAGAAGCAGCCATCCTTTAAAGAAAGCGTAACAGCTCACTAGCCGTAGGGTGCACGCGTCGAAAATGTAACGAGGCTGAAACATGTAACCGAAGTTTAGACTTGCCGCAAGGCAGGGGTAGGGGAGCGTTCTGTGTGCAGTGAAGGTTAGCCGTGAGGATTAACTGGAGCGATCAGAAGTGAGAATGCTGGCATGAGTAGCGAAATTGGGGTGAGAATCCCCAACCCCGAATATCCAAGGTTTCCGCACCCACGTTCGTCGTGTGCGGGTGAGGCGACCCTAAGGTCAGTCCTGTAAATGCAGGAGTAGCCGATGGATTACTGGTTAATATTCCAGTCCTTGGTATCAATCGTTCGACTTGGGGGGTGACGATAATGGATAGGATTTGTCCCGATGTGAAGTCGGGATCTAAGCACTAAAGCAGTCTTGATAGGAAAATCCGTTAAGGCGTTTATCTGAGGTGTGATGGGTCTATCTCGCTTGCGAGATGGACAAGTCTCGAGTTCGTTATCCTGGAAAAACCCCGCAAGGAGATTGATATCAAATCGTACCGATAACCGACACAGGTGGATAGGTCGAGCAGACCAAGGGGAGCGAGAGAAGGTAGCTTAAGGAACTCGGCAAAATAGCTGGGCGTAATCTCGAAAGATGCCCTTCTCCCGATTTATCGGGAGACACAGTAAAAGATGTAGGGTTGACTGTTTATCAAAAACACAGGTCCGTGCAAACTCGTAAGAGGAGGTATACGGGCTGAAACCTGCCCGGTGCCGGAGAAGCCCCGGTGAACGGCAGCAGTAACTATAACTGTTCTAAGGTAGCGAAGTTCCTTGTCGCTTAATTGGCGACCCGCACGAAAGGCTCAACAAGCCCTATACTGTCTTAAGCTATTACTCGGCGAAATTGAAATGGCCGTGAAGATGCGGCCTACTAGCAGCAGGACAAAAAGACCCCGTGAAGCTTTACTACACCCTGGCACTGATTTTGTATATGGAATTGTCTAGGATAGGCGGGAGAGCTGGAATTTAGTTCCAGCTCGTCAGTGTAATACCGCTCGTTTTATATATAAAATCTCACCAACTTTACTGCAAACGTGAAAAGGGACCCTGTCAGGCAGGTAGTTTAACTGGGGAGGTTGCTTGCTAAAGAGTAACGCAAGCGTGCAATGGTACCCTTAGCCTGGATGGAAATCAGGCTGGACGTGCAATAGCATATGGGTGCTTTACTGTGAGGCCTACAAGCCGAGCAGTTGCGAAAGCAGGTTATAGTGATCCACTTGAACTTTGTGGAAGGTTCAGTGCTTAACGAATAAAAGCTACTCCGGGGATAACAGAGTCATCTCGCCTAAGCGTCCCTAGCGTCGGCGAGGTTTGCTACCTCGATGTCGGCTCATCGCATCCTGGGGCTGAAGAAGGTCCCAAGGGTTTGTCTGTTCGCCAATTAAAGCGGTACGCGAGCTGGGTTCAGACCGTCGTGAGACAGGTCGGCCTCTATCCGCTGCTAGCGTTAGATACTTGAGGGAATTTGCCCCTAGTACGAGAGGACCGGGGTGAGGAAATCCCTAGTGTTCCTGTTGTCGCTGTCAAGCGCATTGCAGGGTAGCTACATTTCTAAAGGATAATCGCTGAAAGCATCTAAGCGAGAAGCCTCTCCCAAGATTAAGTATCTCTATGAGACCCGTGGGAGATTACCACGTTGATAGGCAGTCGGTGTACAGCTGGTAACAGCTTTAGCCTAACTGTACTAAGCGTCCATTGAACAAATTTAGTGAAATTTTGTTCTTTGACGCATGTAATTACAAGATGACAAACACTCTTCACTTTTTAGGGAGCGAAAGCTCTTTTAAATATCTTTTAAAAAAAGCGTTTTATTCTGGTCTCTAGAGCGAGGTGGTACCAACTCTTCCCATCCCGAACAGAGTCTTGAAACGCCTCAGCGCTGACAATAGTTTTCCCTTGTTGGAAAGCGAAGATAGGTCGAGGCCAGAATCAAGCGCTTTTTTTATTTTCCGTAGACTTGTTTGTGAGTGCCCATGCTAAAGAAATAATATTGATTATCACTGATAAATACCAACCTAAAATTTTTATCAACTGAAATGCTCCAAACATTTTTTAAACTGCCGTGCAATTTGTGCAAGCGCAGTGATGGATGTCGAGGGTTGATTTGGAAAACTTTTAATTGTTTTTTGACTTTTGAAAAAAGTTGACGATCGTTATGTTTGAGGTGTCGGAGTTGTCTCTGGAAAGTGGAGCTAAAAGTAATTGGTTTCATAAGTTGTTGAAGTATTCATCCAGGTCGCCAACTTCAACAGCCTGATTCCTTTCTTTTAGTGCTTGTTTATACCACTTTTTCATTAAATCGGAGGTGGGAAAACTGGGATAGGCGATATCGCGTACGTCATTAATGATCAAATTTTTGACATAAGAAGACAAACTCAAGCCAAGCTTGTTGGCTTTAACTTGCAGATAAGACTGCAATTGTACTGGTAAAGTAACCCGTAATTGGGCGTTTTGAACTTGCATATGACTATAATACGACACTATTTTGTCTTTTTCAAGTCTTTTTATAGGCAATATTAATAGTGCTTGATTTTTAGCCAAGCCAGTTCTTCCGCCAAAGCCCTGTTACCGATTTCCAATCTTTCAAGTAAATCTGGAGCTTTATCAACTTGATAACGTTTTATTCGTAAGGCCATCTTGGAAATGGTGTAGCGTAAGCGATAAAAGTGAAATCTTTCTTCGTAGTCATCTGGTAATTTGGCGATTTCTGTGTAGCCTCTCATGAAGTTTTCTATCCGTGCTAAATCAAAAAAAGTGGACCAGCAGGCAAGGTCGGCTACTGGATCGCCAGCATGACACTCATCCCAGTCCAGTACGCCCGTTAAAGTTTTGCCATCGGTCAATAAATTCCAATCCGCGAAGTCGTTTTGGATGAGGCGGGAATCATTAGGTGGTTCAAAGTTTTTTTCTGCGAAGATTTTTTTGAAGTTATTTGCTTGCTCGATATTAATAATTTTATAGCGTCTGAGCCGTTGGATGTTTTCGTCGAGACCAGCGTGAATAAAATCATGATACGAACGGTGTAAACCAATCAGCTTACCATTTTTTGCTTGCTGATTGTTAAAAGGTCCAAAACCTTCAACTTTTATTTCATGAATCTTAGCCATTGTTTTCCCGCATTCATAAAGCAGTTGTTTTTCTAAAGACTTGTCTTTGGCAAGCAGGACGTCCATTGTGATACCACTAGCTTGAGTCATCAGCACAAAATCCATATCTTCAGTTGTTTTTGATTCATGCACTTCAAGGATAAGTGGCACGGGGATAGCATGTTTTTTTGCCAATTTTAGAACCAGTTTTTCCACGAAAAAGTAGCCATTTTTCACGCCAGCAGGGTGCATCCTGACAACGTAAGGTTTGCCGTTGATCAGGATTTTTCGGACGATATTAACATTCCCTTTTACCACGTTTTCATCTGGAGATTCGATTTTAATGGAGTTTATCCCGCCAAGTGAAGTAAGGCCGTTTTTGAGTATAGTTTCAAGCACGGTGGCGGGTGTGTCATGTCGTTGTAAGAAAATTCGTTGGTAGTCTTCGGGGGATAAATTTCGGTCAGTTTGCCAGTAAAAGCAGTCTGAGCGGTCGGTGAGATCAAGCATTATTTTTTACAGCCCAAATACAAAGTACAAAAACAGTCCTGTAGTCAGCGACAGGTGTAACCAGCCGAGGAAAGAAATTTCCAGTTCCAGTGGGGTAATCAGGGTTCTTTTCATCACGGAAATCTGGCGGATAACAACGAAAGCGAAGGCAAAGTAAAGTGCGCCGCCAATAATGAAGAGCAACTTGACTAACATTAAGATGGCGGTTTGAGCGCCGGTGCCGGCAAGGTCAAAGCCAAAGTTCATTGTACCCTCCCTTCTGCTTTTTCCCGCTCTTCCTCCAGTAACAACTCATTAAGGAGTGCTGCTACTCTGGCTGGGTGAGGGATATTTTCAAATTGGATCTCTCGTTGTTCGCCAGCAGTTTGAATGTAGACCGTGCCGTAGTCCAGCACTGACGCCAGGAAACCACCGGTTTTGGAGCTGATATCCTGAATGACATCGATCTTAGCGGAGGAAACGTCTTTGAAAAGCAGTGAAACAAAATCAACATCGATCACTCGCTCGTCGGTGATGATAAAAACACTGTAAAACCAAATAAGAAAAGTAGCCAAGGCGTAACTAAAAGTTAACAGATACCACCCCAAATTGAGACCGAGAATGTATGAACCAGGCAAGAAGCTGGTAAAAAAACTACTCCCGGAGAGAAGTGGGAGTACCACTGCCACAGTGATAATCACGACTTGTTTTAAAAGTGTAATCGGGTGAGGTCGTAACAGGAGAATAATTTGTTCATCGCTAGTTTGGGTGTCGAATGAAGTTCTCTCAGGCTTGGGCATGTATGAGCGCCAGTGGCTTCTGGTTGGCCTTTCTTTGCGCATTACCGCTGAATATTCGTCGACACTACGAGACTTTTTTACCTTACCAATATGAGTAAGTTTAGTGGTTGGTGTTTTGTGGGGAGAAGCTGGAGTTTTGGCCGGAGAGGTAAAAATATCAGGCATGAGTATCAATTATACACGTTCGAATCGGTGCTAGTCATTTGAGAGGAGATTTGATATCTTCAAAGGATGCCAAGAAAAACCCGCTCCCCAAAAAAATCTGCCCGGTCAACTACAGCTACGAGTGTGCTGGCCGCCAGGCTTGCTACTGCGGCGAAAAAGCCAAATACTTCAGTGATTGAGCGTTTACTTGGTTTCTTTCGTTTTTCCAGGGTACGGGGATTTTTTGGTCAGCGAAGGAATGTGATTTTCACTGTCGTCATTTTGGTAATACTTATTTTGCTGTATTTACTCAAAAGTGTGCTGATTGTGGCTGTGGTCAATGGTCAACCAATTTATCGCTGGACAGTCGTTACTCAACTGGAAAAACAGGGTGGGCAGCAAATGTTGGACTCGTTGGTGGTCGAAGCGCTGGTTAAACAAGCAATTAAGAGTGCCGGCGTTGAAGCTGATCAAGCAGAAATCGACGCGCGTATCACGGAGATTGAAAATCAACTCACTCAACAGGGTATGACGCTCGAAACAGCGCTGGAGCAGGAAGGTTTGACCAGGAGAGAGCTGGAAGATAACCTCAAGTTGCAATGGGCGGCTGAGCAGTTGGTGGCCAGTTCTGTGACGGTTTCTGAGGAAGAAATAGATACCTATCTTGAGAATAATCAAGAGTTTTTGCCGACCGACATGACTGAGGAAGAACTGCGAACCACGGTGCGCGAACAACTGTATAGCAGCAAACTCAGTGAGGCAATTGGCCAATGGGTGGAAGACCTGCGATCTAAAGCACAGATTCTCTATCTTAAGGAGTATCAACCGGTTGGTTTTTAAGAACAGTTAATTTTTCAGCACCGCGAGAAACGCCTCTTGGTTGAGTTCGACTTTACCAATTGATTTCATTTTCTTTTTGCCCTTACTCTGTTTCCTGAGTAACTTCATGCGGCGCGTCACATCGCCGCCGTAGAGTTTGGCCGTCACGTCCTTGCGATAGGCTTTTAGGGTTTCGCGAGCAATGATTTTGCCGCCAATGGCTGCTTGGATCGGTACTTCAAACATCTGGCGGGGGATGATTTCTTTGAGTTTTTTTACCAATGAGCGGCCTTTTTCCTCTGCTTTGTCTGTTACGGCGATAAAACTCAAAGCCTCTACCACTTCATGGTTAATGAGAATATTGACCTTCACGGCATCGACGTTTTTGTACCCAGTGATCTCGTATTCCAATGAGGCAAAACCAGAGCTGGCGGATTTGAGTAAATCATGGAAATCGGTGATTAACTCAGCGAGAGGGAGGGCGTATTCCAGTCGGACGCGGGTGCCAGTGTGGGTGGTGTTCAAGAGTGTACCGCGTTTTTCTCTGGTCAGCTTATAAATGGTTGGAATATAGTTTGCCGGGGTGAAGATCATGGCTTTGGTCATTGGTTCTTTGATCAGTTCAATCGAACTGGGATCCGGAAATTCAGCGGGACTATTAACAGTAAAAGTTTTACTTTGTTTGTTGACGATTTGGTAACTGACCGAAGGGGCCGTGGCAATCAGATCGAGGTCAAACTCTCTTGTCAGTCGTTCGCGGACAATCTCGGCGTGAAAAATGCCCAAAAAACCCACGCGCAGTCCATTTCCCAGTGCCGCGGAGTGAGTAGGTTTGCTTTGTAAGGCTGAGTCGTGCAATGTCAGTTTGGCCATGGCATCTTTAAGATCGCTGAAATCATTAGCATCCACGGGATACAGCTCCATGAAAACCATTGGGGTTGGTTCTTTGTAACCCGGCAGCGGCCTTGCATCGTTTTTGGTTGTTTCGAGAGTGATAGTGTCGCCGACGCGCAGTGGATCGATTTCCTTAAGACCGGTGGCTACGTACCCCACCTCGCCGGTAGTAATCACTTCGCGGCGTTTTCTCTCTGGAGTAAACACTCCGATTTCGATCGGGTGAATAGGAGTATTGGTTGAAAGTAAGTAGAGTGGTTGTTTTTTCAGTTCACCATCAAATACCCTGATATAGGCAATGGCTCCCTGGTGATTGTCAAAAATGGAAGTAACGATCATTGCTCGCAATGGTTGATCAACCTGACCGGTGGGGGCCGGGATGCGCGCCACAATGGCCTGCAAGATTGCTGCTACCCCTTGGCCAGTTTTAGCCGAGACTTTGAGAATTTCATTCTCTTGGACGCCTAAAATTTCCATCATCTCAAGCATGACTTGCTCAATATCGGCGCCGGGCAGATCGATTTTATTAATAATCGGAATGATCTTCAGGCCAAGCGTTTTGGCTTTTTCAAAGTTGGCTAGTGTCTGAGCCTGCACGCCTTGGGTGGCGTCAATCAGCAGCAACGCTCCTTCACAAGCGGCTAAACTCCGGTTCACCTCGTAGCCAAAATCAACATGACCAGGGGTATCAATCAGATTAAGAGTGTATTTTTCACCCTCGTGTTCATACTCCATTTTTACCGGGGCCAGTTTGATCGTCACTCCTTTTTCTTGTTCGATGGGGTTGGAGTCCATGATGCGCTCGCGGGACTCGGTAGGGGAAATAGTGCCAGTGGCGCGTAAGAAAGCATCGGTCAGCGTGGTCTTACCGTGATCGATGTGAGCGATGATCGAAAAGTTTCTAATTTTAGCCTGCGGTTGCATAAACGGCATTCTCAATCCTTCAGAAATACCTTTGTTTTTCTAGCTGCTCGAATCTCGAAAATATCCTTATATTTACTTTTATCCAAGCAACCTGATTTGCAGAGTATCGCTGCGAAAAGCAAAGAGATTTCTTCAATCGTTATTTTTTCTCGGTCTTTTTCTTGGGGGAAGTTTTTTTCGCGGCTTGTTTTTTCGCGGCCTGTTTTTTGGCGGTTTTCTTGGCTGGCTTGGTGGGTTTCTTGATTGATTTGGCGGGTTTAGTGGCTTTCCTGGCCTTTTTAGGGGGTTTTTCCAGTTTGGTTGGTTTGACTAACTGAGCCAGCTGTGACTTTAGTCGAGCGGCTTTATTTTTATGAAATACGTTGCGTTTGGTGGCAGTGTCGATGGCGGAGTACGCAGTGACCAGTTTTTCCATAGTGGGGTTTTTCTGGACTGCGTCACTGGCTGTTTTGACACGGGACTTAACGATTTGATTGTAAACAGCTTTACGGCGACTGGCGCGAAGCGCTTTTTTGGCGTTACTGAGAATTGGCATGGTTTGCGATTATACTAGGCGTAGCCCATTCACGCAATTGGCTTTATAATCACGTTCGATGCTTTTCAAATTGTCGCAATTTTTTAATAATGGCACCGGTTGGTTAGAAAAAAAACAGACCTCGATTTTGTCGGCGGCATTGATTATCACGGTCGCCAACATTACTTCATCATTGGCCGGTCTGCTGCGTGAGCGGCTGTTGATCGCCTCGTTTTTTGATTCGCCACAGTCACAACAAGCTTATGAAGCGTTTCAAGTGGCGTTTCAAATTCCCGATATGCTTTTTCAACTGATTATTTTGGGGGCGGTGGCGGCGTCGTTTATTCCCTTGTTTACGGATTTAAAAAAACAGTCGGAAAAAGAGGCTTTTGAATTTACCTCTTCAGTAATGAATATTTTGTTACTCATTTTCATTATTTTTGCTTCATTTGTAGGTATTTTTGCTTACCCACTCACTGAGTGGAGAACGGGGGCGGCCTTTACCGCTGAGCAGGTTTATATCACGGTAACATTAACTCGATTGATGTTATTTGCCCAACTCTTTTTTGCCATCTCTAACTTTTTAACCGGCATGCTGCAGTCGTATCGACACTTCATTGTGCCGGCGATTGCCCCAGTGCTTTATAACGTTGGCATTATTTTGGGCGTCTTTTTGTTCAAAGACACACTGGGCATTTATTCGGCTGGGGTGGGCGTGATTATTGGTGCTTTCCTGCACATGGTGATGCAGCTGCCGTTGGCGTGGAAGCTGGGGTTCCGCCCAAAACCACTGATCACCTTCCGATTGCCGGCAGTCAAGAAATTGTTTCGCCTCATCCCGCCGCGCTTACTGACGATTAGCGTCAATGAATTACAAAGCCTTGGCTTGGGCTTTTTTGCGACTACTATCGGTGGCTTGAGTTTTGTCATTATTACTTTGGGAATGCGTTTGATGACGATTCCAATTCGTCTGTTTGGCGTGCCGATTAGTCAAGCCTCCCTGCCATTTTTCTCTCAGGAGTCTGAAGAGGCTGGGCGGATGCGGTTTGGTTCACTGGTGGTTCAGTCACTCCATCAGATTTCATTTTTTGCCCTCCCAGCTTCGGTTTTACTGCTGATCTTGCGCATTCCGATTGTGCGGTTGGTGTTTGGCGCGGATAATTTTCCCTGGCAGGCTACCCTCTTGACGGGAAAGGTGGTGGCGATCTTGGCTATTTCAGTGGCCGCCCAAGCGATGGTCCAACTCTTGATTCGTGGGTTTTACGCCTTGAAAAACACCCGCACCCCTTTTTATATCACTCTCGTGACGGCGCTGATCTATGCCACAGTGAGTGCTGTCTCGGTGTACTACACCAGTTGGGGAGTAGTCGGTTTGGCTTGGGCCACGCTGATTGCTGCCTTGCTGGAACTAGCCTTATTTGTCATCACCTTACAAGTGAGAATACATTGTTTTACCTGGCAGGAGTTTTGGTGGCCGCAAGCAAAAATGATTGCCTCCAGTTTCCTGATGGCGGTGTTCCTTTATTTGCCGTTTAAGATTCTTGATGAGTTGGTGTTTGATACGACTCGCACTCTGGAGTTGATTGCGCTCACTCTGACCACCAGTACGATCGGGACCCTCGTTTACCTTTATTTTTCACTGCTCTTTGACGTGAAAGAACTGCAATATCTAGCCAAGATTTTCGCCTTTACTGCCAAGGGTAAAGGGGTATTGAGAGAAGCGAGGGAAATCCTGGTTGAGACGAGCGTTGAAGGAGATGAAGTGTAGCGTCACTTTCTAATTAGGTCACGATACATTTGAGACTTTCTTGTGCCCCTGAGGGAAACCCCTTACAATGACTGCTAGACCTGCCTTATGAAAGATCAAACGGTTGCGATCGACATCAACCTTGTTCCCACAGACCCGTTTTTCCAAACGCCGATCGGGCGGACACTGCAGTGGGCCTTGTCGGTTGGCCGCTATATCGTGATGTTTACTGAACTGGTGGTGGTCTTGAGTTTTGTCACTCGGTTTTACCTTGATCGTCAAGTGACTGATTTAAATCAAGCTATTTTCCGCAACCAATCGGTGGTTGAGTCGTACGGCTCTTTTGAGCAGGAGTTTCGTGATATCCAGACTAAGATTGATGGCTACCAGCAAATCGAGCAAAAAGAAAACATTGTTGACACGTTTCCGGCGCTTTCTGAGGTAGTGCCTGATGGGGTGGAGTTGACGGAGTTAGCCATTTTTCCTGATAAAGTCACTTTGACTGGAGTGGTGTTTTCACAGCGTTCGCTGAATTTGTTAATCAACAACTTACAGTTGTCGCCCAATTTCGCCAATGTGGTAGTCAATACAATTGAGTCGGAAGGACCGAGTAGTTCTGGCTTTACGTTTCGCTTGAACGCTCAAACTACTCACTAAAACCAGTAGCGTAAAGAAAATCTCAATCAAAACTATGGCTCAAGACAAACAACAACTTATCCGCATTTTGGATCGTTTTTACCACAACCCGGTAGCGATGGTTTCTTTTGAGTTGTTTTTGTCAATTGCCGCCATTTTGTTTTTCGCTGTCTTTGCGATCCGACCGACACTTTTGACGATGTCTGACTTAATCAAAGAAATTGAGGATAAACGTAAGCTTGATAGCCAAATGGAGCAAAAGGTAGCGGCTTTATCTTCGGCTCAGGAAAGTTTTTTGGCGGTTCAAGATAGAATAGCGGTGTTGGATGAAGCTATCCCTCGAGGGGTAAACATGACCTATACCCTAAAAGTCATTGAAAAACTAGCCAGTGATCAAGGGTTAACCATTGCCAATTTAACTGTGTTGGAAATTCCACCTGATCCACCACCCTCAACACCAGTCAACCAGTTGGAGCGCCAGTCAATGTCGGTTCAAGTAGTCTTGACCGGTCCGTACACTGGCATTCGTGAATTTGCCGAAAACTTGCGCAATTCTCGGCGCAGTTTTGTGATTGAGCGGATTACTTTTTCGACTGAAGACAGTCGCGGTCAAAAAACCCTAGAAGCTAATATGTTGATTGGCGCCCCATACTTTGGTGTGAAAAAAAATGAAGCAAATTGATATTCAAAGTCAGTTTAAAAGACTACAACAGCGAAAAGAATTGTTAGTCATTCTGCTGTTTTTGTTTGTGATTATTATTTTCTGGATTGCGTTAAGTGTGCTTTCTTCACAACAGACGGTGGGTATTACCACTGAACAAAAGGCTTTGTCAGCGCCGTTGAGCCCGAACCTAAATAGAGCGGTCATTGAAAAGCTAGAGCAAAAGAAAGGCTATTCTCTTGAGGAACTGGCTGATTTTCCAGTTCATACAATTCAAACACCAGTGAGTGTGAGGACAGTGACTGTGACTGGTAACACGGAGTCAGAATCGGTGGTGTTGCCTGAAGAGCTGGAAAACACCCTCGAATCAATCGAGCAAGCTTTTTAAAAGTGGTTTATCACTTTTTTCGACTTGTAGTTTGGTTAAATTTTCTCTAGAGTATTTACCAGGTGTGTTGAAAGACACATCTGTGTTTGTTATGCAGCTACCGGCTAAAAAAACCCCGCTCTCAAAAAGACAAATTCCCACCCTTTTGGGGTTGGGAATTCTGATTGTCTCTTTGGTGGCAGGAGTGTTGTTGTTTGGCGAAGGGACGGGGGTTTTTGCTCCCCGAGCCACCCCACAGACTACTCCCAAGAATGTTAAGGTGACGAACGTAACTGATAAATCATTTACGGTTTCTTTTTACACGGATGAGGCGACGAATGGGTTTGTCAAGTATGGCACCACCGAAAACTCACTGAAAAATCAAGTTAATGACGATCGCGATCAACTTTCTGGCTCAGTGGGGAGTTACCAGTTACATCATATTACAGTCAGGGGTTTGACGCCGGCCACCACCTACTACTATGTTTTGGGTACGGCTTCTTCGTCGCGTTTCGATAATAATGGCGCGCCTTTTAGTGTTAAAACTGGGCCTGTTTTGTCTGGTGCGCCACCGCTCAATAAAACAGTGTATGGCACAGTGGTGACCGAGGCAGGCGCGCCAGCAGAGGGGAGTATTGTCTACGTGCTGAGTACGGCTATGGCGGAGATGTCGTCCTTGGTGAAATCCTCTGGTAGTTGGGCTGTTTCGCTCTCTAGTGCTCGCACCAGCGACGGCTCGAACTGGGCGGCGCTGACTGACGACACTACTTTGAATATTATTATTCAAGGGGTTGATCCTAGTAAGGCCTCGATTTTCTCCACCACAGTGGCCGAGGCACAACCGGTGCCGGAAGTGACTCTTGGTCATATACCGGCACCAAAGACGGCCGAAGAAGTGGCCCAGGAGGCTACAACCCAAGAGGAAACTAGCACTGCGACTGGTGGTGGTTTGGATGACTTGTTAACCCAGCTTGGCGACGAGGCAGAAAGTAGTGCTCTTGAGGAAGAAGCGACTACTAGCTCGGTTTTGAACTTGGCAACAGTGTCAGAGACAGAAAAGCCGGTCGTGACCTCAGAGCCGGTGATTCAGGGTGTAGCCGCGCCGGGAGTGACAGTCACGGTTGAGGTCCATTCCGATGGCAACATTGCCGAGGCGGTGGTGGCTGATCAAGATGGCAACTTTACTCTGGACATCGCGGCTCTGAGTAAACAACTTGACTCAGGTGAGCACACGGTGACGTACAGTTACACCGATCCGGATACTGGTGAACAAGTCAGCCGCACTCAGAGCTTTTTGGTGGCCGACGCCTCTGGTCAACTCGCCCAGGCGGGAACAGAGACCACCTCGTTTGGTTCCGGCAGTCCGTTCCCGGTTCCTTCACCGGCGCCAACGCCCACTCCCACACCGACTGCTCAGTCAACTGAATCAGCGATTATTTCCACGGACAGCGGTGTTTACCAGTCTGGTTCAGTTGAAAACACGATCGCGCTGATGGTGGGCGGAGTGTTTTTCATTGCTGCTGGAGCTTGGAGTTGGTGGCTGGCCAAGGAAGTGAAAGAAAGTTAAAGCTTGAAAGTAATTGACTTAACTCTCCCGTTGTTGAACGGCATGCCTGTCTTCCCCGGTGATCCTGAAGTGAAGATTTACCCTGTTCAAGTTTTTGAGAAAGATCAATGGAATATGCTTCGGCTGGAAATTAATGGACATGACGGCACTCACGTTAACGTTCCACTTCACGCGACCGACAGAGGGAAAAATCTTGATGACTACCAAGTTGAAGACTTTTTTGGTCTCTGTCGCATTTTTCAAACGGAACAGGACATCCAAACTGGCAAAGGAGTAATTTTTACGGATCACGATCTCA
Organism: Candidatus Pacebacteria bacterium GW2011_GWA1_46_10; assembly: GCA_001002135.1. Classification (GTDB taxonomy): domain Bacteria; phylum Patescibacteriota; class Microgenomatia; order UBA1400; family PJMF01; genus UBA10119. Next base: position 79,166 of record LCLP01000001.1, read on the forward strand.
CTTATGACCTTGCTGAAGTAGTTGTTAAAAAGCAGCCAAAGTTCGTTGGTCTTTCTTCGCGGTTTGAGTTTGACATCGATGTAGAGCGGTTTTTATTGCAAAAAGGCGTGATTTCGTTTGAGAGACTGGCTCAAACCGATCAATTACCAAAAGACAAAGCATTTCTGTTTTATGGTTTACCGCTCAAGATTCGAGCGGGGGATGGTTCGCCAGTGAGAGCCATGGCGGTGATTGAAGATTAGTTTTTGATTTTCAAAGTGTTATCCACGGCTTCCCACAACTCCCGTGAATCACCCTCGTACCCGAGAGACCAAATGGCAACGCCGGCCAAATCCAGTTGGTTGACATAGTCCAGTTTATAAGTAATCGAGCGCGCGTCTTCGTAGTACACTAGGTAGTAGCGGCCGTTTTTGATGTAGCTTAGATACGGGGCGAGCGCGTTTTCATCCCAGTGTTCGACTACCTCCAGTTCTTCCTTTTGGGTGAGCAGTTCTTTGACTCGTTTAAAACTGGCTGTCGCGCCTGATTGTGGAAGAGTGAATGATTCTGGCTCTTGAGAAGTGGTTTCCCATTCGTAACCATAAAAGGGGATGCCCAGCAGCAGTTTATCAGGTGAGGTTTTTTTCACGAAATCTTTGAGATAGGTGTTGATACTCTCTTTCCAACTGGTTTCTTTTTGGAAAAGTGGCGCTACAGGGCCAGCTCGCAGAGAGGAACTGCGGTGAAAGTCGTAGGCCATCACCACAATGTAATCTACTAGTGGGGCAATTTTTTCGACTTCCCAGATCATTTGCTTACTACTGGCGGCGGCATACATGTCTACCGTTAACTGGATGTCTTCGTACGTTTCGTTCAAATGCTGGCGGAACTGACTGATGAATTGGGTATAACGCTCGCGTAGTGCTGGCGGCGCATCACCGATGTACTCGATGTCTACATTGATACCGTTAAAAGGATAGGCCAGGAGCAGTGAATCAACTGCTTGGAAAAATGTGGTCTGGGCTGATGGCGAGGAGAGGAATTGTTCAATAGTGTCATTATCAAACTGTGACAAGACTACTTCTGTTTTGCCGCCATACGTCTTAGTTAATTGGTTGGCGGCCAAAAACTCTTCTGATTGAAGTTGATAGTACCCTGGCTCAGCGTTGCCGTTTACTGTGGTGACGATGTTGCCGTCAGCGTCAATGCTCAAGGCAAAATACGCCAAGTGGGTTAATTCAGGTTGGAGAGTGGCTGTCTTGAGGTTCCAGTAGGGCAGAAAGCCATAGACAATTTTTTGGGTTTTCAAATGGGGAAAAAATGGCAGAAACCGGGAAAGTGAGCTAGTCCCCAATGGCGAGGAAAGCGGTGGTTCCACCAAGACCCAAATCAAGACGAGTGCCACGATTAACCCCAAGAGAATACCGTTAATGATTTTTTTCACTACAGCTATTTTACCGCTTTCCTGTTTTACGGGGTGGCGGGGGGTTGGGCGCCTGTGTCGGTTTCAATCACGGTTTCTTCTTCGTTGGTGTAGTGTTTTTCGTAGATAATCTTGCCTTGTTCGTCCACCGCGCGATTACAGTCGCCGCAATACAGTGGCGTGACCGGGTCTTGATACAGTGTGTGGGTTTCTAAAATGAGTCCCTCGACTACCTCGCCGTACGCTGGCGGCAAGCCGGTTTCTGGTTTAATCCAGACCTCTTTTTGGACAATGCTGGAACGGGAAGGTTTACCTTCAGTCCAGTAGTACTCTTCATTGGTTTCGGTGCACTCGGTGTCTGTGAGGTCTTTTGGCAGACCGCTGGGGCAGACCGTTCCCTCGATCACGTCGGCCGGCTTTTCTTGCCAAACTGGTTCTTGGTCTCTCAAGACATAGCTCATGATATCGTTGAAGATTGGGGCGGCACCGGTGACGCCGGAGGCAATGTAGCTCATTTGTGAGTTGTCATTGTTGCCCACCCAAGTGACGGTCAAAAATTCCGGCGTGTAACCGATAGTCCAGTTATCTTTAAGATCGTTAGTAGTACCGGTTTTGACACTGACTATTTGATCAGGAATAACCAGTTCGGAGTTACTCCCGAAAGCCAAGGTACGAGCATTGTTGTCCTGTAAAATGTGGCTCACTAGATACGCCGGAGCAGCTGCTATCACTCGCTCGGCCTCGCCGCGCCAGTGAGCATAAGGATCTTCTTGGAGTTCCTTAAGATCAGCTTTCCGCTGCTCAAGATCTATTTCCTCCAACACTTCCCCCTTAAAGTTTTCTACTTTGATGATTGGGGTAAGTGGGATTTTGACGCCTTGACTGGCTAGTGCACCAAAAGCCTGAGCCATATCGATCATTCGTACCTCACCCCCGCCTAGCGCCAGTGAAGGGCCGTAGTTGGCTGGGTCGTCCCAGCCAGTGATGCCCATTTTTTTAGCTTGGTTAATGAGCGTAGGGATGCTGATGGTTTCGATTACTTTCACCGCCGGGATGTTGAGTGAGTTCCCGAGGGCTTGTCTCACTGTGACCGGTCCCTTGAAATCACCGGTGTAGTTTTTGGGGCAGTACTCCGGTTGATTTGGCAGTTTAATACAGGTAGGAATATCGAGTAAAAGTGAGCCGGGATTGAGAGTTTTTTCTTGGAAAGCGGTGGCATAGACAATGGGCTTGATCGATGAACCAGGTTGACGTCTGGAGAGTGTCACGTTGACTTGGCCATCATGTTCACTGTCGAAGTAGTTCCTTGAGCCAATCATGGCCAAGATTTCACCGGTGTTTGGTTTGGTGATCAAGGCTGCTCCATTCCCCACTCGCAGGCCGGCTAAGTCGTCAATCTCGGCTGAGAGTGAAGCCTGGGCGGCTTCTTGTAAGTCAATATCCAGACTGGTGGTCACTCGTAGGCCACCTTTTTCCACTGTTTCCTCGCCGTACTTTTCGTATAAAAGATCGCGGACGTAAAAAACAAAATGCGGTGCTCTGATATCAGTGGTTTTCAGGGCAAATTGCAAGGGAGTACCTCTGGCTTCTTCTGCTTGTAGGGGGGTAATAAAGCCCTCTTCGGCCATTCGCCGCAGCACCTCTGCCTGGCGGTTTTTGGCACGGTTCGGATCAGAGCCGAATGGTGAGTAGAGACTGGGGGCTTGTGGCAGGCCAGTCAGCATCGCTGCTTCAGGCAAGGTTAAATCTTTAGCGCTCTTATCAAAGTAGTAATTGGCGGCTGACTCAATACCTACGGCGGTTCCCCCATAGGAAATGTAATTGAGGTACATTTCCAAGATTTCTTCTTTACTGTAGATAATTTCGGTCATGATGGCCAAGACGGCTTCTTTCGTTTTCCGTTGGAAAGATTTTTCGTTCGTCAGCAGCGCGTTTTTCACCAGTTGTTGAGTGATCGTTGAGCCACCTTGGAGTTGCTCGCCGGTAAAGTTATTTTTAATGGCCCGCAGAATCCCTTCCAGATCAAAGCCGAAGTGACCATAGAAATTTTTATCCTCGATAGCGATGGTTGCCTGCAAGACGTGGGGCGGCAAGGTTTCTAGTTGAATAGGGATTCGGTTTTCGTCGACAAACACTTCATAAAGCAAGACGCCATTGCGGTCAAAGATCTGAGTGCTGACGGCGAAGTTTTCTTGCGAGGTGAGCCGGCGGGGGGAGGGTAAATCCTTGATGAGGTAAGCCACGATCGCCAGTCCTGAAAAAAAGAGGGCCAAGAGGCTGTAGCGCCAGAGCGGGTTGGTAACGGGGAGAGTGAGGGCTTTGAAAAACCGACGTAACTTACTCAAGTTGTTCGGTGCTTGATGAAGGCCCTTTTCCAGAGTATGAGGGAGACCAAGCAAAGCTTTTTTTAAAACCGTCAGTTTCTCAGTGCGGCTTTTTTGAGCAGGATAAAAAGTATTCATTGTTTCCAGGATAGCAAATTTTCTTGGCTTGTGTTTGTGAAAGTAAAAGCTTATATATAAAGGAATACACCATGCTGATCAAGCAAAATTTAGCTTTCAAAAATGTGACGATTTCCGGTTTACCCGGGGCTGGTTCCACCACGCTGTTGGCAATGCTGAAAGAAGCTTTGCCGGATTGGCAGGGTTTCAGCGGGGGTGAGTTTATGCGGCTGTATGCCACAGAGCAAGGGTTGTTTGACGGTAACAATACACTCCATCATTCTTCTCTGGTGTATGGCGATGATTTTGACAAAAAAGTGGATTTTGGCATGAGAGAAAAGTTGGAGACAGGGGAAAAATGGATCCTGGAAGCTTGGCTCTCCGGTTTCATGGCTCAGGGGGTGAAAGGGACACTGAAAGTGCTGCTTACCTGCAGTGACGAAGCGGTCAGGATTGATCGGATTGTCAATCGGGACGGGGTAACGATCGAAACGGCTAAAAAACATATTCACAAACGGTCCCAAGAAAACCTGGCAAAATGGGCGCGCTTGTACGCTCCGCAGTGGCAGGAATGGGTGGTTGAAACTGGCAAAGTAACCAAATCCGACCCAATTGATTTTTGGCGACCAGATCTCTACGATGTAGTAGTCGATACCTATTCGACGAATAGCAAACAGACACTTAATAAGGTTTTAGATGCCCTCAAAGCCCCGTCGCCGTAACCGTGTTCGGAAAGTGGCGCTCTCGCGAGCCAACCACACGGCTTTTTTCCCGCTTTTAATATTGAGCTTCATCTTATGGCTGGTCTATCGGGGTGTTTTTCGTTTTTCAGTGCTGTTTGATGAAGTGGTGGGAAAGGCCATTTTTTTCGGTTTACCAGTCTGGTTATACATCTTGGTCAGTGGCTTTCGGCGAATCGCTGACACTTTTGCCCCCTATAAAATGAGACGCGGCCTAATGCTTGGTTTGGCGTTCGGTGGCATTTTCGCCTTTGCGGCCAGCGCGGCCGCTGCTTGGCAGAGAGGGGCAGTTTTTCAAAGCTATGCTTTTATGACCAACGCGTTTTGGTGGGAGTTCTTTTTGGCGTTGGTCACCGGGTTTTGGGAAACGCTGTTTTTCTTTAGCTTTGTGATGTCGGTGGTGCAAAGCTTGAAGCAGCGCTGGCCGCTTGCCAAGCAAATCTTGTTGGTGGCTGGTATTTTCTTGGTTTTCCACTTACCCAATATCGTCCTGCGCTTTCAAGGCGCAGCGATTTGGTACCAGGTGGTGCTTTTAACCCTCTTTGCTATTGGTCAGGCATTTTTGTTTTATCGAGAAAAAAATGGCTACAGCTTGGTTATCTCTCAAGCTTTATGGGGGATGGTGCTCTTACTTCACTTTTAGCCAGAAACTGAGTCTGTCTGTTTTTTGAGGAGGGTTTACAATCTGCCTTTTAAAAGCGTATGCACTACTTACTCCGTTTTATTCCTCGCTTGTTGTTGCTGACTTTTGGCGCCAGTGTCGTCTTGGTTTCGCTCTTGTCGGCCAATCGGGTGTTTTCACAAGGGGAAAACTTAGAACTCACTCGCCAAAAACTGTATTTTGAAGAGGAGGTGCTCCCCAATCACTTGTTGTACCCGGTGTTTATGGTGTTTAACAAAATAAAACTCGAGTTGGCTCAACCCGCTGAGGCCGTCGACTTGCAGCTTTTGTACGCCTGGCGAAGGTTGGAGTATACGGAGCGCCTGTTGGAAGAAGGCTATCAGTCACTCTCTTTTTCTACACTAACCAAGGCTTACAAGTACTACAACGCCGCGTTGACGGCTGTGAAAACGATCACGCTGCGGCCAGAACAAGAAGAGTTTTTAAGTCAAGATGCCCTTCACTTTCGTGAGCGGGCGGCTAGGTTGGAATCGTACTTTACTGACCATGAGCAACAAGAGCTTATTAGGTTGAAATCGGATCAAACAGTTTTAACTCAAAGCATAATTGACTCCTTTTGATCACTTTTTCTCTATTGACACAAGCTAGTGCTCTGTGAGATTCTTGATGCCCTGTTAAAAGCGGGGTACAAGTAGTTGTGCTCTTGTCTGAGAGAAAACACAACCTGTTGTGTTTTTTAATCGCGAATGATATGTCCATTTTGTCAAAGTACCAACCTTTCTGTCGTCGACTCTCGAGAGGCTGAGGATGGTGAGGCCACTCGACGGCGCCGAAAGTGTAACAACTGTCAACGCCGGTTCACCACTTATGAGCGGGCAGAAGGCATTGACTTAAAAGTGATTAAAAAAGGTGGTGAAACTGAACCGTTTAATCGGGAAAAAATTAAACGTGGTTTAGTCAAGGCAACCTGGAAACGGCCAGTCTCCATGCAGGAGATAGAGCAACTGATCAGTGAAGTTGAGGCCAGACTGCGAGTTAAGGGACTACGGGAGGTGAAAAGCTGGGAGATTGGCAATTTGGTCATTAACAGACTAAAAAAGTTAGACAAGTTGGCGTACATGCTCTTTGCCACGGTCTATCGAGACTTTGATAGTCTGGAAGACTTTAAAGAAGAGATTAGTAAATTAGAAAAATGAGAATTTAAAGTTAGTTATTAAAAGTGAAATAGTGGATAGATTCTGCGAACTACTTATTATTCATTGGAAAAACCTAAATGCCACCCCGCTCTCCCGACTCTCTCCCCAAAAAAATAATGCGTTTTAGTGAACGCCGGTTAGCCAAAGGTTTGGGCGAGGCGGTAGCCAAGCGAACGATTTTGCGGACTGATGAAAAGGGGAGGTTAGAGTCTTGGGCTGACGTCGCTCATCGAGTAGCCTTGGGGAATTCTTCGCTCGTGCCCAAGTTTGGCAAGGCTCACCAACAGGCGGAGTACGAAATACTCAAAAAACATATTGCCAATGCCTCACTCTTAATGAGTGGTCGCCACCTTCAACATGGTGATGAGACCCAATCGGACAGAAATATGGAGGTTTTTACCAACTGTAGTACTGCTTCCAGCTCTTTCTTGTTGTTTTATCTCTTGCTGAACGGTTCTGGTGTTGGGCGTGCTTACGACGACGACTTAATGGTGGTCGATTGGAACTACATGCCGATTATTCGTTGTGTGCTGGATGAACAACACCCAGACTTTATTTGGGGAGAGGACGAGAGTGTGCGGGATGCCAAGCACAAATACCGCAAAGTCTATTGGTTTGAGATACCTGACACCCGTGAGGGGTGGGCGCAGGCGGTCGAGAAGATCGAAACGATGGCTTTTGAGAAGAAATATAAGGATGATCTCTTGGTGATTGATTTCTCCAAAGTGCGGCCTAAGGGGGCGAAGATCCGCGGGATGCAGAACCGGCCGGCCTCTGGCCCTCGTCCCTTGATGCGGGCGATCCAGAAAGTAGCTACGGTCAAGGGTTCCGGGATGTCCCCTTGGCGCCAGGCGATTTTTGTTGATCACTATTTATCTGAATGCGTGTTGGTGGGTGGTGCGCGTCGAGCAGCTAGGATCGCCACTAAAACCTGGACTGATCCAGAAGTACTCGACTTCATCTCGATTAAACGTGGTGGTTTTCTGTGGTCGGCTAATAACAGTGTGGCAGTAGATGAGAAATTCTGGAAGCAAAAAACCCGCCACGCCAAGAAAGTCTTGGAAGCGATTTTACAGGCTTCGTATCACGACAAGACCGGTGAACCAGGTTTTGTCAATCAACACAAGTTGGTTCAGAACGACACCGGATTCAACGGTTACACTGATGGTAAATACGCTGAGAGTGAGAAATACAAACCGGCTCCCAAGACCCGCAAGATGTTGGCGGCGGTCGCCAAACGAGCCAACGCCAAATACTACACCCAAATTCCTAATCCTTGTGGTGAGATTACGCTTAATATGTTGGGTGGATACTGTGTCATTGCTGATGTGGTGCCATACCACGCGCCAGATGTAGCTGCGGCTGAGGAGGCTTTCCGGGCGGCTACTCGAGCTCTGATGCGGGTTAATACGATGGATTCGCTCTATAAGCGGGAAGTAGCGCGTACCAACCGGATCGGCGTTGGCATGACGGGTATTCACGAGTACGCCTGGAACGCTTTTGGCTACAGCTTCCGGGATTTGGTTAATGAGGAAAAGTCGAAAGACTTTTGGCTGACACTATCCCGTTTTAAACGGGCGGTGGTGGAGGAGGCTGAAAAATACGCCAAGAAACTGGGTGTCGGCGTACCTCACACCAATACGACGATTAAACCAGCTGGTACCACTTCCAAACTATTTTCCTTGTCAGAAGGAGCGCATCTCCCGGCGATGCGTGAGTACATGCGTTGGGTGCAGTTCCGCTCCGACGATCCGTTGGTGGCCAAGTATGGCAAGATGGGGTACCCGGTCAAAGAGCTCAAGAGTTACGCGGGGACGACGGTCGTTGGTTTTCCCACTCAGCCGGAGATTTGTCGTTTGGGCATGAATAACCACCTGGTGACGGCCTCGGAGGCAACACCAGAAGAGCAGTACAAGTGGCTGATGCTGATTGAGAAATATTGGATCCGTGGGGTGGATGAAAACGGTAAACCGTTGGAGCCGGATACGGGCAACCAGGTGTCCTATACTTTGAAATATGATCCGGAAAAAGTCAGTTTCCAAGAGTTTAAGAAAATGGTCAAAAAATACCAACCGCTGATCCGCACCTGCTCGGTCATGCCACGCATTGAGACCACGGCCTATGAATATCAACCGGAAGAAGCGATGAATGCCAATGATTTCATGAAAGTGATCCACGAGATCAGCGATGAAGAAGGGGTGCTGGAAGATATTGATTTAGAACAATTGAAGTGTGACACCGGTGCGTGTCCGATTTAGGTTATTTAATTTCTCCAGTAAGTTTGGCTGCTTCTGTGAAATTCTTTTTATAAATTGCTTGTTCCTTAGGTGAAAAGAGTGAAAGTACTTCAAATTCGATGGTTGTCATCATGTCTTTGGTTGTCAAGGAATGGGCAACCACGTAACCCAAGAAGTCCCAGTCTTTAGCCACTAACAATAAAGCGATATGGAGAGGAAAAACTCTTTCTTTTTCTTTTGTGACTGAGTATCGCTCTCCGGTTTTTAATTGCCTGATATCAAAATCATCCGGCAACTTCAGTAAAGTATTGATTTCTGTGAAATAGCCCACGTGTCTATTATAACCTTTGCTTTCAATATTTCCTTAAAAGTGATCAACCAGGCTCTTGCAGGTGGGATAATCTGCTTCTATAATCCCGACCAATGCGGTTGCGGAAAATCCGGAAAAATTTCCAAAAAAAAACAAAAACCAACGCCCGTCATCTTACCGATCATAAAAAATCCCGCCAACATTTAAAAAAATCCCGAAAATTGAAAAAAATTAGTTTGATTGGTCCGCGCCGCGGCCGGCCGCGCAAGTCGTGGTGGTACCACACGCAGCAGAATTGGCTGACTTGGATTAAGCGACAACGAAGAGCGCGTAGACATTTTATGGAGCGCTGGAGCGCACGAAAATATGCGGCACTTCGACTGATTGGTCTTGCTAAAGGACGAGGCCGTCCTCGGAAAACCGCTAAGGTAGTAGCTCGAGTCAGTGTTTTACTTGAGGAAAAACGCCGGCATTGGCGCCGTTGGTATCGGTGGTGGCACGTGCGCTGGCAAAAAGTAACTCATCGGTTATTGCAACTGGTTGGTGTGCGCCGTAAGCGCGGCCGGCCGCGCCGTCACTTTGAAATCGAAGAAGAAATCGGCGCGGTTGGGGCGAGACGCCGCCGTCAACCACGGCGTTTGGAATGGCGCGAAGCATTTTCGTTTTTAACGACGGTGTTGATTTTACTGTCCGCGTGGTGGGGATACCAGTTTGTGTTTGCTGGTTTACCGTCAGTGATGGATTTGGGTCAAAAAAGTCCGTTTTTGACCACCAAAATTTTGGACAGAAACGGTCGGGTCTTGTTTCGGATTTATGAGGATGAAAACAGAACGCTGGTGCCGCTGTCGGTGATCTCAACAGATTTGATTGAGGCGACGATTGCTATCGAAGACAAAGATTTTTACCAACACCATGGTTTTTCACTAGACGGCATCATGCGGGCTGTCGTGGCCAATATTAAAGGTCAGGCCATCGAACAAGGCGGTTCAACCATTACCCAACAGCTCGTGAAGAGTCGTCTATTAAGTCCAGAACGCACTTTGCAGCGGAAGTTGCGTGAATTGATTTTGGCAATCGTGGCCGAGGGAGTATATTCCAAAGAGGAAATCTTGGAAATGTACCTTAATCAAGTGGCCTATGGCGGTTCGACGTATGGGGTAGAAGAAGCTTCTTGGCGATACTTTCATAAATCGGCTAAAGACCTCAATTTAGCCGAAGCGGCACTGTTAGCCGGTTTACCTCAGGCGCCATCGGTCTACTCGCCGTTTAGTTCCAACCCAGAACTCGCTTTTGCCAGACAGCAGGAAGTACTCCGGCGGATGTTTGAAGATGGGTACATTACCCAAGAAGAATGGCAAGAAGCCAACAACGCCAAGATCGTCTTTGCTGAAGATCGCATCGACATTCAAGCTCCCCACTTTGTGATGTATATCAAGAAGTTACTAGCAGAGCAGTATGGTGAGGATGTGGTGCAGACTGGCGGCTTAGAAGTGCACACCACCCTTGACCTCACTTTACAGCGAGAAACCGAGAAAATCTTGGTTGCAGAACTGGATCGTTTAACACCCTTGCGAGTGGGGAATGGAGCGGTGCTAGTGACCAATCCTAAAACTGGGGAGATCTTGGCGATGGTGGGGAGCAAAGACTATTTTGACTTTGCTCATGACGGCCAAGTTAATGTCACGCTGAGACCGCGTCAGCCAGGCTCATCGATCAAACCATTGACGTATGCGTTGGCTTTGGAGAGCGGTAAAACGCCAGCCAGTATCATTGATGATGCGTCAGTAGTGTATAGCGTGGCCGGCAGCCCACCGTATGCGCCAAAAAACTACGACGGTAAATTTCACGGCAAAGTCACTCTCCGCGAAGCGCTCGCCTCATCGTATAACGTGCCAGCAGTTAAGACCCTGGCTGAGCTAGGAGTAGGAACGATGCTTGATCGGGCAACAGAGGTTGGTATTACGACTTGGAATGATCGTAGTCGGTTTGGCTTATCGCTCACTCTGGGCGGTGGAGAAGTGACGATGGTAGAAATGGCCCAACTGTATGGAGCTTTTGCCAATAATGGGGCTTTAACGAAACTCCATTCAATTTTGGCAGTAAAGAACCAAAAAGGAGAAATACTGTACCAAAATACCTGTGTGACCGGTGAGGAAACTTGCTTTGAAAAGCAGGTCTTTGACCCCAAAACGGCCTTTTTAATTACTGATATTCTCTCTGATAATCAGGCTAGAACACCAGCTTTTGGTCCGCAGTCAGTCTTGAACATTCCCGGTCAACAAGTGGCGGTCAAAACTGGTACTACTAATAGTTTGCGTGACAACTGGACGATTGGCTACACCACCGACCGGCTGGTGGCCGTGTGGGTGGGGAATAACGACAACACTCCAATGAGTTATGTGGCTTCCGGCATCACCGGTGCCTCGCCAATTTGGAATAAAACCATGCGGCTCCTGCTGGATCCGATTAACCCTCATGTTTTCGTGGTACCGGACGATTTAGTAGAAGTAGCGGTGTGCAAAGCGACCGGCACTCTCCCGTGTACTGGTTGTCCTTTGATTACCACTGAGCTTTTTGTGCCAGGCACCCAGCCGACTAATGCCTGCAGCCCCGCCGTTTTTGAGCCGCCGGTGGATAATGTTGAGGAACAAACAGCTCGTCCAGGCCTGGTTTTGTGAGTTTACTACTTGGGTTTCCAGTAACAGCGTTACTCAATGTTCAACTGAAGAGCAAGATGAGGTAGGAAACAAGCAGGGTGATCAACAGCAGGATGGGGGCAATCAGTCGTTCGTTTAACGAAGCAGGGTTGCCAGTTTTTTGGGCGCGCTCCCGGCGTTTAGTCTGTAACGTCTTTTCTGTTTGTTGGGCGTTCTGGCGAATGGTGTCTAGTTCTCGATCAATCTTTCTCATGTGTTAATTGTCTCATTTCATGGACTCTGTGCACAATGGTATCAGCCACTTGGGCTGGGGTTAAGTCAGTGGTGTCCAGCACCCAGGCGTCTGGTACGATCTGGAGCGGGTCGGCGCTTCTGCCCATATCCCGTTCATCTCTTTCAGCGATTTCTTTGAGGATTTTTTCGAGTGTGATCTGAGGATTGGTTGCCTGGATTTGTTTGACTCGCCGCTCGGCCCTGGCAGAAAGGGCAGCGTCTAGGAAGATTTTTAAGTCTGCGTCTGGTAAAACTCGGTAAGTGATATCACGCCCCTCCATGACCACGTTTTTGCCTTGAGCAATTTCTTTTTGTTTTTCCACCAAGATTTTTCTGACCTCTAGTAAAATTGAAACTTTAGATGCCCCCTCGCTGATCTCTTTACTGCGGATTTTCCAGGATACGTCTTCACCGTTGAGTAAAACCGTAATCAGCCGACCGTCTTGCTCGTCTTGCCTGGGGCTGTGCATGGCCATTTTGGCTTGTTTGACCAGTGACACGATTTTTGCTTCATCATTAAAATCAACTCCGTGCTGGGCGGCCAGCATCGCCGCCATGCGGTACATCGCACCAGTGTCAATGTACAGAAAGCCAAGTTTTTGGGCCACTAGCTTTGAGGCGGTGCCTTTCCCGGCGGCAACTGGTCCGTCAATGGCGATATGAAAAAAGGACTTCATTTTGCTTTAACCTAAGCCAAAAAGGGGGTGATTCACCCCCTTTTATATTTTTAGTTTCCTTTGTTATTTTCGCCGTTTGGCTCGAGCTTTTCTAATTGGTCGTCGACGAGAGGTTTTTTTCGGGGTGTTTACCCAGTCTTCTCGGTCAGAGGTGAGTAGTCCTCCCAAACCAACTACCACCAAAATTACTGGCCAAAGGTTCCAAAATCGTGTTGGTAGATAGCCCAGGTTGGAAGCCATAAAAATCAGCCCCATGACCACTAAGGCGGTGGGCCAGAATACTCTTTTTGGCATAACAGACTCCTTTATTTCTTCCCTAAAGTACCGATCGCTGCGGGAAAGGCAGATTGAGTACCTTGATAGTAATGGAAATTATTGATTGAAACAAGAGGATTTGTGATGAGGAATGCCAAGAATGAGTGATTATATTTTGAGTCGAGCCTGTTTTATTTCTCTTTGCATTTCGCGTTTCAGTGCTCGTTTCTTGAGTTTTTCGCGTTTCTCAAACTCTTGCCGGCCACGGCCAAGGCCGATAGTAAGCTTGATAGTTTTGCCTACCAACTCAAATGACAACGGGATCAGTGTCCAGCCCCTTTGCTCAGTGGCCTGTGCGAGCTGAGTGATTTCTTTTCTTTTCAACAGCAACTTTCTGGTGCGTTTGGGTTCGTAGTCGGTATTATCGGCAAAACGATATGGGGTGATTTGGGCACCAACCAGATACAACTCGTTTTTGAGTGGTTTGACGAAACTGCCAGTTAAACTGCCGCTTTTACCGCGCAGACTTTTCACTTCAGCCCCTGTCAAGACAATACCGGCTTGAACGGTTCGCTCAATTTCGTAGTCGTGCCTGGCTTTTTTGTTGGCAATCAATAACATAATAGTCGCTGGTAGTATACCAGCGACCAGGGGAAAAGAGTTTAGAAAGTGATTTTGTAGACCAGTGAACCACTCACCACATAGGCGGCGTTTTCGGTCAGTGAAGCGGCGATAGTTTCGGCTGAGGCCAGCGAGCTGCTGACGATTTCTTTATAGAAGCTGCCGTCTTTGCGCAAAATCACTACTCGTTGGTGAGCTTTTTCTAGAACCAGCAAGTACTCTGAGTCGGGATGGGTAGCAATCTCAAGAGCTGAATCAAACGGAGTGGGCTGTTCACCGACAGTGAACACTTGTGGTTGACCCTGGGTGTATTTGAGAATCTGACCGTCTTGAGTGGTCAGCCAAAGGTCACCATCGATGGTCATGGCTGTAATAACGGAAAAGTCTAAGCCTTGTTTGTCGACGAGCCACCCAACAGGGTCGCTTAAACCATCGGTGTTTTGCAGGTAACGGAAGATATTTCGTTCTGCGGGGTTGAGGACATACAGATACGTGGCAAATTTTTGCAGGAATATCCCGGCGCGGTCTGAGTCACCTTGGGCTTTGAGGAGAGTGTGGGGGTGGCTCTCGCTCTTTAGATCATAGGCGTGGAGGCCGTCGGCCAGCACATACAGTGTATCTTGGTCACTGCTCAGCGATTTGCCTGAGCCGATGTTGTCAAAAATGATCTGTTGGGTCTGTTTAGTGGTTAGATCAAGGAGTACGACGCGTTGTCCAGCAGCGTCAAGTGCCAGCAGAGTGTTATCGCTCAGAGCGATTTCCTTGGCGACAAAGCTAGCTTCGGCTAGTCTGAGGTCAAAGAATGGCTCTAAGTTTTGGGTTTCGGTGCCGGCAATCGACTCAGCGAAGGCTTGGGCGATTTGGTACTCCTCTTTGAGTTTTTTAATGGCTTGTTTTTTATCTGGATTGGCGGCGATGAGGTCTTCCAAACCCTGGAGTACTGCCCGCGCTTCTTCTCTGGCAGTAATTGGTTCACTCTCGGCAATACTTTGAGCATGAGCCAGTTGTTGCTGGAGTTCCCCTAGGCGAGGCTGTAAGGTATTAACTTCCTGGTTGATCTGGAAGCGTTTCAACAGAATAATGCCACCCAAAAGGAGGACGACCACACCGGCGTACAGGGAGAAGTTTTTGGTGAGAGTTGGTGGTTTTTTGCCCAGGATATTGTTACTGGGTTGGCGAAGAGCGCTGAGTGCTGTTTGCGTTTTTCTCCCCAGTCTTTTCAAAAGGTAGACCGGATTTTTCAGCAGTCTACTGGGGATTCGGTGTTTGACTGTTCGTACGATTGACCCGAAGTTAAGAAATCGTCGCTTGGGTGAAAGAGTTTTACTGGCAGTGACAGCCTCCATGGCACTTTCAGCGTCCAGGGCCGGATTATTTTCTACCCAGGCCATGGCAGAGAGGGCTGAGTTTTCTTTACTGTGTAGCTCGGTTACCAGTTGTGGCACTAGATCTTCGGTTTCTTGGTGTAAAACGTTTTTGAGTTCTGGAAAGAGACTTTTTGCCTGGTGAGTGACAAGGACAAAGACATCCTCTGTTTGTCGAGTCCCTTCCACGATTTTCAGCTCGCCATCAGAAGTGAGAATCTCGCCGATGCGGTGATTGCGTTTGAGGAAAACCGAACCGCTGTTGGTGGCGGCCGCACTTTTACTGTCAGCAAACAAGACCGCGGCCAACTGCAGCTGACACTCTTCTGATCGGGCTCGCTGGAGGAGATCAAGCAGGTCGTTGTGAAGTTGCGCGCTGTCGCTGATCTGAAAATGAGTCACTTGTTCGGTGAGGGTTTTGCCGACAGAATTGGCGTTTTTACCAGAGACCGAAATAACACAGGTGAGTAAACGAGAGGGGTGAGAGACGACTTGAGCCCAGCTGTTTACTTGGGGCAGGCCGGTAATCGGTGTCACTTGCAGGTTTGACACAGTTTGAGTATATCACTATTCCCGTGAGGGAGTTTTCTTAGTGTGAGCTTTCTCAAAGATTTGGTCTCTATGTTTGTCTAACAATAGAAGTATTTGTTGGCGGATAAAAGTGGCAATACCTATTTTTCTTTGATTAGCTATTTTCCGAAGGAGTGAAAAATCTTCAATTGGAAAGCGGACAGTGACTCTCTGTTTTAAGTTTTTCGAGTAAAGAATTTTTGAGCTTTGATTGAATTTAACATAGTCATTTAAATTATGTTTTCTCCAAAAACTGACTTCTTCTTGATAGCTTTTAAAGCGTGGAATAGGTTCTAAGTTTTTCACAGTTCTCCTTTTTTCTACTACTACCTCTTTGAAAGTGATACCTCAAATTTGGCTGCCAATTGGCAGCCAAATTTAGGGTGTCATCTCCACAGATGCCTATGGGTAGCTTCACTTCAATTTACCTGGATAACTTTATAATTCGTGGTCAACCTAACACTAATTTGACAACCTTGGAGATAAATGAGTTTAATCGTCGATTCGCCAACCTGGTTTGCGATCGAGGTTGGCAGAAGGCTTGAGTGACTTGAAGCTGCTGACTACACCGATCATGGCAGCGTTGTCGCCGCACAGTTTTTTGGTATACGGTACTCGCAAGGGTAATTGATGCTCTTTGGCGACTTGACGTAGTTTGCGACGCAGAGTCATGTTGGCGGCCACACCACCGCCAAGCCAGAGTTCTTTGACAGATACTTGATTAAGCAATTTAGCTAACTTGTACGTGATGTGATTAAAAACTCCCTCCTGCAGTGAGGCGCAAAAATCAGCAATGGTTTGCCGATCGAGTTGATTTTTTGTTTCCAGCTCATTAATTAAGCGTCTGGAGTGGGTTTTTAAGCCCGAGAAACTCATATTAAACGTTTTTATCTCAGTCATTGGTAAAGGAAATTTGAAGCGAGTGGTGTCGCCCTTCTTGGCCAGCTGTTCCACCACCGGTCCGGCGGGGTAACCAAGATTTAAAAGACGGCCGACTTTGTCCAGACACTCACCGGCGGCATCATCGACGGTGGCGCCGAGGCGTTGATACCGACCGATTTGTTTCACGAGGACAAATTCGGTATGGCCGCCAGAGACAATGACACTCAAGGCAGGCAAACTGGGTGAAATTACTTGGTTTGTCTTCGTGTTTAGTTTTGTTTTTAACCTTGGTTGGGCGAGGACCGAAAGCACATGACCTTCCAGATGATTTATCGGTATAGCAATTTTGCTATATTTTTTCGCCAGTTGGGCGGCATGATTGAGCCCCACTTCCAGGGCTGGTGCTAAGCCCGGTCCTTGAGTGACAGCAATGGCATTGATGTCTGACCAGTCTTTGCTAGCTCGGGTGAGGGCGGCTTTGATGGTTGGCTCGATGTTCTCTTTGTGCGCCTGTTTGGCGACCGTCGGGAAAACGCCACCATAGTGTTGATGGAGTTGGGCTTGAGAAGCAATGATGTTACTGAGAATAGTTTGGCCACGAGTGACCGCGACGGCGGTTTCATCACAAGAAGTATCGATGGCAAGGATGATTGGCGCTGTCATGATTGAGGAGTTTTCACCGAGATTTTGCGCGTTTGCTCACCGGTTTCGTCAAAATGGATCAGCAGTTGTGGGCGTGATTTTTTGGGCCAAAATGGCGCGCCTTGCTGCCACCACTCGACTACCACGACAGTATGAGGTTTGGTTAAATCATCAATATGCAAGCGCTCTAATTCAGTTTTTGAATCAATTTTCCAGAGATCTAGGTGAAAAAGTTTGCCGGTGATGCCATGCCGGTTGTAATCATATTCGGTTAAATAGGTGTAAGTAGGAGAAACAATTGGGTCCGAGATTTGCAAAAACTTGGCAATACCCTTGGTAAAAATGGTTTTGCCGGTACCAAGTTCACCGCTTAAGGCGATAACCAAGCCAGTCTTTTTGACGTGTGACCAGTACTTGAGCAGTAATTTTCCGGCTAATTCTTGAGTTTCTTGGTCGGTAGTAGTTTCGAAAACTGATTCGCCGTTCTGATGCCAAGTTCCGCGCACAGTCAGGGGAGTAGAGAGAGTAGTGTCGATGACGGTGGATGGTTCATTTTTGGGCAACTGACCGTCGTCGATGATTAAATCAACCAAGTTTTTTTGTTTGGCTGAAAGTCGATTGAGTACATCATCAACCGAGTAAGGACGCTTTTCACCAGACGCGTTGGCGGAGGTGGCGGTAATAGGACGACCAAGCGCCTCAGTGAGTTTGAGTACTAACGGATAGGCCGGGATTCTGACGCCGAGTGTCTTAAACTCGGATTCCACTCCAGCCGCTACCTTGCCTAAACCTTTGGAAATAATAGTGTATGGACCAGGTAAAAAGCGTTTATAGAGTTTCTTGGCTTGGTCATTAAGCTCAACGTACTGTTCGGCCATCGGCCTGTCGGCTACGGCGATGGAGAGCGGTTTGCCCTCGCGGCGTGACTTATATTTCAGCAGTTTTTTGACCGCTTCTTGGTTGGTGGCATCAACTCCCACCCCATAGACCGTTTCGGTGGGATAGATCACCAAGTCACCAGTAGCCAAGCTCTGTGTTGCTTGTTTGACAATTTTCTCCAACGGCCAGTCTTTTGTCTTGAGAACTTTCATCAGTCGTATTGTACCAGGGATGATTACAAAGAACCGCCACTATCGAAAATGAGCAAGTGCGATTTGAGCTCCAGCGTAAAGAAAAGGAAATCAGGGAAATCTCTAGGATTTTACAGGGTTTACTCATGAAAAGCCGCGATGAACGGCGAGTCTGGCTGCAAGAAAACGAGGATTTAATGATCAATCTAGCTGAGGAATTTGTTGACGAGTCGCTCTATAAACTCGATGGGGCGCAACTTGATAATGAGACACTTGAGCTCTCGGTTCAAGTGATGACAGAGTTGAGAAAAACCCTAGGATTATTTGAAACAGTAATTACTGGCAACGAAGAGCTGGAGGCCTAATCTTTTTCAGTCGAGCAGTTTGCTGTAGAATAAGGAGCTATGGAATTTGATCGGTTAGTAGTTTCGTTTTTCGTCGATGAAGTGGTCGGCGGCTTTTTTATTTCTGTGCCGCCTGGACATGTGGCCTGCGTTTATGATCGCGGCCGCGGTGTGCTGGACCGTGTTTGGGGGCCTGGACTTCACCTAAAGATTCCGTTTTGGCAGGTCGCTAAGCTTTTTAACGCTCAAGTGCTTGAGTACTCGATCGATAAACACTTTGATCTGACTGCCAATAAAGAAGCACTCGGTGATCAGCCAGTCTTGACCTCGACTAAGGATGGAAAAGATGTCTCAATTGAAGGTTCAGTGCTCTTTCGGATTGATCGCGAAAACGCTCCGGAACTTTGGGAAAACATCGGTGAAAACGTGGTTTCTAAGGTGGTACGACCATTTTCCAGAAGTCGTATTTCCTCAGTTATTAGCGAATATAGCCTGGATGAAATCAAAAACAATCGTTCTCAAGTGGAGGCGATTATTCGCGATGATCTGAATAAGCATTTCAGCGATCGCGGTCTTAATTGCGAAGGTTTCTTACTCTCAGAAGTAAGAGTCAAGACTGCGGCTGGTGGTGAGAAAACCGTGATCAGCGCTGACAAACCAATGGGAGAGCAGTCAGCTGAACAAACCTCGGTGGAGGTTTCCCAAGAGTAAGTGTGATCACTTTTTGCTTGACTTGACAGATTTTTGGGTCTTAGTTATCATCACGATTAAAGTAGTGCTAGCAAACACTGACTTCGTTTGCTATTTACAAGGCAACAGTAGATAAAGGAATATTATGAAAAATCTGACAGTTTCTCAATTACAACCAATGGCTGGGTATGTGTTAATTGAACCCGCTCAAGCCGAAACAAAAACTGCTTCCGGTATCATCCTCCCAGAATCTGACAGTGAAAAACCCCAATACGGGACTGTGTTGGCTGTCGGTGAAGGAGAGTGTGATGACTGTGAATGTGGTTGTGGTGGTTGTGGTTGTGGTTGGGAAGAGGAGCATGGTAAAGGTGAGAAAACTCACTCTCACTCCCATGATCAGTGTGATGGTGAGCCGCCGGTGAAGGTTGGTGACCAGGTGATTTACAAAAAATGGGGCGGGAATGAAGTACTGATTGACGACGTGGAATATCAGTTCCTTAAGTTTGAGGATATTTTGGCAATTATCGGTAATAAAAAATAAAAAAGTTAAAGCAAAAAATTAAAAGAAAGTAAAAAGTTGAAAGTCTTTCAACTTTGAATTTTTAACTATCAGCTAAAACAAGGAGGATTTTTATGGCAGCAAAACAACTTCTTTTCGGCGATGAGGCTCGACAAAAAATGCTGGCTGGGATTAATCAGCTGGCACAGGCAGTGGTCACTACCCTCGGTCCCAAGGGCCGTAATGTGGCACTGGACAAATCGTGGGGTGCGCCGGCCGTCGTGCATGATGGCGTGACCGTCGCCAAGGAAATTGAATTGGAGGATAAGTTTGAGAACATGGGCGCCCAGCTAGTGCAAGAAGCGGCCTCTAAAACGAATGACGTGGCCGGTGATGGCACCACCACGGCGACACTGCTTGCTTGGAAATTAACCGACCGCGGCATGCAGCAAGTCAGTAACGGCGCTAACCCGATGATCATGAAACGGGGGATTGACCGTGCCGTCAAAGCGGTGGTCGACCAAATCAAGGCTGTGGCAAAGCCGGTTGAGGAAAGCGACTGGGAAAAAGTGGCCACCATTTCGGCCCAGAGTGAGGAAATCGGTAAAAAGATCGCTGAAGCGTTGCAGTTGGTTGGGAAAGATGGCGTGGTTGAAGTGGAAGAAGGCAAGACGATGGAAATCGAGATTCAACACAAAGAAGGAATGGAGTTTGATAAAGGCTATGCCTCGCCGTATTTTGTCACTGATTCGGAAAATATGGAGGCGGTGATTGAAGACCCAGCCATCTTGGTCACTGATCAAAAAATCTCTAATATTAAAGATATTTTGCCAATGCTTGAACAAGTAGTGAACGCCGGCAAGGGCTTGGTCATGATCGCTGATGACATTGAGGGTGAAGCGTTGACGACGCTAGTGGTGAACAAATTGCGTGGTTCTTTCAAAGTGCTGCCGGTCAAAGCCCCTGGCTTTGGTGATCGCCGCAAGGAAATGCTGCAAGATATCGCTGTTTTGACCGGGGCTGCTTATGTCAGCTCTGAAACCGGCAAGCAGTTTAAAGATGTGACGATGGAAGATCTAGGTGCGGCGGATAGTGTCAGAAGCACCAAAGATGCCACCCGGATTGTCGGCGGGAAGGGGAGTAAAAATGACATCAATGCTCGGGTGGCTCAGATCGAAGCCCAGATTAAGGCCTCGACCTCCGAGTTTGATATTGAAAAACTCCAGGAGCGTAGAGCTCGGTTGACGGGTGGAGTGGCCGTGATTCAAGTTGGGGCCAATACCGAGCTGGAGATGAAGAATCTTCAGGAGCGGGTAAAGGATGCCAAAGAAGCGACGAAAGCCGCCATTGAAAGCGGGATTATTCCCGGCGGCGGTGTCACTTTACTGCAGGCTGAAAAGGCGATCGCCGCGCTGAAGTTGACCGGTAAAGATGAAAAAGCTGGGGCAGATTTGGTGCGTTCCATCTTGGAGGAGCCGCTTCGGATGCTGGCTATCAACTCAGGTGAAGACGCCGATAAAGTGTTGAAAAAAGTCAGAGAGAAAAACGGCAAAACCTGGGGTTTTAATGCTTTGACTAACAATTTCGAGGACTTGGTGAAAGCTGGTGTTATTGAACCAGCCAAAGTGGCGATTGCCGCTATGGAAAACGCCGCTTCTGTGGCCTCGATGATTTTAACCACCGAGTGTTTGGTGACTGAGATCCCGAAAAAGGAAGAACCTGCTCCGGCGGCCGGTGGGATGCCGATGATGTAACTTTAGTAAAGCTTAACAATGAAAAGCCCTGGAAACAGGGCTTTTTTACTATTTTTACTATTATTTGACGTGAGTGGCTGGCAACCAACCTTGGCAATCGCCTTGCTGGACCCAGTAAGCACCACCATTCTCGCTGGTGTTTAGGTAAGTCACTGACTGATGTGGGTCTAGGGAGCAATTACCGGGTTGTTGTTGGTACCAAAGAAAGTTGATACTCCAATTACTGGGGTTAATCACCACGGGCGAGTCTCCTCTTAGCGTAAGTTGTGCTCCCTTTTCATAATTTGGGGCGCAGGCGCTCAGTAATAAGGCGAGCAGAGCCAAAATGCTTAGCACTCGCCAAACTATTGGTTTTTTCTCGGTTGGTACTTGAGCGTATGCTGTTTCATCTCCGGCCAAAAACTTTTTGGCTACTGCTTGAATATTTTCCGGCAACTGATCCATCAACTTGTTGACTTGAGTGATAATCGTAGCGTTGGCGTTAAGGAGAAACTCTCTGATGTCTCCAATGGGAGAAAGATCAAACTCTGATTTTTCCGGCCGGTTTGACTCTTGGAGTTGATTGAGTGCCAAAGCGAAGGGGGAGGAATTGGTTGGTTGCTCAAGTGGTTGTTCTAAAGGTAGCATGATGAAAATTGTAGCATCTTAAAGTGTAGCAAGGGTGAGATTTGAACTCACGACCTGCGGTTTATGAATCCGCTGCTCTAACCACTGAGCTACCTTGCCGCCGAATGGTCAATTATACCAACCACCAGATACTTTGACGAGAACTCCAGACAAGGCTATAATAACCGATCTGACGCGGGATAGTGTACGGTGCACGTGAGGCTCATAATCTCGCAGGCTGGGTTCGACTCCCAGTCCCGCAACATTAAAACAAAATTTTTCGCCACTCTTCCCAAGGAGTTTGCTCCTGAACCTCCCCCGACTGTTGTTCGATGATCACTTCATCGGGGATTTGAATGACATACTCGCCGGGTTTTTGCAGTAGCAGTTCATTGCGCAAAATTTTCTCTTTGCTCAAATCAGAGTTGGCAGATTCTAGTGCCGCTTCTTCCTGTTCGATTTGGTCGATGAGCAGTTGGTTGCTTTCCTCAAGTAATCGCACGTTTTGCGTGGCGACGTTACTTTTCTGAGCGGTTTTTTGTAAGGAAATAATAAAGAAAATGACGAAGACAGTAATGCCGAGGATAACGAGTGGGTGGGTGAACAGTTTCTTCATTCTGAAAAATATTGCCTAAAAGCCTGCATCGTGATATTATAGGGCATCTTAAATCGCTTTTGATTAGTACTGCCCCAATCATAGCACTGCCAAAGAAGGAAAAGAAAAGTTATGCAACACGCCGTTTTGGTTGACTCTCATGCCAAGTTTGAGCAGTTTTTACGTGAGAGTGGCAAGGCTAGCGCGACGGTCATTGCCTATAGCAAAGATATTGAGCAGCTGATCGAATTTGTCGGCGAAAAGGGGAAAACCCTCGTCGCTGAAGTGACGGCTGATGATATTGATGAATTTAAAAACATCCTCAAACAGCGACGCTACACCAGCAAATCGATTTCCAGAAAGATCAATTCGATCAAAGCTTTCTTCCGCTATTTGATTGGTGAAGATGTAGTGGAAAGCAACCCGGCCGAGTCGATTGCTCACCCGAAAATCGAGCAGACTCCACCTCGGGTGCTGACACGATTGGAGTATCGAGCCTTACGTGATGCTTGCCGTGGTGATGAGCGCTTGTTTGCCATTGTTGAACTGTTGCTCCAGACTGGCATGCGCATCAGCGAATTGGCGTCACTGCAGATGGATGATGTCGATTTAGACCGCGGGATTATGGTGATTCAAGCCCAGAACTCTCGTGATGAGCGCAAAGTACCCCTTAACAAAGCGGCCAAAAAATCACTGATGGATTATTTAAAGATTCGGCCAAGAGCGAGAGAGAAAACAGTGTTTTTGACTAAAACCTCTCGACCGTTTCTGGTCCGCAACATCAGAACCGCCATTGATCGTTATTTCCGGCTCGCCGGCATTAAAGACGCTAAGGTCAACGATTTACGCCACACCTTTATTGTGGAACAGCTTAAGGCTGGCACGCCGTTGGTGTATGTCTCACAGTTAGTCGGTCATAAACGGATTACGACTACTGAGAAGTACTTAAACCTCATTGATGCACCAGATATGAACCCAAATGTGCAGATTGAGGAGTTGTAAGTATAATGGTTTCAAATGTTGTTTAATAAACTAAAGGAATTTATAGGTGGAGGGAGTAACTTCTCTCCTGAGAAAGAGACTCCGATCTCGGAATATGCTGATGATCACCTCTTAGCACTCGCACTTGAGAGCGAAAACCTTAACCTAAGACTGCAAGCCTTAAAGGAATTGGGGCGGAGACAAAAACTAAAACAGCGAGCTTTGAGGGTATTGGAGCGAACAAGGAAACGGGGTGAGGGCCAAGAGCGGGAGTACGAAGACGAAGAGATTGATCGAGACCATGACTATAATGTTGACTAATCCGAAACGATAATTTAAGCCAGCTCTCTTCGGAGAGCTTTTTTGTATTTTTGCGGCTCACAAGGAGAGAAAAAACTATTAGTATAAGGAAGTGATGAAAAAACGAGTATTATCCGGCATTCGAGCGACCGGCACCTTGCACCTGGGGAATTACCTCGGTGCGGTCAAGGGTATGCTGGAATTGCAGGATAATCCAGACTACGAAACACTCTACATGGTGGCAGATGTGCATACGCTGACCACCCCGTTTGACGTGGAAAAACTGCGGGCTAATCGTCGCGAAGTAGTGTTGGACTACTTAGCCGCGGGCTTGGATCCGGAGAAAAGTGTCTTATTTTTCCAAGCCGATGTGCCTGAGCACACGGAGTTAGCGTTTTACTTATCTAGTGTGGTCAATATTGCTCGGATGCAACACTTACCGACGTTTAAAGATAAGGTAAAACAATACCCGCATCATGCCACGATGGCTTTGCTTAATTATCCGATCTTGATGGCGGCTGATATTTTGGCGTATAAAGCAGGTTTCGTACCGGTTGGTATTGATCAAGAACCCCATCTGGAAGTAGCCCGGGAAATTGCCCGGAAAATGAATGAGCAATATGGGATGGATTTTCCAGAACCGCAACGCTTTGCCACTGAAGGCGAATACGTTCCGTCGTTGACTGGGGAGGGAAAAATGAGTAAATCAGTGGCAGGCAGTTATATTAATTTAACCGACGGCCTTGACGCCATTCGTGATCACTTGGCTAGCGCGCCAACCGATAGCGGCCAGGGGAAGGTGGTCCCAGCCACCGGCGGGGTAGCCAACTTACTAACTTTGGTTGAGCTATTCCAAGGTGAGAGTCAACGAAAAGACTATGAAAAAATGTACCTTGGCGAAGGCATCCATTACCAAGAATTAAAAGAATCGCTGGCGCAAGCGATTTATAAAGAGCTGCAGCCAATTCAAGCCAAGCGAACCAAATTAGCCGCTGACCAAAAGTATGTTGACAACGTTATCGCCGATGGCGCCAAACGTGCTCGTGCGCTGGCTCGCCAGACAGTTGATGAAGTAAAAGTAAAAATGGGTTTGGGATGAAACCAACGATTGAGTTTACCGATTTTGCCAAACTTGATCTGCGGATTGGTAAAGTGATGGCCGCTGTTGTGCCGGAATGGAGTGAAAAATTGATTCAGCTGACCGTTGACCTTGGCCCAGAAATCGGCGAGCGGACAATTTTGGCGGGCATTAAACAGTGGTATGAACCAGACGATTTGGTTGGAAATTGGTATGTCTTTGCGGTCAATTTAGCAGAGAAAAAAATGGGCGAAGGGGTCAGCCAAGGAATGTTGTTGGCCGCCGATGGAGCAGACCACCCGGTACCACTAACGATTAACGAACCGGTGGCCCCCGGCACCACTATTCGGTAAAACTTCGCGTTTCATTTTGTAGTTGTTTAATTTATTCTGATCTTTAGTGAGTACACAAGAAACCGATGCCCGAAGAAGAGTAAAGGCTGTGATTGGTATTGTTAGCTCCTATACTCCTGACGAACTTTCCCAAGCGATTAGAGCGGCCGAACAAAGTAGGCAGGGAAAAAATGAGGCAGAAAGATTTAAGCATTTTGGGATATATCTTTTGTTGAGGGGATTTACAGAGGCAGACTATGACATCTTTCAGGAACAAATGAACGGATATCATAGCCCCGTGCTTGATTTTTTTTGCGCCTATATTGCCCAGGGTTCTGCTATGTTGTTAGAAAGTGAAATGGCTGTCCGTTTGACAGCTCTGTCTACGGAATAAGTCAACGGAAATTACTTGTTGTGGAACGCCAGTCGGAAAAAAGCGAACAATTTTTCAGCATTTCAAAAACCATGCTGTACGCTCTTGGCGCGTATTTAATTTTAGAAATATCACTGGGCGCTGCTAATGGAAAAGCAAGAAAAAAGGTTAAAAGGCGAGCTAATGGCAAATGTGAGGGGTGTGACCGCCAGCTGGAGAAAATAGGTTCTAGATGGCAGAGACACAATAAAGGGAAAGCGGTGAATGTAGTTGGTCATCTCAACCATGCTAATGACGAGCGCTACCATGATGCCGATAATCTCCGCCATTTTTGCCGCTTTTGTGAAGCACTCTATCACGCTAAGCATATTGGTCAAGCTCACTTAATTGGTTTGACAGAAATAGATAATTCGTCGGCAGCCATGGCGTGGTTTACTGTTTTGGTTCGGGAGTCGCCAAGAAAGGAGTTTATGGATTTTTATCGTGAGAATAAACCAGTTCTAGATACACTATTGGCTCAGTTTAAAAAAGACTTAGAATCATTTACTGAGAAACACGCTTACTGGCGAAGGTAGTCTATTTGATTAAAGTAAAGCGGTTTTGTTTTCTTACCGTGCTACAATACAGACTCAAGCTTATGCCTGGAGATACGCCAAAAACGCCAGAGAAAAAAGTGCCCAGAACTCCTCAACCGCCAATGAATGGTAAACCACCAAAAAAACCGTGGGAAATGTTTGGTTTTGAGGTGAATATTAACCTTAATAGATTTTTTAACCGCGGACTCATTTTCTTGGTGATTTTCCTCTTGTTTTTGCCGTATTTACGCTCGCTGTTGGGGATTGGTGGCACGGAGTATGTGTCCTTAAGTCAGCTGGTGCGTGATGTGCGAGAGGAAAAGGTAGAAACGCTGCAAGTGACGGGCACAGAACTGCGGGCAGTTTATAAGGATGGGGCTCGCAAATACACCCTGAAGGAAGAAGGCCAAGAAGCCTTATCGATTTTGGATTCGGCCGGCATTGATATCGCGGCGGTGGACGTCAAGGTTGAAGATGTTTCTTTCGGTCAGTTGTTTTGGGAGCTCATTATCAATTTCTTGCCGATTTTACTGATGCTCTTTTTCTTTATGATGCTCTTCCGCCAAGCTAGAGGACAACAGGATGGTATTTTAGGCATTGGACGCAGTAAGGCCAGGGTCTTTGTCAAAGGCAAGCAGAATGTGACGTTTAATAATGTCGGTGGCATGGATGAGGCTAAACAAGAACTTAAGGAAATAGTCGACTTTTTACGTAATCCCAAGAAATACATTAAGGTTGGTGCTCGCACACCCAAGGGCGTGTTACTGGTTGGTCCGTCGGGAACAGGCAAAACTTTATTGGCTCGAGCGGTGGCTGGTGAAGCGAGCGTACAGTTCTTATCCATTGCCGGCTCAGAATTCATGGAGATGTTGGTTGGTGTTGGTGCCTCACGGGTGCGGGATTTGTTTGAGACCGCTAAAAAACTGGCTCCCTCAATTATCTTTATTGATGAAATCGACGCCATTGGCCGGGTGCGTGGACAGGGTAGTATGGGCGGCCATGACGAGCGTGAGCAGACTTTAAATCAGATCTTGGTCGAAATGGATGGCTTTACCCAAAACGATAACGTGATCGTCATGGCCGCCACCAACCGCGGCGACATGCTGGACCCAGCCCTTATTCGCCCTGGTCGGTTTGACCGTCGCGTGATGGTTAGCCTGCCGGACTTAGAAGAGCGCAAGTATATCTTGAAGATTCATGCCAAGGGGAAACCACTCTCGAAACATTTAACCTGGGAGAAAATCGCTCGCCGCACCGTTGGGTTTTCCGGGGCTGATTTGGAAAACATGCTCAATGAGGCCGCGATCGCCATTGCCCGCGAAAATCGGGCTGAAATCACTATGGAAGATATCGAAGAAGCGTCAATGAAAGTGAAATACGGTCCCAGCAAGAAACGCTTGCGCGAAGAGTTTGAGCGAGAAATGACGGCCTATCATGAAGCTGGTCACGCTGTGTTGGCTCACGTCCTGTCGTTTGCTGATCCGGTACACCGCATCTCGATCGTTTCGCGCGGCCAGGCGCTGGGTTTTACCTTTACGCCGCCGGAAAAAGATCGTTTGCAAATCTTAAAATCAGAATTACTGGATGATGTGGTGGTGATGATGGGGGGCCGGGCTGCCGAGATGCTCATTTTTAATGAACAGACCGCCGGCGCCAGTAATGATATTGAACAAGCCACGCGCCTGGCTCGCTCAATGGTGGTGGATTATGGGATGAGTCAGCTGGGGCCAATGAACTTTGGGCCGCAGTATGAGCAAAGCTACTTACGCATTTGGGGTGAACCTCATAAAATTTCCAGCCAATTACAAGAAAAAGTGGATGACGAGATTCGGGCTATTATCGAAACTGCCCAAACAAAAGCCGCCACCTTATTGAAGAAGTACCGCAAACAACTTGACGCTGTTTCTCAACGCCTCTTGGAGGTGGAGACGCTTGATGGCGACGAGTTTACCAAAGTGATGGGTATTCCCAAGGTTAAAAAGAGTGTCAAAAAAGCCAAGTAACCTGGTATTATGGTGAATGTATGAAGTCGGTCACTGCCCGCCCGCGTAATTTCCCGTTGGTTCGCCGCTTGCTGCGAGTATTGGTGATGGCCTTGACCGCCATTTTCTTTTTTGGGGCACTGATTGTGCCATTTGAGATCGATGACCCCGACGCTAAGATTCGTAACTATTTTGATGGTATTTGGTGGGCCTCGACTACGGTTTCAACGGTTGGGTACGGTGACAAAGTCCCGGTCACCCCTGGCGGGAAGATAGTTGGCATGTTTTTAGAATTGGTGGGCGCGGCGGTATTTTTTGGTGCTTTAGTTGGCACAATCACGGTTTATTTACACCAAACGCAAACTGAGTTTCGCTGGAAGCGGCTCCATGAAAAACTGGAGCAGATGGAGAAAGAAAATAAAGCCTTACACAGCAAGGTTGATTTTCTGGTGAAAAATCGTGGTGCTGTCTTGAAAAAACCACGCCAGGTAGGACTCTAACGCGCTGCTTTAGCACTCTTACTGTAGTGTTACAATCCTGTTATGGCTCGCAAGAAGTTCCTGCTGGTGGATGGTCACGCGTTGATTTATCGCTCATTTTTCGCCTTTCCGCCGCAACTGACCACCAAAACCGGCCAAATGGTCAACGCCGTTTATGGTTTCTCCCGCATTTTACTAACGGCCATTCGTACTATTGAACCAACCCACTTGGCGGTGGCCTTTGATCACCCCAAGCCGACCAAGCGCCACAAAGAATTTGCGGACTATAAAGCCCAGCGGCCGAAAATGCCGGTGGAATTGCGGCCGCAGATAGAGATGGTCAAGCAAGTGGTGGATGCGCTCAACATTCCGCAGTTTGAGGTTGAAGGGTATGAAGCCGACGACCTGATCGGCACTATTAATAAAAAAGTGGAAAAACTTGACCGCAGTCTATTAACCGTCATCGTCACCGGAGACAAAGACATGTTTCAGTTGGTTGATGATGATACCCACGTTTATTTGCCTGGCCGTGGCAAGGGCAAAGAGGATACGGAATATGATGAAAACGGAGTTAGAGGAAAGATGGGGGTACGACCCAACCAAGTACCGGATCTCAAGGGCTTGATGGGTGACAGTTCTGATAATATTCCCGGTGTGGCCGGTGTTGGTCCAAAAACTGCGTCTGCTTTAATTCAACGCTTTGGTTCGCTGGAAGAGGTGTATGACGCGGTTGAAAAGGGTATCGATGACCCGTTGCTCACCCCGCGTTTAGTTGAGAAACTAAAGAAGGACCATGACTCAGCCTATGCCAGTAAACAACTAGCCACGATTATGAACGACGCGCCGATCAAATTTAATCTCAAAGACTGTGGCGTTACGCGCTATGACAAAGAGAAAATTGTGGCATTATTTACGGAACTTGATTTCAAATCACTGATCAACTTATTACCCCACGACTCGTTTGAAACCAGTGTGCAGGAGGCACTCTTTTAATGAAAGTGGCGCTCGTTCATGACTACTTGCGAGAATTCGGGGGAGCGGAGCGCGTGTTGATGGCACTCCACGAAATGTACCCTGACGCTCCGGTCTACACTGCTTTTTACGATACAGCCGCGATGGGTATTCATGCCGGTCATTTCAAAGGGTGGGACATTCGTGAAACGTGGTTGGCTCGTGTGCCGCTGATCAAAAAACTCTATTCGCCGTTGCGTTTTCTGGCGTCCAAAGCCTTCGCCGATCTTGATTTATCGGGATATGATTTAGTGATTTCTTCTAGCAATGCCTACTTTGCCAAGGCAGTTAAAGTGCCAAATGGAGTTCATATTTGTTATTGCCATACTCCGCCACGAGCTATGTATGGCTATTCAGTAATGGGTGATTGGCGACGCAATCCGATTACCCGTTTCGGCGGGACGCTTTTAAATCACTTTTTACGGGTGATTGATGTTAAAGTTTCACGCGAAAATGTCGATGTTTTTATTGCCAATTCAAAGGAAACTGCTCGCCGGATTAAAAAGTTTTATAAACGCCAATCAATCGTGGTTCACCCGCCAATCGACGTTCCGACGAAATCGAAGTTAAAAAGTGTGGCGGATCGTCATTACTATCTTTATGCCAGTCGATTAACACTTTCCAAACACCCAGAACTGGCCGTGACAGCCTGTAATCAATTGGGATTGCCGTTGAAAGTAGTAGGGTTAGGGAAGATGGACACGACTTTAAAAGAGATTGCTGGTCCGACTATTGAAATGCTCTCTGATGTTTCAGATCAAGAATTAGCCGATCTATACGCTGGCGCCAAGGCTTTGCTTTATCCGTCTGAAGACGAAGACTTTGGCATGGTGCCAGTGGAGGCGATGGGGTATGGCACACCGGCGATTGCCCACCGCTCGGGTGGTCCCATAGAAACGATTGTTGAAGGGGAAACGGGGCTCTTTTTTGATGAATTGTCGGTAGAGAGCTTAAAAAAGGCGATCCAAAAATTTCAAGAACAACCATTTTCGCCTGAAAAAATCGCTGCTCATGCCGCTCGATTTAACAAACCAGCCTTTAGGCGCGGTATTTCCAAGGTAATTCGAGAGGCTTCATTACTCTCAAAAAACTGATATATCAAAATTGATATATTGAAAATAATATTGATGCTTAATGTAATAAAGTTATACTGTTAAGAAATTATGACAATTAATTCGGGAGAAAAACTTGGTAGTGGCGGACTTACACAAATTGCTGAAGGGGTTTAGGCCCGGGAAATTTCTGAAGAAGAGAAAAAAGTAAATCCAGAATTAGCTGTAGAGGTTTTCAACTATATAAGAGAAACAAGTGATTATTTGGCTCAAATGTTTATTGACATGATCTTAAAGGATTTGGACAAGAGAGATCCAGAAAGAGTACAGCGGATTCGTGAACTACTGCCCAAAGAATAGTTTTTTTAATCTCCCTAGCCTTGACTTGCTAGCACTCACCAAGTATCATTGCTAACAGACTATGATAGATCTTGTTGCCAGACAGATTCAAATTCTTCGTGCCATCATCGAAGAGTTTATTTCGACCGCTAAACCGGTCGGTTCCGACACCATTGATAAGAAATTTAATATCGGTGTTTCCCCGGCGACGATCCGCAACGAGATGGTCTACCTGACAAAACAGGGTTATTTACAGAAATCTCATATCAGCGCCGGCCGCATCCCAACACCTCTCGCCCTTCGGCTTTATGTCAATGAGCTGATGAAAGAGAAAGAGCTGTCGGTAGCAGACGAAGTCAGCGCCAAGGAGAAAATCTGGGAGCATAAAAGTGAGTTGGACGATCTTTTGCAGGAGGCCACTAAGGCTTTGGCTGAAAAATCACGGGCGATCGGGGTAGCCATGGCCAAAGACCACCACATTTTTTCCGCCGGTTATGCCAATTTACTCACCATGCCGGAGTTTTTCGATATCCGAGTGACCAGAAACGTCTTAAGTTTAATTGAGGAAGAATCACTCATGCAGCAGGTTTTTGATTTAGGCAAAAGTGAGAACCCGGTCCATCTAGTCTATGGCAAGGAATTGGGTAACAAAGACTTGGAACCAGTGAGCATTATTTACACCGAGATCAATACTACCGGTCAGGTCTGCAAACTCGGCGTTTTAGGTTCACACCGTTTTGATTATGCCTATATCATTCCAGTCATGAAATATTTTAAGGGGTTAATTGAAGAAATTGCCGGTTAGGGAATTGTTTTTCAAAAAATTTTTGAGTGATGTCAAAAAAATCGCCAAAAACCACTCTTTCCATTGAATCGCTCCAACAGCAGATAGCAGAGTTGGAACAAAAATTCACCCAGACACAAGAAAAAGAGAAGCGAGCGTTGGCTGATTATCAGAATTTGGTGCGGCGCAACCAAGAAGAGCGCCTAAAACTGATTCAAATGGCCAACCTTGATTTGATGTTAGCTCTTTTGCAGCCGCTTGGACACCTGGAGCGAGCGGTGGAACAGACGAAGGACAAAGGAGTGGCCATGGTGCTTGAGCAGTTCAAGCGTACGTTAAACAGCTTTGGTCTTGAGGAAATTGAGGTCCAGGACCAGCCGTTTGATGTCGAAACCATGGAAGCCGCGCCGGGGAGCCAGGGGAAAATTGTCAAGCAAGTGATCCATAAGGGGTATCGATTGAACGGACGGGTGATCCAGCACGCCAAAGTGATTCTGGGGTAAAGAGCTATTCTAGCAGTCACTTGACTTGTCTGCTAAAATAAAAATACGTAGTTTATAGTTAATAGTTCATAGACAGTCGGCTTATTGCTATAAACTTTTAGCTATCAACTATAAACTGAAGCAAGGAGGCAATATGGCATCAGGTAAAATTATCGGTATTGACTTAGGGACCACCAACTCGGCGGTGGCCGTGATGGAAGGTGGCTCGCCAAAAGTCATTCCGACTACCGAAGGGCGTAACCTAATTCCCTCGATTGTGGCTTTCAAAGGTGATGAAGTCTTGGTCGGTGACCCAGCCAAACGTCAGATGGTGATGAATTCCCAGTCCACCGTTTACTCGGTGAAGCGTTTCATGGGCCGCAAGTTTAAAGATGAAGCGGTTCAGAAAGCAGTCAAGCACATTGCTTATGAGATTGCCGAGGGCAAGGATGGCATGGCTATCGTCAAGATCGGCGGCAAAATCTATACGCCGCAGGAAATCTCGGCCAAAGTGCTGGCCAAAGCCAAGGCCGATGCTGAGAGCTACCTTGGTGAAAAAGTAGAGCGAGCGGTGATTACCGTGCCGGCCTATTTTGACGATTCTCAGCGTCAAGCGACTAAACAAGCGGGGAAAATTGCCGGTTTGACCGTGGAGCGGATTGTCAACGAACCAACTGCCTCAGCGCTGGCGTATGGTCTGGATAAAAAAGGCACCAGCACCATCGCGGTCTATGACTTGGGTGGTGGGACGTTTGATATTTCTATTCTTGAGATTGGTGATGGCGTTTTTGAAGTGAAGTCAACCAACGGAGACACATTCTTGGGAGGCGATGACTTTGACAACCGAGTGATCGACTACGTGTTGAGTGAATTCAAAAAAGAACACGGCAAGGACTTAGCCAAAGACCCGCAAGCCATGCAGCGGATCAAAGACAGTGCCGAAAAAGCCAAGATTGAGCTCTCGAGCGCTCAACAAACCGAGATTAATCAGCCGTTTATTGCCCAAGGTGATGATGGTCAACCCCTCCACCTGACGATGACCTTGACCCGAGCCAAGTTGGAAGAGTTGGTTGATGACTACATCAAGGGTTCGTTCGAACCGGTCCGAAAGGCTATGAAAGATGCGAAACTTGAACCAAAAGATATTCAAGAAGTAGTTTTGGTCGGTGGCCAGACCCGCATGCCCAAGATTCAGGCAGAGGTCAAAAAATTCTTCGGCCGCGAGCCCCACAAAGGGGTAAATCCGGATGAAGTGGTGGCGGTGGGTGCCGCGATTCAGGCCGGGGTGATTGGCGGCGATGTCTCTGATGTGGTTTTACTTGATGTGACGCCGCTGACACTCGGTCTTGAGACGTTGGGTGGCGTACGCACACCCTTGATCGAGCGCAACACGACCATTCCGACCAGCAAGTCGCAGATTTTCTCCACCGCGGCTGATAACCAAACCCAAGTGGAGATCAATGTCTTGCAAGGCGAGCGTGAAATGGCCGCCGACAACCGGTCGCTTGGCCGATTTATCTTAGATGGCATTCCGCCAGCGATGCGCGGCACACCACAGATTGAGGTGACCTTTGACATCGACTCCAATGGTATTCTCAATGTCTCGGCCAAAGACAAAACGACCAACAAAGAGCAAAAAATTACCATCCAAAACAGCACCAATCTTTCCGACGAGGAGATCGAGAAGATGAAGGCTGACGCGGAAAAACACGCGGAAGATGATAAACAAAAGAAGGAATTGGTTGAGGCGAAAAATCATGCTCATGGGGTCGTTTTTGAGCTGGAAAAACAACTCAAAGACTATGGTGACAAACTTGACGAAAAAGATAAAAAAGCGATCGAAGAGAACGTCAAAAAACTGAAAGAATTGGCGGAAAAGTCCGATGTTACCAAAGAGGAGTTAGAAAAAGCGGCTGAGGAAACGTTGACCTCCGCTCAGAAGCTGGGTGAGGCAATGCAAAAGGCCAATCAAGCTAAAGCAGAGCCAACCAAGGATGAGGCTAAAGACGACAAAAAATCATCGGGCAGCGACAAAGATAAAGCCGAAGAGGGCGAGGTCGTCAACGAGTAAATTGCCCCAGTCAAACTACTAAAAAGACGGTATGATCAACACGATGAAACTGTCAGTGATCATGCCAGTTTATAACGAAGCCGCCACTGTGGCGGCTATTTTGGAGAAGCTTGCTCGTGTGCCGGTGGTCGACGAGGTGATTGTGGTGAATGACGGCAGTACTGACGGCACGGAAGAAAAAATTCAAACTTTTCTCAAATCCAAAAAAAAAGGGGTGCGTAAAGTGAAATACTTTGCCAAAAAAAACGGCGGGAAGGGCTCGGCCGTTCGCCTGGGTTTAACCAAGGTGACCGGTGACTATACCATGATCCAAGATGCGGATTTAGAATACGACCCGGATGATATTCCAGAAATGCTCAAGCCCCTTAAAAAAGGGAAGGCGGAGGTGATTTACGGTTCTCGGTTTATTGGTCCCCATTCCAACTTGCTTTTCTGGCACCGTTTGGGTAACTCGCTCTTAAATTTGTCTGTTAACTTGCTCTATGACACTACTTTATCTGATATGGAGACCTGCTATAAACTCTTGCCGACCAAGTTGTGGCGAGCACTGAAAATTCGCGCCAATAAGTTTGATATAGAGCCAGAAATTACCTGCAAAGTCCTCAAGCGGGGCTACAAGATTTATGAGGTACCAATTACCTATGTTGGCCGCGACTTCTCTGAGGGGAAGAAGATCACTTGGCGTGATGGGCTGGACGCGTTCCGGGTGATTATTAGTTTACGGCTGGTGCCTTGATACGCTTTAAAATAGAGCAATTTTGCTATACCGGTTTTTCGATAGTTTCAGTAAAAATGGATATGTAGCAGTAATATGTCAAAAAGTGGGTCTAACAGTTTTGCGATAAAATAGTGTGGTATGAATGTTCTTGGCAAGTTCCCTTCACTCTTGTATCACCGTCGTTTTCAATTTTGGGCTCTCTTTTTCTTCATCATCCTCATTCGTTTTTTGCCCTTTTTTCAGGGAAAAACGCTCGTTTTCGGTGATAACTACTCTCTACAGGTGCCCGGTAAGATTTTTGTGGCTAATTGGTTGAAACAAGGAGTGTTGCCGCTGTGGAATCCGTATATTTTTTCCGGTTTATCGACCGAAATGATGGATGCCAATCACTCGACGCTGTATCCAGACACGTTGTTTTTTGTCATTTTCCACCCGGCGGTGGCCCTCAACTTGACAGTCATTACTCACTTGCTGATCGCCTATGCCGGGATGTATCTCTTGGCTCGAACCTGGCTGAAGGATCATAGTTGGTCTTTAGTGGCAGCAGTGTTATGGATGTTGTCTACCCAGGTGACGGGCAGTATCAATAACTTAGCCACTTTACAGTCAATTGTTTGGTTGCCGTTGTTAAGCTTTTTTGGTTTGAGGTTGGTGACAGCAAAAGCCAGTCGTTTTTGGTTTAGTCTGGTTGTTTTAGTGCAGTTTCTGGGTGGTTTTCCCCAGCACGTGCTCTACGGCATTATTTTGGCGGTTCTACTGTCAGCTTTTTTCCATTGCAAAAAAGTCAGTTTTAAAAACTGGTTTTCAGCCTGGTTTTGGACTGGTTTATTGACTGCAGGCATCGCGGCGGCGGCGTGGCTGCCATTTATTGAAGCCCTTCGGCAGTCAACTAGAGTACTGCAAACCGAGGCGCAGGCGGTGGTTGGCTCATTCCACCCGGCCACGTTTATTAAATTCGTTTTGCCCTACTTTTTTGATCACGCCGCCGCCGGCGTGAAATGGGGACCGGCCTGGAGCGGACAACCAAACGTCGGCATCTACCTGACTTGGCTTGGCTGGCTGGCGGTGATGAGTACTTTGGCAATTAAAAAACGTTCGGTCAAAAGAGAAAGCTGGTTTTTGGCTGGCATCACTGCATTTACCTTGGTTTTTTCACTCGGTGGTTACTTACCGGGGTTTGAGGTAATTCAAAAACTGGTGCCGTTTTTCCGCATCGCGCGTTACCCCAGTATGATGATGATTATCACCAACGTGGTGTTGGCGCTGTGGGTGGCGCGTGGGTTACAACAGTGGCGGGTGACAAAATCACAACACCGTTGGCTCGTGGGTGTTGGCTGGGGGGCACTGGTGATTGGCGGAGTGGGTTGGCTAGCACACCAATTTTGGTTTGAATCGTTGTGGCACGCCGGCGATCGTTTCGTTTCTTTTTCGCTGTCAGGCAGTCCCTTTCACACCCTTGATCGAGACAAAATAATTATGTTCGAAATAGTTAAAAATATCGTGTTTAACAGTCTTTTCTTTCTTGCATCTTTATGGGTTTTTACTAGTAAAAAGACCCAAATAAAACCCATCCTCTTAGTTAGCCTCATTGGTTTGGATTTGGTCTTTAATACTCGTGGTCAGTTCTTTTTTGCACCTCGGCAAATTTACGACACGGATTCGGTTGACAGTCGTCAACTAAAAGCTCAACTTAATCTACCAGCAACTGGCTTTCAGTACCGTTTACTAACGCGCAACTTAAACAAACCGTACACCGATTATGGTTCGTATTGGGAAGCGCTGGTGGTGCGCGCTCCATTTTCCGATTCGTTTGTTGATGCGCAAGGTTTAAAAGACTTTGTCCACGCCCAAAAACTGCGTGATGGTTTGACGCCAGGCTGGAACAGTGCGCTGGGTGTGCCGGCGGTCAATGGGTACACCACCCTCCTGCCGACTGATTATGGTGAGCTGTGGGTCCGCACGGCCGAGGAGCCGCGCATTAACTTTATCGAAACAGTTGATCCAGCTGATCCGCTTTTAGATCAGTGGTCGGTACGATACTACTTAGTTGATCGTTGGTTTAAAATTGAAGAAGATCTCACCGCATTTCCGGTAGTTGGCGAATATGATCGCTGGCAAGTTTTGGAGCGGCCAACTGCCTTGCCACGGGTGCGTTTTGACGATGATACAGAGCCAGACCTCCTCGAGTTTCAAGAGAACCCAAATGTAGTGATGATCCGATTTGATAATACTGCCAACCATCGGTACTTAGTTATCGCCGACCGCTTTGATCAAGCTTGGCAAGCCACTATTAACGGTCAGACAAAGCCAATCGAAAACTTCAACGGCATGCGGCGGATTCCGCTTGAGCCCGGACGCAACACGGTGCGTTTGTGGTATTGGCCGAAGATGATAGTGCTGGGTGGAGGACTCAGCGTTTTAAGTATCATCTTGGTTGGAGGCTATCTGTGGTTGGTAAAGACAAAGCGATGATGGTCGTCATTCTATAATGAGGGTACCCAGGCGTTTTTTTAAAAAGGGGAAGAGACTACTTTTTTAAACTCATTTGTAAAGTTTTTCCCTCGAGTTTATTACCGGTTTAGGGTAGAATAGCCATTTATGGTTACGCAACGCGATTACTACGAAATTTTAGGTGTCAAAAAAGACGCCTCGGAGAGCGAGATCAAGTTAGCCTATCGCAAGATGGCCTTGAAATATCACCCGGATAAGAACAAAGCCGCCGACGCTGAGCAGAAGTTTAAAGAAATCAACGAAGCCTACCAAGTGCTCTCTGATACCAAGAAACGCCAGGCGTATGACCAGTTTGGTCACGCGGCTTTTGATCCGGCTCGCGGTGGTTTCGGGGGTGCTGGCGGCCCATTTGGCGGTTTCCAGCAGGGGCCGTTTACCTGGACGTATACCACCACTCGGGGCGGCGGTCAGCAAGGCATGGATTTTGATTTCGGTGATCCATTTGAGATTTTCGAACAATTCTTTGGTGGTGGTTTTGGCCGCGCTCGCCGGCAACGCTACGGCATCGCGATCGATTTCATGGAGGCCGTACATGGCGTGACGAAGGAAGTATCCATTGACGGTAAGAAGCACAAAGTGACCATTCCACCTGGCGCTAACGACGGCACCCGTCTTCGGTTTGCCGAGTTTGACATCACGGTGGAAGTCAGGTCGCACCCCAGATTTAAACGTGATGGGTATGACGTTTTTCTGACCCAAGAAATTTCTTTGAGCGCAGCGGTACTTGGTGGCACGATCGAGGTACCCACCCTGAAAGAAGAAAAACTTAAGCTCAAAATTCGCCCCGGCACCCAATCTCACAGTCTGATCCGCTTGCGTGAAGAGGGTGTGCCACATTTGCGTGGCCGCGGGCGAGGAGATCTGTATGTGCGGATTGTGATCAAGGTGCCGGAAAAGTTGACTCGGGAGCAGAAGAGATTAGTTGAAGAATTAAAAAAGGTTGATTTGTAGATACTTTTTGATATAATAAGAAGCTGAAAAGTTAGTATGTCAACAGATCCAGAGAGAAAAATCGACCTAGAAGAAGAAAGTTCAGAGACAGAAACCTCCGTGGTTGTAGATAGGTTTCCCCCAGAACTAATAGAGGAGTTAGGGATTTTACTTGAACCGATGTGGCAAGAGGGATATTTAGCTCCAGAAGGAAACCCCCTTATCTCTTTGGCTAGGAGATACGGGGTGCCTACTTTGCAATGGGCATTGCATGAAGTTCGATCAAAATATTTGAGATTTTTCCCTCAAGAATTTGATTCAGATGAGGCTAAAGAAGCTCGGATAGTCACTCATAACCAGGCAATACGCCAACTTTATGATTGGGGAAAAGAGATAGGCATTACTTTTTAGAAGAAACAAAAAACAATTAATTGTTTAATTTTTTAATAACATGCTATAATTCTCTCTGGTTGAACTGATGAAAGACGGACTTTACAAGACCGTCTTTTTTAATAGTCAAACCCAAGAAAGAGTGTATAAAGGAACTATATGGCTAATTTAAATCCAGTGGTACGAACAGAGTTTGCCGCGGCCATCGCCCAGATTGCCACCGAGCGAAAAATCGATCCAGAAGCAATTTACGAGGCGATTCGCCAGGCCTTAGTCTCGGCGTACCGCAAACAGGTCGGTATTTTGGAAGATGAGTTTCACTATTACGCTAAGATCAATAAGGACACCGGTGAATCAAAAATTTTCAAGGCTCCGGCTCTGGAGCGCGATGAAGAAACTCAAGAAGTCACCAAGTGGGATGAAACTAAATCGGAAGAAGTCACTCCGCCAGGCTTCGGCCGCATTGCCGCTCAGACCGCCAAGCAGGTGATTCTCCAGCGTATTCGCCGATCAGAAAAAGACCAAATCATCGCTGAGTTTCAAGATAAGATCGGCACCATCATGACTGGTCAAGTCTTGCGGATGGATCGCCGAAGTGTGGTCATCGACCTTGGTCGTGGTCATGGTTGGATGCCCCCAGAAGAGCAGATGCGCGGTGAATTTTACCGTCTGAATGCTCGTATTGCTGTTTACATTAAAGATATTCAAGAAACCCCCAGAGGTCAGGCCGTGATTGTTTCCCGAGCTGACAAAAACTTAGTGGCCAAGCTTTTTGAACGGGAAGTCCCAGAGGTAGCTTCCAGTGCTGTTAAGATCGTCGCGATTGCCAGAGAGGCCGGCGTGCGGACAAAACTAGCTGTCCAGTCCACTCAAGAAGGAGTTGATCCAGTTGGCTCTTGTGTTGGTCAGCGCGGGGTGCGGGTCCAGAAAGTAATTGAGGAACTAAATAACGAAAAAGTCGACATTATTCCGTATTTTGATGATCAGGCTTTATTCTTAAAAGGCGCCTTAGCGCCAGCGGAAAACCTAGTAGTTGAGATTAATGAGGATAAAAAACTGGCTGTGGTCACCGCGCCGGATGATCAAGTGTCCCTGGCCATCGGTCGGGGTGGGCAGAACGCCCGTCTGGCAGCCAAATTAGTCGGGCTAAAGATCAAGATCGTTTCTGCCAGCGGCGATGTTACATCAGAGGTAACCGGTCAAGAAGAATATGAGATCGATACCTACGATGGTTTGGCGGGCGAGACTCGAGATATGTTGGTCCAACACAAACTGACGACTCTCAATGACTTGGTTCGTTTCCAGGAAAAGTGGCAGGCCATGCCGGAAATTACGGATGACCAGAAAAAACTGCTCATGAAACGCGTGGAACAAGACCTCAAGGAACAAGCCGAAAAAGAAGCGGTTAAGGTGGCTGAAGCGAAAAAAGCAGAAACAGCGGCAGTAGAAAAAGTAGCCGAGAAGGCAGCTAAAAAGGAAGCTAAAAAGACTGAGGCGGCTCCGACTGAAGAAACTCCAGTTGAGCCAGCAGAGGCGCCAGAGAGTCCAAAGGAAGAAGCTCCGGCTGAACCGGCGCAGCTGGTTGAGGCACCACCAGCGGCAGAAACTCCAGCCGAAACTCCAGTTGAAGAGTTAGCTGAGCAACCAATTGAACCACAGGCTAAAAAACCAGAGGAGAAGTAATCAATGGCATTACAAGATCGGCCCCCCATCATCACCATCATGGGCCACGTTGACCACGGTAAGACAACGCTCTTAGATTTTATTCGCAAGACCAATGTTCAGGCCAAAGAGGCTGGTGGTATTACCCAGCATATCGGTGCTTACCAGGTGGAACACCAGGGTAAAAAAATCACCTTTATTGATACCCCAGGCCACGCGGCTTTTAACAAAATGCGCCAGCGTGGTGCCCAAATCACTGACATTATTATCCTGGTAGTGGCGGCCAATGATGGTGTCAAACCACAAACTATTGAGTCAATTAGATACATAAAGGAAAGTAGTGTCCCTTTTATTGTCGCAATCAATAAAACTGATCTTGAAGGGGTCAGGGTGGATGATGTCAAAGCACAATTAGCCGAGCAGGCAGTGCTGGTTCGTGGGTTTGGGGGTGAAGTTGAAGTGGTGGAGTTGTCGGCCAAGACCGGCAAAAACGTCGAGAAACTCTTGGATGTAATCGCAGTCATGGCGGAATTGGCCGAATTCAAGGCCGATCCACAGGCACCACTGGAAGCTGTGGTCATTGAATCCGCCCGTGATCCACACAAAGGCCCGATTGCTGATGTCATCGTGCAGCAAGGTACCCTCACCCGCCGTCAAGACGTTATGGCCGGCACTATTAAAGGTCGGGTGAAACTACTCACTAATGAACTTGGCAAACAACTCAAAGAAGTTTTGCCAGGTTATCCTGCCGAGGTAGTTGGCTTGGAGGAAGCACCAGAGGTTGGGATGATTATTCGGGCTGATGGGTCGGCACAACCGAAACCCGCCGCTGCACCCGCACCAACTACGCCCGTTTCCACTACTCCCGCCGGCTGGGAGGGTTTAGATATTGATCAGGCTTTTGGCGGCAAAGTGAAGCTCAACCTGCTTGTCAAAGCCGACGTCAAAGGGACGTTGGAGGCGATTTTACAAAACATCGATCAAGAAAGCGTCAATTTAGTTTTTTCTGGGGTTGGTCAGGTGACCGAGCAAGAGGTAGAGCTGGCCGATGCGACCAAGGCGATGATCATTGCTTTTAGCTTGAAAGTTCCCACGAGAATGAAGACGTTCGCCAAAGACCTAGGCGTCAAGATCAAAGAATACCAGATCATTTATCACCTGATTGAGGACTTGCAAAAACAAATGCTGAAGATTTTGGAGCCAACTATCGATGAGATAGTCACTGGTGAGGCTGAGCTTGTCCAGATTTTTGAGATGCGTGGTGAACGGATCGCTGGAGTGAGAGTCAAAACGGGGGAAATCAAAAAATCAGATCTTCTCCACCTCAAGCGCGCCGACGAAATTCTCTTTAACCCCGTGATTGCCCAGATGAAGCACGGTAAGGATGATATTTTGGTCGCTAAAGCCAAAAGTGAAGCTGGCCTGACTTTTAAAAACAAAAAACTCGATTTTCAAGTTGGGGATATGATTGTGGCCTATCAGAAAGAGGAGTAATCTCACTGGTTTTTTTCAGGAGTTTGAAGTTATTTGGCTCGCGCTTTTTGCTCTTTTTCCCAAGTCAGCAGTTCTTTAAATGAGGCCTCAAAAACACCGTTTTTTTTGTTACTGCTGATTGCCCCGGCAATAGTGCCATGTTCGCGGTAGTAGCTTTCTAAGTAGGTTTTTAATCTGGCAATGGCTTGATCTAAGTTGCCTCGGCCGAATTTTGTCAGTCTTTCCCGAGAATATTGAACACCGGCTCGCTGGGGTGGGGGAAAAGAAGTGGGATCGGCAAACATCACTATTTCTTCACCCACCTCAACCATTATTTCAAAAGCCGAGGCTATTTCCGCTACTGGTGGTCTGTTTTCAGTTAGTCTCTGGTGAGTGTAGAGAAAATTGAGAGCGTTGATGATTCTCATCACCCCTTCTATATTGGTTTCTACTTTGGTTATTGTCTCTGGGTCCCACTCCCATTCTTTTGGCAGTTGTTCATCGAGTTGGCCGCCAGGTAAATGTTCGAGACCTGCTTGTTGTCCAAGAGCGAGGATTTCTTCGATGGTATAAATATAGGCAGCAATCTCTGGACCACCGGCGAAAACCATTTCTCCACCCTCGAGAGCTTGCCCGCTGTGAAAAGGTCTTTGATCTGGAGTGGTCATGATAATGTTGCTACTTTCATATCACACTACCACGATCCGATGCAATGTGGAGCTGT
This sequence comes from Candidatus Pacebacteria bacterium GW2011_GWA1_46_10, assembly GCA_001002135.1. GTDB lineage: Bacteria > Patescibacteriota > Microgenomatia > UBA1400 > PJMF01 > UBA10119. The sequence continues at coordinate 121,860 of LCLP01000001.1, forward strand.
TAAAATAACCACCTCTTTGGTACACTATAGTTCTTATTAATCAACCAATGGTTACTTTGCTTGTTGGCTAATTTTGGCAGCGAACAAGACAAAGGCAAAGAAAGGCATACCATGGCACTGACTGCCGCCCAAAAAAACCAGATTATTACCGACTTTGCGCTGTTTAAGGGGGACACCGGTTCTCCTGAGGTGCAGATTGCGCTTTTGACTGCATCTATCCAAGAACTGACTGATCACCTCAAAAAGCACAAGAAAGACAATCACTCTCGTCGAGGGTTACTCAAACAAGTGTCCAAACGCCGTCGCCTGCTGCGGTTTTTGCAGAACAGAAGCGAAGAGCGCTATATCAAACTGATCAAAAAACTCGGTTTGAACAAGTAATTGGTTAGTTGTCTGGTATAATAATGGTTGATTGGAAAGGCCGCTACGACGGCTCTCGATCAGCAAGGAGTGGTTAGGATATAAATACTCCCTGCTTATTGAGACCCCGCCCTGCCTCACTTTCCAATCAAAAGTAATATGAATATTGATGCTCCATCCAGAGGAGAAACTACGCGCTTCGCGTAAGTCTTTTGGTGGAACAAGAAAGCTCTATGGCATACCCACAGTATCCCAAAACGTATAAAAAACAATTTAAAATCGGTGACAAAGACGTCACCGTTGAGATTGGCCGCTACTCGGAACAAGTGAACTCGGCAGTGTTAATTACCTGCGGTGAGACCACTGTTCATACGACCGTGGCGCTGGGACGAAAAGTCGACCTAGGCTATTTCCCGCTCTCAGTCGAGTTTTCCGAAAAACTCTACGCCGCCGGCATTATTAAGGGCTCCCGTTGGGTCAAGCGTGAAGGTCGACCATCAGATGACGTGATCCTCAAGGCCCGTGTGATTGATCGAACCTTGCGCCCGTTGTTTCCGGAAGGGATTACCCATGAAGTGCAAGTGGTCAACACGGTGTTCTCCTATGACGAAGAAAACGATCCGGATATGCTCGGATTACTAGGCAGTGCTCTCGGCATGGCTGTTTCCGAGATTCCGTTTGACGGACCGGTAGCAGGCTTGCGGCTTGGTTTTGTGAAGGAAACCGGCAAATTTTTACTGAACCCAACCAATACCGAACGCGAGATCAGTGATCTAGATCTAGTAGTGTCAGGCCGCGGTGATGCCATTGTGATGGTCGAGGCTGGGGCCAATGAAGTGGCCGAGAGTACCTTGGTCGAGGCGATGACCCTGGCTCAAAAGGAACTTGGTCAGATTTGTCAGGTGATCGATGAAATTGTTGGTGAGGTAGGTAAAGAGAAGATGGAGCTGGTGACTGAGGAGGAAAAACAAGCAACCGCTGATCTGGAGGCTTTGGCCGAGAAGATGTATAAAGACTTTGCCAAAGAGGTGCGTGAAGTGGTCGAGGCCGAAGGGCGTCTGGAAACCGTAGATTTTGAAACGATCAGGGAAAAAATCCTCGCCAGACTCAACGAAGGAATAGAAGATGAGGAACAATTGGTGACCGATAGACAGGTTGCCAGCGCCTTCAATCTGCTGTCCAAAAAAGAAGCGCGCAAGATGATTCTGGAAGAGAACACGAGACCTGACGGCCGTAAGACTGATGAGATTCGCCCAATCTGGTGTGAAATCGATCTGTTCCCACGCACTCATGGTTCAGCCATGTTTAAACGGGGCGCTACTCAAGCAGTGACGATTACTACGTTGGCTGACCCAACTTTAGCTCAGCTGATTGAAAGTATCGAGGGCGAGGAAAAGCGCCACTATATTCATCATTACAATATGCCCCCCTACGCCTCGGGTGAAGCCGGCCGAATGGGCTGGCCCAAGCGCCGAGAGATCGGCCATGGCGCCCTGGCGGAGCGAGCGTTGGTGCCGATGCTGCCGGATCAAAAAGTCTTTCCCTACACCATCCACGTAGTGTCGGAAATCATGAGTTCCAATGGCTCCACTTCACAGGCGTCGGTCTGTGGTTCGACTTTGTCGCTGATGGCCGCCGGCGTGCCCATTAAGCGCCCCGTAGCGGGTATTGCGATGGGATTGATGTCTGATGGCAAAAAATACATTGTTTTATCGGACATTCAGGGTTTGGAAGACCATGTTGGTGATATGGATTTTAAGGTGGCTGGTACCGCGGAGGGTGTCACTGCTTTGCAGATGGATATCAAGTTAAAGGGTGTGCCACAAACTGTCTTGAAAGAAGCCCTCGATCAAGCGAAAGTTGGTCGCCTGCATATCTTGGATGCGATGCTTAAGGTGATTAGTGAGCCGAGGAAACAAATTTCCCGTTACGCGCCGAAAGTAGTTCAGCTGGAGATCCCGGCGGATAAAATCGGCGAGCTGATCGGCCCGGGGGGCAAGATGATTAAGTCGCTGATCGAAGAGACTGGTGCTGAGATTAATGTGGATGAGGATGAGGAGCGAGAAGTAGGGATCGTTAATATTTCTTCCAGTGAGCAATCACAAATTGACGCTGCCGTGGAAAAAATCTCTAGTATGATGCGCGTGGTGGAGATTGGGGATGAGTTTGACGGTACCGTTACTCGCGTGGAGAGTTATGGTGCGTTTGTCGAATACTTACCTGGTCGCGAAGGTCTAGTGCACGTGTCGGAAATGTCGCTGACGCGCATTGATAACGTTAACGACGTGGTGAAATTAGGGGATACAGTCCATGTGCGAGTAAACGAGATTAAAGAAGACGGTAAGATTGGTTTATCCATGCTCTCAACCGAAGAGTCGGAGCAGAAACGCTCCCAGCGTCGCCCTGGTGGCGATCGCGGTGGGGATGGCGGTTTTCAGATGCGACGCTTCGGCGGCAATGGCCGCGGCGGTGACCGTCGGGGAGGTGGAGGCTATCGTGGTGGCAGTGGTGGCAGTGGTGGCTACCATGGTGGTGATCGTCGGGGCGGCGGTTACCGGGGTGGGCGATCCAGTGGCCCGCGCGACGGCTTTCGCATGAGGGAAGAAAACTAAGTTGTCGCTGCTTTACAATTTTTTTCTTTGCAGTCGAACTCACTCGGCCTACGGCCGGCTTCAAATCCGTTTACTGCAGGAAAATGAAGAGAGAAGTCTTGTATACTTGATTCCGTGAAATTATCTGCCCTGAAAAATTCCGCTGGTGTCTATGGTTTGGTGGCGCTCGACGAGGCGTATGTCTTGGCGGAACTGATGGGGTTATCGCTCAAAGAACCATCACATGAAGAGATTTTACAGTCCATTTTGGCGATGTTGACTCGAGTTTATTCTGAACACGCCACCGGTGTTGTTTTTGATCCGGTGTATTCATTGCCGTTTCTAGACCAAAAACATGATCAAGCGGGTACGGTGATTCGGTTGGAACAACCCGCGCCGCCCGATCCGTTGACGGTCCCTAAGTTTCCGCCTAACTGGGGAATCGAGCATATCCGCAATCTGTATGGGGTAGCGAAGCTGGAGTTGTATTACCATCCGGCAGAGGAAACGGCTTCGGCAAAGAAAAAACTAGTTTCGGAGGTCTTTGATTTTTGTCAGTACGAAAAGATTGATTTTCTCCTGAAACTAATTATCTACCACCCGCCCAAAGAGACGCTCACGACCGCGCAATTTCAAGAAGTTCAGCTGGAAGCGATTAGTGAGCTACAGCGCTCTGCCAATCTGTTGGCTGTGCAGTATCCCCAAGATCCACTGGCCGCGGCGACGTTGACCAGCGAGTTGGATATTCCCTGGTTAATGATCGATGACGGAGTGAAATACGACAAATTTAAAGATCAACTACGAGTGGCGTTGGAGAACGGCGCTCAGGGGTTTCTGGTGGACGAGGTGTTATGGCAAGAGGTCGGGAAGATGCGCCTCAAGGATCAGAGTCCCGATTTGCCGGCGATTGAAAAGTTTTTACAAACCACTAGTAAAGACCGCATGATTGAATTGATGCGGATTGCTGGCGAGGAGCGAGAATAAAATTTGTGAGATAGCCAACTGTCTGCGCCCTTTTTATTTGTTACAGTGATGTCAGGTTGAGCAGTATTTTTCAGAAAGGATCTATGCACTACGAACTACCCCAATTACCGTATGACTACAATGCGCTGGAACCACACCTTGATGCCAGGACGATGGAGATTCACCATACCAAGCACCATCAGGGATATGTCGATAAACTCAATGACGCAATGAAGCAAGTGCCGGAGCTTGATGTGGAAGTGACTGAACTAATGGGTCACTTGGACGAGATTAAAGATGAAGCGGTTCGCAAAGCTGTCCGCAATAACGGCGGCGGTCATGTCAACCACTCGTTGTTTTGGCAGGTGATGTCGCCGGAGAAGAGTGAACAGGGTGAAGCACTCCAAAAAGCGCTGGCTGAAGCCTTTGGCAGTCTGGATAATTTTAAGACTCAATTTGCCGCGGCTGGGGCGGGTCAGTTTGGCTCTGGTTGGGCGTGGTTAGTGGTTGACGCTGGTAAGTTGTCGATTATGAGCACGCCGAACCAAGACAACCCGTGGATGGAGGGGAAAACCCCGATTCTGGGACTTGATGTGTGGGAACATGCCTATTACCTCAATTACCAAAATCGTCGGCCGGACTATATCGCGGCGTGGTGGAACGTGGTGAATTGGATGAAAGTCAGTGAGTTGTATGATCAAGCGATAAAATAGGTTGAAGGCACCAGTAAATTGGAAAAGGAGGGCTTTGTTCTCCTTTTTTTTGTCAAAATCACACCTTTTTTTTTCGCTTAATATTCGCTACTGTATATTGAAGTGGTAAAGCCGGTAGGAGGCTTTTTTATTTCTAAAAGCCAAAAGGATTGATGTTGCAAGTTATTTTAGATGTCGAGACGCAGAAAATTTTTGACGAAGTCGGTGGCTACTTTCCTGATCGGTTGAAGATTTCTTTCGCCGGCATCAATGTCAGAAGCGGCTACGGTGAGGCCGGTGAGTTTCGCTCCTACTTTGAAAAAGATATTCCTAAACTGCTGTCGCTGCTGGAAAAGGCTGATGTAATCGTCGGTTTTAATATTGATGATTTTGACTTGCCCACTTTCACACCATACTACAACGGGGATGTTAGTCGGTTTCCCACTTTGGACATTATGAAACGGATTAAAAACAGCACTGGTCACCGGGTGGGTTTGGACGCCGTGGCCAAAGAGACACTTGGCAAAGGCAAGATCGGCAATGGCATGGACGCGATTCAGTTTTTCAAAAACAAAGAGTGGAAGAAACTGGAGAAATATTGTCTGCAGGATGTGAAAGTGACGCGGGACTTGCTGGATTATGGCTATTCCAAAGGTCAGGTGAAGTTCCGCAATAAATGGAATCGGCTCGTCACCGCGCCGGTGGATTTTACCTATACTCCCAAAAAACATACTGGGATCCAGATGAGTCTCATCTAATTTTTCCACAGTGTCATTTAAATGTCAGGTTCGGTCAGCATACTGAAAATGTCTTGGCGGTATGCCGCCGAAGTTCATCTAGTAGAATACCTGGTTTGTCACCCAGGTGGTGCGGGTGCAAATCCCGTCGGCGGCGCCAAGACATTTTTGACTTTTAATTTTCTATTGCTATAGTACGAATACCTGGGTGACAAAAGATATTCTTCGAAGGATGAACTTCGATGAAACCCAAAAGACCCCCGATAAAATCGGGGGTTTTTTGATGGGCTGAAACTATCCTGTCGGTGTTAAAATTCCCCTGTGGTAAAACAAACTCAATTGTCCCCGAAGATTTGCATGACTGCCTCTGGTTTTCTGGTGCACAACGGCAAAGTCTTGCTGATTAAGCACAAAAAACTCGGTTACTGGCTGGCACCGGGCGGACACGTGGAAGAAGGTGAGTTGCCCCATCAGGCTGCGGAGCGGGAAGTGTGGGAAGAGACTGGTCTGAAGGTGAAAGCGGTTTCCGCCGGCACGCTTTTGCAATCGAGTAGTCAGACCAGTTACCACCCGCTGCCGTTTGCGATTAATCTGCATTGGATCAGCAAAGAAAATTACCAAGCACGGCTCAAAAGCAATAATCCAACCAAGCCTCACCCAAACAAACTCTGGCCCAAGGGCTGCGAACAGCACGTCGTCTTGGTGCATTTAGTACAATCTACTGGCAGCTTGGATTTCAAACAAAATCTGGAAGAAACGGATGGTATCGGTTGGTTCGGTCTCAAAGAGTTAGAGGAACTGGAAACGATTCAGGAAATCAGAGAGGAAGCCAAGCTGGCACTGGAATATGGAAAAAATGAGTAACCAATTAACTGACAAAGTGAAGTTTGTTCAAAAAGTGGCCTTAATTCATGAGGATAAGGTGCTGATTCTTAAACGTAGTAATGATTCTCAATCCAGACCAGGAGCGTGGGATTTACCTGGCGGAAATACTGAGTGGCCAGATCTTACACAACCAACAGGAAATTCTCATACGGCGGATATTGTGCGTGAGGTTGAAGAGGAAACAGGATTAAAGATTAATCCTGAAAAATTTAACGATCAAAGTCTTGTTCTGTTTTATACTTTTTTTGAGCCAGATATTCAGCGTTATTCATTCAATTGCGGCTGGCGAGTGCTGTTGTCAAACGATTTTGATCCAAACTCAATTGTTATCTCGAATGAGCACACTGACCAAGTGTGGATCTCACTGACAGAGCTTGATCAATATGATTTCGGTGAGCCGATTGGTACGTACATCAAAACCATCATCCGCAACGCGTTGCAGAGGAAATAATTCATGAAAACGAGTCTCAAAATAGCCGGCCTGAAGGCTTCGGTTGCTGATGCCACCATCCTGCGAGGGATTGACTTGGAATTGAAGCAGGGTCAGATGGTGGTGATTATGGGGCCGAATGGTTCCGGTAAATCAACGTTGGCCAAAGCACTGACTGGTCACCCGGAATACACGGTCAAGGGTTCAGTAAAATTGAACGGCAAGGAATTGCTGGGGTTAGCTCCTGATGAGCGGGCGAAGGCTGGGTTGTTTTTGGCCTTCCAGTACCCGGTCGAGATTCCCGGGGTGAAGGTCTTGAATTTTCTCTGGACGGTCTACACCCAGCAACACCCGGAACGCACCAGGCGCATTCACCCTTCAATCGTTGATTTCCGCGATTGGCTGGTTGGCAAGGCCAACGAACTGGGTATTCCTGATAGTTTACTGATGCGCGGTTTGAACGAGGGTTTTAGTGGCGGTGAAAAGAAACGGCTGGAAATTCTGCAGATGGCAGTGATGCAGCCAAAATTTGCCATTTTGGATGAAACGGATTCAGGTCTGGATATTGACGCGATTAAGACTGTGGCGGAGGGGGTGAATAAAATTCAGCGGGAGACGGACATGGGGGTGATTGTGATTACGCACTATCAGCGGATTTTGCAATATCTCAAATTTGATATTGTTCATGTGATGGTCAATGGTCGGATTATTAAGAGCGGCGGTCCGGAGTTGGTAGAGGAGTTGGAACAAAGGGGTTATGGCGAGATTCGCGGCTAAAAAAACCAGTAAACCAGGTGATAGCTTGATTCGCGATGATTACGAGCACGGTTATTCGTTCGACACGGATTCGTATGAATTCAAATCGGGCAAGGGGTTAACGGAAAAAATTATTCACCAGCTTTCCCGGATGAAAAATGAACCGAAGTGGATGTTGGAGACGCGGCTGCGGGCGTTTGGTGAGTTCCAAGCGCGACCGAACCCAATGTGGGGTGGGGATTTATCGCCGATTAAGTTCGACGATATTTCATATTACTTGAAGCCAACTGAAAAGGTGGTGAAATCCTGGGCGGATGTACCCAAAGACGTCAAAGAAACCTTTGATCGCATTGGTGTGCCGAAGGCGGAACGCAAGTTTCTGGCGGGAGTAAAGGCGCAGTACGACAGTGAGGTGGTCTACGGGTCGCTGAAGAGCACTTGGGTGAAAGATGGCGTGATCTTCCTGTCGATGGATGAGGGGCTGGCCAAGTATCCGGATTTAGTCAAAGAATATTTTGGTTCAGTCATTCCCTTAAATGATAATAAGTACGCGGCCTTGAACACGGCGGTTTGGTCGGGCGGATCGTTTGTTTACGTGCCAAAAAATGTCCACGTCAAAATGCCGCTGCAAACGTATTTCCGGATTAACGCAGAGGCGTTCGGGCAGTTTGAGCGGACGTTGATCATTGTCGATGAGGGGGCGAGTGTGCACTACATTGAGGGCTGCACGGCGCCGCAGTTTAACAGTACGTCTCTTCATTCTGCGGTTGTTGAAATTATTGTCAAAAAAGGCGCGCGCTGTCAGTACACGACGGTCCAAAACTGGTATAAAAACATTTACAACCTGGTGACCAAACGCGCCCACGTGAGTGAAGAGGGGCAGATGGTCTGGACGGATTTCAACATGGGTTCCAAGGTGACGATGAAGTACCCCAGTTTCATTCTAGCCGGCAAGGGTGCCAAGGGGGAAACGCTGTCGATGGCGCTGGCCGGTGAAGGTCAGCATCAAGATACGGGTTCTAAGGCGACGCATTTAGCGCCATATACGTCTTCGACGATTATTGCCAAATCGATCAGTAAGGGCGGGGGGCGCACGAGTTACAGAGGTAAGGTTTTTATCTCGCCCAACGCCCACCACAGTAAAAACACGGTCGTTTGTGACGCGCTATTGCTTGACGACAAATCCCGCTCAGATACCTATCCCGTTGACCAGGTCTACAACAACCAAGTGGAGATTCAGCACGAGGCGACGGTGTCCAAAATTGGTGACGACCAACTCTTTTACCTCATGACTCGCGGTATGAGTGAGGAAAACTCCCGTAAAATGATCGTCAACGGGTTTATCGCGGATCTGGTTAAAAAACTTCCCCTTGAATACGCGGTGGAAATGAATCGGCTGATTGATTTTGAAATGGAGGGTTCGATCGGATGATTACTTATACGATTAAAAAAAATCAGTCCAAAAAAATTGAACTGACCAAGCCCGGCCAGTATACCGTTGAATTAGTAGGCGAGGGAGCAGAGGCCTTGGTGTCCGGTGTGTTTCAAACCAAAGATAAAGAAACTATCGCCACGGAAATCTTAATTCACCACAAATCCCCCCACACCAGCGCCAAGACCACTCTCAAGGGAGTGGCTCGCGACCAATCGTATTTGCGCTTTAAAGGAAAAATTATTATCGATGAGCACTGCGGCGACACCCGCTCCTTTCTCACCGAGCGCGTGCTGCTTCTTTCCCCCCAAGCCAAAGCCGAGGCCGTACCCGATCTGGAAATTAAAACCAGCGACGTCTCTTGCTCCCACGCCGCTAGTGTCAGCAACATACCGGAAGAGCACATTTTTTACCTACAGGCACGTGGGTTGGACCGACGCAAAGCGGAGGAAATAATTGTCGAGGGGTTTTTAACTGTATCTAACTAATCTAATAGATAAATTCTTACTGCTTCAATGACTGCTTTTTTAAATTTAATGATACATGTATTCATATCATTACCAGTGCTATTACCCAAAGTGTCTTTGAGAAATTTGTCGTCTTTACGAGGTGAAGCTTTCAAAGTAACTCTGAATGAACAGTTTGGAAATGGCGTAAAAGTTGCCCAAAAAAACCTTTGTTCTCTTTTTTTCTCTCCCCGTCCAAAATAAGGAAGGAATAGTTCTATGCCTAATTCATTAACGTTTTCAAGAGTGTAATAATACCGAACACTCGAAAGCTCAACATCTATATCCTTTCCTTGTTTTATCCCTTCGTATCCGAGCGGGTTGTGTTCTAGGTCAGGTACGGAAGGTGATTTCATTGTAGCCGCCCACTTAGCTTTTAGCTTAGAAATTTTTACTCCAACTTTGTGTTGTTTTAGCTCGTCAATAATGGGTTGTAATTGTGAAAGAAGGGTCTCAATGAGTTTCTGAGCTTTTTCGATGTTTTCTGGGTCACCATATAAATGGTATCTATTTTTATCTTTCCCTGTATTTGCACGTGAGCTTAGTTCTTGTGCTCATCTTCTTGCTTCATCAAAAATTTCTGAGGAGTTACCTGACATTTTTCCTTTCACTTAGTTAATGCCAGGGAATGATTATATCAAAATAGGTCATTTTATTTCGTTTTAATCTGGTGGAGAGGAGTAATTTTGTAATTAATAACCCCATCTACCCAACTTATTGCCGGTCGATTATTTTCTTTTTTATAGGGCTTATAGAACCCAAGGAGAGTTTTACATTTTTGGCAATGATAATATCCCTTTTTATCAAATGACGGTTTAACCTTTAAAATCCGATCAAGATAACTTCTTTTTAGTGGTCCGGGTCCATCTTTTTGATAGAAAAATAATAAATGCCCGCATTCATTGCAAAATATTTTTAAAAACCGAGTCCAGCCGCCACGGTTTTTTCGGTATTGATCGGAAACTACTTTTATCATCAGAAACATTCTAGCAGTTAGACTATCTGGTAGAATTGCTCACATATGTTTGACCCGCATCAAGTCAAAAAGAACTTCCTGATCCTTGATCAAGAAGTCCATCCAGGCAAGCCTCTTGTGTACCTAGATTCCGCGGCGACGAGTCAGAAGCCGAAGGCGGTGGCGGAGGTAATGGCCCGCTACTATATGACCGATAACGCCAACGTGCATCGCGGTGTACACGTGCTGTCGGATCGAGCGACGACTGTTTGGGAAATGTCCAAGGAAAAAGTGGCCAAGTTTGTGGGGGCAGAGAAAGATGAACTAATTATTGTCCGCAACACCACGGAAGCCACCAATGGAGTGGCCTATGGCTGGGGCGATCATCAGCTGAAAAAAGGTGACGTCATCGTGGCGACCCTAATGGAACATCACGCCAACCTGGTCGTGTGGCAAGAACTCTGCAAACGAACCGGGGCCAAGCTGTTGGTAACTGGCCTCAAAGAAAAGGCGGAAGTTGATTTGGCTGATTTTGAAAAACTGCTCAAAACCCCCAAAGTTAAACTCGTGGCTTTTGTCCATGTTTCCAACGCGCTGGGAACCGTCAATCCAGTCGAGCAAATGGTTGGACTGGTGAAAAAACACGCCAAAGGCGCGCGGATTGTGCTGGATGCCGCCCAGTCGGTGCCGCACATGCCCGTCAATTTCCATGATTTAAAAGTAGACTTCATGGCCTTCAGCGGCCACAAAATGCTTGGGCCGATGGGCATTGGGGGATTAGTGGTGCGCAAGGAATTATTGGTGAGTGGCGAGATGCAGCCGTGGCTGTTTGGCGGCGGGATGATTGAAGAAGTCCAAGAGCAATCGGCAACTTATTCTGATGATTTAAGCGAGCGCTTTACCGCCGGCACACCGGATGTTGCCTCGATGATCGGTTTGGCCACCGCCTGCGATTTCTTGAGCCGACTCGGGATGGACAACGTTATGAAACACGACCAAGAATTGGTCAAATACTCTTATGAACAGTTGAGTAAAGTCAAAGGCTTGACTATTGTCGGACCCAAGCCCGAACATCGGCTCGGTTCCGTCGCTTTCGTCCACGACGAAGTCCACGCCCATGACCTGGCCCAGATTCTCGATTCTGAAGGTATCGCCGTGCGCTCTGGCCACCACTGCACCATGCCGCTCCATCGCGCCTGCGGCTGGCAAGCCACGACCCGGGCGAGTTTTAATGTGTATTCCACTAAAGAAGATATCGACGCATTAGTCAAAGCCTTTGAAAAAGTTAATACAATTTTCGGACTCTAATCATGGATGAAATTTATCAAGAAGCCGTCGTCGCCGAAGCTCAACACCCGCAGAACAGTGGATTGTTAACAGACGGCCATTTGAAACACCATGAAACCAATGCCTCGTGTGGCGATGAAGTGACGATTACGCTGAAGTTTGATAAAGATAAAAAAACCATAGAAACTGTTGGTTGGGAAGGCCATGGCTGTGTGGTCAGCCAGGCAAGCATGAGTGTCTTATCCGAGAAATTAAAAGGTGCATCAATTGAACAAATTAAAAAATGGCAGAAAGCCGATTTACTACCCTTTTTTGGCATGACCGACATCTCCGCCGGGCGGGAAAAATGTTTCCTGATGGGGCTAAAAGCAGTGCAAAAAGCCCTCAGCTAGGTTTTCCTTGTTACACTCATTGTCTGAATTGGCTTTTAGACTTACTTCATGCAGTTGAGGAAGAAACATTCGGAAACGTTCCAACAATTTCGCTCAAGAATTTGGCAAAAGTATTATCGACACTGGCAACGAAAACCGATTTACTGTCCCGCGCTCAATCAAAAGGTTTACTTCACTAAAGAAGGTTGGGAACATATTACTGGTCCTTATAAGCCAAGACCGCATTCGGAAATATATCGCAGGGTGTATCTGCTTCGTTATGTTCGTTCGATTATTAATCGGTCAAGAACTATTCAATCAGTAAGGATTTATAAAAACGAAATATTTTATGGCTTTATCTCGATTGAGGAATTGCAAGGTTTCTTGAGGCGAGGAGACACATTTAGAAAAGTAAAAATAGTAATAAAGGAAAAAAAGACCGACAAATCGACATTTTACTCTGTAATGGAGTGAAGTTCGGGGCGTCTTACGCTTTACGGTGCACGGCACTCGAATTGGCGAACTCAAGAGAGTTTCAAAGAAACTCCTTTCGCCCCGAATCAAGAGTATCGTAGGAAATGAAAATGAAATTGTCAAGATTTGTAAGATTCATTATAAGCAACCGGATTTCTTGAGTTAGAATAATCAGTATGCCAACGCTGTTACCACCCAAGCAATACACGGCCAAACTGGCTGACAAAACCGTCTATAACCCCAAGTTTGAACGCTATTCTTTTGAGTTGACCGAGCCCAATAAACTGGAGTTTACCGCCGGCCAGTATGTTTCAATGGCCATCACTAATGAGGGTCATCGCCGCTCTTGGTCGATTGCCAGTTCACCGGAAGTTGACCACGGATTTGAACTACTGATTGATCCCAAACCAATGGGGATCGGGACCAAATATTTGCAAAATCTCAAACTTGGCGATGAGGTGAAATTACTGGCCCCCCTTGGCCAGTTTGTAATCGATGACAGCGGGGTGGAACAGGCGATTGTTTTCGTGGCCACTGGGGTGGGTGTGACGCCATTCCGGGCGATGATTCTCGACTTATTGCAATTAAAAAATGATAAGCGAGAAATCACTTTGCATTGGGGTTTACGGCACGTGGAGGAAATGATTTGGCAGGACGAATTTCAGGAACTGGCGCAGAATTACAAAAATTTCCACTTTCACCCGGTGATTTCCAAAGCTTCACCGGAATGGCCGCTGTGCCGGGGGCGAGTGACTGATTGCCTGAGTATTCATGAGTTACCCGCTAATGCCGGTTACTATTTGTGCGGTCGAGAAACCATGATCGAAGATGTGACCAATTTGTTGACGACCAAAAGCGTTGCACGAGAGCGCATCCACCGAGAAAAGTTTTATTAATTCCGTTACACTACCGCTATGACAGACGGCGTCGTCCGTGACCAAAACGGTAATTTAAGTAAGCAGATCGGCAAGTATAAAGTGTCGGTGATCCGCGAGAAGTGCATTGCCGCCGCCAGCTGTGTGGCCATCGCGCCGGGCGTCTTTAAACTGGATGAAGAGCAAATCGCCACTGTGATTTCTCAGGACGGCAACGATGACGAAACCAAATTGCTGGCCGCACAGAGCTGTCCGACCGCGGCTATCGTCGTCATTGATACCACCACTGGCAAGCAAGTCTGGCCGCTCATAGAGTAGTTTAAAAGTAGTTTGATCGAGTAGTCCCATAATACAAAATCCGATGCTCTTGACCACAAGCCTGGACTATGAAAATATATGGACAGTATCGGACTGGTACAAATTATTTCTGCCCCTCAACACTCGCTGTTGAGTTTTTATTAAATAACTACCAAGGGAGGGGTACATGCAGAAAATTTACCCATATATTTTCCCGGCGGTCGCACTCTTGTTTGTGCTCTTCTTATTATTCCGCTGGTATAACCTGAGAACACAGCGCGAGGGGATGACCTCACTACTCAATGAGGAAGTGACCATTGATGAGCTCACTAATGAAGAGGAGCAGAATTTAATGCTGGGTGCGGGTGATTACCAAGCGGCGGAGTTGACCGGTGAGGATCCAACCATGTTGGGTGAGGTCCGTTATGAAGTGACTGGTGGCGAGCTGTTGTTTAGCGTCAATGCCACCCTACCACTGATTAGTAATGATCGCTACCAAGTGTGGCTCAGACAGACTGAGGGTGCCGCCCAGCGCAAGGCCTTTGCCCTCTCTTACACCAAAGCAGGCTATATCGGCTCTGGAGCAGTTGACTCAGGCACACTGCCTCTCGAGGTGGTAATCAGCCGTGAGACCACGGACGATACTCTACTCGAGGAAGTGTTGCTCACGGGCACGATTTCGGCGGAAACACAGGAGTAATTGCTCCTTGATTCGTGAGGCCTGTATGTTAGGCTTTTAGTAAGTAGTAGCTTCTCAAGAAAGCTTGAGAAAGAAAAAAGGAGACAAACTTATGGCAGATGCCTACAGTTACACCAACTCCAAGGGACAGACATACTACCTCCACACTCGTGAGGTGACCTTGAAGAATGGTCGCGTGCAACGAATTTACTTCTTTGCTCGTGATGTCCGCAGTGGCGCTTTGGCCTCCGTCCCCGCCGGTTACATGGTGATGGAAACCAAACGCACTGGTATGCCTGTTTTAAAGAAATCCTAATTTTTCTTTTGAAAACAGTCCCTCCCTCGATTGTTTCTCTTTACTAGAAGGGGAAAGAACCGAGGGAGGGTTTTTTATGTTTTGTATAATGACACCCCATGAAACTGACTAAGCAAACCGTTCGCCAAGCATTAGCGAAAGTGATCGATCCGGAACTGCAGATTGACATCGTTAGTCTGGGGCTGATTTACAACGTCAAAATTGAAGGCAAAAATAAGGTGGTGATCCGTATGACGCTGACTACACCCGGTTGCCCGTTGGCGCCGGTGATTGATGAAATGGTCCGTGAGGCGCTCTACGGCTTGGTCGAGGACACTGAGCAGGATGTGATTGTTAATCTGACTTTTGACCCGCCCTGGGTGCCGGAGATGATGACGGAAGAAGCGAGGTTGGAGCTGAACTTGTGAGCTTACCGTGAAAACCACTTACCGCCGGAAAGACCCTCGGCTATTTGCGAGTAAATGTCATCAAGAGCTTGTAAACTTCTCTGCCAAGTGATGGCGCTCATTAGTCTTGTTGACGACCCTCTTAAAACATTGACAATATCTGTTCTTAACCTACCGATCCACCAAGTATAGATTCGAGCGGCTTCCTCATAGTGCCTTGGTTCGAGTGGAGATTGCTCATCATCTTTTATCTCACTTAAAAGCTGCTCTATCTCCTGGGCTTTTGCATGATCGAGTCCTGGGCGAGCAGCTGCTTGATCTGATGCGTGTCTATCCAAAGCGAGTTCTATCCCTTGCTCTTTGGCTTGTTCAACGTTTTTACCTGATCTTATCAGTCGTTCTCTTAGTAATACCCCCACTGCAATATGCTGAATTCTTTTGGCTTCATCAAATCTTTCTTCTACTATGCGTTGTTTTTCTTCTGCTGGGAGAAGATCGATAAGGTCTTGGTATTCTTGGGTTTTTGCCTCTGCGTCCGCCAATTGTTGTTTCAATAACTCAGCTTCTTCGTTGAGTTCTTTCTGCCAGTTCACCCAGCTCTGAGTTTCACCAGTTCCTTCTGCTCGCCATTTTTTTAATCTACCTCCTTCTTCAATGTGTTTCTGGGCGTTTTGGCTGTTTGTCTCAACTTTTCGAAGGTGTTCTTTTATCCTGTCAGCTGCCTCCATGGCAGTGGCTCTTTGAGCGTCAGCGTGCAGTGATTCAGGTAAATCTGCCTCTTTTGCGACAGCAGGGTCATTAATGCCAACGGCGGTATAAGGACTTTTTGTCTCATTCATGATCTCAGTATGACACAGCAAAGAGAGTTTTATCAATTACCTCGAAACTGGATTGCCCGCGGCGGTGTAAACCGCCTATACTAATCTCACCATGTTCGACGTCATTTCAATTGGTTCCAGCCTGGTAGATATTTTCCTCGATGTACCCAAACTGCAGCTGCGAGCGGGTGAAAAGGTGGAACTCAAGATGATGAAAGTGTTTAGCGGCGGGGGTGGGACTAATACTGCGGTGGGGTTTGCACGGCTTGGTTTCAAGACAGCACTGATGAGTGAGACGGGCAAAGATAATTTTGCCTCGGTGATTTTAGGCGAACTCCAACGAGAGGGAGTCGATACCTCCTTGATCGTGCGCGAAAAATTGGAGCAGACCGGGGGATCAGTAATTCTAGTTGGCAAGCAAGGGGCGCGGACCGCACTGGTGCACCGAGGCGCTTCCTCGATGTTAGACCCTTATGACGTGGCGCCATTTTGGTTGAGTCAGACTAACTGGGTTCACCTGACCAATATTGCCGGCCAGGAAGAAACTTTGCGCAAAATCTTTTTGATCGTCAAAAAAAATCCGCAAACTGTCATGTCCTGGAATCCCGGCAAACAAGAACTACAGTTAATCGCTGACGGCAAACTCAAAGTGGCTGATATTCCCGTCAAAGTCTTAATTTTGAATGATACTGAGTGGGAAATGGTAGCCAAACAACAAGCAGCCTTGATCAAAGAAATCCCTGAGATTGTGGTGACCGAAGGTGAGAAGGGTGGGTACGTCTATGAGCATGGCAAGAAAACCCTGCGATTTTTGGGGGCTCAAGTAAAGTCAGTCGATGACACTGGCGCCGGTGATGCTTTTAGCACTGGGTATGTCGCTGGCCAACTCTTGAAAAAACCGACCAAAACCTGCGTGGAGTGGGGAGTGAGAAATGCCGGCTCAGTGATCGGTCAGTGGGGAGCTAAACTTGGTTTACTAGATCGCTTGCGAATTGCGCGTGTTTAATTATCGATTGATCTGTTGTACTATTTTATGAGTAAATTATTGGGTATGAAACGATTGTTCAATTCACTCGCTTTGTTTGTGGTTGTCTTTTTCTTGGTGGTGCAAGTGGCATTGGCTGCCACTTTGGCAGTCACCAGTATCGGCGGCGTCTCGACCGGCACTGGTACTTTGACTACTTTTACTACCACTAAGACAAATCCGACCATGATTGGCACCGCGGCCGCTGACGCGACGGTTGATATCACCATTGATGACCTGACGGTGGCGGTAGTCGCCGACACTGATGGTGATTGGTCATACACCCCAACCAGTTTAGCCGAGGGGGATCATTATGTGGAGATTACTTCTAATTTGGAAACAGTCTCTTTTACGCTGACCGTGGATACTGATGGTTCTACTACTTCTTCTACTTCCACCGAGAGTGCTACTACTACCAAAGGTGGGGTATCTACCTCCAGTGCCACCCTGCCTAGCGCGGGAGCGGTCGAAAATACTTTTCTACTGATTATTGCTGGCTTGTTTTTGATGGGTTCGGGAGTCGTGGCTCATCAATTTTTGTCGTTTCCGGAAGAAAATAACTAACGACTGGACTGCCCATGACCGACTACCAGCACGCCCTCCAGCAGGAAATTCAGGAGTTGCAGGCCCGCACAAGCGCGGCTCAAATGCCTGATGAAATGCGCCGCAAGATCAATAAAGAAATCGTGGCGCTGGAGCGGAGCGTCGAACTTGGCAGCTACGATGAAAAATACGAAAAAGTTTCCCGCTACATCGACTGGGTGCTCAAAATTCCTTGGGCAGCTGAGAGCAAAGACACCACGGATATTGAAAAGGCCAAGGCAGTGTTTAACAAACACCACTATGGCATGCAGGAAGTCAAAGATCGCTTTCTGGAATATATTGCCATCCTAAACTTGCGCGAAAAACAGGCGCCGGAAGAAGATTTCCGGGCACCGATCTTACTCTTGGTTGGGTTGGTCGGTACTGGTAAAACGACGTTTGCTACTTCCTTGGCCGAAGCCTTGGCGCGTAAACTCGTCCGGATTCCGTTTGGTGGGATGGGGTCGGCCAAGGAGCTGCGTGGAAGTTCACGATTGCTCTTGGGCGCCGAACCTGGTCGGGTGATCCGAGGGGTGTGCGAAGCCGGGGTCAGAAACCCAGTGATTCTCTTGGATGAAATCGACCGCAACGCTGAGGAAGCCAATACTGACATCATGGGTGTTCTTGTCGAGTTGCTTGATCCAGCCCAGAACCACGCTTTTACCGATACCTACGTTGATTACCCAGTCAACTTAAGTCACGCCATTTTTATCGCCACCGCCAACAATACTACTCGGATTGTGACTGCGGTGATGGACCGGATGGAAAAGATCTCGATGCCCTCGTACACCGACGAGGAGAAAATCGTTATCGCTAAGCAGTATATTTTGCCCAAACTCTTGAGAGACGCTGGTCTCAAGCCAGAGCAATTCAAGATTCAAGAAGATGTCTGGAAAACCGTTGTCCGGCCGCTGGGCTACGACGCCGGGATTCGTACCCTGGAGCGCACGCTGCAAGGCGCGGTTAGAAAAGCGGTCCGGATTATCGTGGAGCGTAAATTCCCTGAGGTGATCATCAACATGGATAACGCCAAAATCTTCATGCCGAAGTTTTAATTTTCCTTGATTCACCAGGGTGTGATAAAATACAGGGGTATGGATAAGGGTGTGCAGTTGAAGAAACTGCAAGATGAGTTAGAAACCTCCTACGAATCTCTCCCACTGGCAACAAAACGAGAAGATTTAGTGCACGGCGAAGGGGAGATTTTTATGATTGGTGAGGGACCAGGGTACTACGAGGCAGTCCAGCGCCGACCGTTTGTCGGCCGCTCTGGGCAATTGTTGCGGCGAAGTTTGCAGGAAATTGGTCTCTCGCCGGAAACGACCTGGATCACCAATATTATCAAGGTTCGACCGCCGGAAAATCGTGACCCGACGGTGGAGGAGATCGAGGCTTTTCGACCGTCACTCAATCAGGAATTGGAGATCATTAAACCGCTGTTGATCGTCACCCTCGGGCGTTTTAGTCTGGCCAAGTTTTTGCCTGATGTGCGAATCTCCCAAGTACACGGGCGGCTGCATAAGGTAAACTGGGAAGGCAGACTCGTTTTTGTGTTGCCGATGTATCACCCGGCCGCCGCCTTGCGCGGCACGCGAGTGATGGAATCGTTTAAAGAAGACTTGAAAAAGTTGCCCAAGATTCTGGAGTGGGCACGAGAGCAGAAAGAAGTGTGGCAGTTAAAGGGTGATGTGCAAGAAGCTTTGTTTTAAAAAGCGACAGCAACTTTATTTTGAAAAATAGTATTAATTACAAGCAATAGAAGGATTTTTATTTCATGAATCAATTAAAAATTGTACCGATTGGGGGCTTGGGTAAAGTCACCCAAAACATGTATTTGTATGAGTATGCAGATGAAATGCTGATGGTGGATTGCGGCATTGGTTTCCCGGACGAGTATATGCCGGGGGTCGATACGCTGATCCCAGATACCAGTTATTTGCACGAGCAGCTCAAGAACGGTAAAGAATTAGTTGGCATTGCCCTGACCCATGGTCATGAAGACCACATGGGTGCCTTGCCGTATATTTTGCCGGAGCTCAAGGAAATGCCGCCGATCTGGGGATCTGAGCTGACGGTGGCCTTTGCCCAGAAAAAATTAACTGACCAAAAAGTTGACGTCTTTATCAATACATTTAAAGATCACCAGAAAGTTACGTTTGGTCAGCACTTCCAAGTGATGTCGATCGCGGTGACCCACTCCGTGCCGGACACCAAACACTTAGTGATTGATACACCAGAGGGGGTGGTGTATCACGGTTCGGATTTCAAATTAGATGATCATCCACTCGACGGCGTAAAAACTGACCTGGCGGCGATGAAGACGCTGGGGAACCAAGGCATTTTGGTGGCGCTGGTTGATAGTTTACGTTCAGAACAACTCGAGCACTCGGCGTCAGAAACCACGGTCGGGCCGGAACTGGAAAAACTAATGCGCCACACCAAGGGTAAGTTCATTGTGACCTTAATGAGTTCTCATATTCATCGGATCCAGCAGATCGTGGACTCGGCGGTGCGGCTCGGTCGCAAGGTAGTCTTCATTGGCCGCTCGGTGGAACAAAATGTGGAAATCGCCAGCAGTCTCAAGAAACTCCATATCCCCAGAGGCACGATGATCGATAAGCGGGACGTGAGTAAAGTGAAGGATAAAAATTTGTGTGTGGTGATCGCCGGCAGCCAAGGCCAAGAAGGTTCGTCATTGATCCGCGCCATTTACGGTGAGCACCGCCAAATTCAAGTCTTGCCGGATGATAAAGTGGTCTTTTCTGCCAATGTCATTCCAGGCAACGAAATTCCGTACTATCGGGCGATTAACCAGTTGGCCGGCAACGGAGTCAATGTCATTTATCCGGATGTGAATCCGCTGCTGCACCAATCTGGCCACGCCAGTGCGGCCGAACAGCGCGAGGTAGTGAAACTGCTTAATGCCAAATATGTCATGCCGATCGGCGGCGAAGACCGGCATCGGGCCAAGTTTCGCGAGTACGTTAGCCAGTCGCTGGGGTACACCAAAGAGCGCACACTGACCCCGAAAGTCGGTGAAATTCTGGGTTTCCATGAGGGAACTGTGAAAGTGGTGGAGACGATTCCAATCCGGCCGCGCACGGTCGATGGACTTGGGATTGGCGATGTTGGCCGCGTCGTACTATCTGACCGATTATTAATGTCACAAGAGGGGATGATCGTCTTGATTCTGCCGCGCATCAAGGGCAAGTTTGATTTCAAGAAAATCCAAGTGGTGTCCAAAGGCTTTGTTTTTATCGAGGAAGCTCAGGAAGTGGTGGACTTTATTAAGGAGCAAACCGCGGAGACAGTGCATCATATGGGCAAACATAAGAGAAATGATGGGGCTCTACGGGCGGAATTAGAGAAACGCTTGGGTAAAAAACTCTACAAAATTATCCGCCGTGAGCCGATGATTATCCCGGTGATCTTGGATATCTAGGTGGATACCCTTGTTGGCGAAAATGACTCCTTAAATTTGCACTGCATTTGCAGTGTAAATATTGGGTGTCACTTTTAGAGAAGAGAGTATATCAACCACTATTTTCTTAAAGGAAACTCGACGAGCGATGTGTTATATTCTTACCAGGGGAAATTCCCTGGAGTTTGTTATTAAGTCCACTCCTTGACTTTGCCCATAAAATATCCTATAACTTTTTTATCGAAGCTATGGCCAGACGACGCAGACGCCGCAACAAGCCCGATTTAAAACTGACTATCCCGCCGGAAACAATGTATTCAGTGACGGGTGTGTTCTTAATCGTCTTGGGTTTTCTGACGATGGTCTCGTTTGCTGGTCAAGGGACGCTGCTGGCACCTTTGAGCGCTTGGTTGAGCATCCGGTTTGGCTTGAGCATGCTGTTTTTCCCGTTTGTCTTAATGTCGGCGGGGTTAGCGATGCTCAAAACCAAATGGATTTGGTCCAAACCCAATGTTTTACTGGGCACCTTGCTTTTGATGTTGGCCTTTTTAGTAATTGGCAGGACCGGTGCCTGGGGGAAAGAGTTGTACCAAACGCTGGCGACGCTGATTTCTCCCGCTGGGACTTATTTGTCGTTTGTCGCCATGGCCGTGGTTGGGTTTTTAGTGATGACGCAGTGGTCGGTCGGTGAATTGTTGCAGGTTTTGGCTCAGTGGCGTCAACCGGCCGCACAGGAAGGTCAGGCCGATTTGTTTTCAGAACAAAAAAAGGGCTTCCATTTGCCTCAATTGCCAATGTTCGGTTTGGGTAAAAAAGGTGGCGCACCGGCGAGAGACGAACAGAGTTTTGAGGAAAAAGTGGCCGCTGCCCCTGTTCAAGCAAAACCGGAAAAGTTGCCGGTGGAAGGCAAAAATTTACTACGCGAAGATGCAACAACACTGCCGGCCCGCGCGCCCATGGTTTGGAATTATCCTGATCTGTCACTACTTTCTGATAAACCGGGCGGTAAGGCTCAGCGCGGCGATGTGAAAATGAATGCCCAGATTATTGAAAACACCTTGGAGTCGTTTGGCCTTCGCGCCAACGTGGCCGATGTTAATTACGGTCCGGCCGTGACGCAGTACGCCTTGAATATTACGAAGGGGACAAGGTTGTCAAAGATCACCAGTCTTTCGACTGACTTAGCCTTGGCTCTCGCCGCCCCTACTGGTCAGATCCGGATTGAGGCGCCGATTGCCGGTAAGTCACTGGTGGGAATTGAGGTACCAAATCACTCGGCTGAGTTTGTCACCCTCAAAGAAATGCTCTCGTCTAAGGTCATGAAAAAACACCCGTCGAAATTGGCGGTTGCCCTTGGCATTGACGTGACCGGCAATCCAATTATTGCCGATATCGCCAGTATGCCCCACGTGCTGATTGCTGGTGCCACTGGTTCTGGGAAATCGGTGGCGATTAACGCCTTTATGAGCTCGATTTTGTTCCGCGCCAGTCCGGCCGAAGTGAAGTTTATTTTGGTTGATCCTAAGCGGGTGGAGTTGACGGCGTATAACGATATTCCCCACTTATTAACCCCAGTGATTGTCGAGCCCAACAAAGTGGTGTCGGCGCTCAAATGGGCGGTCAACCAGATGGAAGTGCGCTACAAGCAATTGGCTGAAGTGGGTGTCAAAAATATTGATGCCTACAACGAATTGGCCGGCTTAGTGGCGATGCCCAATATCTTGATTGTGATCGATGAGTTGGCTGACGTGATGTTGTTTTCACCGGCTGAAGTAGAAGAAAGTGTGACGCGGATTGCCCAAATGGCCCGGGCGGTGGGTATTCACTTGGTGCTCTCCACTCAACGGCCGTCAGTTGACGTCATTACTGGTTTAATCAAAGCCAATATTCCCTGTCGCATCGCCTTTAATGTGTCTTCTCAAACCGACTCGCGGGTGATTTTGGATGGGCCTGGAGCCGAGAAATTGCTGGGTCGCGGCGATATGTTGTATCTGCCGCCGGACCGGGCGAAACCGATTCGTATCCAGGGCACCTTCATTTCTGACCGCGAGACCCGCGCGCTGACGGAATTCTTGCGCTCACAAGGCCAGAAGCCGGAATATGAAGAGGAGATCACGACAAAGTTTAAGGCTGGTATGGTGACTGGTGGTTCTGGCGGCGCGGCCGGTGAGGATCGCGACCCGAAGTTTACTGAGGCGGCTGAGTTGTTCTCCCGCTATGATAAAGCTTCTGCCTCGCTCATTCAGCGTCGACTCTCGGTCGGCTACGCCCGCGCCGCCCGCATGCTGGATCAGCTCTACGCCGCCGGCATGATCGGTCCACCAGACGGTAGCAAACCCCGCGACGTCAACATCCAAAAGATTCAGGAGTATTTAATGAGTCTGCAGAGCCAAACCCAAACATAACTTCACCGTTTCTCCAGAGTGACTCCTGGTTTACAATGGTTGAATGATTGACTCACCATTGGTTGTTCATAACCTCACCAAGATTTTTCCACCGGAAAAAAAGGGTGGTCGGCCGTTTACGGCTGTCGACGATATTTCTTTCAAATTAAGAGAAGGCCAAATTCTTGGGTTATTGGGTCCTAATGGTGCTGGTAAATCAACGACGATCTCGATGTTACTGGGCACTTTATCGCCGACTTTCGGCTCGATTCGCTATTTCGACAAAGACTTTGCCAAACACAAAAGTGAATCGCTCCAGCACGTGACGTTTGCGAGCACCTATATCAAAATGCCTTGGCGACTGACGGTGTGGGAAAACCTGAAGATTTATGGCACGCTCTATGATGTGCAGGGCAAAGTTTTTGATCAGCGGATGGAGCGCTTTTTGAACTTTTTTGGGGTTTGGCAGCAACGGCACAAAACTATGAATTTACTGTCAGCTGGCCAGGTTACCCGCATCATGTTGGCTAAAGCCTTTCTCCCGTACCCAAAAATCGTGTTGTTGGACGAGCCTACTGCCTCATTAGACCCAGACATTGCCCATCAAGTCAGAGAGTTTGTGAAACTGCAGCGCCAAGAGTACGGGGTGAGTATTCTTTACACTTCACACAACATGGAGGAAGTGACTGATGTGTGTGATGAAGTGATGTTTTTGAAGCACGGTCAAATTGTCGCTGTTGATAAGCCGCTCAATTTAGCTCGCTCAGTAAAGACCGCCCGCATGCGTTTGTTAGTGAAAGACGGTTTGAAACGGACACAAAAATTTGCCAAGGCCCAAGCACTGCCAGTCTCGATTGAAGGCAGGGAGGTGATTATTGAAATTGATGAACAGGCTATTGCTCAGTTTTTGGAGAAATTGGCAGCCGAAAAGATTTCATATTCACAGATCGCGGTCGATAAGCCGACTTTGGAAGATTACTTTTTACAGATGAGTAAGGATTAAGATGAAACTCCACCGCATCAAAGCTCTATTCTTGCGCCACCTCTATCCGCTAAAACGCGACTTCGACCTCTTATCTGACATGCTTTACTGGCCGCTCGTCGACACCCTCTTGTGGGGGATTACCAGCCAATGGCTGTCGGAAGCTTCAGGTCAAGCCAGCATTGCGCTCGCTATCCTGATGGCGCTCTTGCTTTGGAACATCATCTGGCGCGCTCAATCGGAAGTGTCACGCAACTTGATTGATGAAATTTGGAACAATAACTTGGTCAATATTTTTTCGACGCCGCTCATGGTGAGAGAATGGTTGTTTTCGGTGATGTCGCTGTCAGTCTTAAAAACAATTTTTACGCTCTCGGTTATTACCACGGTCGTGGTCGGCATGTGGTCAGCAAACATTCTGTTTTTCGGTTGGTGGTTGATTCCGTTTATTTTGGCAATGGTGACGACTGGTTGGTGGGTGGGCTTTCTCTCAGCCGGTATTATCTTGCGCTACGGGCCAAAGATGCAGACAGTAGTCTGGACGTTGCCCGGGATGCTGTTGCCGTTCAGCGCGGTCTTTTTCCCGCTAGAGCGATTTCCAGAAGCATTGCAGTACGTCAGCCGGATAGTGCCAACAACTTATATCTTTGAAACGATGCGGACTATTGCTGCCGGCGGCGCGGTCGACTGGGGAACACTCTCGATGAGTTTTGTTTTTAACTTTTTATACCTCGGTCTGGCGCTGTGGTACTTTGTCAGCAGTTTCCGCTACAGCACGAAATTAGGATTGGGGAGATTTAATTAAGTTATAATTTAATTCATGAATAGTTTCGAAGTCTACCAAGACCCTGATGGTCAAGCCCAGTTTTATTTTTCTCATTCCGATAAACAATTTACGACTGGCGTTCTTGTGCTCCACCCTGGTAAAGAGTTGGCGAAGCACAATCGACCACTGGCGGTGGAGAATTTAATTCAAATTGCTGGCAAATGTGTCATGAAAGTTTATAGTTCTGAAACAGAATATGAAAATAAAGCATTAAAAGTTGGAGATTCGTTGAGTATGGCTAAAGGTGTTTATCATATTCACTCAAATCCATTCCAAGAAATCTCGGTAACTTTTTTTAAGGCAGAAGGGGACATTACAAAAATAATGGACAATTTAAGAAAAGCTTTAGTAAAAATTAAATAGCTTACTTTTCTTAATAAAGCCTAGTAGTATACTGTTATTAGTAAAAATAAAGGGTTGAGATGGCAGAAAAAGACCAAGAGCAAACTCAAGATCAAGATAGAAAATCGAGATTTAAAGAACTCCTGTCTTCTGTAGAAGAACTAGCAACAGAAATTGGTTTTGGTGAGTATGAGATTCTTGAGGAACATCGAGGAATAAGTCCGGCTGTTGATCGGGCGTTGGATCGTGGCATCACAGATGTCACCATTAAACATCTCGTTAGCAGTAACGCTGGTTTAAGAATCAGAACAAATGATAGGGGTTACGGAGCAAAAGCAGATTTTATAATTAGGCTGGAAAAGGGAGAGCATGAGAAGTACCTGGCTGGAGCTGGCGGGGGGATGCCCGGGAAAACAAGTCATGGTTTTATATGGTTGGGGGAACCGCGTCAGTTTGGTGCGGAAGAAATCTGGAATGATGTGGAGTTGTTAGATGTTTTGGCAGATACGGTTGAAGCTTTGACGGCTGCCTATGACGTAAAAAGAGCCACTAGAAAAATGGCACAAACTAACGTTCAAGAAACTCAACCTGCTGGATAAAAGCATTGTCGATATAAAAAATGTGGAGATGGGGGGTAATGAACCCCCGTCCGATAATCGTTTCCTAGCCAACCTCTACAGACATAGAATGCTTTTGGTATTACCTCAGAGGGAAACATTCCAACCCGGTTGAGGCAACCGATACTAATCTTTCATCAAACGTCGTATCAATCGTTTGATGGCATACTGATTGTTTTTTCACCCAGAGTGTCCCATCAGTAAGAAAACCTCTCTGAATGCCTATTTAAGCGTAAGCTAAAACAGGTGAAGCAAACAATGATTGAGCGAACTCAATCATGCCTGCGACTTTGCTGCGCAATGAATTGGCAGTTAAATTTGTAGCCCTGTTTGATGTCTTTTGGCCAAAGACAGTCTGCAGTTGGTAAAGAGCGATTACGTCGATGCAATGCATCCCCGTAGGTCATGTATTATACGTTCTCTCCAGGCGAAACACAAGTTGTGCTTGCGCTGGTCTAATGAGTCTGTATAATTTCCTCTTATAAAAGAGTTGCGAGGGCACCTGGTTGCTTTCGCTCCCAAGTAACGAACTCCGCCTAGGCGTGGGGGGACACCAAGCTGAGCAGAAAGTAAGCAGGTGCTCTTTTTTATTAAAAAATGTCGAAAAACTATCATCACGAGCTGAGTGTCAGTGGAAGTGAAGTAGAGCGCCGTCCACAAGTTATTTTTGGCACAAAAAAACAAGAACCGATTATTCTGGCGTATCAGTTGCTGGGTTTAACCCATTTTGAGCGTCGGGATCCAGAACAACCTCATTGGGCTCTTGCCCATCAAAATGAAAGTACATCCGCTGATTCGGCGGCAGTGGTGGTCGAAAAAATGAGAAGAATCGAGCAAGGTTTAATAAGGGAAGGCTCGGAGCATAAAATACCGATTGTAGCTTCAGATGTGACTTTTCACCTCAACGGCGAACTGTTGCACCAAATTATCCGTAGTCCCGAGGACAAAGCGAGATTTAGGGAACAACCTTGGGAGTTGGAAAAGATCAGGTTAACCCTGGTGGAAAAGTATGCTGGCCCGTTTGAGGCTGTTTGGCAGGTGGTGTTTGGCATGATGGACGAAAACAAAGAAATTAAGCTTGCCCAGATTAAGATTCGCTGTGCTCACCCGGAGGGATTCACACCAAATGAGGTGTACACGAACTTCTTTCCCCAATCCAACGCCGGCATTAGGTTGGTGGAGTTATTGCGAGAAAAAGAGGCGGTGTTTGAGGTGATGTATGGTCACGAAGTAGAGTCGTCGGGTCAAGGTTGGCCAACGATTTCTGGTGAAGAAGCGCAGCGCTATATCGTCGATAAAATTCTTGAAACCGATATTTTTTGGCAGTTTCTGTTGGGTAACCCGATTGAGAGCCAACGGATGGGTTTATTTTCGATCGCGCTGGTGCAGTAGTTTGATCTGACTGGGACTTGTTTTTTCCTTTCTTTTTCCGTTAGGCTGAAAAATGTGTCTGAAATTTTCCTACAGCAACAAAAGGGGAAAAAGTTTCGTGTAGGAGCCGGTTTATTCCGCGAGTTTTCTGCGGCCAATAAACTAATGGTGATTGAGTTACTGTACCAAATTTATTCGCCAGATTATATTCCGGCCGTAATAACGTTACATTTTCTCACTAGTGGCGGTTGGCAAACTCAAGAGGTGGTCACTGGCACTTTCGGCATCAGCGCAATCCAGCAAAACTGGTTTCGCGAGAAAACTTTTGAAAAACGGATTAACTACTCTGACTCACTGATGGGGTTATATCTTTTTTTACTCCAACTATGGCGTGAGAAGCAGACTAAGTGAATCGCTCTCATCAGGAGTGGTGCCGGTATTGCCGGAGTTAGCTTTCATGAGCGACCAGAACAGCGGAAATTTTACCGACACCAGCCTGGTGTAACTGAGTGGCGCAGGCGGCCAGCGTTGAACCAGTTGTGACCACGTCGTCAACCAGCAAGATGTTTTTTCTCTTAAGATTGATTTGAAGATTGGGGTTGAGAGCAAAAACGTTACTCATCAGTTGGAAACGTTCCTGGTCGTTGGTAACGGAGGCCAAGTTTTGAGTGTGACGTTGGCGGAGAAGCAGTGGTTGGTAAGGTTTTTCAAGTCGGTTGGCCAGCTGTTGTGCGATCAACTTTGCTTGATTATAGCCGCGCTGTTTGAACCGCTTGGGGTGCAGTGGCACCGCGGTGACAAAGTCAAGGTTGGTTGGTAGCGGTAGGTGTTGGTAGAGCAGGTTGCCCAAGATTGACCCAATTGGGTGGAGTGATTGGTATTTAAGTGCTTTGATAACAGTCGACAAAGGCGGCGTGAAGAAGCCGAGAACGTGAGTATTGTCAACTAAGTTTTCTAAAGGTTTGAATCGAGGTTGGTAATACAAGAAATCGATCTGGTCTTGACACTGGCGGCAGAAGTAATGAGCCTCGCGATCACAAGCGACGCAGACTTGAGGAAAAATAATCGTCAGAAACTTTCGTAAGGCTATCACTGATTACTCAGTGTAGAGTAAACAATCGAACAGTAAATGTTACAAGAAAGCTTAGTACATGTCGGAGGGACCAGTGGCTTCCGCTGATGGTTCGGGAATAGAAACATTTCGGATTGGTGCTTCATCACTTCCTGCCGGTAATGTTTCAACGAAACGAATAATTGCTTGAGGACAGCAGGGATTGCCTAGTTGTTGTTCTTGAAGAACACACAAGTTTTCAACCAGTTTTTCGCAAACAACAGCATTGTCTAAATCATGTGGGCAAGGTACATCGAAGTCGATTTCTATAATTTCTCTTAAATCGGGTTTTGTTGGCATCTTTCCTTTCGCTATGACCACTACGTTTTTACGCTGAAGGTGGTGGGTTAGATGCTTTCTGTGAACTAGATTGTTCAATCATGCTGTGAATAGGGATGATGGTTGGATCAAAAGGACAGCTTTTGCCAGTTTCCTCTTTGAGTGCGCAGTCTAAGGCAGTGTTCCCCGGTGTTCGTGTTAGTTGTCCACAATCGTAAGGAGTACCAAGCCCATGGGGACATAAGTGTTCTCCATAGCGAAATTTGAGTTTTTCTCCTTGGTTAATTCCTGCCATATAAAAACTCCTTTCACGAGTATGTCATACTTATATCATACCTTTTTTGGAACAGGCAACTGGCAAATGATGACCGCTTTTGAAAAAGAGTTTTTATTGGTGAAAGTGGGCGATGGAGGACTTGAACCTCCGACCTCACGAATGTGAATCGTGCGCTCTAACCAGCTGAGCTAATCGCCCGGTCGCCATATTATAGCGTGCTACAATGATTTTCATGACCTTGAAACAGACCGTCGCTGGTCAAATGAAGACCGCTCTGAAGTCAGGTGACCAGGCGAGCTTAACAACCTTAAGATTATTGTTAAACGATATTCACAACTTTGAGATTGATCATGGTGAACAGACTGATGTTGGCGTGCAGCAGTTGGTCGCTCGTTCGATCAAACAGTGGAAGGATGCCTTGACTGATTATGAAAAAGGCGGTCGAGCAGATCTAGTCAAAGAAGCCAAAGACAGAATCGCGCTCTTGGAACAGTTCTTGCCAGCGCAGTTGTCGGAGGACGAGATTAAAAAGGTGGTTCAAGAAACAATTGCTGGCCTCCAAAATCCAAGCGCTGGTCCGGTCATCGGCCAAGTGATGAAAAAACTGGCTGGTCAAGCCGACGGCGGGACGGTGGCTCGACTAGTTAATGAAGCGCTTTCATAAATCCCTATGATGGTTCAACAAACCAAAACGGTGGGCGAGCTTTTAAAGCTGGAACGAGAGGAACGCGGCTTTTCTCGCACGCAGTTATCACACGCCATCCGAGTGAGAGAACAATTTTTGGTTGCCCTAGAAGAAAATCGTTTTCAAGATCTACCGGCGGCAGTGTTTGTCAAAGGGTATGTTAAGGCGTATGCACGGGTGTTGGGTTTTGATGCCGAGCCGATGCTGGCGCTACTGCGGCGCGATTTCCAGGAAAGTGCTAAGGGTAAGTTAGTAGCTCAGGAATTTTTGAAGCCGGCTTTTCGTAAAATGCCCACTTTATCACCTATTCGCTTAGCTACCAGTGGGGTGGGCGGCATTTTTTTGGTGCTATTTTTATACATCGGTATTCGCTGGTTCAGTTTTATTTCCCCGCCCAAGATTGAGCTTTACGAGCCCGTGGAAGATTCAATCGTTTCCCCGCAAGTGGGAGTGCGCGGGATGACCGAACTAGAAACAGTGGTGATGGTCAACGCTCAGGCTGTACCAGTGGCAGCTGACGGCAGTTTTGAGGCGCAGATTACCCTGCCGAATGAAGGTATTGCTACCATTACGGTGGAGGCCAAGGATAAACAGGGAAAAACTTCGACCGTGCAACGAACAGTGTTTGTCAGGTTTTAAGTTCATAGTGAATAGTTTATAGTTAATTAGGATAAGAATCTCTATAAACTATTAACTGACAAAGGAGGAAGTATGGAACAGCTTTTACCGATAGTCTTAGTCATCGTGGCGGTTATTCTCACTATTATTTTGTCGGTCGTTGGCGTCCAGATTATTTTGGTGCTCACTGAAGTGAAGCGTACGCTACAAAAAATCAACACTACCTTGGATGAAGCCCAGGCTAAAATTAACACCATTGTGGCTCCACTGCAAAACTTAGGGGGGTTGGCGACCGGTATTCAGACCGGCATTAAGGTGTTTGAGTCTTTCACCGGCTGGCTGACAAGCAGAAAAGATGGCAGTAAAAGAAAGTAATTTTCAGGGGCCCTTTTTATTGGGCTTTGTGGCCGGGATGACCGCTGGCGCGGCCGCGGTTTATTTTTTGGCGACCGACCGAGGGAAAGATTTTGTCGATGACATGAACGAACTGTGGGAAGAGGCCCGGCCGGAACTGGTAAAACAAGGTGTGATTCAGGATACAGAGGCTTCTTTGGGTGAATCGGTCAAAACACTCTTGATCCAAGCGTTTGCGCAGAAAGCCCATGAACTGACTGCCACCAAAAAACGCATTCGCAAACCCAATACACAGTTTCGAGGAGTATGACTTGCCCTGTATAATCGGGAATTATGCTTGATTCGACGTTGCTGCGCCAAAAATATCTTGATTTTTTTGCTGATCGCGGTCACGCCATTGTGCCTTCCTCGCCGCTGGTACCGGAAAATGATCCCACTACGCTTTTTACCGGTTCCGGTATGCAGCCGATGCTGCCGTATTTACTGGGGGCCAAACATCCACAAGGCACCCGAATTGCTGACTCGCAAAAATGTTTTCGTTCCCAAGACATTGAGGAAGTGGGCGACAATCGTCACACTACTTTTTTCGAGATGCTGGGCAATTGGTCACTGGGAGATTATTTCAAACAGGAACAGTTGGAGTGGTATTTCACTTTTTTGATTGACGAACTTGGACTTGACCCTGCGCGGTTGTATGTTTCTGTCTATGGGGGTGATGAAAAATTGGGTATTCCCCGTGATGATGAAACGGCCGGAATTTGGCAGCAGCTTTTCAAACAGAAAAATATTGAGACCAAAATTGTCGACCAACCCCGCACTCAGGGGCTGCAGGACGGCAGAATTTTCTTTTATGAGGGTGGGGCTAATTGGTGGTCGCGCGCCGGTGAGCCGGCTCAGATGCCGGTAGGCGAACCAGGCGGTCCGGACAACGAAGTGTTTTGGGATTTTGGGGCTGATAAACAGTTTCATGAACACTCGGCATGGAAAGATCAGCCGTGTCACATCAACTGCAGCTGCGGCCGATTTTTGGAAATTGGTAATTCAGTGTTTATGCAATACCTTAAGACTGACAAAGGCTTTGAGCCACTGCCGCAAAAAAATATTGATTTTGGTGGCGGGTTGGAACGAATGTTGGCCGCAGTGCACGACGAGCCGGACGTGTTTAAAATTGATCTTTTTGTGCCGATCATTGACTACATTGAGAAAGTAGCTGGTCAAAAATATACCAGTGCCAATAGTGCTTCATTTCGGGTCATTGCCGATCATCTGCGCGCGGCGGTAATGCTGATTGCCGACGGAGTACAGCCATCAAATAAAGACCAAGGGTACTTTGTCCGTCGTCTGATTCGCCGAGCAGTCAGGTACGGCAAGCAGTTGGGAATTACTCAGCCGTTCTTGGGTAAAATCGCTGAAATAGTCGGCAAAACCTATCGTGAGGCGTATCCAGCGGTGATGCGAAACGTGCTATCGGTCACTCAAGCCATTGAAGGGGAAGAAAATAAATTTTTGCGCACGTTGGAAAAAGGTTTGCAGGAATTTGTTAAACAAACAGCCGGTTCTGCAAAACTCACCGCTCAGTTGGCCTTCACGTTGTACGAAACGTATGGTTTTCCGTTGGAGCTTTCGATCGAAGAAGCACAACACAAAAATCTGACCGTTTCTGGAAATATTCACCAAGAATTTCAAAAAATGAAAAACCAGCACGCTGATCGTTCTCGCACCGCTTCAGTTGGCAAATTCAAAGGGGGATTGGCCGATACTTCGGAAGCCGTAGTGAAGTACCACACGGCCACTCATTTACTACACGCGGCACTGCGCCAGGTGCTTGGTACGCACGTGGAACAGCAAGGCTCCAACATCACCGGTGAGCGGTTGCGCTTTGATTTCACTCATCCGCAGGTATTGACCGACCGTGAAAAACAAGCAGTAGAAAAGCAGATTAACGATTGGGTAGCGGCTGATTTGCCAGTCACTCAACAAACAATGCGCAAAGACGCGGCGCTCAAAGCTGGTGCGTTAGCCTTTTTTGCCGAAAAATATCCTGATCAAGTCAGTGTTTATACTATTGGTTATGATCCAGAAAAAGACTGGATTTCCAAAGAGTTGTGTGGCGGACCCCATGTGACCAATACTGGTGAAGTTGGTCAGATCAAGATAACCAAGGAGAAGGCGGTCGCTGCTGGAGTGAGAAGGCTTTACCTGGAATTGGTTTAATTCCAGTCCTCTTTCATTTCGGTCTCAATTTTGCTTAAATAAACCAACCAGCACCAGTACACACTGGTTTGTTTGGTTTAAAAAAACTATGCCACTCATCAAACTACCAAAGTTTCCGCTCAAGTCTTCTCAAAAAGGGAAGGGAGGCGATCAGGCGCCATTACACACTTTTTTGTGTTTGATGTTTGTTAACCACTCGGTTCAGGCAGCACTCTGGAAAGTGGAGGGGGAGAAGGTGCGCACCCTTTCCAATTCCAGCCTGAAAACCTTTGAAAATGATGAAGATGGTTTAATTCAGGCTGATCAAGCCCTCCAGGAGCTGGGATCGGATTCGGAAAACATCGGCGAGGTGGTTTTTGGTTTTGATCCACTCTGGGTTGATGATGCTGGCCTGATGAGCCAGAAAAAACCCTTCATCAAGGCAGTGGCTGAAAACCTTGGCTTGAATCCGGTTGGCTTTGTGGTGATTCCAGATGCTCTCGTTCAGCAAATCGTGGCCCAAGACAGTCTGGCCTCTCAGGTCTTGGTGTATCTCCAAGACGATACGGTTTTCATTTACCTCCTCAAGCAGGGTAAGTTAGTTCACCAACTGTCGGTTGGTCGCTCGGGCGACATTGTGCAAGATGTCGTTGAGGGTCTCGCCCGCTTTGCTGGTGAACTCAAAGGGAAAGACACTTACCTGCCCGCCAAGTTGATGCTGGCCTCTGTGACGCTGACCGCGCCAGAGATGGATGACGCTCAACAACAGATCAGCAACTACAACTGGTCGGAAAATCATCCTTTTGTCCAGGCACCGGTAGTAGAAAGCATGGCCGCCTTGGATGTATTGTATGCAGTGGTAGAACAAGGGGGTGCCGCCGTCGCCCAGTCCAAAGGACTGCAAGGAAAACACGTCATGCCGGAAACGAGTATCAATCAAACTGAAAATGAAGATTTTGGCTTTGAGAGTGTTGATGCGCCGGTTGAGCAAGGTGATAACTTTACTACTCCAGCGGAAGGGGGCCAAGTGACCAGTTTTGGTGTTCCCATTTCCCGGAGTGATTTACCGGCTGTATCGGAAAAACCGATTGAGCGGGGGGAGAAGTCACGTGCGGCTGGCCGACGCCTAAAAATGCCTGTCTTTTTAAAGAAACTCTATCGTTGGTACGACCATCATCCCCACAAAAAAACTATTTTGGGTGGATTTATCGGTGGCGTTTTAGCCTTACTCTTGATGCTTATTGGCTGGGTGGTGATGTCCTATCAAGTGGCAGTTTCACTTCAATTGACCGAAAAAGTAATTGCCAAAGATGTGGAAATTACGATTGATCCCACTCTTGCCAGTTCCAATGTGGCTCGCCAAATTCTCAAGGGGGAATTAGAAACAATGGAGGTGACTGGTCGAGAAACGGCTGCCACTACCGGAGTTAAACTGGTTGGCGAGCAGGCTAAAGGGACCGTGACTCTTTTTAATAAAACTACGGCCGTCAAAACATTCACGGAAGGAACCAGGCTAAGTGCTGGTACCTTGGCTTTTACCCTGGACACCGAGGTGACAGTGGCCTCGGCCTCAGTCGAAGAAAATGAGGGCGGCACTGGTGAAACTAAAAATTACGGTCAGACTGACGTGGCGGTGACGGCCAGTGCGATTGGGGCTGAGAGCAATCTTGGTAAGGGGACTGAATTAATCATTGCTAGTTTTGATATCGGTACCTATTCTGCCACGGCCAAAGACGCTTTTAGTGGTGGTTCAAGTCGAGAAGTAAGAGTAATTTCGCAAGAAGATCAAGATAACGTCTTAGGAACCTTGACCAATAAACTCAAAGATGAAGCTCAACAAAAGTTTAATGACCAGTCGGGTAATGGGATATATTACGCGCTGACCTCCCGGATAGCAGCCATCGAGGAAAATTATGATGGTGAAGTGGGTGATGAAGCCGATCAAGTGACGCTGGATTTAACCCTCGAGGCCTCGGCAGTCAAATATCAATCGTCAGATCTCAGGCCGCTTTTAGAAGAGGCGTTGAAAGACGATATTCCAGAGGGTTACCGGTTGATTGATGAAGAGCCGGAGTTTTTGTCAGATACCCGCCAGGAAGCGACTGCCAGCACTCGGGTGGTTTTGGATGCCAATGTGATTGCCAAGGCGCGCCCACCATTCAATCAGGAAGAAGTGATTCAGACTATCCTCGGTCTCCCACTCCGTGAACTCCCAGGCAAACTGGCTGAGCGCGGTGAAATAGAGAGTGCGCAGTACGTGCTTAAGCCAGCTATCGCTCGACTGTTTGTCAGGAGAGTACCCAAAGACGCTCAGCGGGTACAACTGGAAATCAGCAACCAAACTCGGTAAAAACATGCCCAAAACAAGGCCTTCCCACCAACAGCGGCAGGAGCTGGTCCGGCTTTATCGCCAGGCGCTAATAGAGGGCGTTTCGCTGAATAAAATTGAGGAAAAGGTCGATAAGCTTGCCGAGCGCTTTACGGTGGCTGACCGGCAGGAAATCTCAGAAGTTCGTGACAAAGAGAAACATTTTCGTCGCGCTATTCCCAGGGCTATTCGCTTGGGAGCGGCCGTTTTGCCAACCGTATTACTGCTCTTGGGGATTGGGTTAGTAGGCAGTGCTACTTGGCCGATCGTGGTTTACTATGTGGGAGATTTCACGGCCAACGCGGTGGAACTGAAAACGCCAATTCCACCAGAACAAGTGTTGGAAACTTCTTCATTGGCTTTAGCCAGCGCCAGCGATGGGGAAGAGGTAGAGTTTGGAGTGCCGGTCGAAGACGAAGCTGGTCCGATCATTCTGAATACGGCTTTGGACTATACGGATCTTTCTAACTGGTTTACTGGTGATCAAGCAGTTGGGTTGAGTGAGCAGCAAGAGTCTATTTCCTACAAGATCGAGATTCCTAAAATTAATATTTATGATGCCCAGGTCCTGGTCGGTGGCACTGACCTGAGTCGCAGCCTGATTGCCTATCCAGGGACGGCTCTCCCTGGTCAGCCTGGCTCGCCGGTGATTTTTGGTCACTCGATTTTGCGGCAGTTTTACAACCCCAGTGTCAATAACCCACGCCGCTATACTTCGATTTTTAGTTACATCATGACGCTGGAAAAGGGAGACAAGATTTATGTCACTCAGGACAATGTGCGCTACACCTATGTGGTGACCAGTAAGACGGAAGTGAAACCGACTGATACCTACATTTTGTCCCAGAATTACGATATCCGTCAGCTGAAACTGGTCACCTGTGTGCCGGAGGGTACTTATCTTCTCCGAGGGGTAGTGACCGCTCAACTGGTGAGGGAATGATGATGAAGGTCTTGGCGATTGACTACGGGACGAGACGGGTGGGCTTGGCTGTTTCCCACGGCAGTTTGGCCCAGCCCTTAGCAGTAGTAGAGAATGACGAACATTTATTTGACCAACTGCGATCAATTATTAATCATGAAAAAATTGAGCGGGTGGTGATCGGTCTATCTGAAAACGAGATGGCTGACTTAACGCGTGAGTTTGCCCAAGAGTTAGAAGGAGTAGTTAGCGTCCCGATCGAGTTTATCGATGAGACATTAAGCTCTAAAGCGGTTGAACAAAAGTTAAAAGAGCGGGGGATGAAAAATATTTCCCAGCAACCGATTGACCACTACGCCGCGGCTTTAATCTTGGAGGAGTGGTTAGCACAACAGTGAGCGTCGCACTAAAAAATTACCAGTGATTTCTTATTGCAGCCATAAGCTCTGTAAGTTGCTTCGGCAGTTTATCGCCGAGTAAGTCGGTAACCTCCTCAAGTCTATTTAAAAGGTTAGTATTTACCTCAGTTTGTTGGTTAGAGAATCGGACATCTTCTGACTTAAGTAAGTATTGCGCCGCTAATTCTGGTTCACCAACTTCATTGAGAGCTTCAGCCATAACGTTCAAGACAAGTGGGTGTATTGAATTTTTCTCTGAACGTAAGCCCCGCGAGCCAAGTACCAAGATTTCTTCTAGGCTGGTTGCCCGTTTTAATTCCTGAAATAGACCCTGTTCAGTTTTCCGTTCTGCTCCAGTCTGTGTTGCTGGCTGTTGAACAGCCCCCTCTTGATCACTCGACATTTCTGGTTGAGTTGGAGTGCCTGATTCTGCTGAAGGTTGAGTAAAATCTTCGTTCATGGATCCTTTCATGCTTACGCTGTTCATTTCAGTCTAGCAAGTTTTCGTGCTGTGAAGCTAGTGGAGTTTTTCCGACCTTTATTACCCCTTTTATGATACACTGATTCACTCAATGAAAAACTCCAAAAAACAATGGTGGATCATTGTTCCTCTTGTGTTACTCACCCTATTTGTGATGAGCGGTACGCTCTTCCTAGCGCTTTCCCGGCCGGTTGATCCGCAAACGCAGGAAAAAGAGCGTTTTGTCATTCCCAAAGGTCAAGCAGTGAGCGTCATCGGCAGTCGCCTCCAAACGGCTGGTTTAATTAAAAACTCACTGGTGTTCCAAGTAATTGTCAAAAAGGAAAATCTGGATAATAAGATCCAGGCGGGTAGTTTTGATCTTTCGCCAAATATGAGCACGGCCGAAATTGCCTTTGAACTGACCCAAGGCACGAATGATATCTGGGTAACTATTCCAGAGGGGTGGCGCCGAGAAGAAATTGCCCAGAGTTTGGCGGAACAAGAGCTGGAAGTCTTTTCGGCCGATGAGTTTTTGAGTTTAACCGCAGGTGATGAGGGACGATTATTTCCCGACACATACCTGATTCCACGCCAGGCCTCGGCTGAGCAGATTGGCCTACTTTTGGGTCAGACTTTTGAGCGGAAAGTAGTGAAAGGTTTGGCGGACGAAATCGTCAGTTCTGATTATAGTTTTGATGAGGCGCTGGTGATGGCTTCGATTGTGGAGCGGGAGGCGCGTGGCGAAGAGGAGTTACCGGTAGTCGCTGGGATCCTCTGGAATAGAGTAGAGCTGGGGATGCCGCTCCAGGCTGACGCCACTTTGCAATACATCAAAGGCTACAGTGGAGTGGAAGATTCTTGGTGGGTGCCGCCGACGGCCGCGGACAAGACTCTCAACTCGATCTATAACACCTATCGATATCCTGGGTTGCCGCCTCAGCCGATTGCTAATCCTGGTCTGATGGCGATTGAGGCCGCCCTTCATCCTGCTGTCACCGACTATCTCTACTATCTCCATGATCGGACCGGTGAAATCCACTACGCCCGGACACTGGAAGAACATAACAAGAACGTAGCGACCTATCTGCAGTAGTAAAGTCTTGCTGCTCGCAATTTACTTGAATTTTGTTGGGTTTATTGTCAGCTTGAGTGCTCACACTGGTGATAACGGAAGTTCCTGACGAAAAGTTTAAAAAGCTAATACTCGCTTGGCAGGGGATAGATTTGTTGACACTTTTGGCAAGTCAGTGTGTTAAATGGGGTGGGTTTAAGTTTTCCAAGACATTTGGCACACCGGCCCAAAGAGAGCCAGACCATTCCCCAGAGAAAAGTCAGTAGTTTCAGCTGTACCACCTTCTTGGGCATTTGGGACAATCGATTTTTCCTCTTTTCCAGAAAACGAGCGGGGTATGACAGTAAGGGCACCTGCCCAACAGAAACCAAAAGAACTTTTTGATTTTGTTCATATAGTTTCGGGGAGAATAAAAATCTCCCCGCCAGAGTGGGGTTTCCCCCTACACCCCTTTCGGGATGCAACTACGGAAGTTCCTGACGAGGAGATGTTATCTTCCGTAGTTTTCGCGCCATGCCCCGAGGGGTTTAGGCGTTTATAGCCCAAGTATACCACTATTAGTGGACTTTCGAGCTGACGAACACGAGTGCCAAGTTTTACTGGAAAGATGTGAATACCAACTGTAGTACTTGCAGGTGTTAGATCGGTATGTTACAATCCCCTGTTATTGTAAACGAGCGCGCACATCTGATTGCATAATGAGCCAAGTCGATCACACAAGATAACCTAAATAACCAAAGAGACCACTTTAGGGTGCGTCTCTTTTTGTCTGTTGTGGCTGGGGGGCGCGTCAGAGTAAGAAATCAACCGGGAAGGCATTTTCAATGTCACAGTTGCAGCGAGAAAATTGGGGCAAGCCGCACAAAACCTTACCCCCTCTCGATCTTATTCAACTTCAAAGAGAAAGTTACCAATGGTTTCTCAGTCAGGGAATTAAGGAGTCGCTCCAAGAAGTGAATGGCGAAACAGGCATCGAAGACTTTACCGGTAAAAACTGGGTGCTTTCTTTTGCCAATCACCGTTTAGGTGAACCCAAATACACTCCCACTCAAGCGAAAGCTAAGGCAGTTTCCTATGATGTACCGCTCTATGCGCAGGCCACCCTGACCAACAAACGCACCGGTGAAGAACAGACTCAAGAGGTGTTTTTGGGTGATCTGCCGGTGATGACTGGTGTGGGCACTTTCATTATTAATGGGATTGAGCGGGCGATCATCACTCAGCTTGTGCGCTCGCCTGGAGTCTTTTTCTTGGGCGATGAAGATCCGAATAGCCGCCGAGTGTTATACCGTGCGGAGCTGCGGCCACTGCGTGGTTCATGGTTGGAGATGACGGTGGGGCGGCGTGACGTGATTACGGTGAAGATTGACCGTCGCCGCAAGATGCCAGTGACGGTGTTACTGCGCGCCCTGGGTTATGAAACCAACGATGAAATGCTGGCACTTTTTAAAGATGTCACCAAACAAGATCAGTTCAATTTATTGGAAAATACTTTGAAAAAAGATGCCACCACCAATCAAGCTGAGGCCTTGATTGAGATTTATGAGAAGATGCGTCCAGGTGAACCAGCTGTCTTGGATACCGCCCGTGAGTACCTTTCTCAACTTTTCTTTGACTCCAAACGTTACGATCTGGCCCGAGTCGGTCGTTACAAACTCAATCGTCGCTTAAAGATCGACATCAAGGAAGACCAAACGGTGCTGACTCCAGAAGATGTGGTGGCAACAATCCGCTATTTGATTGATTTGCAAAATGGTAATGGTAAGGTGGATGACATTGATCACTTAAGTAATCGCCGCGTGCGCCGAGTGGGTGAGTTGGTGCAGACGGGTGCTTTTCGGATTGGATTAATCCGTTTGGAACGCTCGATCCGCGAGAAAATGTCTCTGACTAAAACCGATGAAACCTTGACTCCGGCGGCACTGGTTAACGCCCGACCACTGATTGCCACGATCTCTGAGTTTTTCCGCCGCAACCGTTTGTCAGCCATTTTGGATCAGACTAATCCACTGTCAGAAATTGATAACCTGCGTCGTTTGTCGGTGATGGGTACGGGCGGTGTGACTCGTGAGCGCGCTTCTTTCTCCATGCGGGATATTAACGCTTCACAATACTCTCGGGTCGACCCTGTTCGTTCACCAGAGGGTCCAAACATCGGCTTGGTGACGTATTTAGCTCTTTATACCCAAGTGAATAAATATGGTTTTTTGGAGGCGCCGTATTTTGCTGTAGAGAAAAAAGGCAGCAAGATGAAGATCAATTACGACCGCATTGTCTATATGTCTGCTGACGAGGAAGAGGATTATAAAATTACTCACGCTGGTATCAACATCGGCAAAGACGGTGTGTTGGAAGATGAGTGGGTGCCGATGCGCCACATGAATCAGTTTATTGAAGGGCCGGTAACTGACGTGCAGTACATCGACGTCGTACCACGCCAAGTGATTGGTACTTCAGCTGCGCTGATTCCGTTTATTGCTCATGACGAGGCCAACCGGGCTTTGATGGGGACGCATATGCAGTGTCAAGCAGTACCATTGGTTAAGCCGGTGGCGCCGATCGTGGGGACAGGGATGGAGGAGGCAGTGGCCATAGCGATGAATCGGACGATTGTCTCACCGTTTGCCGGGACAGTGGAATACGCTGATGCCAACAAAGTAGTGCTGAAACTCAACAAAAGTGAACACAAGGCCGCCGAGCAGTATTTTACACAGCACAGCAGTGAACACGTGGAATACGACAAGGGAGTGGTGACCTATCACATTATTAAGTTTGAGCGGACTTCACAAAGCACCTGTTATTCGCAGGTGGTGGCAGTAGATGCCGGTCAAAAAATTCAGGTTGGTGACGTACTGATTGATGGACCCTCAGCTGATCATGGAGAATTGGCATTGGGGACGAACCTGTTGATTGCCTATGCGTCGTTTGACGGCTTGGGGTATGAAGACGCAGTGGTAATCTCTGATCGATTAGTCAAACAAGATACACTGACCTCGATTCAAATCGGTGAGCACAAAGCCAAAGTGATGGATACGCGGCTCGGCCCGGAAGAACTGACTAATGATATTCCCAATGTGAGCGAAGCTTTCTTAAGTAACTTGACAATGGAGGGCATTATCCGGGTTGGGAGCCAAGTCAATGCCGGTGACATTCTCGTTGGTAAAGTGGCCCCGAAAGGTGAAACCGAGCTGTCGCCGGAAGAGCGGTTACTGCGAGCAATTTTTGGTGAAAAATCCAAAGAAGTACGTGATACCTCGATCCGGATGCCTCACGGCGAGAGTGGGACAGTGATTGATGTCCAGATTCTTGACCGTGACCTGGGCGATGAGCTTGATCCTGGCACTCTCAAAGAAGTGATTGTGCGGGTGGCTCAGATGCGCAAGATCCGGGTGGGTGACAAGCTGGCTGGTCGTCATGGTAACAAAGGCGTGATTTCCAAAATCGTGCCAGTGGCTGATATGCCGCATTTGGCTGATGGGACGCCGATCGATATTATCATTTCACCGCTCTCGGTGCTGGCTCGGATGAACTTAGGTCAACTATTGGAGGCACACCTCGGGTGGGCGGCCGACAAGCTGGGGTATCGAGTGGCGGTGCCAGCGTTTGAAAAGATTGATGAAGATCGAATTTGGAGTGAGTTGGAGCGGGCTGATTTGCCGGGTTCCGGTAAAGTACAGCTCTATGATGGTCGCACTGGTGAGCCGTTCCATGAACAAACGGTGGTGGGAATTGCCTATATGTTGAAGTTGTCACACATGGTGGAAGACAAAACTCACGCTCGTTCGACCGGTCCGTACTCATTGGTTACTCAACAACCACTGGGTGGTAAAGCGCAAATGGGTGGTCAGCGTCTTGGGGAAATGGAAGTGTGGGCGCTGGAAGCACACCGGGCAGCGCATATTTTGCAGGAGATGTTAACGATTAAATCAGATGATGTTCGCGGCCGAGCTAATGCGTTTGAGGCCATGGTGAAGGGTGAAGAGATCCCAGCGCCCAGTGTGCCGGAATCTTTTAAAGTCTTGATGCGTGAACTAAACTCACTCGGCCTTAAGGTAGTGCCGATTGATTCGCAGGAGGTGGAGGAAGAAGAAACCTCGGCCGGGCCGATTTCACCAGATGAGTTACCAGAGGACGTGGAAACAGAGGAGACCGATGGAGGGGAGAGTGAGGATGATCAAGCCGGTAAGGAGGATCAAGATGAAGAAAATCCTGATTTAGAGTCAATAGACGAGACCGATGATGAATCAGTAGAAGAGGTCGAAGAAGCAGCAACAGACGAAAAAGGCGAAGACGCCTAAAAAACAGGAAACCGTATGAGAAATATTGTCGATTTTTCAGCTCTCCAAATTAGCATTGCCTCTCCCGAGGAAATCCTGTCGTGGTCCCATGGTGAAGTCAAGAAACCGGAAACAATTAACTATCGTTCACTCAAACCGGAAAAAGATGGTTTATTTGATGAAAAAATCTTCGGTCCGGTTAAAGACTACGAGTGTTACTGCGGTAAATACAAACGCATTCGCTATAAGGGTATTATCTGTGACAAGTGTGGTGTGGAGGTCACCCAATCCAAGGTCCGCCGTGAGCGCATGGCGCATATTGGCTTGGCCGCCTCAGTGGCCCACATTTGGTTCTTCAAAGGTGCGCCCTCGAAACTCTCACTCTTGCTGGGTATCTCGCCGCGCAACTTAAACTCGATTATGTACTTTTCCCAATACATTGTGTTGGGGGTGGATGAAGATCAGAAAAAAGAGGTCTTGGAAAAACTGGAGGTCAGCTTGACCGCGGCACTGGATGAATTGAAGAGCACTGCCGAAACTGATGTCAAGAAATTACAAGCACAATTAAAGACTGATATTGCCACACTCAAGGAGAAAGTCAAAAACAAGGAGACTTTGCAATTGAAATTGGAAGAGCTTGAATTAAAGGCCAAGCAGAATATTAGCGCCGTCAAACAGCAACTTGATACTCAACTGGAGCAAACGACCGAGATTTTCAAGACCGTTAAAACCATGGTTAAAAAAATCAAGCGTAAGAGTGTCTTGAGTGAAG
Source organism: Candidatus Pacebacteria bacterium GW2011_GWA1_46_10 (assembly GCA_001002135.1). Lineage (GTDB taxonomy): Bacteria > Patescibacteriota > Microgenomatia > UBA1400 > PJMF01 > UBA10119. Next base: position 165,008 of record LCLP01000001.1, read on the forward strand.
ATGAGTACCTGAAGTTGGATGAATATGACGCGGCAGAGCATCTGCGGGTTGGGATGGGGGCTGAAAGTATTTTTGAGTTGGTCAAAGAAATTGACATGGACAGCTTGGTGGAGGCCCTGCGCTCCGAGATGATTGAAAGCAAGGGAGCCAAACGAGCCAAGGCCACCAAGCGTCTGCGGGTGGTGGAAGGCTTTAAGAAAGCCGGCATCAATCCTTCCTGGACGTTCCTCAATGTCTTGCCGGTGCTGCCGCCGGATCTACGGCCGATGGTTCAGTTATCTGGTGGCCGGTTTGCTTCATCTGATTTGAATGATTTATATCGCCGGGTGATTAACCGCAATAACCGTTTAAAGCACCTCATTAATCTTGGCGCACCGGAAATTATTTTGCGTAACGAGAAACGGATGCTGCAGGAGGCAGTTGATTCATTGATTGACAGTTCACAGGCGCGTCAAACTCGCCGCCGGGTCAGTCGCCGGCCACTGCGCTCACTCTCGGAAATGCTGCGGGGCAAACAGGGTCGTTTCCGCCAGAACCTGTTGGGGAAGCGGGTTGACTACTCCGGCCGCAGTGTGATTGTGGTTGGTCCGGAACTGGAACTCAATCAGTGTGGTCTGCCCAAAGACACGGCACTCGAGATCTTTAAGCCGTATGTGCTGCGCGAACTGATTGTTCAAGGAATAGCGCCAAATGTGAAAAGCGCTCGCCACCTAGTGGATCGCCGCGAACCGGAAGTGTATGACGTGTTGGAGAAGGTGACCACGAATCACCCGGTCATTTTGAACCGTGCTCCAACGCTTCATAAGCTCGGTATGCAGGCGTTCTACCCGCAACTTATCGAGGGTAGTGCCATCCGGTTGCACCCGTGTGTCTGTGCCGGTTACAACGCTGACTTTGACGGTGACCAAATGGCGGTGCACGTGCCATTGACCAAAGAGGCGCGTGAAGAGGCGGTTGAACTGATGATGTCTACCCACAACCTCTTGAAACCGGCCAACGGCGAACCGATCACGGTACCAAACAAAGATATGGCGATGGGTGTTTATTACTACACCACCATTGATGAGGAATTGGAAAAATTCCCGACGATTTTCTCCGCCAAAGACGAAGCTTATCACGCCTTCCAAATTGGATTAATCGGCCGGCGCCAGCTCATCACCGTGCGCTTGCCGGAACAGGGTCTGGTTGTTACCACTATTGGCCGGTTGTCCTTCAACGATTTATTACCAGCGGGTTCCGATTACATCAATGAGCCGGTCAGAGCCAAAGAAATTAAGGAATTGGTGACCCTGGCTATCGAGCAGCTCCCCGATGAAGAAGTGGCCCGGTTGATTGATGCCATTAAAAATCTCGGTTTTGACGCCGCCACGAATTCCGGTTTATCAGTGTCAGTGACCGACTGCCGCATGATTGATGCCAAAGCAGAAATTATTGATTTGGCGAATAAGCGCGTGGAGCAAGTTCAGGAAAGTTACCAGAATGGTTTGATTACGGATGAAGAACGCCGCCGTAAATCGATTGAAGTGTGGATGGAAACGACTGACGAGTTGGCTGAAAAAACCTGGAACTCCTACACCGATAAAAATTCGGTCAAAATCATGATTGATTCCGGCGGCACCCGTGCTTCCAAAGATCAGGTTAAACAGCTGGCAGCCATGCGGGGTTTGGTGGTTGATCCGTTGGGCAATATTGTGGAAATGCCGACGAAATCGAATTTCCGCCAAGGTTTGACGATCTTCGAATACGTCACTTCCGCTCGCGGTTCCCGCAAAGGTCTGACCGACTCGGCCATTAAAACTGCCGATGCCGGGTATCTTACTCGTCGTTTAAGTGACGTGGCTCATGACGCCATTATCCGGATTGAAGATTGTGAAACGACCAAGGGGGTAGAGGTCAGCAAGGCTACTCGCCGCGATTCTTTCTACAGTCGTATCTTAGGGAGATTTTTGGCGGAGGATGTGAAAGATGGTCGTAAGCATATCGCCAAAAAAGGTGATTTGGTTGATGCCAAATTGGCGCAAGTGATTGACCGAGCAGAAGGAGTGGAAACAGTAATAATCCGTTCGCCAATGACGTGCGAAGCTCGCAAGGGTTTGTGTCAGCACTGTTACGGTTGGGATTTTGCCACCCGTGAATTGGTCAGAGTCGGGGTGCCGGTGGGAGTGATTGCTGCTCAGTCGATCGGTGAGCCGGGGACTCAGTTGACGATGCGGGTGAAACACACCGGCGGTATTGTCGGTCTGGATGTGACGCAAGGTTTGCCACGGGTGGAGGAACTGCTGGAAGCACGGACGCCAAAAGTCCAGGCTATTGTGGCTAAAGTAGCCGGCAAGGTGAAACTGCAGGAGAGCGAGCATGAAAAGACGCTGATAATTCGCTCCACTTCAACTCCTTCGGAAGAGGAAAGCTATGTCGTGCCAACCGGGAAAACTTTGACTGTCTCAGACGGTGACTTGGTTCACCCAGGCCAGCTGCTCACTTCAGGTGGAGCGGATATTCAAGAACTGTTACAGCTGCAAGGCTTGGTCTATGCCCAGCAGCATATTGTCGATCAAGTCCAGCACGTCTATGAATCTCAAGGCATTGTTATCAATGATCGTCACTTTGAAGTGATTGCCCGCAAGATGGGTGACAAACTGCGTATTGAGATGAGTGGTGATACAGAATTCCTGACTGGTGAAATTGTCGAGCGCAGCCGCTTTATGGCGGTCAACGATGAAGCGATGGCAGCAGGCGGTCAGCCGGCCACGGCCAAAGTGCTACTGCTTGGCATTACTCGTTCGTCACTGTTCACTGATTCCTGGTTATCAGCGGCTTCATTCCAGCACACCAAACATGTACTGACTGACGCAGCCTCGGCCGGAAAGATTGATAATTTGGAAGGGTTGAAGGAAAACGTCATCATCGGTCGGTTGATCCCTACCAGCGAAGAAAGAGCCAGAGATATTTAACAGGTATGTTACAATCCCAAGATCAAAATTGGGAAAGAAAGATATAATACAAACAAATGCCAACCATTAATCAACTCGTCAGAAAAGGTGGTCGCACTCGCCGTTTATCTCGAGTCAAGGCTACAGCGCTACGGCGCAGTTTTAACTCACTGACGAACCGACCGGTGAAAACGACTAACCCGATGAAGCGGGGAGTGTGTACTGTGGTCAAGACTATGACACCAAAAAAGCCAAACTCGGCGTTGCGGAAAGTGGCTCGGGTCCGTTTATCCAATCGGATGGAAGTGACGGCCTACATCATGGGTGAAGGCCACAACTTGGCTGAACACAGTGTGGTGATGGTCCGTGGTGGTCGGGTTAAAGATCTTCCTGGTGTGAAATACCATATTGTCCGGGGTAAATATGACACTGCCGGTGTTGATAACCGCCAGTCGAGCCGCAGTAAATACGGAGTGAAACGAGCCAAGTAAACTATGAGGACCAAGCAAGCCAAACTGCGAGCAGTGTCGGCAGACCCGAAGTATGGGTCAACTTTGATATCTCAACTGATTAATCGTTCGATGGTTGATGGCAAAAAAACTGTGGCCCAAAAGCATGTGTACACTGCCTTGGAAATGGTGGCGCAGAAAACCAAGCAAAAACCGCTGGAAGTACTTGAATCAGCCCTGCGCAATATTACCCCGCAGATGGAAGTGCGCACCCGCCGAGTGGGGGGAGCTTCTTATCAGGTGCCGATGCCGGTGCGTACTCGCCGTGGTTTCTCGCTGGCGGTGCGTTGGTTGGTGATTGAGGCTAACAAGCGCCCAAATAAAGAGTTTCACACCTATTCAGAGAAGCTGGCGGCTGAGATCCTGTCGGCTGTCGACAACACGGGTGGAGCGATCGAGAAAAAGTTAACTTCCCACCGAATGGCAGAAGCGAACAAAGCATTTTCACATTTCCGTTGGTAAACACTACCCTGGCACGTTTAAGAACTGCCATTCAAAACGAAAAGTATTATTTTATTTAAAACAACCAAAACGTCATGTCTGAAAAAAGCGCCAATAAGCAAGTCCCGCTGGAGCGTGTCCGAAACATCGGCATTATCGCTCATATTGACGCGGGCAAAACGACCACCACGGAACGGATTTTGTTTTACACTGGTCGCACCTACAAGATCGGCGAGGTCCACGAGGGTGAGGCGACGATGGACTGGATGGAGCAGGAAAAAGAGCGGGGGATCACGATTGTTTCGGCCGCGACCACTACTTTTTGGACACCGTACTTTGAGGGTCATCTCCCGAAGGCTGAATACCGATTCAATATTATTGATACTCCAGGTCACGTCGATTTTACTGCTGAGGTGGAGCGGTCACTGCGGGTTTTGGATGGCGGTATTACTGTTTTGGATGCCTCCGAAGGAGTGCAGTCACAGTCAGAAACAGTCTGGCGTCAGGCCGACAAATACAATGTACCTCGTATCTGTTTCGTTAACAAAATGGATAAACTCGGCGCTGATTTCTTGGCCACGGTTGAGGATATTCGCACCAAGTTTGGCGTGAAGCCGGCGGTGATGGTGCTGCCAATGGGAGCGGAGAATAATTTCAAGGGTGTGATTCAGCTGTTGGAGCGCCAGGCGCTCTTTTGGAAAGATACAGCGGCTGATACAGAACCAACCGTGCAGGATATTCCGGAAGAGTACCGAGCTCAGGTTGAAGAACTGCGTGCTCAGTTAATTGAATCGATTGCTGAAACTGATGACAAATTAATGGAAAAATTCTTAAACGAACAGGAGATGGAAATCAATGAATTGAAAATGGCGCTGCGCAAAGCAGTTATTAATTATCAATTAGTACCGATCTTGGCCGGTTCTTCGCTCAAAAATACCGGCATTCAACCATTACTGGATGCAGTGGTGGAATATTTGCCTTCACCAGTCGACATTGATGAAGTAAAGGGGACAAAACCAGGGACTGATGAAGAGGTAGTCAGAAAGCTGGTGCCAGAAGAAAAATTTGCCGGATTGGCATTTAAAATTCAAACTGATCCGCACGTCGGAAAATTGACGTATGTTCGTGTTTATTCAGGCACACTGAAAGCGGGCAGCTATGCGTACAACGCCACGCGCGATGAAAAAGAACGGGTGGGGCGCTTACTGTTGATGCACGCCAACCAGCGTGAAGAGATCAGTGAAGCCCGGGCCGGTGAGATCGTGGCAGTGGTAGGACTTCGCGCCACCAAGACTGGTGATACCTTGGCTGATGAAAGTGAGCCGATTATTTTGGAAGGGATTACTTTTGCTGAACCAGTGATCAGCTTGGCCATTGAACCAAAGACTAAGGCCGACCAGGAGAAAATGGGCTTGGCACTCAATAAGTTGTCCGAGGAAGATCCGACATTTAATATTAAGGTTAATCATGAAACTGGCCAAACTATTATTGGTGGCATGGGTGAACTACACCTGGAGATTATTGTGGACCGGATGAAGCGTGAGTTTCATGTCGCGGCCAATGTCGGTGCGCCACAAGTGGCGTATCGTGAAACGATTACCAAGCCGGCTGAAGGTGAAGGCAAGTACATCAAGCAAACTGGTGGTCGCGGTCAGTACGGTCATGTTTTACTCAGGATTGAACCAAAAGACCGAGGCACTGGGTATGAGTTTGTGGATGAGATCACCGGCGGAGTAGTGCCGCGTGAATACATCGAACCGGTGAATAAAGGGGTTCAGGAATCATTGGAGCGCGGGTTTTTGGCTGGCTATCCCATGACTGATCTGCAGGTAGCGCTCTATGACGGTTCGTATCACGAGGTGGACTCCAGTGAGTTGGCTTTTAAAATGGCCGGCTCTTTAGGTCTTCGCGAGGCGGTTAAAAATGCCGGTATGGTCTTGTTGGAGCCGATCATGAAGCTGGAAGTGACTAGTCCGGAAAACTTCATGGGTGATGTGATTGGGGATTTGGGTGGTCGGCGCGCCCAGATTCAGGGCACCACTACTAGAGGAAATGTGGTTATTATTACAGCACTCGTGCCGTTGGCAGAGATGCAGGGCTATGTTACAATTCTAAGGAGCATGACCCAAGGGCGTGCTAGTAGTGTATTGCTCCCAAGTCACTACGACGAAGTACCCAAGAGCATTACTGACAAGATCGTGGCAGAACGCGAAGGCACACATCGACGGTAAGTATCAGTAATTAAAATAGAGGAAGAATACATGTCAGAAGAAAAAGATCATGGCCATATGGCGGACAGAACCGATATTGCTAAAGCAAAAGAAGCTTTAGCCAAGTTGCGGTTGAAGCAAGAAGGGAGACAAGTTACTCCTGCTGGGGTTGCTGAAACAATTTCCGAAACAGAACAGAATAAGGGAGAAGCTCGTTACGAGGACTAAAATTAGTAATTAATTAGTAAAAATATTATTTAAAGGAAACTATGTCCGATAAGTTTGTTCGCAATAAGCCGCACGTCAACGTGGGCACCATTGGTCATGTAGACCATGGCAAGACCACTCTTTCTGCGGCGATTACTGCTACGCTGGCCAAGAAAGTGCCAAGCTCCATTAACAAAGCCCTCGCTTACACCGATATTGACAACGCGCCGGAAGAAGCGGCTCGCGGGGTGACGATTAATATTTCGCACATCGAGTACGAAACTGAGAAACGTCACTATGCTCACATTGATGCGCCGGGACACGCCGACTACATCAAGAACATGATCACTGGTGCTGCCCAAATGGATGGTGCTATCTTGGTGGTAGCGGCCACTGATGGGCCAATGCCTCAGACTCGTGAACACATTCTGCTGGCCAAACAAGTGAACGTGCCGAAATTGATCGTCGCTTTGAACAAAGTGGACATGGTGGATGATGCTGAGCTGTTGGATCTTGTCGAGGTTGAGGTGCGTGACCTGTTGACTAAATACGGTTTTGACGGCGACAAAACCCCGATTGTGCGGGTATCGGCTCTCAAGGCCTTGGAAGGCGATGAGAAAGCCCAAGAGCAGATCATGGAGTTGATGAAACAGGTCGATGAGTACATCCCTGATCCAGTCCGTGATCTCGACAAGCCGTTCTTGATGCCGATCGAGGATGTCTTCTCGATCAAAGGTCGCGGCACCGTGGCTACTGGCAAGATTGCCAGCGGTAAAGTGAAGGTTGGTGAGACTGTCGAGATCGTCGGTTTCAAAGACACTTCTAAAACCACGGTCACTGGTGTTGAGATGTTTCGCAAGCTCTTGGACGAGGGTCAAGCCGGCGACAACGTTGGTTTACTCTTGCGGGGGATTGAAAAGGATGATATCCAGCGCGGTCAAGTCTTGGCTAAGCCTGGTTCTATCACTCCCCACACCGAGTTTGAGGCCGAGGTCTATATCTTGAAAAAAGAAGAGGGTGGTCGTCATAAGCCATTCTTCACCGGCTACAAGCCACAGTTCTACATCAGAACGACCGATGTCACTGGTGAGATTAAACTCCCGGATGGTGTCGAGATGGTGATGCCTGGTGATAACGCCAAGATGAGTGTCAAACTCATCGCTCCAGTAGCCTTGAACGAGGGTCTCCGGTTCGCTATCCGCGAAGGCGGTCTGACCGTTGGTGCTGGTGCGATCACTAAAGTGACCAAATAATTGATCTCTTGATAAACAAAAGAAAACCCCCCGATTCTATCGGGGGGTTTTTGGTTGAGTCTTTTCTGTACCTCTGGTATAATTAGTACTTCGCCCCGCCACGGCGGGGCCAGACGGGATGAATGGGGCAAAACTCCCCAAACTCCTGGTTTGTGCTATACATGAGGCGTCTTGTCGAGTATAATCACGCTTTATGTTTTGGATACCTCTGGTGTTCCAGAGGAAAAAGTTGTTGGTTCCCCGACTTTGATCGGGGGACGAACCGATAACAAGTAAATTATGGCGAAAACGAATAGTACACAAGGTGTGTATAAAATCCGCGTCCGGCTCAAATCGTATGACCACCGAGTGATCGATGAAGCCAGCCGCAAGATTTTACAAACTGCTTTGTCTACGGGAGCGAAAGTGGTGGGGCCAGTGCCTTTGCCAACCCATCGCAAGTCGTTTACAGTCTTGACCTCACCCAACGCGGATAAAAACGCCCAGGAACATTACGAGATCAGGACGCACAAACGGTTGATCGAGATTATTAATCCGACTAATAAGACGATTGACTCCCTGATGCATTTGGAGTTGCCCGCTGGGGTAGATATCCAAATCAAGATGTAACCATTCCTTTTTGCCAGCTTTTGAACGACTATGTTAGACGCAATCTTTGCGACCAAATTGGGCATGACACAAGCCTGGTCCAAAAACGGCAAGAGATTGGCTGTAACCCGCTGTAAAGCTGATAGTAATATCATCATTGGTCAGCAGGAAACCTCGGTTACAGACAAGACTTCCCGTATTTGGCATCAACAACCTCAAACTATTTTGGAGGTTGGTTTTGGTATGAAGAAACAGAAAAATATGAAAAAACCGCTCAAGACCCGTCTTACCAAGAGCGGTTTTTCTTTTGGGGTGCGCCAAATTAAGGGAATCCGCCACGAAATTAATGAAGAGTCTCCGTTAAAAGCCGGAGACTCGCTGTCTTTGGGCCAAGTTTTGGCGGTGGGAGATGTGGTCAAAGTCCAGGGTGTCAGTAAGGGCCACGGTTTTGCCGGGGCGATGAAGCGGCACGGATTCCACGGCGGGCCAGCTACCCACGGTCAATCGGATCGGGCGCGGGCTGTTGGAGCGATTGGCGCTCATACCTACCCAGGCAGAACTTGGCCTGGTCAACGGATGCCGGGTCACTACGGAGTGGAAACAAAAACAGTCAGTGGTTTGGTGGTACTCCATATTGACCCAGTCAACAAAGAAGTGTGGTTGTCAGGGCCAGTGCCAGGTGCCAATACCTCGATCGTCAAGATTGAAAAAACCGGTCAGAAAAAAACAGTGGAGCTTGACTTAGTAGCGATGGGTTTGGCGTCGGAGGAGGCAGTAAAAGAAGAGACCACCAAAGAGCCAGTCGAAGAGAAAGTTGAAGAAACAGGAACAGCGAAGGTCGAAGAAAAGACAGAGGCGAAAAAAGTTAAAGAAAAAGCCGGGGAAACAGAGAAAGAAAAAGAAACTGTAAAGTCAGAGACCGTTTCTCAGTCAGCGGCCAAAACGGAGACAAAATCAGCCGAAAAACCAACAAAAACTGAAAAAAAAGAAACAGAATTAAAAAAATAAATAAATTATGAAGCTTACAGTAATTACCCCTACCAGCAAATCAAGCTCGATCGAAGTGAGCAATCAGGTGTTTGGCCAAAAAGCTAACCCACAGCTGCTGGCTCAGGCAGTGCGCGTGTATCTGTCGAACCTGCGTCAAGGAACCAGCAAGGTCAAGACTCGCTCCGAGATTAACCGCACTCACGCCAAGTGGTATCGTCAAAAAGGGACTGGTAACGCTCGACATGGTTCCAAAAATGCGCCGATTTTTGTCGGTGGCGGCATCGCTCATGGCCCCAAGGGTGTCGAGAATTGGGATCGACAGTTGAATCGTAAGATGAAAGCTCAAGCTTTGCGAGTAGCTCTTAGCATGCAGGTGGAAAAAATTGTAGTAACTGACAACCTCAATGGTTTAAAGGGTAAAACGAAGGAGGCGGCTAAGCTTTTGACGAAGATGTTGGGAACAGACGTGGGTCGCACTGTCGTGGTGCTGAGTGAAAACTCGTCATTAATGCGGCGAGCGCTCCAGAATATTGATCGGGTTTTACCAGTGGCAGTAGTAGAGTTGACCGCTCTGCAGGTGGCGCTGGCGGACACCATTGTGTTTAGTAAAAACTCTTTACAAGCGTTGGAAGCAAGGTTGACAGTGAACCAACCAAAAAAAACTGTTGTTGCTCAGCCGGAAAAAACGGGGCCATCAACCAAAACTGTTAAAAAGGCTGTCGCTAAGAAACCGGCAGTTAAGTTGGCCACCAAAAAATCAACGAGGGTTAGCAAATCAGTGAGGAAAACTACCCGAAAACGAATAAGCAAGCAGTAAACCATGAATCATAAAATAATCAGAAAACCAGTCGTGACCGAAAAGACCATTGCCAGGGCTAACAGTGACAATGTTTATACCTTTGAGGTGAGCCGCACGGCGGACAAAAATGCTATCAAAGCGGCTATTGAGGAAACTTATGGGGTGACAGTTTTGGCGGTCAACAACGTGATGCGGCCAAAAACTCTCAAGCGAACCGGCCAAAAACGATTGACTTCACTGACGCCAAAAACGAAGAAAGCCTTAATCAAACTGAAGAATGGTGAAACAATTGCCCTTTTTGATGTAGGAGGGAGCAAATAAATGTTAAAGAAAGTCAAGCCCACCACCGCTGGCAGACGACACCGCATCGACCTGGTGAACAAGTTGGTTCACAAGGGCAGTCCTGAGCGATCTTTGTTGGCAACAGGTCATAAGAAACGTCAAGGAAGAGGGTATAAGGGCAGGGTGACCATGCCGCATCGGGGTGGCGGAGTGAAAAGACGCCTGCGGGTGATTGACTGGCGTCGAGAAAAACACGAGGTGGAAGCCGTGGTCCAGCGTATTGAGTATGATCCGATGCGCTCGAGCAATATCGCGCTCTTGTACTACCGAGATGGTGAAAAGCGCTATATCTTAGCTCCATTCGGTTTGAAGGCTGGCGAGGTGGTGGTGGCTGGCAAACGCGTGGAACCAAAGCCGGGTAATGCGATGCCTTTGAAAAATATCCCGGTTGGTATGCCGATTCATAATCTAGAACTGCGTCCCGGTAAAGGGGCACAACTAGTGAAAGGGGCTGGGGTTCACGCCTTAATTCAGGCTAAAGAGGGCCGCTATGTGGCAGTGCAGCTGCCGTCCAAAGAGCATCGGTTAATTTTGGCGGAGTGTTTTGCCACTATTGGTCAGGTTGGCAATCAGGAATGGAAAAGCCGCGTGTTAGGTAAGGCTGGGAGAAAGCGGCTGATGGGAATTCGGCCGACTGTGCGCGGTACAGCCCAAGATCCCCGTTCTCATCCGCATGGCGGGGGTGAAGGACGTAGTGGAGTCGGTTTGAAGCGACCAAAGACCGCTTGGGGCAGAAACGTGGCTCCGGGCAAGAAGACGCGGAAAGTAAGCAAGAGTAACAAGTGGCTCGTCAAGAGCAGAAAAGTGAAATAAAGCTATGAGTCGATCAAGTAAAAAAGGACCCTTTATCGAACCAAAGCTGCTCAAAAAAATCATGAAGCAAAAAGCGGCCGGTGATAAAACGCCGATCAAAACTTGGGCTCGCCACAGCGTGGTTGCCCCCGAGTTTGTCGGTCACACGCTCTTGATCCATCAAGGGAAGAATTTTGTGGAAGTCTTTGTCTCAGAAGCGATGGTCGGACACAAACTCGGGGAGTTTGCGCCCACCAGAACCTTCCGCGGCCATGGGAGAATCGTTAAACGGGTATTAGCGAAGACGTAAACTATCGATCATTAAACTGACATGTTAATTACGGCAGAACAAAAAAATACCAGACAATCACCGCGCAAAGTGCGGTTGGTGGTGAATGTGGTGCGCAAAGTGCCGCTGGAGCAAGCGCTCAAGCAGTTGGCGGTGATGGAAAAGCGCGCGAGTTTGGTAGTGACCAAAGTCATTCGTCAGGCCATTGCTAACGCCTGGCATAATCACCACATTGCGTTTGGTGATTTGACCTTGAAGAACATTACCGTCAATGCCGGTCCAGTTTACAAGCGCTGGCAGGCAGTCAGCCGTGGTCGAGCGCACAGTATTTACAAGCGCACGTCACACATCAAGGTAGTGTTGGAAACAAAGGCGGCCGATACACCAGTGGCTGTGAAACCAGCTGTTAGTGACACTGCAGTCAGCAAGCAGCCGGGACCAGCAATCGCGCCCAAAAAAACGGCGAAAAACAAACCAAAGCAATCAACAGTAACAAGTCAAACACAGAGGGCAAAGTAACATCATGGGACAAAAAGTTAATCCAACCGGCTTTAGATTAGGCAATATTTTCTCCTGGAAATCGCGTTGGTTTGCCAAGCCTGAGGAGTATTCGGATAAAGTCTTGGAAGATCACCGGCTGCGCGAGTACTTCAACCAGAAATTATCCAACGCTGGTTTAGTACAAGTAGATATTGAGCGCTCGATCAGTAAGCTGCGGATTGTCTTAAATGTCTCTCGCCCAGGTGTGGTGATCGGTAAAGGTGGGGCAAATTTGGAAGAGATTAAAAAGGAAGTGGAGCGGATTTTAAACGTTTCAAAGACGAAAAAAGAACAGGTTCATGTGGATCTAAAAGTGGAAGAAGTAAAAAACCCTGATTTGAGTGCCAAATTAGTGGCTGAACGAATTATCAATCAGCTGATCGGCCGCTATCCACATCGTCGGGCGGTCAGTCAGGCACTGGAAAAAGTGATGGCAGCAGGAGCGAAAGGTGTTAAAATTCAGCTTTCCGGCCGCATCGGTGGAACAGAAATTGGTCGCACGGAAAAATACTTCCAGGGTAGTATTCCGACGCAAACCCTGCGGGCTAATATTGATTATTTCGAGGCTCCGGCCAAGACTCGCTCAGGGTATGTTGGGGTTAAGGTCTGGATTTACCGAGGAGAAGTGGTTTAAGAAAGAATTTGAGGAATTAAAAACACTATGTTGCAGCCGAAAAAATCAAAATACCGCAAGCAGTTTCGAGGGAAGAACCGCGGCAAAGCCTATCGTGGCAATGAGTTAGCGTTTGCCGAGTTTGGCCTCAAAGCCGTCACCGGCGGTTGGGTCTCAGCCAGAGAGATCGAGGCGGCCCGTAAAAAAATCACCTATGTCACCGAGCGGGTGGGTCGATACTGGATCCGAGTTTTTCCGGATAAGCCGATCACTCGAAAACCGGTGGGGGTGAAGATGGGTTCTGGCAAAGGTGCGATTGAAGGCTACGTGGCGGTGGTGAAACCAGGCATGATCTTATTTGAGTTGAGCGGGGTGACGGAAGAAATGGCTCGCTCTTCGTTTGAAAAAGCTGGTCACAAATTGTCGGTCAAAACCGTGATGGTCAAGAAGTAACAGTGAGTATGTATGAAGAAACAAGAGAGACAAACACTGACTGAGAAAACCAGCGCCGAGCTTGTAAAGCTGCAAGTTGAACTACAACAACAGCTGACCAAGGCGCAGCTGGAAAAAAAGGCTGGCAAACTGAGTAACACCAGTTCAGTCAAAATGTTGGCTGACGATTTGGCCAGAGTCAAAACCGTGCTGCGACAGCAAGCCCTGACGGCGAGCAATGATCAAAAGGTAGGTAAAAAACAAGAAAGCAAAAAGGAATGAGAACACTGCAAGGAATGGTCACCGCTTTAAAAAGAGAAAAAACCGCCACGGTAGTGGTCACTCGTTTATGGCGTCATCCTCTCTATCAGAAATCAGTCAAGCGCAGTAAGAAATATGCTTGTCACTGGGAAAACATGGAGTTGAAGGTGGGTGACTTAGTAGAGATCGCCGAGACCAGACCAATCAGCAAAACGAAACGATTTATCATTACGAAAAAAATAAAGACCTAACATGATACAACTACGATCAGTCCTTCCAGTAGCTGATAACAGCGGCGCCAAAAAGCTGCGGGTGATTCAAGTCTATGGTGGTTCACGTCGCCGCTTTGGTTCTGTGGGCGATGTAGTGATGGCTTCAGTGATTGACGCCGATCCGAACAGTCCAGTTGCCAAGGGCTCAAAAGTCCAGGCGGTGATTGTCCGAACGAAAAAGGAAAAACGCCGCGCGTCGGGTGAATATATCCGCTTTGATGATAACGCGGCCGTCATTATTTTATCCCGTACGCAGCTTGATCCAGTCGGCACTCGGGTTTTTGGGCCGATCGCGCGGGAAGTAAAAGAAAATGGCTTCCACAAAATTGCCAGTTTGGCACAGGAGGTCTTGTAACTATGAAATTAATGGTTGGTGATACAGTACTGATTACGGCGGGTAAGGATCGCGGCAAAAAAGGCGAGATCATTCGGGTAATACCAAAAAAAAGGTTGGTGGTGGTGGCGGGCATAAACTTATACACCAGACACGTTAAACCCTATGCCGGCCGGTCAGGTGAAAAAACTACCCGTGAGCGACCACTGCCACTCTCGAAAGTGGCGATCATCAATGAGAAGGGTCAACCAGATAGAGTGGGTTACGTGGTCACTAAGGATGGCAAGAAACAGCGAGTCTTTCGTAAAACCGGCACCGTTATTGCAGTCAAGCCAGCCGCGTCGAAAGGGAAAAAGGCCGCGAAAAAGTAAAAAATAAAAGCTATTTGAGAAAAATAATTTGAGAAGATAAAAATATGAATCGACTGAAGGAAAAATACCAACAGACAGTTAGACCAGCTCTTCAAACAGAGTTTAATCACGACAATCCGCTTGCCGCCGCTCGCATTACCAAAGTGACGGTGAATATGGGAGTGACTCGTCCCGTTGAGGCCAGTGAGCGGGAGAAAGTGGTGGAGAATGTGGTGAAACAATTTGCAGTGATTACCGGTCAGCATCCGCAAGTGACTAAAGCCAAAAAGGCAGTCGCTGATTTCAAGTTGCACCAAGGTGATCCGCTGGGCGTGATGGTGACCCTGCGGGGCGAGAAAATGTGGGAGTTTTTGGATAAATTGGTCTCGATCACCCTGCCGCGAGTCAAAGACTTTCGCGGTATTTCAAAGCAGGCCTTTGACGGCCAGGGAAATTATAGTTTGGGTTTGGAAGAGCAGATCGTGTTTCCCGAAATTGACTATGACCAAATCGAAAGTGTGAGAGGGTTACAAGTGAATATTGGGACGAGTACCAAAAGTGATCAGGAAGCCCTCCGAATGTTGGAGTTGTTGGGTTTCCCGTTTGAAAAAGAAGAAATAAATCAGGAAGGAAAGTAAGGGTAAAGCATATGGCAACTAAAGCAAAAATTGCGCAAACAAAGCGACAACTAGCAGCTCGAGAGCGGTATCTTAAGTCAGGGCTTAAAAAGCCAAATCGTATCGCCACTCGTGGAGTGCATCGGGATAAATTGACCGGTCGACCGCGCGGCTACATGCGCTACTTTGGCTTAAGTAGAATTACCTTCCGAGAACTGGCGCTCAAAGGTGAGTTGCCGGGAGTAGTAAAGGCAAGCAAATAATGACAGATCCGATCGCAGACATGCTCACCAGAATCAAAAACGCGCTGCTGGCGCGGCATAAGGAAGTGGTGATTCCTCACTCTAAGGTGAAGGAAGCTATCGCTCAGATTTTGGTCAAAAACAACTATGTCACTGAAGCCAAAGTGGTAAAACGACAACCACAGTCCGCGTTGGTATTAACACTTGGTTACGAGCAGAAATGGCCTAAGATCACTGGGGTAAAGCGGATTTCCAAGCCGGGTCGGCGGCTCTATACCCCGGCCAGCCGAATTCCGGCGGCCCTCAACGGGTACGGCATCACCATTGTATCAACCAGTAAGGGATTATTAACCGATAAACAGGCGCGCCAGCTCAATGTTGGTGGCGAGCTAATTTGTCAGATTTGGTAAGGAAGAATGTCAAAAATCGGCAGAACACCAATCAGCTTACCGCAGGGAGTGACCGCTACGATCACCTCTACGGCGGTCGTGATTAAGGGGCCCAAAGGGGAATTGACAGTGACACTGCTACCGGGAATCACGGTCAAACAGGAGGGCAATGAACTAGTGGTGACTCGTCAGAGTGACGCCCGCCAGCAGCGCGCCAATCACGGTTTGATTCGCAGTTTACTAGCTAACAATGTCCAGGGAGTGACTGAAGGCTACAAGAAAACTCTAAAGTTGGTGGGAACGGGTTATCGGGTGAGTGTCAAAGGAGCAGGACTCTCAGTGACGGTTGGTTTTTCTCATCCAGTGGAGATCGAGCCGGTGCCAGGGATTACTTTGTCAGCTGAAGGGAACGACACTATTCAGGTGGAGGGCTTTGATAAACAATTAGTTGGTCAAGTAGCGGCTAATATTCGCGCCATTCGACCACCCGAGCCTTATCAGGGTAAAGGGATTCGTTACGAAGCTGAGGTAGTCAGAAAGAAACCAGGAAAAACTGTCACGGCCGCCGCCGCTTAATAAACCATGTCAAAAATCAGACACAATACAACACGAGTAGAGAGAAAAATCGCCCGCATTCGCGGCAAGCTGTTTGGCACACCACAGCGCCCGCGGTTGACGATTACTCGTTCGCAACAACACCTTTGGCTACAGGTGGTGGACGATGAACAGCAGATCACGGTAGTATCAGCCAGTGATGTGGGTAAAAAAACCAAGCTTACCGGTACTAAAAGTGAGCGAGCAACTCAGGTGGCTCAAGATTTACTGAAAAAACTACAAAAGGCCAAGATTAAAAAGTTGGTGTTAGATCGCGGGCCGTACAAATACCACGGCCGCATTAAAGCAGTAGCAATAGTCCTTCGTGAGGGGGGAATAGAGGTATAAGTCCTATGTTTGAAACAGCGCGTCATACACCGGAAGCCAAGGAATTTGAAGAAAAAGTGATTCAGATCTCTCGGGTATCCAAAAAAACCAAGGGCGGTAACCAAGCCGGTTTTTCCGTGCTGATGGTGGTCGGTGATAAAAAAGGCAAGGTTGGTTTAGGGTTGGGGAAAGCTGGTGACGTATTGTCGGCTATCAAAAAAGGCATCAAAAAAGCTAAGAAAAAGATGATCACCGTGCCCCTGGACGGGACGACGATTCCTTTCAAGATGGAAGTTAAAGAAGGTGCTGGTCGGGTACTCCTCAAGCCCGCTCCCAAGGGGACCGGAGTGATTGCCGGCGGTCCGGTCAGAGCGGTGGTGGAAGCGGCTGGTATTCGCGATATTTCCGCCAAGATTTTGGGCAGTGAAAATCAGGCCTCCAGTGTTTACACGACCTTCAAGGCACTGGCGCACATGCAGCGGCTGGTACGTATTAAAGGGATTAAACTGCGCTCGATTGTGGAGATTGAACGAGAAGAAAAAGAGAAAATGAAGAAATTGCAGGAGAAAGCCAGAGCGCAAATGCCCGCACCGGCCGAAATTACTCCAGCCAAACCCAGTAAAAAACAGGCTCAAAGAGTGAAGGCAAATCGAAAGTAATCATGTCTTTATTACACCAACTCACCAAAATCATGGTTCCTGGCCAGAAGCGCTTGGGGAGGGGGTATGGCTCTGGGAAAGGTGGTCACACGGTTGGCCGTGGTCAAAAAGGTCAAAAATCCCGCAAAGGGAAGCCGATTCCGTTGTGGTTTGAGGGCGGTCAACTGCCGGGCGTGAAAAAATACCCGATGATCAGAGGCAAGAGTCGCTTTAGTGTGTTAACGCCGACAGCTGAAATTACGCTGACTGATTTGGAGAAACTGTCAACCAATATGGTTACTTTGGAGACTTTAAAACTACACAAGGTGATTGACCGACGCTTTAAAAAGGCCAAGATTATTTATAACGGCAAACTGACTAAAAAGCGTCAGATTAAAGGAATCTTAATCTCTGCCAAAGCTCGACAAGCGGTTGAGAAGCTTGGCGGATCGGTAGAATAATAGGTGTGTTAGAAACTGCACTGCAAAAAATTCGAGCGATTTTTACTCATCCGGAGCTACGCCGTAAACTGTTGTTTACTGCCGGTATTTTTCTCATTTTCCGTTTATTGGCTCATATCCCGGTGCCGGGAGTTGATGTGGCTCGGTTGCAACAATTGTTTGCCGGCAATCAATTCCTGAGTTTACTGAATATTTTTGCTGGTGGGACCCTAGCCAACTTTTCATTGGTGGCGGTGGGTATCAACCCCTATATTACTGCCTCGATCGTCATTCAACTGGCTGGGATGGTGTTCCCATCCATCAAGGAGTTACAGAAAGAGGGTGAGTCTGGCCGGGCGAAGCTCAATCAGTACACTCGTCTCTTGACTGTGCCGTTTGCCATTGCCCAAAGTATTTCGATTATCGCGCTTTTAAATTCTCAGGGCTTGCTGATTGCTCAGCACGTTTTGGTAATGGCGGCCATGGTACTCTCGATGATCGCCGGAGCGATGATCATGCTTTGGCTTGGTGAATTGGTTTCGGAATATGGTCTGGGGAATGGTATTTCGATGGTGTTGTTTGCCGGCATTGTCAGCCAGATGCCAGTGGCGGTCGGACAAACCTTAGCGGTAGTCACCTCACAGGAAGTGCTGACACTCTTGACCTTTGGCGGTATTTTCTTGGGGTTAATTGCTTTAATCGTCTTCATTAATGAGGCAGTGAGAAAGGTACAGATTCAGTATGCCAAACGCATCCGGGCTGGCAAACTGTTTGGCGGACAGACCACTCACCTGCCCATCAGGGTTAACGTCGCCGGGGTGATGCCGATTATTTTTGCCGTGACCTTGATGCTGGCTCCGTCGTTTGTGGGCCGGGTGATGGCCGCCTCTAGTAACCCAACCCTGATTACTTGGGGTCAGCGACTCTCACTGTGGTTTCAGCAAACTTCACCGGTTTATTTGATTGCCTACTTTTTACTCGTTTTCGGTTTTACCTATTTCTCAGCGCTGATCTTTTTTAACGCCGGAGATATTTCAGAGGAGTTGAAAAAAAGCGGGGCTTTTGTACCTGGGATTCGGCCTGGCGGCGCGACCAAGAAATTTTTGGAGTATGTGGTGGTCAGGATTACTTTGGTGGGGGCCGTTTTTTTGGGGGTAATTGCGCTGCTGCCATCATTAGCTCAGATCTTGACAGGTTTGCAGTCATTGGCAATTGGCGGCACCAGTGTTTTAATTGTGGTTTCGGTCATTTTGGAGACTGCTAAACAAGTAGAAAGTATGCTCGTTGGTCAAGACTATCAAAAGTATCAATAACCACCGGGAAGGAAAAAAGCATGAAAATTGTTTTAGTGGGCATTCAGGGGGCGGGTAAATCCACCCAGGGTAACATGATGTCAGAGAAGTTGGGTGTTCCATATCTCTCGTCAGGCCATATTTTCCGCGAGATGACCAAAGAAAAAACCAAGCTTGGTCGCTGGCTCAAAGAAACGCTCAATTCCGGTGCGCTGGTGCCAGATGACACAGCTGTTGAGATTGTGATGGAGTATTTGAGCAAACCAGAGTATCAAAACGGCTATATCCTTGACGGCTTTCCGCGCACCAAGGCTCAAGCTGAAGTCTTGGACGGAGTGATTGATATGGTTTTTTTGATTGATGTCTCGGATAAAGAAGCCCTGTGGCGAATTTCTGGTCGAGTGAGTGATCGGGAAGATGAAACGCTCCAGGCTATCCGCAAGCGGATTGCTCTTTTTCACGAGCTGACGAGTGAAGTCTTGGATTTTTATGACAAGGAGAGTAAGTTAGTCAAGATCAATGGTGAACAGACGGTTGAGGAGGTTTTTGCCGAGATTATGGCGGCGGTGGAGCGTTTTAAAACTCAGGCTTAGTAGAGCCCCTGGGTTGTGACAAACACCGCTACATCTGGTATAATCGCAACCTATCACTGAGAGGATATGGGTAAAGTACAAGATCACAAACGAGCAGCGAAGGTCAAGCGGCAGCGGGAAATACCACAAAAAGCAGAGCGTGTCGACCGCTTGGAGATTGCTGGTGAAGTTGAAGAAACTCTGCCTAACACCATGTTTCGAGTCAGAGTGACCGAAGCGGCAGTGGAACAGATGATTGGCAAAGTGCTACTCGGCACACTGGCCGGCAAGATGCGACTCTATCGCATTAGGGTAATGCCAGGGGACACAGTCAAAGGCTATGTCTCTAAGTACGATTTAACAAAATGTAAAATTACGTACCGTGTCAGCGCTGGCCCGGTGCAGACGTTTTAGACGGTACAACAGTCTAAAGAGAAAAAGGATATGAAAGTCAAAGCTTCGCTCAGGAAGATGTGTAACCAGTGCAAGTTTGTCAGACGCAAGGGAAAGTTGTATGTGATTTGCGTCAATAAAAAGCACAAACAGCGTCAGGGGTAAAAAGGAGAAAATATGCCGCGCATCGCGGGGATTGATATACCAGAAAACAAGAAAGTGCCGTTTGCCTTGCGGTCGATTTATGGCGTTGGTCTGTCGCGAGCTCAGGAAGTGATGACTCAAGCCAATATTGATCCGGATAAGCGGGCTAAAGACTTAACTCCTGATGAGGTAAACAAGCTTCAGCGCCTGCTTGAACAGTTCCCGCTTGAAGGAGACTTGCGGCGGGTGGTCAGCGACAACATCAGTCGCTTAAAGAGAGTAAAGACATATCGTGGGATGCGTCACAGTGCTAAGTTACCGGCGCGCGGTCAGCGCACCCGAGTGAATTCTCGGACAGTGCGCGGCGGTGGCCGCAAGACTGTGGGCGCGGTGGCCAAAGAAGAGGCCACGGCCGCTGATGGAAGCAGTGGTGCGAGTGAGAGTGTAAAGTAAACAGTATTGAATCAAGTGAAGTAAGAAAATACCTATGGCTCAAACAAAAACCACTACCACCAAAGCTAGCCCTAAACGCGTGGTGCCCCGCGGCCGGCTGTATGTCAGCGCCACGTTTAATAACACTTTGGTCAGCATTACGGATGATAAAGGGAGTCTGTTGTGTTGGGCTACCACAGGGGCGGCTGGTTTTTCCGGGTCAAGAAAATCAACGCCGTATGCTGCCACTATCACCGTGGAAAACGCTCTCAACAAAGCTAAGGCATACGGTATGAATGAAGTCGATATTTATCTCAAAGGGCCGGGGCCCGGCAGAGATGTAGCCTTGCGAGTGATTCGTGCGCAAGGCTTAAAAGTAGGCATGATCGCTGATACGACCCCCGATCCACACAACGGCACTCGGGTCCGTAAAGCAAAGCACAACAGATAAATTTGTATCAACTATTAACTCTTAACTTTAAACTTATATGGCAAGACACATTGGTCCAAAACAACGATTACAGCGACAGGTCGGTGAAGACTTGGGACTGAAAACCAACGCCTTGAAAACCGCTCGTCGGCTCAATACCAGACCGGGACAGCATGGCACCAGGCGTCGCAAGCTCTCCAACTATGGCATTCAGCTGAAGGAAAAACAGAAGGTCAAGTACTTGTACGGAGTGTTGGAGAAGCAGTTGCATCGCCTGTACAGCCAAGCGAGTAAAAACCCGCTGGCGACTGGAGCGGTACTGCTGGGTTTATTGGAGCGCCGTTTGGATAACGTAGTCTATCGCTTGGGTTGGGCGCCGACTCGCGCCGCTGCCCGTCAGCTGATAGTCCACGAGCACGTCTTGGTTAATGAGCGCAAAATGAATGTGCCATCGTATTCAGTCAAGGTCAACGATGTGATTACTTTGAAAGACAAGGCGGTCAAGATCCCGATGGTGGCAGAGCTTTTGAAAGAAGAAAATAAAACTTTACCAGGCTGGTTGGATCGCAAAGCGACGGTCGCTAAAGTGCAGCGTTTTCCGGAACGGGAAGATATCACAGAGGTGATTGACGAACAGCTCGTGGTCGAGTTTTATAGCCGATAAAGAAGTTAAGAGTTAATAGGAATTAGTTAATAGAAGGAAAATAATAACAAGCAGTAAATAGCCATCTATAAACTATTCACTATAAACTATTAACTTCAGTAGTAGTAAAAACCTAGCCACGGATTCTCTGTCATTTAAGGAACTGAGAGAGGAGAAGAAACAAAGGAGAAAAAAATATGTCACTAGATCTTACGAAATATCCCTTTATGAGCCCAAACTTTACGGTTACAGAGGCGGAAGCGACCCCTTCGCAAGCTCGGTTAGTGATCGAGCCATTGGAGCAGGGCTACGGTCATACGCTGGGCAACGGTTTGCGCCGGGTGTTACTGACCTCTTTGCCGGGAGCAGCCATCACTTCGGTGACGATTGATGGGGTTGACCATCAGTTCACCACGCTTGAGGGTTTAAGCGAAGACATCGTCGAACTCATTTTGAACCTTAAGCAGGTGAGAGTGAAAGCTGACCATGACGGGTCAGGTATTTTGCGTTTGACCGCTCAGGGTCCTGCGGAAGTGACTGCCGCTGATATCGAAGCCGAAGCTGGTTTTGAGGTGGTCAATCCTGACCAACCAATTGCCACGTTGACCAAGGGTAAGAAACTCGAAATCGAGATGACGGTTGAGACCGGCACCGGTTACAAGATGGCTACTGAAATGGAGTCGGCCGTGATCGGTCAGATTCCGGTGGACGCTCTCTTTTCACCAGTCGAGAAAGTGTCGTACAAAGTGGAGGCCACGCGGGTTGGTCGACGGACTGATTTTGACCGGATCGTGATGGATATCCAGACCGATGGGACGGTCACTCCAATTGAGGCGGTGCAACAAGCGGCTCGCATTTTGGCCAAACAATTCACTCAGGTTTTTGACCCGGTAGTGGTAGAGACGAAAGAGACCGAAGCTCAACTCTCACCGGAAGAGGCCGAAACTTTGCGTCTCACTGTGGAAGAGCTTGATTTGCCCACCAGAATTGCCAACGCGTTGCGCAAAGGTGGGTACAAAACGGTCGGTGATCTGGTCGGTGTGTCCAAAGAGACTGTTTCTAAGGTCAAAAACCTTGGCGGCAAGAGCGTGGATCTGATTAATGAAGCGTTGCAGAAGAAAGGCGTGAGCTTGGAGGAGTAAGATGAGACACCGTGTGACCAGTCACCACTTCAATCGTGACACCAATCACCGCAAGCTCTTGCTTCGCAACTTGGTGCGAGCATTGGTGGAACACGGTGAGATCGTGACGACCGAGGTGAAAGCGAAAGAAACTCGTCGGTTGGCGGATCGGTTGATTCACCGTGCGCTGACTCACTCGGTTAGTGCGAGGCGACAACTCCACGTTTTCTTTGGTGCTCGGGATGTGGTTAATACCTTGGTGGAAAAGATCGCGCCAACCATGAAAAAGCGCGCCAGTGGGTTCACTACTTTGGTTCGGTTAGGTAAGCGCCGCGGTGACAATGTGGAAATGGTGAGATTGAGCTTGGTGGAACAGCGTGAAGAGCGCCACACGCTCAAAAGTAAAGTTGAGCGACCCAAGCGTGCTCGAAAAACTACCAAAAAGAAAGTCAGTCAAAAACTGGCTGCGAAAAGAGCCTCACAAGCCAAACGATTGTCTGTCGCTGAGAAGCTGACCCAGAAGGAAACCGCTAAACCAAGAAGAGCTCTGCCAGTGGCCCAGCGCGTGCAGCGCACGACTGCTAAGGGAAAGTAAATGCATGAATAAGCGACAAACGACTTTTATGCAGCGCAAGGAAGATGTCATCAGAAGATGGCATTTGATTGATGTGAAAGATCAAGTGTTGGGAAGAGTGGCCACTGAGATTGCAATCAAGCTGATCGGCAAAGACAAGCCGACCTATACCCCCCACATTGATGGGGGCGACTACGTGGTGGTGATCAATGCTAGTGACGTCAAGCTCACGCGCGGCAAAGAATTGAAAAAACTCTATCGCAGTCACAGTGGTTTTCCGGGTGGTTTGCATGAACGATCGTTCGCAGATATGCAGGCTAAACACCCGACAGAAATTATTCGTTTGGCAGTGGTGAATATGTTGCCCAATAACAAACTACGTGATCGCCGGATGACTCGATTAAAGATCTATGCTGGTCCAGAACATGAACACCAGAGTCAATTAGGAGAAAAATAATCATGGCCAGAAAAATGAAGAAAAAGCAAAAAAATAAAGTCCAAGTGGTCAAAAAGGTGACCGCTGCACTGCCTTCAGTTCCTCGATCTGAAACTCCTGCTTCAACTGCTGGTGAAACCCAGTTTGCGGTGCCTAAAACAAGATACACTGAGGGGATTGGCCGCCGTAAGGTGGCCACAGCTAGAGTCCGTCTCTATGAAGGTCAGGGTGATTTTGTGGTCAATGACACTTTAGTTGGCGAGTATTTTCAGGGGGTGAGGAATGCGGCCGTGGTGTACAACAAGCCATTTGAATTGACTGGTACTAAGGGGAAGTTTGCGGTGACAGCCAAGATCATCGGTTCAGGTGTCTCTGCTCAACTGGATGCTTTGGTGCACGGTTTATCACAAGCCTTGGTAGCTCATAACCCTGAGTTTAAGATTTTCCTTAAAGGTGCTGGTTTGCTGACCCGCGATGATCGCATGAAGGAAACACGCAAAATCGGGATGGGTGGCAAAGCCCGCCGAAAGCGTCAATCTCCGAAACGATAATTTACCAAACTTCTCTGCGAAGTGGTTTGCCGGCGCGGAAATTTACCACGCCATGACCTTTGACCAGCGTGCGCTGATCCTTGCGGCCGAAGGGCTCGACATGTTTGTCTTTCACCCGGCCGACGTAAAAAGTGCCAAACCCGGAAACCACAACTTTCTCACCCTTTTTCTTGGTTAGCACACGGGTAATTTCTTCAAAAACCGTCTCTACTGCCTCCATGGCAGCTTTTTTGGTGAGATGAGATTTCTTGGCCACAATCGCAATCAGTTGTGATTTAGTCATGCGCTCCTTTCTGGAAATGTAAACTTGTACTGTCACCCACAGTCTAAGACATTGAGCTGGTCAGTCAAGGGTCATTTTGGCAAAGAAATCAGATGTATCGGAATTTTCGCATTAAGACGAGACTGGCACCCAGGGTGTCGAAACCAATGTCTCTAAGAGTGCCATGGCGTCCGGGTGTAAAGGTTTGATGGGCTTCATCAAAGGTGGCATAGGCCAAGGTCAGTACTAATGGCACAACCCAGCTTTTAAAGCCCTGTAAGTTGGTAGTTTCTCTGAAAGCTTGGAAAAGCAAAATATACAACACAGCGTAGACGAACATGTGAGCGGATTTTTTGAAGATAAAATCAAGTGTATTGAGGGTGAGACTGGGGAGAACGCTCTGAGCGGAGAGGATATAAATAAAACCGGCCCAGACCACAGTGGGGGCAAAGGCAAGGATACGGTCAAAAAATGCGTTGCTTTTTGGCATACCAGTTAAGGCCTGGAATGAGCAGTAAGAAACCCCCTATTATAACACTCAGCGCGCCCCGCTCCAGGTGTGGCGGCTGACTGAAAACGAGGTTTTCACCGGAGGGAAGGGCTGGTTTTTCGTAGGAGAGCTTGGGCTTCAAGACAGAGGGTGGGTAGGTAAATGAGTGAGTTGAAACACCCAAGACACTTGGCTGGGTTGAGTTGGTCGCTTGGGTGTTTGTTGCCTCTGTTGGTTGGTCGGGCAAGGTATTAGAGAAAATGTTAGGTGAGTTGGGGGTGATGATCGACGTTTCCTCCCACCGCTCACCGTTTTTTACCCAGGAAAACTGAGGTTGGCACTGGGTGTAGGAGAAACTGTCGATAACTAGGCTTTTGGGTGAAATGAGTGAGACTGTGTCACCGTCGTTATTTAAGACATTGCGCAGTTCAAAGACCGTGTAACCTGTCGGCTCCAAGGTTTAATCAGTGAAGCCCAGAATTTTGTTTTTGCTATCCCGCAGCGAAAAACCAAGCAGGGGGAGTACTGTGTCGTGTGGATTGTAAAGCTCGACCCACTCGGCTGAATCGTCCGGGCAGGCTGTGATCTCAGAGAGAGTCGGCGACAGGATGGTTGAGTTGGGAGTTGTTGCAGGAGTTGACGTGGGAGTGGGGGTAGGAACGACATTAGCCTCGCCTTTGGTTGGCACCGTTTCGAAAAGCACAGCGTGATTACTCGGATCCCGAGCCCAGCTTTTACCCTTGGTCGAAGCGGTGTACCCCAAGGTATCAATCAGTTCATCTTGCGGGTTTTTCAAAAGCAGAGTGTCGCCAGTGTTATTGAGAGTGTTATGCAGATCAACTATCAGGAAACCAGCTGCTTCAAGTATGGTTGACTGATCGAATTGGATGGCAACGCCGGGTGATGATTCTAGGTCCCAAAGTTTCCAGTCGATCAGGTCAATCGATTGATTGGTGGTGTTGTATAACTCCACCCACTCGTCTTCACCAGTATTGGGGTTGGGATACACTTCGTTGATAATCACTTGTGCACTGACGTCTCGAGTGGACAGTACCCAGAAAATCACGGTGATAATCAACAAAAAGGCACGGTGTGTCTGTAAGTTTTTCATGTTTTGATCGTCTCATAAGTGACAGAACAATAAGCTGACAAAGAAAGGTCAGAAAGGAGGGATTATGATGAGAATGCCTTCGGAGATGTTGGTTAATCTGGTCAACTTTATCGTTGGGTTAGTAGAGTTGTTTCTGGGATTGCGGATTGTTTTAAAGTTGTTTGGTGCCCGCACGGTGGCGCCGTTTGTGGACTGGGTCTATGACACCACCGAGCCGCTCTTATCACCCTTTGCCGGCATGTTCCCCAGTCCCACTATTGAGGGTGGTTTTATCGTCGAGTTCTCAGCGCTTTTTGCCTTGATGGTCTATGCTTTTGTGGGGTATCTCCTGGTGGATGTGCTGGACGCCATGACTTATCGAAATGAACTGCGCGGGCGAGAGCGAGAGCGAGAAACTGGTCGCGGACGAGGTCGTGGTAATCGGCGAGATCGCTAATTTGCCAGCGTAGTTTGGCCAGTGCGTTCTAGCTGAATGGGAATTTCGGTGAAGATCATGGTTTTGTCTGGTTTGATCTCCACACTCACCAATAAACCCCGTTGCACAGCCGGCTCGAAGTATTGGTCAAACACAAAATTACCCAGCGAGTAGTAGATCATTTTGCCGCTGTATTCTTCAGACTGCTGGATCACGTGAGGATGACCGCCGATGATCAGATCCGAGCCAGCGTCGATCAATTGGTGGGCCCAATTTTGCACAGTGACGTTGGCAGTCGATTGATACTCATTACCCCAATGCGGCATGACGATGATCAAATCGGCCAGTGGCCGTGCGTACACTACATCTGCCAAGGCGGTTGGCAAGCCCCGATCAACAAATTGATTGTAGTTGACAAAAGCAAGTGTTAACTTGCCAAAGTTTTTCAGTAAGACTCGCTCACTTGACTGTGTTTCAGTGTTGGTGTTGCCGAAAAACTCCACTTGCCCATCGATCAGGAATTGTTTGGTTTGAGCTACACCATTGGCTCCGAAGTTGAGAATGTGATTGTTGCCCAGGTTGACGATAAAGCGATGTTGTTTAAGCAGTGGGACGATACTGGGATCGAAAGTGAAAATGAAGTTATTAGTCGAGCCGGGAACGGTATTGACACTGCGTGAAGGGTAACTGGTGACCGGTCCCTCCAAGTTGGCAATGACCGCATCATATTGACCGAAGGTTTCGGCCAGTGGTTCCAGCGGGAACTCAACGCTGTTGGTATTGATGAATTGGCGAATATGACGGTCAAACATCAGGTCGCCGCCAAACAACAGTTTGACCGATTGGGGTGGGGTGGGAGTGGGGGTATTTCTGATCAGCGAAAGTAAAGTGGGATTGGGAACTTCATTGGTTGTGGGTGGCAGACGCCATTTCCACCAAGCTAGGCCCGCAAAGATCACGATCACCACCAACATCCAGCTTAAAAAGCGGAGCATGACTCTATTGTAGCAAGTGAGGTTAGATTGATCGCACAGCGTTGGCGATCAGCAAGAAAAGTCCAGTCCAGCCGATGACGCTGAAAATGGTGATGACATTGAGTTTCAAAGTGGCGCCGGCGGCAACCGCTTTTAGCTGTTTGTACAGTGCCACCGAATACATCAGACTAAAGGCACTAAAACTCAGGCTGAGTGCCAAACTAATCAGCAACGAGAGTGGTTGTTGTGTTCTATTTAAACTCGCCCTGATAACCTCAATTCCCACCGCTAGTGCCATCAGCACGACCAGTCTCCCAACCACTGGCCAGAAATGCTGTTTGACCATACCGGCGCTATTTCTCAGGGCCTGCATTGGTGAGGCGTTATGCAAAACAATTTCAAATAAGGCAAAGTTAAACAAAATAGCAAAGACAATGCCTGGCACGACTAGCGGAAAAAGGCCGCCAAAAACCATAAATGCCATCACCAAACCGGCCACCAACACGGGAATAAACTGCTGCCAACCACGCCGCAAAGCTTCGCCAATGCCGATTTTTTTCTTGCCGGCGGCCAGCGCGATGTCAGCGGCTTGAAAGAAGGGACCCAAAATCAAGGAAATAAGTAAGAGGATTAAAATGGCGGTGATGATTGCTGATCCAAAGCTGGCGAGGAAAGCGGTCATAAAATCATTGTTGTTGGCGGCAGTGGTAATGGCAGTGAACTTGGTTGGACTGGTAAACAAACTTCCCAACGATCCACCCAGACTCAGGGCGATGGCGCCAATCACAATCAAGGTGATGATTGTCCATTGGACAAGCCACAAAAGAAGCAATAACCAAAAACGTTCTTTGGTTAGTTTCCACGCGTCGGTCAAAAGTTGACTCAGATCAGGTAATTGAGCTTGTGCCATGGGTATAAACGGTCTCTACTGTTTTCAGCATACACTACTGATGTAAAAAATTAAACCAAGGGTAGCGTTTTGTTTATTTTTGTTTTACACTCTGCTGCAGTGACCAAAGGTTGCCGCCAACAACCTGCCCCAAAGAGTATCAACCAACTATGTAAGTCCTTCTGTTAAGAAGGATTTTTTGTAAAGAAAGGCAGTATGGGAGAAATAGTAAAACGAGCATTGAAAGAAGAAGAGATAAAGGCTTTGCAAACTCAATTTTATGGGTTAGACCTTGAAAACTTGGTTTTTGTCCAAGACCCCAATGATGACGTGCATACTTTGGGTAAAATTATTCGAGAGAAAGCCGAAGACGAAGTAAAGCCAGCTTCGGCAGAAGAGACAGGGCCGAATTTAGCGGAGGAGGAAGTAGCTGACCATGTTGTCGTTTGCTCTCTGTTGTGGTTAGCAAGACAGGATGCGAAAGCAGCAGGGTTTTTGAAAGACTCATATACAGAGGAAGATTATAAATTGCCTGATAATGTTACGGTTTTAGAAGATAACTTAGCGCTTGATCATCTCAGCCATCTACGAAATGAAAAAACAAGTTTGAGGAACTTTAGGTTTCACTCTGATGAATTATCTTTACCGTTGTTTAGGAAAGCAGTGGCGGACTTAGCGATGTATGAGGATAAAGTGAGCAATCAGTTAGTAAGAGAAGTTGGGGCAGCTACGACTCCGGTTCCCAAGTTAGCAGAACGAGTAGTAGTGGCACCAGTATTAAGAGCAGGGTTGGCTCTGCTTGCTCCGGCAATGCAGGCTCTGCCAAAGTCAAAGATAGCGACGTTAGGGATGCGTCGTCTTGAGAATGGCGAACCTGAATGGTATTACGAAAATGTGCCAACAATCACCAAAGATTCGGTGGTGGTAATTACTGACCCAATGCTTGCTACCGGAGGAACTTTGATAGAAGCAATCAGAAAGATCAATAGTGGTCCAGTAAAACCCAAGGAAATTAGAATCGTGGCTGTGGTGGCCGCTCCCGAAGGTATTACTGCCATTAACCGAGAGTTTGATAACATCAAAATCTTTACAGCAGCAGTTGATTCACATCTCAACTCGTCACTGTATATTGTTCCTGGGTTAGGGGATTATGGCGACCGGTATTTTGGGACGGAGCCCGCACATTCAATCACTTAGGGCGGAGGTGACAGGATTCGAACCTGCGAAGCCGTAAGGCTTACGCTTTCCAAGCGTACGCAATTGACCACTATGCGACACCTCCAAGAGTAGCCGTATTATACAAGCTTCAAGAGACAAAGCGCCAAAGTTTATTAGTGCCATTGCGAATCCCGATGCGGGGCGTTTTTTGAAATCGGCTGATTTTTTTACCGCGGTCTTCCAGCCACAACTCGGTCGAAGTCACTAGATCAAGCCCATTTTGCTGCTTGGTTAGGCCAAAGGCTTGGCAGACTTTGCCGGGACCGTTAGTTAAAATTTTGAGCGGTTTGCCGCCACGATTTTTCTGCATCATTTTAATGCCCTCAATCGGAATGACTGAGCGAATCAAGACGGCGCCGGCCGTATCAGCTTGTTCGGTGACGATGTTTAGGCAATAGTGCATGCCGTACGTAAAATAGATATACGCGTGACCGCCCTCAAGAAACATCGGGGTATTTCTTAAAGTTCTGCCGCGGAAAGCGTGTGAAGCCGGGTCATCGACGTTGGCGTACGCTTCTACCTCATTGATTTCACCAACAAATAATCCTTGGCGAGTTTGATGAACGAGATATTTCCCCAATAACTCACGAGTCACAGTCAGAGTTGGTCGAACGAAAAAATGACGGGAGAGTCTTGGCACGACTCTTGTTATAAGAGAGTTTGTTGGTAAAAGCTAGCGGCTCAACGTGCGGCCGACCCAGATGAGCGCGATGGCGCCGATCATCGCGACCACGATGCTATAGAGATTGAGGCCGGTGACACCCGGTTGGCCAAAAAAGCCCATGATCCAGCCACCCACCACCGCGCCGATGATCCCAAGCAAGACGTCTTTCCCCATGCCTTGGGATTTATTGGCGCCCATGATCATCGAGGCCAGCCAGCCTGCCAGCAAACCAAGTACAATCCAAGCGATTAAACCCATACAGGTTCCTTTCTTGGTCGGGATTACTACTAATCACAGAGTAGTAGAAAGGGGCAGCTGGGTCAAGTTTTTACGGAAAGTAGCTGGTACAATCTAGGAATTATGGCGGCAGCTTGGCAACAATTAGTCAAAGATGACAAAGAGGGTGATGTCGACCTTGGTCAATTTTCTGTAGCCAAGATTTTGGCCAACAATCGTAAAAACTTTCCGGACAAAGAGGCGTTGGTTTTTGCCGATCTCAAACAGGGTGTTCAGGAAATTTTGACCTATGTTGAGTTTGTCGACCAAGTGTATACATTAGCCCAATTTTTCAAAACAGAGCACAAACTCAAAAAAGGTGACGCCGTAGCACTGCATTTGGAGAACTCACCGGAAATTTTACTGTTTCATTTAGCGTGTTGGTTGATTGGTTGTATCACAGTACCGTTGGATTTGAAGCGTGATGACAGCGATCGAAAAGCGTACAAAATGCAGTCAACTCACTGTAAAGCAGTGGTGGTGGATGAGGGGTTGTCGGAGAGTGAGAAAACCTGGTTCGGGATTGTTTCGCCTGGTATTCGAGTAATCCCCATGTCGGCCCAAATCCGCCAAAAGATAGCAAACAGAGAAAAACTGGAGAATCAAGCTATAGAGGAGCATCCGAGTAATATTTGCCTGATTTTATTTACCTCCGGTACCACCAATTTACCAAAGGGTGTGCAACTCTCAATTGCCAATCTTTTGCTCAATGCGGATGGTATTCGGGACTGGTTAAAAATCACTGAAACCGACCGTTTTCACATCTGTTTGCCGCTCCATCACATTAACTCTACCACGATGTCGTTGGCGACTTTGCTTGCTGGCGGGACGATTGTTTTATCGCCTCGTTATTCCAAATCTAATTTTTGGCGGGTGATGGCAGAGTATCACTGTACGCTCTCATCGATCGTGCCGACGATTGCTTTTGACATGTTGAGTGAACGCGATGCGTTTAAGCAGTACCGAGAAAATCTGAAGCAAGTGACACGTATTCAAATTGGTTCCGCGCCAGTGGTGCCGACGGATGTCGTAAAATTTTACGATTTGTTTGGTATTCGCTTAGTGCAAGGGTATGGCTCCACGGAAACAGCACTACGGGTGACGGGGGTTGGTTGGGCCGACTTGGATGACCAGCAGTACAGGGAATTAATCGCCTCCAACACGATCGGCCACGAGCTCAAATGGAACAACACGGCGGTGATTAAAGCTGATGGCCAGTTGGCTAGTGAAGGTGAGGAGGGGGAGCTTTGCTTGCGCGGGCCAGTTTTAACACAGGGTTACTTGGACAATGACCAAGCTAATAAAGAGTCTTTTGTCGACGGTTGGTTTCACTCAGGTGATATCGGTATTTGGAAAAAAATGTTTGGTCAGAAAGTATTTTTCATTAAAGGGCGGATCAAAGAAATCATTATTAAAGGTGGAGTGAATATCTCGCCGCTGATGATCGAACACGCCATTTTGACTCATTACCCGCAAATTGTCAGCTGTTACGTGACTGGTGCGCCCGACGAGCGTTATGGCGAAGAGATCGTGGGGGTGATTGTTTTTGATGATTCGGTTGACCAAGAAGAACAACGACGAGTAACTAAGCAACTGCAAGCAGACGCCAAAGCGGGTGCGATTAAAGGAGTAGCAGCCTATGAGTCACCCAAGTTTTTCTTGACCGTGCCGTTAACGAGCCTGCCGATGACTTCCACCGGTAAGGTTCAGCGAGTGAAGATTAGAGAATACCTCCAGGATATTTCTACGCCGATTGCGCAGACGTCAACTCATTATTTCCGCCGCCTCACGCCGTTTGATACCAATCATCTTGCTCGGTTGGTCGAGATCCACAACACTAGATGGGGAGAGGAGCTTGGAATCGATATTAAAACAGCTACTCAAGCGGTAGCAAACGGAATTGTGATTGGGGCGATTGAAAAGAAAACGGATCAATTAGTTGGTTCAGCGTTTGGTGAAATTGTGCACGCGAAGGATATTGAAAACAAAGCCGCTTGGTTGAATACCTACGATCAAGCCACTGGTAATCTTACTCTTAAACCCAGCACCACCGACGGTGACGCGGTGATGTTTGTCACCATCTCGACCGACGGCAAGCCTTTTACACCCAGTATGAAGTCAACCGATTCTCAGTACCAGAAATTGTTGGCAGAAGCTCCTCAGTATATTGATGCTTACTTGGCCGCCAAAACCGATCCCGTGCTCAATTTCCACATGGCGCCCAAAGCTGGCATGGAGGAGGGCGCCTCGATTTTATACCCCATCGCCAACGCTCGACCCAAAGACGTCGAAGCGCTTGGATATTGCGTAATGATGAAATACCCAACGTTACCAGAAAGTGTATCAGTTCAGGAAAAATCTTCGTTGGGTACCCAAATTCTCGAAGCAGGATTTATGTATGCCGTAAAGAATGGAGTTACTCAAGTTTACGCCTATTCCAGGCCGAGTGGGTTTTTGAAAATAGTGAGTAAATAAAACAGTAAAATGCCAAACGATCAAGAACGAAAAATTGGTTTAGCACGAGCTGCCTTAGAAGCAGAGCAAACAGTTTGGCCTTTAGAAGCTTTTGGTCAGTTGCTGAAAAATGCTGATTTTATGCACCTTAATACTTTTCCGCAACTAGTATCTTTTCCCAAAAACAGTCATTTTCGAAGATTGTTGGATCGCTTACTTGGGTCACCTTTGGAAGTGAAAGCTTATAGAGAGCACTTGGCAGTGATGGCGAGCAATGATTTAGGTGAGCTACTTCTTTCTAAAGCGTATGAGAAAGGTACTCCATTATGGGTGAAAATACGTCGAGGTTCAGCAGTACATGACGCATATCGACAAATACTACCTCTTCCTCTTGGGTGGAGGCGGTTGGGGGCAGTCCATACTCATCCGAGAGTGCCACTTATTGGTGGACTCGATTATTTATTAAATGAAGTGATGAACCCTTTTCGGTTTAGTGTAGCTGATGTGTCTGTTTTTTTGCACCAAATTTCTTCAAATATCCCTGTTGAAGGAGTTGTTACTCCAGCAGGGTATGGATTTATGGTTGCTTCGGTTAGCACCAAGGAAAGGATTAAACAATATGGCACTCTTGATACGCCGCTTTCGGAGAATGCTAATTTAATTGGGTATCTTAAATCAATTCCTGTAGAGCAAGCTTTCAATGCCCAAGAAGTTCTTCCTCAGTATGATATTGCTTATTACAGTTGCTTTCGAAGAAAAGAAATTTTGGAGAGAGTTATATAAATGACTAATCTACTTTTCAACTTGGCGTATCTCTTTTCAAATCAGTAGGTAGCGATCAGCTCGTTATACAGCACGATCGCGACGCCTTTTGGCGTTGATCTCATCGGTTTTTATTCTGATTGCCTCAAGAACTTCATCTCTATTCTGGGAGGAAATCTTTCCATTAGTGAAGAGTTTCTCGATTACATCGGAGTGCAAGAGATCACGAGTTTCCGTAGCGTTGTGAATTTTATTGAGAATATGTGCATAAAGTGAGTGTTGATCTTCCCGACTGACGGTGGGAGGCCGGCGTCTTTCCGCCCTATTTCTGGCAGGACTTGGTTCTACTGGCCGGCCGTTGCCTGCCCGAATTTCTCTATCGAGCGCAGCTCTTTTTTCCGGTTTGCTTAGTACATCATAAGCAACATTAATAGTTTTCATCATTTCCAGCTTTGCCTGATCTGAATCAGAAGAGCCGCTGTTATCGGGGTGATAGCGTTTTGATAGCTGCCGCCACCGTTCTCTGATTTCTTCATCTGTAGCATTATGAGAAACACCCAGCACCTGATATGCATCAGGGACTTCAGCGTGTGCTGTTTCCTCAATATCAATTTCTCTGCCGTCTTCACCAAGTTTTTTTCTGGTTATTTTATAGCTAATGTGGTATGTTTCACTCATAAAAATAGTATATACCAAGAAAACAAGGGAAAAATAGGTTAAAACTTGGCGGAAGCGGTGAGATTCGAACTCACGAACCGGAAAACCGGTCAGGGTTAGCAACCCTGTGCAATTGGCCACTATGCGACGCTTCCAGACACACCAAATTATACCAGCTAAAACCAGGCCTGGCAGGTGAACTGTCACTTGTCAAATGAGGCAGTTTTATGTAGTCTGAAACTATTCAATAAGCGTAAAAAAGGAGGCTTCCATGAACGAAAACATGCCAACCGATGACACTCAACCCAGTGTGGGGAGTACCGACAAAAAATCCAACTTGTTGGCCATTTTAGGGATAGTAGCGGTAGTGGCAATCGTCGCTTTTGTGATGATCCAAGCCAGCTCCAATAACACCGCGCCAACTGAGGAAATTGTCAGTCCAACGCCAGCGTCCACTGAGGTAATGGAGGAGGAAACACCCACTCCCACCGAGGAAGAAGTGATGGAGCCGGTGGAAGAAGTGGTGGAAATTGACGTGGAGGCGGGCAACTTTTCCTTCTCGCCCAATGAGATTACGGTCAAGTTGGGTCAAACCGTCAGGATTAATCTGACCGCTGCTGATCTGCAACACAACTTCAGCTTGGATGAGTTTGATGTTTCGTCAGAAATAGTGGCAGAAGGTGAGTCGACTACGGTCGAGTTTTTGGCTGATCAAACCGGCGAGTTTGAGTTTTACTGCAATGTGGGCAGTCACCGAGCACAAGGGCAAGTGGGTACCTTGATTATCGAGGAATAATCGCGTTTAATAGAAACCTATGTGGGTGTGGTTTAAAAAAAACCTCTTGTATTTGGCTTGGTTTCAGGCTTTGATTGCGACCGCTGGCAGTTTATTTTTCAGTGAAGTGATGGGCTGGACCCCGTGTGTGCTGTGTTGGTACCAGCGGATCTTGATGTACCCACTAGTCTTGATTTTGGGAGTGGGGATTTTGCTCAAAGACAAACGCATTTCATGGTACGTACTGCCGTTGAGCAGCCTTGGCTTCTTGATAGCCGCTTATCACAATCTCTTGTATTACGGTGTCATTCAGGAAGTGTGTCGTGAGGGAGTGTCATGTACTACCCGCTTTTTTGCTTGGTTTGGTTTTATCACCATTCCGCTGTTATCACTGACAGCCTTTGCGATCATCACTACCCTGATGCTGATTCATAAAAAGGAACACAAAGTATGACCGGAGAAGCCAAAGTTTTAATCGGGGTAGGAGTTGTTACCTTGGCGCTGTTTGTCGGCGGCATCTTGATGCTGACCAAAAACAATGCTAGTCCCACGCCGCAGACCGTTGACTCAGCTGTCTTAATGAGAGAAGGGAGTTTTCGGGTTGGACCAGCCGAGGCACCAATCACTTTAGTGGAGTTTAGTGATTATCAATGTCCGTATTGTGCACAAGCCCAAGCGGTAGTTGATTCACTGATCGCCAAGTATCCAGATCAGTTGTTGTTTACTTATCGCCACTTCCCCTTGTCGCAGCATCGTCACGCCGTGCCCGCGGCGGAAGCCGCCGAGGCAGCCGGCGAACAAGACAAGTTCTGGGAGATGAGTAACTTGATCTTTGAGCGCCAGGATGAGTGGGCAGAAGCAAGTGACCCACTACCGATTTTCCAGCAGTATGCGGAGGAGTTGGAGCTGGATCTGGAGCAGTTTAATCAAGCCATGAGTGAGCACACCTATCAAGCTAAAATCCTGCAGGGTGTGGCGGATGGGAATACGCTGGGGGTAAACTCCACGCCGTTTTTCTTTTTAAATGGTCAAAAGTTTACCGGAGGTTACAATGCCCTTCCAGCCGCGATCGAGCAAGCTCTCCAATAAAAAATACCTGATTTTTGATTTTGATGAGACGATCAGCACGCTCCTGATAGACTGGAATGATGGGTATAGAGAAGGAATAGTATCAGCGATCCAAAAATATGATCCAAGTTTTACTCTTTCTCCTCACCAGTTAAATAGAAAATGGGTCAACTTCGAATTAGAAAATCGTTTCATTGAGCACTTTGGGCAATCACTTCGCAAAGATTTAATAGAGTTTCACCGAGTGTTTGAGAAAACCCATTACACTGGTTGTGAACCAAACTCAGCTGTCATCGAGTTTATTCGCAGTAGTCGAGGTTTCTCGATTTTTCTTTGGAGTAATAATCACTCTGAAACGATCAAGCGAGCACTAGCGGATTTGAACTTAACCGAGAAAATAGATCGGTGGGTGACGTGTGAGCAAGTCTTGTTCTCCAAGCCTCACCCCGAAGGGTTCTCGTTATTACAGATCCCTAACACTGCCTTGAAAGAGTATTTGTTTATCGGTGACAGTAGTAATGACGAAAAAGCTGCTGCGAAAATTGGCCTTGACTATCTTCACGTTGATGATTTTGTGCGCTTGATTAAAAAGTAGGCTCCAGTTAAGCTGCCCAACATTACCGCCAAGTCGCTGGTAACTTGCAAGACCGGTAGCCACAGCCAACCATGGGGAACATAACGCTTGTTTTTCATGACAGCCCACAGCAGGTAGAGAGAGATCAGCAGCGGGAAAAAGCTGCCGGTTTGTCTGAGTTCGCCAATGATGATCATCCAAGTAAGTAAGCCAAGGAAAATCAGGTAGCGGGTAAAAATCAGCACCACTTTTGGTCGGACAATTTTGGCCTGGATGTCGCCAAAAGCGAAACGGTGAATCATCTGCCAAAAGTCTCTTAAGTTTTGCCGCGGCAGCCAGCCGACCAGAGCGTCAGCGGCAAAAGCCATTGGCACTTTGGCTTGTTTCAGTTTGTTGGCAAAGGCAAAGTCTTCGTTGTGATTGAGAGTTTTGTCAAAGCCACCTAGTTTTCTAAACATTGACTTGCGAATCAGCATCGACCGGCTGGCCGCCAGAAAGTTTTTTTGGTTGACTCGATGCGGCATCACCAGCACATACGGCACAACTGCTTCTTCAAATCTGGTTTGCGGCAGGCCTTGGTAGTAGCCCGCGACCACGTCGGCGCTGGTTTCTCGCTGGGTACGCAGCAGCACTTGTAGCCAGTCTTGGTATGGTAAACAGCCGGCGTCGGTAAAGGCGATCCACTCATGGCGGGCTTTGCTCACTGCGAAATTCCGACCGATACTGCGATTGCCTTTTTTGGGAAAAAGCCGAATGATTTGTCCGAGCTCGTGATTTTGCTGCCATCTTTTGATTTTTTTGACCGTCTTATCAGTGGAACCGCCGTCAACAATGATGATTTCATCGGGCAGCACAAACTGTTCGCTGATCGCTGTTAAGAGCCAGTCGATGGTTGATTCTTCGTTGAGAGTCGTTACACTGAGAGAAGTTTTCATTGCTCACATTATAAACGTCACTTGGTATGTCTCGGATTTTGGTCATTACTCCTTCCTATGATCCTCGTTTGGGGGGAGTCGAGAACCATGTGTGGTCCACCAGTCAGTTACTATGGCAAAAAGGCTACAAAATCACCATTTTGACCCAGCGTTTTCCTGGTTTACCAGAGAGTGAAACGAAAGCAAACATCCCGATTTACCGCTTTGATTTTCCGCGGATTCGTTTTTTTGGTCTGTTGATCATCTGGTGGTGGGTATTCACTCGTTTTGGTCGGTTGATTGATGAAGCGGATATTATTCATATTCATGATGTGTTTATCTGGTACCTGCCGCTGCGGCTGCTGTTTTGGCGTAAAAGAGTAATCACTACCTTTCATGGCTGGGAAGGGATTTATCCGGTGCCGCGCAAAAATATCTGGATTCGGCAGTTGGCCAATGTTCTCTCACACCGTACGGTAGCGATTGGGGCGTATTTGGAAAAGTACTATCACTTCAAGGCCGACAAAGTGATTTATGGTGGCGTGGAAGTGCCTCGCGGCCGGATGAAAAAAGATAACCTCTTGTTGTATATGGGCCGCCTGGACTATGACACCGGGCTGCCGGTGCTACTACAGGCACTCGAAACTAAAAGCTGGTCGGGCAAAGTGGTTTTTTGCGGTGATGGATTATTACGGGAGCAGGCAGAGGCATTGGGGGAAGTAAAAGGCTTTGTTGACCCGATACCGTATTTGAAAAAGGCCAAAGTGGTTTTTGCCGGTGGGTACTTGTCGATTCTAGAAGCTTTTGCCTATCAGTGCGCGGTGGTGGCGGCGCAGAAAAATCCGCTCAAAAAAGATTACTACTTGTTGTCACCCTTTGCCCCGTGGTTAACGGTCGTTGACACGCCGGAAGACTTGACTCGCTTTCTCAAGTTGGTTCAGGATAAGTCAGCCAAAGTGCAGTACACGGTGGAGAAAGCCTTGGCGTGGGCCAAAACGCAAAATTGGCAGGCAGTGGCTAAGCAGTATGAATCGCTATATCAAGCTTTTACTTGATATAATTCACCCATTATGAATCATAAAATTGAAGAACTGAGTCCAAGGGAAATCGATGTGCTTAATCAAGTGAAAGAAGGAAGAACTGCTTACAGTGAAGTTGCCTCTGATTTGTCCATTAGTCTCGATACAGTAAAACGTCATTTTGAAAATATTTATGCGAAACTTGAGTTGAAAAGCGAGTTGGTGAAAAGTGGAAACGTGATGATTAAAGCGCTCATAAAGGCGATTCGGTTGGGATATATAAAAGATTTTGAGCCATCTATAAAAGTTGAAGAAACTCCGATCTATAAAAAAGCAATCACCGCAAGCTCTGGTGGGAAAGATTCTGAAGAGCGGTAATGTGTCAACGTTACAAATGCCGCAGTTTTTTGCGGATGGTTTCAAACAGATAGGTTAGCCAATAGAGTGGGGAAACTGGCAGATCATGGGCGGGGAGATACGCCACTTCCTGCCCGCCAAAGCCGCGTTTGAAAAGTGAGACACCTGAGAAACGATGATGTTTTTCTTCCTTGGGGGCAATGCCCCAGAAGTTGTAGCGGGTGCAGCCGCGCCGTCGCGCTTCCTGGATGGCGGTCCACTGCGCGGCATAGGCACCGGCTAGTTGTTCGTTGGCCGGCGTGGAAATACCGTAGTGATAAACGGCCTCCCTGTTGTAGAAGATCACGAAAGCAGTGGCTAGTAACCGTTCGCCCTGGAAACTGGAAATTAACACGGCTTGGTCGTCGTTGGCGAACACTTTGAACTGCTCGTACAAGAATTGATAGGAAAATGGCACAAAGTGATGTTTGGTCGCCAGTGCCACTTGGTGTTCATAGAATTTTTTAATTTCTGCCG
This sequence comes from Candidatus Pacebacteria bacterium GW2011_GWA1_46_10, assembly GCA_001002135.1. Classification (GTDB taxonomy): domain Bacteria; phylum Patescibacteriota; class Microgenomatia; order UBA1400; family PJMF01; genus UBA10119. The sequence continues at coordinate 204,390 of LCLP01000001.1, forward strand.
GATTTTCGGTAATTTCGGTGTGAATTTTTTGTTTTTGTGCTTGGCGAATTTCATAGCGCGTGTTTTTGCGCATCCCGCGCAAAATCTCCTCTTCCGATTGAGTGAGATCCAGTTGGAGGGTGAGGTCGGCCGTCAAATGCATTGGAGCAGGGCGGAGACCAAATTTTTTGAGTTGGGCACGGAACTCAGCCGAATCCAGCGCTTGAGGTCGAAAGCGAACAAAGAGACATTTTTCCTGATTTGCCAGTCTTTTTAGCTGATTAAAAATTACTTGAAGTTGATCTGGAGATGATCTTTGCCAATCAATAATCGGTCCACCGGCAATGGCCAAGTAACTGCCGCGTTTGGCCGCTTCTTTGACCACCAGCAGCGCGCCAATTTGTTGATGATCTTCAAACACACCCAACTGAAAGATTTTTTTACCAATCGCTACTTGAAACTCACCCCAATTCCAAGCCTGCAGGAAATTAGCTTCGGGACGAGAGAAAATAAACTGCTCCCACTGCTCCTTGGTGTTGATTGGTTTTAGTTCTAACATTATTTTTATTTGGCAAAATATTTTTTAATAATCATGATGATTTTTTCCGCGTCACTGACAGAAATTTTGGCGTGAGTGGGCAGATTAATCATAGTCCGACTCAACTTTTCTGCGTTCGGGCAAGAACCCGCTTGGTACTGAGTGTCGCACTGCCGCTGACCACAATCAACCGGTTCGCGGTACCAGCGGTCGGTCAGGTGGATATTGTGGGTTTTCAGGAACCTTAGTAAAGACTGAGGATCATCGACCGTCGCCGCTACCCGTAACAGTGAACCGTTTTTCAGGTGGGTGGTTTCAGTCAGTAGTTTTAATGGTGTCTCAATTAATTTTTCCAAGTAAAGCGCCGCTGTCACCTGTCGGAGGCGACGAATAGCGTCGACCTGTTTGAGTTGACCAAGCGCTAAGATCGCCAAACTATCAGGCAAAGCAGTGATCTTGTTGGTGGGTGATTGAGTGGGGTTACCCATGAGACCGATAACAGTTAAGGTTTTATGGATGAGCTTACCGAGTAAAAAGTCGTACGTGCCGCGGATAAGTGAAGTAAAAAGTGGATATGCCAGGTCGTTGAGCACCACTGACTTGGGAGTGGCTGGCAGGTTAGGGAAAGATTGAGTTGGTTTCTGGCGGAAAACCACCGCCCCGCCGCTGACCGCGTCGATTACTTTATCACGACCAAAAGACAGAATTACCACATCCCCAAAAGTGCCCAGTAGCTTTCCATTGGCAGTGGCACCGTAACTTTGAGCTAGATCTTCGATTAGTAACAGTTGGTGTTGTTGACACCACGCCTTGATTTTGCTCATCTCTGCCGGGTGACCGAGGGTGTTTTGGACAATGACCGCTTTGACATGCTTAGCCTTTTTATACGCTTGAGTGAGTGTGGCCACTGTCAGGTTGAGTTGGTTTTCGCCCAGGTCCACGTACTGTACGTGCGCGCCGGCTCGGGTGATGCCTTCTTCGATGGCGTGGCAAGTAAACGCTTGAATGAGGACGGTTTGAGTTTGTTGGGTGATGCCGTAAGCCCGCAGTGCCAGCTCGATCGCGTCACGGCCTTTGTACACCAGTACTGCCTGCCCGCCGAAAGTTTGTTCCAGCCCTACTCTCAACGGGTTGGTAACGTCTTGGATCGGCAAACCAAGTAGCGTCTGCCAGAAAAGCTGACTACTTTGGCTGACGAACTGGCGGGAGTAGTGAGCGCCTAAACTGGCATTGATCATAATTTCCTCATTAACTGCTTCATTAACCAGACAGGGAGGTGCCCTTCGATGAGAACGGCATCGTTCGCGTTGAGCTTATCGATCACCGATTGGATTGTGCCGGCGTGATTGGCCATTTTGCTACCGAATACCTCTCGGAACTCCTCTCGGCCGTCAACGCCGGTGTACAGCACCAGGTCGGCGATTGGTTGAGCGGCTTTGGCCAATTGGTGATGAATAGTCTCTACTTGCTCGCCAAGGTCGATGATGCCGCTGGTGGCTAAGATGGCGTTTTTGCCCTTATCTTTGAAGTATTTAAGGACTTGTAGCGCGGCTAAAAAGCCCTTAGGGTTACTGGTTTTACCATCGTTGATAATCAGAAATTGTTGAGTAAAGTGTTGGTAAACCTGGATGTAGTTGTCGGTCGGTAAGAAACTTTTTAGGGCGCCGCGGATTTTTTGCTCTGGCACGGCAAAGTATTGGGCCAAGGCAATCGCAGCTTGAACGGTTTCCAGGTAGTGGCGGCCAACCAAATGGGTGGCAATCACCCGTCCCTGCCAGGTGAAATGCAGGCGCCCCTTGGCATCCAAGCGACTATTGGCCAAGATGATGTTGGACTGCGGGCCGCTGTAGGGCGTGGTTTTTTTACTAGGGTCAACCTCACAAACTTTGAGGGCATTTTCGTCATTACCGTTGTAAAACACGGCGCCTTTGAGACTGGTTGCTTTGACGAGTTCGCCTTTGGCCTTGATGATATTGGTGACACTGCCAAAAAGTGCCAAGTGCTGTTCGGTCACCCCGGTTACCAAACTAACCTCTGGCCGAAACCACCAGGCTAATCGTCGGATCTCACCCTTTTTGTAGGCTGCGTACTCCAAAAAAATAAGCTCTTCTTTTTGGTAATCTTTTAAGATTGCCCAGGCGATACTGAGTGGAGTGTTGTGTGATTTGGGTGGGGTGAAGACGGTGTACTGCTGGGAGAGTACGTGGGCCACTAGGTGGCGGGTGGTGGTTTTGCCGTAACTGCCGGTGATGCCGATGATTCGCGGTTTGCCGATCAGCAGTTTTTGTTTGGCCAAAAACAGCAGGACCCAACTGAGTACTGTTTTCATCAGTTCCGTCAGTAGACTAATACTGCCAGGCAGGATAGGGACGAGAATGTAGGCGGCGATCGGTAGCCACCATTGGTTAAAGGTAAAGCTGACGGCGAGGATGTAGCCGAGTAAAACCAAGCTTAAAAACCCCACCGCGGCCGCTCGAAGAGTGACAGCCGGTCGTTTCAGGCCTCGTCGGGTAAAGTCGGTCACTGACGGCAATAAGCGCAACAACTCGCTGAGACCCTCTTCTGAGGAGAGAAAGTGCCAGAGCCGGTCCACCCGATATTCCTTTTGCTGGGCCCAGGCCAACCACCGCAAGAGCCGTACCAGCGTAAAAGGTAAGGTCAGGACAATAATAATCAGGGTAAAAGGATTCATTTAGGCCTTCAGAAATTCAGTGATTAATTTGAGTGTTTGCTGTGGGTGAGTATAGATTGGCGAATGTCTGGCGCCGGCGATGAGTTTGAGGGTTGCCTGGGGGATTCTGTTGGCAAACACTCGCCCAAGCTTCAAGGGGGTGACCGCATCATATTGTCCCCAAATGATTAGGGTTGGGGCGGTGATGTGCGGCAAGTGTTCAGTGAGGTCTCTTTGCAAGAGGTTGCTCATAGTTTGGCGTTGAGCCTCATTGGCCTCATAATAGTCGGTTTCTCTGGCCAGTGTATATAATAGTTGGCGCAGTTTGGTGGATTTGGTCACTGCCCGGCCGACCTTAGCCGCCAGTTTGAAGACTGAGCGTTTCAAGATCTTACTGATGGCTGGATCGATGATGCCTGAGCTGTCAATGAGAATTAAACGGTTGACACGGTTGGGATACACACAAGCAAACTGGGCAGCCAACTGGCCGCCAAACGAATGCCCGAGCAGGATAAAGGGCGGCAGGTTTTTGGTCTTTTGGTCGAGCCAGGCGACGTAGTCTTCCAGGGTGAGTGATGTGTCTTTCTTGATTGTCAGGCCCGGCAGCGGCCAAGATTTGACGACAAAGCCTGCTTTCTTGAGGAGTTTGAGAAACGGTTGCCACTTGGTGGTGACCGCTGGGTCTAGTGTCCAGCCGTGTAGCACCACGATCGTTGGTTTTGTCGCTGATTTCTTCATGAGGTTACTCTAGGGTATTATATGGTAAAGCTGATTCGTTCGACAGGATCAGGCAAAAATTATGACTCTGGTGACTTGGTTAAAGAAAATACTGGCCGGCTTGGGTGTTATTTGGTTGATCTTGGTGATCTCGGTGATGATTTCGCTCTTTGGACTAAGGATGTATGCCCAGGGCGATACGGTACAAGGCAGACGGTGGCTGCGCGTTTCGTCACCAGTGAGCTTGATTTTTTCTCGAGTGACATGGCGGGCAGTGCCGCTGATTGAGCGTTGGTATTTACTGCACACACTACTGCTTGGGAGTGATCGCTACCTGGTACTGTTGCAAAACACCGATGAAATTCGTGCTACTGGTGGATTTATCGGGTCCTATACAGTGCTTGATTTTGGCAGTAGCGAGCCGCTTCGCCTCACGATTCACGACATGTACGACCCGAGTGGGATGAGTATGACTTTACCCTCGCCGCCGGGTCAGCGGGAGTATTTAAGTGAAGGGAAGGGCCTGAAGTTGGTGGATGCCAATTGGTCGCCTGACTTTCCGACCTCAGCTGCCCAAATCTTACAGTATTTCGAAAATATCCAGGGCGATCCTCAGCGCTATGACGGCATAATCGCCCTTACTTTGCCGACGATCGAACAGTTGGTGGAAACATTGGGCGGCCTTTATTTGGCCGACCAACAACACACGGTGACTGGTGAGAATTTGGCCGTGCTGATGCGTGAGGACCGCGGCGAGTTTTTTGCCGGCAGTCAAGAGAAAGAACAGTCACTGCAGAGTTTTTATACCGCCCTCAAACTGCGTTTAGCAGAGTTGACTTGGGATGAGTGGCGCCAGATTTTCAGGGCGCTTGAGAGTAACTTGGCGTTGGAACTACAATTATTTGCCCATAATGATCAAACGCAGCGGTCGATTGAGACTGCTCGGCTGGATGGTTCGATTCAATCCTTTCAATCAAACGAAATTTTTATTTTCCCCGTCGAGTCCAATGTCGGGATCAATAAAGCCAATCGGAAAGTGACTCGTCAATTGACTGCGCGCGTTCAAGATCAACAACTGGGAGTTACCACTATCTTTTACAACGCGTTTACGGCCAATGAGCGACCGATTATCCCGGCGGAAAGCAGTTACGCAGTCGCGCCGCATTTGTCATACGTCAACTACTATCGTTTGCTGGTGCGGCCTGATATGGCAATCGAGACGATCCGCGTTGACGACCAACCAATTGCTCAGTGGGATGAGGATAGTATTATGAGCAGCAGTGGTGGGCAATATAAACAAATTGGTTTTTTAGTCGTAGTGCCGGAAGAAAGTACAGTGATAGTGGAGGCGCAATTCAGCCTGCCTGAGCTCAGAAAACCAAAATTAATTATCCAGCGCCAGGTGGGCTTGGAGTATCAATCAATCACGGAGAGTATAGAATAAAGTCGTGATGGTAGTTTCACTGGAAGAGATTCAAGCTTTGGTGGAGAAAACCGACGCCTTTTTGGCGGCGGTGGATGGGACGCGGCTGCAAACGGAACTGTCGGCCCTCCAGCAGGAATCAGCTCTGCCTGGTTTTTGGGAAGGGGCGGCGGCGCAAAGCAAAATGCGGCAAGTGGCAGCACTGCAAAACAAGCTTGATAGCTATGAGCAACTACGAAGTGTGTTGGCAGACGTAAAAGGCTATCTTGAGTTGTCACCGGCAGAACAACCAGCTTTCCTGGTGGAAACGGAAAAAAATTATTGGCAGCTGACCAAACTATTGGCCAAACTGGAACTAGAGCAATACTTGAGCGGTCGGTACGACAGTGCTGGGGCGGTGTTGTCGATTCACCCAGGCCAAGGTGGGACCGAGGCGATGGACTGGGCGCAGATGCTCTCACGGATGTATGAGCGGTATTTTGAGCGCAGTGACTGGAAGTTTTCGCTGGTTGATGAAGTCAGGGGAGAAGAAGCCGGTATCAAAGAAGTGGTCTACGAAGTCAACGCGCCGTATGCCTATGGCTATCTGAAGCGCGAACAGGGGACGCATCGCTTGGTTCGTCTCAGTCCCTTTAACGCCGACAAACTGCGCCAGACCTCGTTTGCCCTAGTAGAAGTGACGCCGATAATTGAAAATGGTGACGAGGTTGAGGTGAAAGATGATGACTTGGAGTGGCATTTTTCTCGTTCGGGTGGCGCCGGCGGGCAGAACGTCAATAAGGTGAATACGGCCGTTGAGTTGCGCCATATTCCGACTGGTATCACTGTTAAATGTCGCCAGGAGCGCAGCCAAGCCCAAAATAAAGACAAGGCCCTCAAAATGCTCAAGTCACGCTTGGCTCTGCTGGAAGAAGAAAAACGCCAGTCAGAGTTGGCACAAGTCAAGGGCAAGCACGTTCAGGCCAGCTGGGGGACGCAGATCCGTAATTACGTCTTACACCCCTATCAACTAGTGAAGGACACGCGTACACAGGTGGAGACTTCAGACACTACCGGAGTACTTGATGGAGACCTAGATCAGTTTATTTACGAGGAAATTAAATTGAGTTAATAGTTTTATAGTTAACAGATTTTTGGCGCTGTAAACTTTGAACTATAAACTATTTACTGTATATTAAACCTATGTCAGAGACACCTACTCGAGTTCACACCGAAAATCTGGCTGAGAAAACTCCCCAGCCGCCGGTTGACGAAACTCCAGCCGCCCCGCACAATCAAATCTCTGTTGGTAAACCCCTCAAACAACTGGAGCTGGATGAAAAACCAGCCAAAAAAGGAGATCCAATGACACCACAACAGAAAAAAAGAGCAATCGTTCTTGGGGTAGTGGCGATTCTGGCCGGGATTGGCACTGGCTTTGGTGGCTTTAAATTAAAGCAGAAGGCCAGCGGCAACGGTTCACCGACCGCTACTCAGCAAGTGGCCGGCGATGTAGTTAACAACGGTGATGTGTTTGGAGTCAAGGATGATCAGACTTTTAAAGATAGTGCCGAGGGCTACTTAGAGCAAGGTGGTTTGGATGGTGAAGGCTCCCACCAGCTCTTGCGTGAAGGCGGGCCGAGTCAGACAGTCTATTTGACCTCTTCCATCACTGATTTAGATAAACTGGTCGGTATGCAGGTCAAGGTCTGGGGCGAGACTTTTAAGGGTCAAAAGGTTGGTTGGCTGATGGATGTGGGTCGAGTGCAAGTGATTGAGAAAGATGCTCAGCCGCCGGCAGAGACAGAATAGATTTTGGACTTTGGGTTGTCACTCGTCGACCTGTCATTCATAATAAATTTACATGATTACGTTTACTGCCGTGACCAAACGTTTTGGCGATGGGACCGTGGCTCTGGATAATGTCTCTTTTCACGTCGAGCCTGGCGAGTTAGTAGTGGTGACCGGTCCTTCTGGCGCTGGTAAAACCACTTTGATGCGGCTCTTGATCCGCGACTTTTTACCGACCGAGGGCGAGATTATGTATAAAGACGAGTCGGTGACCGCTATGCCGGCCGGTCAGGTGCCATTTCACCGCCGCAAGATTGGTGTGGTGTTTCAGGACTATCGCTTACTGTCGGAATTGAATGTCTGGGAAAACATTGCTCTGCCACTCTCGATCTTGGGCAAGCCGGAAAGTGAGATTGAGTCACGAGTGACTGATTTATTGAGTTTGATCGGGTTGACTGAACGAGCCTTGGTATTTCCCAAGCAACTCTCTGGTGGTGAAGCTCAGCGGGTGAGTATTGCCCGGGCATTGGCCACTGGTCCGAGCGTCGTTTTTGCTGATGAACCGACCGGGAATCTGGACAAGCAAGCCAGTTTAAGTATTGTGAAATTACTACAACAGATTAATTCGCTTGGCACGACGGTTTTATTGGCGACTCATGATGTGACGCTGTTGGCGCACCTGGAAAATGAGCGCCAGCTGGATCTGGAACACGGACAGTTGGTCCATGATTCTCGGCCTAGTCCAATGAAAACAACTACTAAAACCGAGGAAAGTAAAGCTAAAACACCGGTTAAAACGGCGGTAGAAACACTGGATGAATCACGGGAAGCCGCCGCGCCGCCAATCAAACCAGCTGAGGAATCGGCGGCAAAACCTGAGGCAAAACCTGAGGAAGAGCCTGAGGAAAAGTCTGAAAAACCTGAGAAATCGGCTACTGAAGAAACTGCTACTCCTAAAAAATCAAGCAAGAAGAAACCGACCAAAAAAGTAAAAACCTTGAAGACCAAAGTGGTTGAAGACGAAGACTTGGCTCAAGAGTTTACACCCGTGACAGCCACCGCGCCGAGCGCGAAAAAAACTTCCTGGTTGAAAAAAATCAGCGGCGGGTTACCATCAATTAAGCTGCCGGCTGTTGGTAAAAAATCACCTAAGCCGGAGAAAAAAGAGACATGAAGAAACTGCTCGATGCCCTGGTGGCTATTCGTCGTACCCCCTACCAAAGTTTGGTGGCGATTCTGATGGTGACCGTCACTTTTTTTGTCGGGTATATCTTCTCGCTCTTTGTGCTGGGCACCAACACGATCCTCAAGTTTTTTGAGACCCGTCCACAAGTGATCGCTTTTTTTGAGATTGATACAGAAACTCAGGAGGTCGAAGCGTTAGCTAGTGCCATGCGCGAAAAATCCTATGTGGAGAGTGTCAACGTGGTGACTAAAGAACAAGCCTTAGAGCTCTACCGTCAAGATCACCGAGAGGACCCACTGCTTTTGGAACTGGTGACGGCCGATATCTTGCCGGCCAGTGTGGAAGTATCCGGCGACACGGTTGATTCACTCGAACGAATCCAGACTGACTTAGAGGG
>LCLP01000001.1:213087-573566 GCA_001002135.1 Candidatus Pacebacteria bacterium GW2011_GWA1_46_10
TGGTGTATCAAGAGGATATTGTCGCCAACATCAAGCAGTGGACCAACGCCGTACGGGGCATTGGCGCGGTGGCGATCACCATTCTCGGTCTGGTCTCATTCCTGACGATCGTGACGATTATGGGGATGAAGATTTCCTCTCGGCGTCATGCCATCTCGGTGATGAACGTGATTGGGGCCACGCGCTGGTACATCAGTGGCGCGTTTATCATTGAGGGCATTTTATATGGCTTGGTTGGTTCACTTTTGGGTTGGAGTATCATGTACGCTTTGTTCCTCTATGCCACTCCTTGGTTGGAAAATTTCATGGGCAGTATCATTGCCTTCCCTTTAGCTTGGCAGGTATTGCTCTGGCAAATCGGTTTAGGCACACTGGTCGCTGTCTTATTGGGTGCTGGCGCCAGCTTGGTTGCCACTCAACGCATGATGCGTAAGCAGTAATGGTAGGATAGTTTCACCGTGAGATTTCGTTTTTCTAAACTTCTAGTGGCGCTCGTTTTTTTCTTGATAGGAGGTTTGATCTTAGTCAGTCAACTCCAGGCTCAGGAGTGTGTTGAAAATGCTTGTTCACAGGGAGATCAAGATTGTTTAAGTCGAGCTATCACCGCCTGTCAAAACAAGTTGAAAGAAACAGGGGCTCAAAAAGCTACGTTAGAACAAGCCATCGCTATTCTCAATGGAGAGATTGCTCTCCAACAATTACAAATCAATCAAACGCAGTGGGAAATTTCCGGGCTTGAGGGGGAAATTAATGAGCTCTCTCAGCGGATTGAAGGGTTGGGTTATTCACTCGATCGGTTGGGAACGGTACTGATTGAGAGAGTGCGAACTCAATACAAACAAAGTCGCTCTGCTCCAGCTTTACGATTATTAGGAATAGAGAGTTTATCAGATCTGGTGACGCAGATGAAATACTTGGTGTTGGCTCAACGTCAAACAGCAGACACCATGGAGCGGACTGAAACTCAGAGATTGGAGTATGACGAACAAAAACAAATTAAGGAACAAAAACAGCAGGAACTCGAGGCAAAAAGAAATAAACTTTTAACCCAAAGGCAAGAACTGGAGCAGACTCAAGCCGAGAAAAGAGTCTTGTTGGCCAACACCCAAAACAATGAACGGCGATACCAACAATTATTGGCTGATGCGCAAAGAGAGCTACGACAAATTTCTCAGGCTGCTAACGTAGTTATCCGTGAAGGGAATGGGGTCAGTGTTTCGAGAGGAGAGGTCATCGGCACCATGGGGAATACAGGGTATTCTTTCGGGGCGCACCTTCACTTTGGGGTGTATAGACATTCGGTGTCTTCTTTTACGTCTGGTTGGAGTTGGTACTACAGCAATTATGTTAATCCCTTGGATAAACTCAAAAACTCTTCTGTCACTTGGGATACTGGTTGTCCCAACGATCCTTCCGGCACAACAAACTCTGGCTCAGGGTCTTGGGACTGGCCAATGAGTAGTCCGAGAATTACCCAAAGTTACGGTGGCAATACTTGCTACAACTACCTTTATGGCGGTAATGTTCACCCAGCTTTGGACATGGTGGGGATTGGTGATATCTCGGTCAGATCAGTGGCGGATGGCGAGGGGTATTTTTGTCGAAACTGTTTGGGTGATGGTGGTAATGGCGTCTTTATTTTCCACGACGATAACTACATGACGGTGTACTGGCATCTCCAGTAATTTATCAGGCCAAGATGCGTCCTATAACTACTTGACAAAAGTAGTATTTTTCTCTATCATACTGCATCACACTTGACAAAGTTCACGCTTTGTCTGGTTTGTATCAAGTATTATTGCAGCCCTCATAGAGGGCGCAGGAAAAAGGAGACACATGAACACTGTCAAATCACTCATTGCGCTAACTCTGGCTGCAGTGATGCTTAATGGTTTTGCTGTGGCAGTTTCTGCCGATGAAGCTAGCGCTGAAGGTGAAGCGCAGGCTCAAGTGACTTGTGAAACTGGTGACTATGGTCAGAACATAAACTGCAAAACCAGCAGTGAAGCCAAGGCCAAAGCGGTGATCACCCGTGAGGGTGTGCCCACTCATGAAGCAGTGGAGACCGGTTTGGATCCTCAAGGTTTGGCGTTAGCGGTTGGGACGGTTGCCACTGGTGCCGCCGCCGCCGTTGCCCGTTTTCGTTTGGGTAAATAACCGTTTACCCTGATTTTGCATTTGTCACACCCCTTGTGTCTTTACCAGACTCAAGGGGTGTGTTAATTTAAATCTCTAAGCTAGCTGAAAGGATTTTTTGGCGATGTCTCAAGCTACCCCAAAGTATTTGGATGACGCCTTCGCAAAAGTGTGTGAAGAGCTGTTGGCGATGTTTATTCGCAAGCACAAAGATTATGGCAAGGATAATATCCTGGATACCGGTGAGCTGGGCATTGCTTTTCGCGTCAACGATAAGCTGAAGCGTCTCCAGCACATTCACAGTAGCGGGAAAACCCCGTCCAACGAGTCGATCGATGAAACTTGGGTTGATATTGCCGTTTACGCGGTGATCGCTGTCTTACTGCGCAATGGTCAGTTCAAGAAACTGAACTTGAATCCCAAAGTTTAAAACTGCCTCATTTTTGCCCGTTGTTTTTCATTTTGCTGTGGTATAAGAAATGTATGCCAACGGGTGTGACGCTCCAACAAATTTCAGATTTACTTGATCGTAAACTCGAGGAAAAACTTGAGGAAAAACTTGAGGAAAAACTCGATCAAAAACTGGCGCCGATCTATCAAAAACTTGATGAACATACTCGAATACTGCATCAACATACTCAAGTCCTCAATGAACACACCCGGACACTCAAACGGCACAGCCGAGTTCTAAACGAACACACAAAGTTACTCAAAAAGCACAGCAAGCAATTGGGGGATCACACTCTATTATTGAGAGAACATACCAAGCAACTTTGGGAACTTAAAAAACTTTTAAAAGAAATAAAATATGGTCAACGTAAAGCTGTCAATTTTTTTGATAAAAATTATTTAGATCATGAAAATCGGTTAAGAGTAGTCGAAGAACGTTTAGAAATAGCACTAAATTAGGTAGGTTTTCGCTCTGGTACCTGGCAAAAACAAGTATCATAAAGTGTCTGCATGTCAAAAATCTTCACTTGTTTGCCTTTATAGGTCACAATACCCTGTTTTTTGAGTTTGGCCATCTCGATACTGGTCGTTTCACGGGTAATACCGGTCATGGCGGCGATACGCTTGTGGGTGAGGGGAAAATCGATAATGGTGGCTTGGCCATTAAGTTTATCTCCGGTGGCGGGTTTACCAAAGCGCTGGGCGGTGAAATAAAGCGTGGCTGCTACCTTACGGCTAGCGGTGCCGAAAACCAAGGCCTCGGTTTTACTGGCCATTGAGTTGAGGCCTGAGGCCAACCGGACCAACAGTTCCTGCATCACGGCCGGGTTTTTCTGCATAAAATTAAGCACCTCTCTAACTGGTGCTTTGCGTACCACTAACTTGGTGAGCGCCTCATAGGAACATTCGTTTTTTACCCCATGCAGAATGAGGGAAATTGGGAAGTACGAGCCGGGACGGTAGATATTAAGAATAAAATCTTCACCGTTTTCCGAGACCACTTGCTGGCTGAGGTAGCCGGACTCGATATAGTAGACAAAATGCACTTCGTCGTCTGGGCGGATGATTACTTCCCCGGCTTTAAATGTCAGGACTGGATATTGGCCGAAGAATTTTCTGAGTTGCTGAGAGCCCGGGTCTTTGGGGAGTGAGGCGATCATATCCGTAGTATATCAGGGAGAAGGTCTTTTTCACCGCTAAGTAACCGTAACCAAAAACTAAATCACTCAGCAGGGTATGGCGGTAAAAAGGCAACGCCAGTGTGTAGCAAGCCAATAAACCCTCAACGGTGTGCGGAAACCAGTACCACCACACCCCGAGGTTGGAGAGAATGAAAAAGAGTACCGAAGCGGTCGGGAGTAGCACCAGCTGGCGATGGAGTTTTTGGTTGGCCAGCCTGCCCAAGAGCGGATACATCAAAAAACCAAGGTAGTTAAGTTCCCAGCCTTGATAAAAGCCGCCGACGAACGCGTCAAAAATGAAAATACTGACGAAAAACAAGAGCCAATTTTGACTAAAAAACCCGAAACTGCCCAACGGACTGAAATTAGCAGGCAAAACTCTCAGTCTTGAGAAAAATACCAGTATCGCGGCGAGAGTATCTTTAAAGTTGAGTGGGGTCGATCGTCTCATAGGTGAAAGTTATGATATCACCTTCGGAAAGGATCGTCTGACTGACCCCGGTTTGACTATATTCACCGTTGACGTAAAAAGCCCAATAGTGACCTTCATCAGCCGCCAGCCCGTTGATGCTGGTGACGAACTTGCCAGCCTCACCAAAGTTTTCGTATGTCACCTCAGCACTGGCGCTGAGTAGTTCTTCGGCGGTCTGCCCGTCGCGGGTAGCAGAGAAGGTGTGCTGGGCGGCCACGGACTCTGCCTTGATTGATTGGCTGGAGTCTTGATCAGGTTGAGTGGTGGTCCCAGCGGGTAGTGCCGGGACTGGGTTTTCGGTGGAGAGCACGTATTGGCGGTACCACAGGATGCCGGCGAAAACGGTGGCCAGGAGAGCAAGTTTTTTCCAGGACATGATTGGTGTAGTGTTTACTGCCGCTTGATGTTTAACAACCCAGTGAAGCTAGACATTGAGTACGAGCTTCACCAGCTGGCATTTGATCACAGACGGCGCAGTTGGCGCCACTGTCTTCTTGCATCATTTCAGTCTGTTTCTGCATCATTTCCATCTGAGCTGAAAAGTCTGTGAACTCCACATTACTGGGTGGTACAAACTTGCTGTTATCCGGTCGCCAGGGTTGGCAATTGAAGTCCACTGGTTGGTCTTGATCCAGGGCCGCTTGTTCGGCCTCACCCTGTGATTGAGGAATCAGTTGATCATCTTCCGGATCAAGCTTCATCTTCATGCCTTGAGCTTGTGCCGCACTCCAAATGTAGCTGTATTCGCCATCACTCATTACGAAGGTTTGCATTTGAGTGCCATCAGCCTGAGTCATCATAAAATCGCCGTGCATCTTGCGGCCTTGGGCAGCTACGTAGACGGTGCCGGTAGTGTGTAAACCTGCTTCATCGGTCGTGTCGAAGGTGCACATGTAGTCTTTACCCATACCCAAGAGTTGAGCCATGCTGGCGGACATGGTTTGCGTGCCACTACTTGGCGTTCCTGGCAGAGTCGGCTTTTTCAAGAATAAAAAAGCGCCAATGGCGCCCGCGACGATTAAACCACCAAGAAGGAGAAGGTTTTTATTCATATACCAGTGATCGTACTATGGAAAAAAGCTGCTGACAAGCGACTATTAAAGTTTTTGGTCGGTGAGTAAAATCACCGGAGATTTGGAGCGATGAAGGGCCAGCGATGGGCGCTCATTAAGTGGTTTTTGATTAGCTTTAAAATCGGTGAGGGCGGCTTTTTTATCATCCCCGACGGCATAGACGATCACTTGGTCGGCTTGTTCAATCAATTTCGGGGTCGCGGTCAGGCGTTGACGGTAGGGATTGTCGGTGTCCTCAGGCAGTTCGTAATACTCAATCAATTTATCGGAGTGATGAACTTTTTCGATCGTCGCTGAATCTTGAGTTGGCAAGATGCCAGCAGTATGACCATCACCGCCAATACCAGCCAGAATGAGGAGAAAGGTTTTTTTGCGGGCCAGCATTTCTGAAAACCAGCGGTTTGTTTCCTGAGCTGTTTCTTGGCCATTTAAATTCTGATCTGACAGGTATGAAACCCATGAACCACCAAGTTGCTCAATCAAATCAATTACTCCCACTTTTCTAAGTTGAGTTTCGTTACTGTTGGCGGAATCTTTTGGCACATAGCGCTCGTCGAAAAGCGACACGGTCAATGGGTGATTAAGATCGGCAATTGACTGGCTGAGTTTTTCAAATGCTTGCTTGTACACCTTGATAGCTGAACCGCCGGAAAGCAAGAGAAACACGGAATGTTTTCTGAGTTGCTGTGCTAGGAAGTCAGCGATAAAGTGGGCTGACATGGTCTGAATTTCACTGGTGGGAAACGTTAATTTTTGAACTGGTTTTGGCACAAACTGATTGTATCAGCTAGAATGAGCAGGTTGAGATAAAGGAGATAATATGCAGTTGGGTTATATCGGTCTTGGCAAAATGGGCAAAAACATGGTCTTGCGCTTGCTGGAAAAGGGCTACGGCATCGTGGCGTGGAATCGCTCACCGGAGCCGCGCGAGGAAGTGGCTAGAGCTGGTGCGGCGACGACTGAAACTGTAGCTGATTTAGTCAAAGCGCTTAAAACACCGCGCACGATTTGGTTGATGCTGCCGGCCGGTGAAGTGACTCACGCGATGATCGAACAATTGGCTGGACTGCTTTCAGCCGGTGACACCATTATTGATGGCAGTAATAACTTTTATAAAAACACGGTGGAACACGCGGCTTTGTTAAAGAAAAAACAAATTCATTTCTTTGATGCCGGCATTTCCGGCGGTCCCTCTGGCGCCAGAAACGGCGCTTGTGTCATGGCGGGCGGCGATGAACAGCTATCCTCGGAGATCAATCAACTGTTTACCGATGTTGCCGCGCCTGATGCTTATCGCTTTTTCCCTGGGGCTGGGGCGGGTCACTTTGTCAAAATGGTTCACAACGGCATTGAGTACGGCATGATGCAAGCGATTGGAGAAGGGTTTGAGGTAATGAAGCATGCGCCATTCCAGCTTGATTTGGCACAAGTGGCGCAGCTGTATAACCAGGGCAGTGTGATTGAGTCGCGTTTGGTTGGCTGGTTGGCCAAGGCCTATCAAGAGCACGGTCAAGACTTAGCTTCTATCTCTGGCTCGGTCAAGCACAGTGGTGAGGGGCAGTGGACAGTGGAGACAGCTAAGGAGTTGGGTATACCTGTTGAGATTATTGAACGCTCACTGCAGTTCCGCATTGACTCCACCAAAAAGCCCAGCTACACCGGCAAAGTGGTTTCTGCCCTGCGTGGCCAATTCGGCGGCCATGAGGTGAAAGAATAAAGGCGGGGCAGGTGGGTTTGGAGCCCGTGCGTCATTATAACTACGCCTTCGTAGTTTCAGAAGAAACGGGAGGAAGTTGACTTTCGATCTTATCTAAAAACTTACTAATTTCATCATAGGCTAATCTTGCTTCTTTAGTATCTCCGCCCGGCCATGCTCCGTTGAGGATTTTACCAATGGGTACATTTACTTTATCAAAACTCGATTTAATATTACTATCTCCAAGATCTATAAGCCTTCTTCTGAGAGTGTTAAACCTCTTGGTAAGAGCGTTATATTCTTTTGCATTGATTGGTTTCTCTGGATCAAATGACGATTGTTGTTCGAAGAAATCTTGCTTTTTAATTATGGGAACATCCATTTCTTGTAGTTTCGCACTAATACGATCTCTAGGAACACCATCAGAAATTGCTTGATCGACTAGATGTTGTAATTTACTTGGCTCTAGAATTCCCTTTAAAGCTAACCTAGCTTGAGCTGAAATCTCATCTATGTAAGCTGCTATTCTTTCTTCACCGATTGATGATTCGTCAGTCATACTTTTTTATTATATATTAGGTGGGTCTCTCAGAACTTTTCACTTGCTGCGGAAGGGGTGGGATTCGAACCCACGAAGCCCGTGAGGGCACCGGTTTTCAAGACCGGCGCAATAAACCGCTATGCGACCCTTCCTTTAGCCTGGAAATACTGATTTCCAGCAGAGCTCAATTGTATCATGCCTCATCTGGTACTACTTTCGAATGAGCCGGTCAGTAGTGTATAGTTTAAGCTGTGACAGAAACTGCCTCTCAGACGATTCGTGGGACCCTGAAAGGGAAACCGGCCAGGGAAAATCCTATTTATTCGGCGGCGCAAACCGTTAATCAACCGACCGGTCAATCAACTGATCAGTCAGGCAGCCAGCCGGCAGTTCCCACTCATTCCACCGTCCCAGACGATATTAAGCTTGAGCGCTCTCGGGTAGCCCCGGGGATGTATAAACCGGTGCCGGAGATTACGGTGGCGACTTGGGAAGCACCCAGCCGACCGTTTAAGAAACGTGATCGGCAGTTTTTTGTGACTGTGACGGTGATTGCCCTGTTGATTTCTCTCATTCTTTTTTTCTCCGGCCAATTCTTGCCGATCGCGGTGGTGATCTCGGTGGTATTTCTGTTGTACGTACTGCAAGTCATTCCGCCCCACAATATTAGTCATAAAATCACCACTTTTGGCATAAGTGTGGAAGGTAATCTGTATTATTGGCAGGAGTTGGGACGCTTTTGGTTTGAAAAGAAATATGATCAGTTACTCTTGAATGTGGAGACACTGCGTTTTCCAGGGAGAGTGACAGTGGTGTTACCTGAAGATAAAAAGCAAGACGTGACCGAGATTCTCTCGGAGGTGTTGTTGCAGCAAAAACCGGACTTAACCCTCTTTGAAAAAATCGCCGCTTGGGTCCAGGAAAAAGTGCCACTGGAGTAGGTGTAGGTGATATACTTTGCGATAGTATAAATTCGTGAGAAAGGATGTTATGAGTGATCATGCATCGCGCGAGCGCGGCGGTAGTAGAGCTCCACTTGATGCTGATGCCCAGGCGCAAGAAATAATGGTGGATTGGAAAGAAGCATTAATAGAAAGACTTGATGAGATGGGTGATTTAGTGAAGCAGTTTGGTCTTAGTGCTCGAATTCTCATCGAGTCTGATCCGGAAAAATATAAGGATCTCTTACTGGGAGATTGTCAAACATTGGAAGAAACTGTTGAGGCATTGAAAGCCAAGTTGAAGGGTTAGATAACTGATTGTAGAAACGCCAGCACTGCTGTTGAGTGACCAGCTGGTTTGACGGCTTCCCAAGTTTTAATGATTTTTCCTTTTGGGCTAATAATGAATGTAGAGCGGATAATACCCAGGTACGTCTTACCAAATTTCTTCTTTTCACCCCAGGCACCGAACGCTGCCAATAGCTGGTGATCCAGATCTGACCAGAGCTCAAAATTCAGCCGGTGTTTTTCCGCAAACTGCCGGTGTGACTGTGGACTGTCTTTGCTGACGCCGATGACCCTGACGCCCAGTTTTTTCAGGGCTGCGTTGGCATCTCGGAACTCACAGGCCTCCGTAGTGCAGCCGGGGGTATTGTCTTTGGGATAAAAGTACAGCACCACATATTGGCCGAGAGTGTCTTTTAGTGAGATCGGCTGACCAGTTTGGTCTTTTACTAGGATGTCCAGTGGGACTGATTGGCTTGGTTTTAACATGACAGTGTCGGGGAGACAGGACTCGAACCTGCGACCTCACGCACCCCATGCGCGCGCGCTAGCCATCTGCGCCACTCCCCGGATTTTATACTCTAGCTATCCGCCACAGGCGGACAGGTTCGAGCTACTTCCCATCAATATTACTCGTTAATACGCTGATTGTACCAGAGACAGTGACGAGTAGAGAATCACTGTCGGTGGGCGGGATATACCTTTGTGAAAGTGATACCTCAAATTTGCATTGCATTTGCATGGCAAAATTGGGGTATTGGTTTTGGTGAGAGATATGTGTTGCTGGAAATGACACCTTAAATTTGGTCCACAATGTGGACCAAAAATTGGGAGTCACTTTTCTGAAGTATATATCTATGGCGGAAATGACCTTGGAAATTTGTATTACATTGTATTACAAAAATTCAGAGTCATTTCTAGGAAGAGAGATGCCTGTTTTGGGGAAACGGCACCCTCAATTTGCCGGCCAGAGGCGAGTACTATCTTTGATCCTTTGTTACATTTAGTGTCAGGTTTGAGACTTTATACTTGAGTAAAAATAGTCAGTAAGCTCCAGCAATTTCGCGGCTTGCGACAGACTCTCGTTTGGGGTAATGTATGGGTATAAATCAATCGAAAGGAATCGAATATGGCCCGCAGAAAAACTCACACCAGTGAACCAAAATCAGCTAAAAAAATAGAAAAGAGGGTAGAGAAGAAAATGGAGAAAAAAGCGGAAAGAAAACCGGACAGCGGGAAATTACAAGCCGTGAACATCGCGATGCAGCAGATCGAGCGAGACTTTGGTAAAGGCTCGATCATGAAGATGGGTGAATCACTGCGCAACATGCCCAAAGTGCCGGTGGTTTCCACCGGTTCACTGTCGCTCAATTTGGCTCTGGGAATCGGGGGATACCCACGCGGCAGAATCGTTGAGGTTTACGGGCCGGAAGCATCAGGTAAAACAACCTTGTGTCTGCATGCCATCGCTGAGGTTCAAAAGCACGGTGGGACGGCGGCCTTTATTGATGTGGAACACGCGCTGGACCCAGTGCGGGCCGAGAAAATCGGGGTGAACTTGGACAACTTGTTGATTTCCCAGCCAGATTACGGCGAGCAAGCGCTGGAAATTGCGGAAACACTGGTTCGCTCAGGTGGGGTTGACTTAGTTGTTATCGACTCGGTGGCAGCACTCGTCCCGAAATCGGAAATTGAAGGTGAAATGGGTGATCATCAAATGGGTACCCAAGCCCGCTTGATGTCGCAAGCCATGCGCAAGTTAACCGCAGCCATCAGTAAGACCAATACCTTGATGATGTTTACCAATCAGATCAGGATGAAGATCGGGGTGATGTTCGGGAGCCCTGAGACCACCACCGGTGGCAATGCCTTGAAGTTTTATGCCTCGCAACGCCTAGATATCAGAAAGATCGGCAATATCCAGGAAGGTGAAGAAATCGTCGGGAGCCGTCATCGCGTCAAAGTCAAAAAAAACAAAATTGCCCCACCGTTCAAAGCGGCTGAATTTGACATGGATGAAAACGGTATTTCCTGGGTGGGTGACGTGGTTGACCTAGGGGTAGAAAAAGGAGTGATCGAAAAATCCGGTAGCTTTTTTAAATATAAAAATGAGGTTTTGGCCCAAGGCCGTGAAGCAGTTAAAGCCAAACTGATAGAGGAACCAGCCCTTCGTCGGGAAATTGAGAAGCAGATTTGGGATAGCTTGGGAAAACGCTGATCTGAGGGAAACGAGTTCACAGTTTGGGAAAGACAGCATAAAAGGGACTGGTTTTTCAATCCTTTTTTCATTTCTCCTCTTGTCCTCTTTCGTTGACGTTTCAGTGACTGGTGTATATAATTGCGTCACAAACTTACGGAAGTAAGCAGAAAAATTTGTAGATCAAGTATTCATTACAGTACCTATGAGTATTTCTCTTTTATCAATTAAGACTCACTATCAATTACTTGTACAACAAACAAGCTCTCTAGAGCATTCTGCATCGGGAAATTAAAAATTCCCCCACCTCCTCAAAGTTTGACCCGGCAGCCGTGAGATTCTCACCACTGCTCAAGGTTTTTTTAAAGTGAAGAAGGAGCACAAAATATGACATTTTTTAATAACCTTTCAAAATTATTTGGTGAACAAGGTCAACTCGGCCCACGTTCAGCGCCACAGCCAAGACGACCACAACATGGGAAGAGCAGTCAATCAACTCGGCCGGCTCCGCCTGTTAGACCGGTGCTTGAACAGCCAGCACAGCCGCAGCCAAGGCCGGTAGTTCAGTCTCAGTCAACTGTGACAGCGGTCATTGAGGCACAAGCTCGTGCTCGCGACATTATTGTCAATGCCAAAGATGAGGCACTGGCCATCCACACGGAAGCGGAGAAAAAAGCCCGCAAGCTGGAGAAACAGCTGGAAGATCAACAGCATTTCTTGGAAAGCAAGCTCGATAAACTGGATGAGCGTTTAGGCGGACTGGAGCAAAAAGAGCAGTACTTGGGTGAAGAGAAGACTAAGTTGGCCAGTTTACGAGCGGAACTAGATAAAGCCAAAGAGAGTGTGGCCGAGAAACTACAGAAAGTGTCCAAGCTCTCGGTCGCTGAGGCCAAGAAACTGCTGATGGAGTCGCTGGAAAAAAAGATGGCCGATCAGATGGCCCAATACATCAAACAGCGTGAGGAAGAAGCCAAACAAGAAGCGGATGACAAAGCCGCCGAACTGCTTATCGAGGCGATGAAGTATGGCGCCACCGATCACGTGGCCGAATATACCGTGTCGGTCGTTAATATCCCTTCAGAAGAGATTAAAGGCAAGATTATCGGCAAAAACGGTCGTAATATTCACGCTTTTGAAAGAGCGACTGGAGTGGATGTGGATCTGGATGCTTCACCAACAGAGGTGAAGTTGTCGTGTTTTGATCCAGTTCGCCGCGAGATTGCTCGTATTGCTTTGGAGCGGTTGATTAAAGACGGCCGTATCCAGCCGGCGCGCATCGAAGAGATCGTCGAAAAGGTGCAGACAGAAATGGAGAAAGTTGTTTTCGAAGCAGGCAAACAGCTCTGTCACACTGTGGGGATTTATAACATCCCGAGTGCTTTGATTTCGCTCCTCGGCCGCTTTAAGTATCGCTTCTCGTATGGTCAGAACATGATCACCCATACTATTGAAGAGACCAAGATTGGCACCAAGATTGCCCACGAACTTGGTCTGGATGTTAATATAGTTAAACTTGGCTGTCTCTTACACGATATTGGCAAAGTGTCGCAGGATCCGGATGACAACCACGTGGCACTCGGAGTACGGATCGCCAAAAAGTACGGCATGCCGCAGGCAGTGATTGACTGTATTGCTCAGCACCATGAGGATGAGCCATTTTCCGGTCCAGAGCAAATGGCCGTCTATATCGCTGACGCCATTTCTGGGGCACGCCCTGGTGCTCGCTATGAGAACCACGAGGAGTACATCAAACGCTTGGAAGACTTGGAGAAAATTGCCATGTCGTATCCGGAAGTCAAACAGGCGTATGCGGTTCAGGCCGGTCGAGAATTGCGGGTTTTATTGGACCCGGAACAATCCAAGGATGACGATGTGACGGTGCTGGCTGTTAAAATGAGAGACGAGATTCAAGAAAAGGTAATGGTGCCGGGCAGTGTCAATGTCACCGTCATTCGTGAGCACCGAGCGATTGAAAAAACAACGTAATACAATAGAAACGGTATAGAAAGAAAACACTGATGCAAGCCTTTTTACTGATCGCGCAAATTGTGCTATCGATTATTATTGTAGCTTTTGTGCTGTTGCAATCACAAGGCACCGGTTTGGGAGCGGTTTGGGGTGGTGGTGGAGAAACCTATCATACCCGCCGCGGCGTGGAGCGGGTCATCTTTGTGCTGACGGTCGCCGCCATTATGCTCTTTGCACTGGTGTCGATCCTGGTGATTGCGTAGAATGCTTTTATGAGGCGTTTATACTGGTACTTGACTGCTTACGCCAGAAAACACGGTTGGGTGCTCTTAGTTTCACTGGTTGGAGCAATCCTCTTTTTCTCACTAGTGATTCCTTTATTGGTTGGTGCTATCACCTTGCGTTCCAAGGAGTACATTGGTCTGCTTGGTGACTACACGCTGACTACTTTACCTGACTCGATTAAACATCAATTAAGCCTTGGTTTAACTGGGGTGACAGAAGGCAAAGAGGTAGAACCGCTGTTGGCCGCCCGTTGGGTGGTGGAGGATGAAGGCAAGCAGTACCGATTTGTCTTAAAAAAAGGTTTGACGTGGCAGGACGGGAAAGAGGTGGAGCCGGCAGATATTCAGTATCAGTTTGTGGATATCGAAACGATTGCCACCCCCAATGACGTGGTTTTTAAGCTGCCAGAGCCGTTCGCCCCATTCCCAAGTGTGGTGACTGAACCGGTTTTTCGCCAGGTAAACCAGCGGTATTTGTGGTTTTTTAGTCGACCAATGCTCTTGGGGATTGGGCCAAACCGCATCGTGGATTACCAGCGACAGGGGAATCGGTTGACGGAGTTGACGGTGGAAACACCGAAAAAAAGATTGGTTTATCGCTTTTATTTAACTGAGACGGACTTAATGTATGCCTTTAAACGCGGTGAAGTGGATATTTTGCCTGATTTGTCTGACCCCGGCGATCTGGTTGACTGGCCGAATGTGGAAATTATCCCACACCTACAGACGAATCGATATTTAGCGGTGTTTTTTAATAATGCTGATCCTTTGCTGTCGGAAGGGGTGCGTCAAGCCTTGTCGTACGCGGTGGGCAATCCAGCTGACGAAACCAACGCCTTGGGGCCGATTGACCCAACCTCTTGGGCGTATTTGACGGGTGGCAAGGCGTATGATAAAGATATTCCTCGAGCAGTGGAGCTTTTACTTGATGAAATTCCCCCACAACCGATGGAGTTGACTTTGACTACCACCCAGACTTTTGAAGTCGAGGCTGAGGAGATTAAGCAGGCTTGGGAAGCACTCGGCGTAGCGGCTCAGGAGGCCTGCCAGGCCTCAAAAGCAGTCGCCGATAAAGAGCAATGCAGCTTCTTGGGAATCAAGGTCAATATCAAGATTAGCAATTTTCCAGACACTAATAACTTTCAGTTACTCTTGATTGGTCAGGAGTCACCAATTGATCCTGATCAGTACTTTCTCTGGCACAGTGAGCAGCCAACCAACTTTACCCATTACAAAAACACCCGGATCGACGCTCTCTTGGAGCGTGGCAGGCAGATGCTGGATCAGCAAGAGCGGACCGCTATTTACCAGGAGTTTCAGCAGTTTTTGTTGGAGGATCCACCGGCTATTTTCCTCAAGCATCTCTTCGCTTTTGAGATCAGGCGGAAGTAAGTTCGCTCAGTCATTTTTCCTCAAGAAATCCGTCTTCACTTATAGCCTATAACATTGACAAAACAGGCTTGGAATGATATATTTTGACCCTGTACTATGCAAATATATGCGTAAGCCAAACGCTCGGTGGACGGTTGTTTTCCAGTCGTGAAAACAACTGCCTGTCGAGTGTTTTTTTCGGCAGGCGATAAGCATACTTAGTATGTCTTGTTGTCGGTGAAAATCGGAGGTCTGTACTCTGCCTCGCGCAGAGAAAGCAGGAAGAAAGTTTTCACCAACCGATGGTGCTCTTTAACAAACGTGTCGCCGCAAGGCGACATTAAGATGCTACGGAATACTCCTGAGCCAAACCCAGATGTTTCTGGGGACATATTGAGCCGTTGATTGGTAGATAGAAACGATTGACGGTTGAGTGTGTCCTCAGATCATCGAGGATTTGGTTGATGGCTGGTCCAATAAAAACCAGCCAATTTCGCCCACCTCTGTGGGCAATCTGTTGGCAAGGAGAAAGCCATGAAGAAGCTTCTCGTTTTTGCCGTGCTCGCCCTCCTAATGGTGGGCGCAGCAGTCGTCGCCACCCCGGCCTTGGCCGGTGGTGGAGGAAACCCGACGCCGGTTTATCCGGCGTACCACTTGTTGACGGGCGAGGAATTGCCCGACTATCAGGTGGTCGTTGACGCGGATCCGTTCTGGATCCACCAACCGGCTTTGCCCGAAGAGGGCAACCGGGCGCCCTTCTGGGTGGAAGTGGCAATAGAAGAAGGTAGTTACTTCTTCCATGGCGTGGCCTGCTCTGCAGGCTTCACGCCAGAAGGCGGTGAATCGACCGTGCTGTGGAGTTATCCAGAGTCGGGCAACAACATGCTTTTTGCTCTGGACGATGCAGGCACCCTGCGGGTGACCTGCACTAATTACGGCATGGAAGATGAGATGGGTCCGACCGGTTTCTCAATCACGGCTGAGGAAGTCGTGGGCGAGACGGTTTATCCGGCCTACGCGCCGGATGCCAGCAGCACCCCGTTGGAGGCATACAACCTCCATTACACGGGAACCTGGTGGTACCAGGCCGATCTGCCTGTTGGCAGTGAAAAAGTGGCGCACGTCGTGCCCGACGTGCCTCTGGCACCCGGCAGCTATGAGTTAAATGCTGCCGAGTGTGGTTTGGTGGCTATGTACGAGGGTCAAACCCTCGTTACACTAGAAGCCGACCACAACGACGACCCGCAAGGGTTCGTCGTTGAACTGCCCGAGGACGCGCCTGAGGATGCCACCGCCATGGTCACCATAGCCTGCGCCAGCGGCGCTGGCTCAGGGTTCAGCATTACCTATGCTGAACCCGCCGAAGTCGACCCGTAACATCAATTCACCATCGGACTGGCCCCGCTCGCAAGAGCGGGGCCTTTTCCTTTAAAAAACATTTTTCCTCGAGTGAGAATATCCCATAACTATTGACTTTAATGATCTTATTTGATATATTTGTATGCCTTATGACAAAGAAAGTTTCCCTGAAAAAAGGGAAAAATCTGCCATTGGTTTCGGTCATTATTCCGGCTCACAACGCCGGCAAGTTTATTACTGAGACAATCGAAAGCATTCTCCGCCAAACGTATAAAAATTTGGAATTGATGATTGTTAATGACGGCAGCACGGACAATACCGCTGACGTCATTAAACAGTTCCTCAAAAAAGACAAGCGAGTTTGCTGGATTTCCTACCAAATGAACCGCGGTGAGTCGGCTGCGGCCAATCTCGGTTTCTTTGTGGCTAAAGGCGATTACATCGCCAGGATGGACGCCGATGACATTGCTCATCCTGAGCGTATCGCCAAGCAGATTGATTTTTTAGAGAAAAATCCGGATTACATTGTGGTGGGTACCCAAGCTCATATTATTGACGGTGAAGGAGAGATCATCGGTGAGAAAGTTTTCAATTTACCAAAGTTATGGAGTGTTGCACCCGATGCTTCACCCGTCGATTATGGTGCGCCGCTCACTCTTACCGCGCCGCAACAAACTGTGGGCCGAAAAACTGGAGCCCAACGATGATTACTACACTTTGTTTGAACTGTTGCATCGGGGCAAGTTTGCTAACTTACCGGAGAAGTTAATGTACTACCGAATGCATGAGCATAACAAATCGCTCCAACGAATAAAACGGAAGTTTCTCAATAGTATCCGCATTCGTTTTCGCGCCGTGAAAGAATTCGGCTATCCCTTAACTGTCGTCATGGTTGTTAAGATGCTTGCTCAAGCGGCAATCGTCTTAACCTTACCAGAGTTTGTGACGGCCGGAGCGTATTTGTGGTTGCGTGGCATGAAGCCGTTTGATAAAGCGTTCCCGGTAGTGGCCCGTTGGAAAACACAACTATCAGGGGTACTCTCGCCGAAAAACTTGGCTCGATACACTGGTTTGACAATGGTCGCGAGTTTGCGAGCGCTGGTTTCCCAAAAGTAATTGACTGGAAAACTTTGCTGACGCCGGCGCTAAAGACTGGTTCTGACGCCTGGTTTGCAGTATCATAAAGCTATGGGGCGAGTGCAATGGAATAAAATCTGGCCGGTGTTTTTTTTGGTTTTCCTGTCGGTCGGCCTATTTTTGAAAAATCTTCACCCTGGTCAATATTTATTAGGCTGGGACAGTACCACGCCGGAGCTTAATTTTAGCTTGAATTTTTCCCGGATTATTTTCGGTGTCTGGCAAGAGTACCGGGGCTTGGGGACCTTGGATGGGATGGCTCACACAGCCAATATCGTTCATTGGTTGGTGACGTTTTTATTGAGTAAAGTTTTACCGGTCACCAGTGTCAGATACATCTTTCAGCTTTTCGCTCACTTTATCGGCGGGGTGGGGGCGTACTTCCTACTGCGAGACTGGATTACCCCGTACTTACATCAAAAAAAACGAGCACCGATCTTTCCACAACTATTGTCACTGTTGGGGAGCGCTTTTTATCTGCTCAATTTCTACACCATCCAAATGTTTTATTTACCCTTAGAACTGTTCTCGGTGCACTACGCCCTGTTTCCGTGGGGCTTATGGAGTTTGCTGCGGTACTTTCATTCTGGTCAGCGATCAGCTCTCTTAGTGCTGCTGGGGATTAACGTGCTTGGTATTTCTCAAGCTCATGTACCGACTGTTGTGATTCCGTACGCGGTAGTGTTAGTGATTTTCTCACTCCATTTTTTATTAACTGGCCAAAAAACGAAAGACTCGGTGTTTCGAGTGGTTTTAGCCGGTCTGATTGTTTTTGCGGCCAATGCACTCTGGGTCTTACCATATTTGTATTCCGTCCCAACTAAGTCAGCCGAGATCAGTTGGTCTAAGCAAAATAGACTTGGTACGGCTGGCATTTTCTCCCGCAACTACGCCAGGAGTGACCTGTACTCGGTCACGACCTTGGGTGGGTTTAACTTAGATTACAACGATTGGGATTTAGAAAGCAAAGAATTTGTTTCGGTCATGGCGCCTTGGCAGGAGTGGTATCGCTCGCCGATGTACGTGGCGCTTGCTCTAATATTTTTTGGTTTGTCCGTGTGGGGAGTGGTGGCTGCTTTCCAGCTGGCCGCGCGGGAAAAAGAAACGGTGTGGTGGCCATATCTGCTGGCTTGGTTTGTTGCTTTGATGATGGTGGGGACCAAAATTCCGCTGATTGGGGCTGCGTCAGCGGCCTTACGCCATCAATTCCCGCTCTTTGGCCAAATTTTCCGCTTCACTTTTACTAAGTTTTCGATTTTTTATGTCCTTTTTCAAAGTCTATTTGTGGTGGTTGGCGCTTATTTCTTACTCCGCCTCCTCTCACGCCGGCGCTGGCTGTTGCCCAAGTGGTGGCTCCAACGTTTGGTGTTGGTGTTGCTGATTGTCGGCACTGTGGTTTTAGCGCGGCCAGCTTTTCAGGGTCACTTCTTTTATCGCTCATTGTTTGTGACGGTGCCTGAGGAATATTTTTCACTATTTGTGTATTTAGAAAACAATTTACCGAGCGCCAGACTGGTGGATTTTCCAATTAATTCTCTGTGGGGGTGGTTAACCAATACCCGTGAATGGGGATACCGGGGTTCTGGTTTTACTTGGCAGGCAATCCGCCAACCGGTGGTGAATCGCTCGTTTGACCCATGGAGCAAAACCAATGAAACGCTTTTTCTCCAGCTCAATCACGCGCTTTACAGCCAAGACACCGAACGGTTTATGAATACCTTACGCAAATTTCATGCCAATTATCTATTGATGGACCGCTCTATTTTCCATCCCGGCAACTATGATGAAGCCTTGTTTTACCAAGAAACAGATGCCTTTTTTACCCAAATACCTGAAATAAGAGAAACACAGCGCTTTGGACAGTTAGCACTATATGGTGTAGCTGGGGTCGGCGGCAAAGAGCTGGTGGCGCCAGCTGTCGCCATCGGGGTTGCCAATTATCCGGCCAGTTACACAACCAAAGATGCCGTCTTTCATTTGTATGGGCCATATTTTGCTGACGGAGATGGACTAGAGTTTCCATTTGCTGATCTTCAGCAGGAGAACCTGAGTGAACCTCGGTTGGAAAATGAAAGTTTGATTTTATCGTTTGCTGGGAGTGGCAGACGTTTAAGCTTCCCCGCTTTTAGCGAAACTCAACCAGTGGTGTCGGCCGTGATTTCACAGCATAAAAACGCTCTGCCGTTAACTTTACCTAGGGTGACTTTGACCGTGGCGATGCAGGTGCCGGAGGTGCGTTTGCAATCAGGAGTAGTATCGGCTCGGCAGACTGCTTGGGATTTGAGTTTGCCCAATCAAGGACGGGATTACTTTGTCAGTGTCAATAATTGGGTGACAAAGACTGGTTTGTTTGGGAGTGAATTGCCCACTAAGCAACATATTTCTTTGAGTACCCGCACGGATAATAGTTTATTGGCGTTTGATAGCGAAGTGACCACGGTTAGAGACATAACAGAAACCTATCGCCAGCAAGCAGGGGAAGCGTGCGTAGTTAACAAAGGCCCGTTTACTAAGTTTGTCTCTTTGCCTATCCCGACGCCAACCTCAGTGGGACTGAGTGAGGCCGAGCCGGCTTTATTGGCGATGGTAGCAGACTATCAAGTGTTGGGAGATGGTGTGGCCAATGTCTGTATCCGTGATCTAACAACTGGTTTGTGTATCAATGAAACTTTGGAAAGGCTGGCGAGTAGTCGTGAAGGGTGGCAAACTATTTCCACGGCAGTCCCATTGCAACCTGATGGCAGTTATGCGGTTGATTTATTGGGTTGTGAGTATCAAGCAGGCGCTTGGCAGCAATTTACCTATGATGCGGTTTGGTTTCAGTATTATCCCTTTGCCGGTGAGCGAACAATTCCTACTCGAGCGGTGTTTCAACAATTTGATCAAGATTTAGCAAGGGTTTCGGATCGGGAAGTGTTTCAGACTGAAACGGTGATCTCGATTCCGCTTGGAAAAGAGGCAGAATTTGTCATTAACCATGACGGTCAAAAACAACGGTTGGTTGATACGGCAACCAACTGTGCGGTGGGTGAAAAAGGTGGTATTGAGAAGCGCGTTTTGGCAGACGGGGTGGAGTATTTGGCCGCCGATGGAGCGGTGATCTGCGATATGTATTTGTTGCCGGAAATTGATGAATCACTGCAATATCTTTTTCATGCTGGCGGTGAGAATAGCACTGGCTCAGGTCTGAAACTATTTTTACTAAACCCCTCCAACAAACGATTTGACTTGGAAACTGTCTCTGGGACTGGTCAGTTTGAGTGGTGGCAGACAGTCTACCCCACCACTAATCGTTACTTCCCGGATGAAGGCTTTTTTACTCTTTCAGTGAATGGAGAGACGTTTGGTCGAGAGCAAAATCGCACGTTGTTGAAGACCGTGGAATTTTACCCATTACCGCTTGATTGGCTGACACAAGTAATGACTGGTGATGTTGATCAAGCCACTCGTCATTTTGAGACAGTAATACTGTCACAGCGGCAATGGAACCCAACTTTTTATACAGTCAGAGTTAGGGTGCAGTCGGAACAAGGTTTGTTGGTCTTGCCGCAGTCGTTTGATAAGGGATGGGTGGCACTAACTGCTTTTCGTCAGCCGCAACATACCTTGTATAACGGTTGGGCAAACGCCTGGCTGCTACCATCAGGAGAATATCGGGTGGTGTTACTGTATTGGCCGCAGCTTCTTAGTTTCTTGGGCTATGGGTTGTTGATCGGCGCTGCTGTTTGGCTTTTAAAGCAGCGTTTCTCAATGTTACATTAACTGTTGGTTTTGGTCGTTGTAATGAAAGAGTGAAATATTTTACTCTCTTTTTGTTTTTCATTACCGCTTGGTTGACTTTTCCATCCCAAACCCAAGCCGCCACGGTGGAAAATTGGGTGATAAAGGGGAGTCAAAACGAACTTTGGACTCAGGCTATCGATGAGGTGACTGGCTACTCACAGCACTATTTTACTGAGTCATTTTTTGTGGCTGATCCAGTCTCTTTCATCGTGCCGGAGAACTTTGTTTTTCGTTTTAAACTGACTCCGATTCAGGGAGTGGATCACAACTTTGTCTGGAATTTTCAGGATACGGAGAATTATTACCAGGCGCATTTCAACGGCGGGGCAGTCTGGGTCAGTCGATTTATCGATGGTGAGGAGATGTTGTCGGTAGGCAAGAACTTTATTACTTCTCTTGGTCAAACCTATGAAATACAGCTCAAGCAAGTCGGCAATCGCTTAACTCTAGTGATTGATGATCAGGCAATCGTCGCCTTTGATGATCTGACTCACAACGAGCAGAGTGAGGGTTTGGTTGGGTTCAAGCTCTCGCCGGGCGCGGTCATTCCGGTGGAAACAAAGTATGAGCACATCATGGCGTATGACGCTGCCGTGACGCTGTTGCCGGTTAGTTTATTGCAGCAAAACGATGAGCAGTGGGGGGAGATCGAATATGATACCGCCAGTCAGTGGAGTGACTGGGAGGCACCAACGATCAGCCGCTGGGGTTGTGCGCTGACTTCGTTGACCATGATTATGCGCTATCATGGTTTGACCACTATGCCGGATGGTCAGCCGGTTGATCCAGCGACCGTCAACCAATGGTTGTTGGATGAGGAAGATGGCTACGTGGGCCAGGGTTTAGTCAACTGGTTTGCGGCCACGCGCCTCATCCGTCAAATCAGTGAGCGGTACTCCGTGCCGGGCAGTCAGTTGCCGAAGCTGGAGTTTTCCTACCAAGGCTTGCCGTGGCTTGAAGTTGGTAAAAACGAGCTTTTGACGGGGCGGCCGTTGATTGCCCAAGTGCCAGGTCACTTTACTGTGGTGAACGGGTACGACGAACACAATAATGAATTTTTGATCAGTGATCCGTTGTATTCGTACCAATACTTGAGTCAACACCCAGCCACCCTGTCATTGCGACTTTTTCGACCCAGCCAAACAGATTTGAGCGCTTTGGTAGCCGTCCACCGTCCAGAGGTAGTAGTTGAGATCCTTAATGAATCAGGAGTGGTTGTTTCCCAAACCTGGCGGGAGGAGATTGTTGATTCGGTGAGCGGTGAATCAACTGAAGTTTGGCAATTTACAGTGGTCAATCAACCTGCCGCTGGGCGGTATCAGGTTAATGTTGTTGGGGCCAAAGAAGAAGGGGACGTGCTGATTTTTACCTATGACCAGTTAGCTAATGTTGAAACCTATCTACCTTTAAAAAGTGAATATATCAATTTTGAGATACTTTCTTTTTACCTAGCTTTTAATAAGGAAACTGGTGGTGAGATCCAACCGCTTGATTTAACAGAGCCAGCTGTTTTTAGTTGGGGAAATTTTCTGGCCAGGCTCAATCAATTGAAAAACGACCAACTGATCAACCAGTCAATTTATGAACGCCTGAATGCCTTGGCCAATTTAGCAGCCCAGGCGGATGAAACCACTTGGCCGAGGTATAAGCATTATCTAATTAATTTATTAGAGTTTTATAGTACTGAGATGGCGGGAAAAACAAGAAATGACTTAAAAGAAATTTTAAAATGAAAAATAATTATTTTTTCGCTGGTAAGTTATTAATTCTGGCCCAGTCTTTTTTACCGAGGCCTTTTTTAACCGCTCGTTGATATTGTTTTAGTACAGCTTCCAATAAGGGCAAATCGAGGTTTTTTGTAGATTGCTTAGCGTAAGTGAGATCTTTAGTAATCCACTCGATAGAAAAATTAATAGGATTAGGTTCCGATTGATAATCTTGCCAAGCTAAGGCGGTGATGACTCCTCCTGGCCTGTCAATTAATGCCTCGCTGACTCTTTTTAGATTCATTTTGGCAGCCTGGGCTGTTCTAATGGCTTCACCAAAACCGACCATGTGAACGGCTTGCAGTGCGTTAAGAATTAATTTGTAGCGAATGCCATGGCCAGCAGGCCCGAAGTAAAAAACTTTGGCTGCTATGGCTTTTAGATCTGGTTTAATTTTGTCAAGCAATTTTTCATCACCACCAACTAGTAAAACTAGCTGGCCAGTTTCTGCGCCAACTCTACCACCAGTCATTGGCATGTCAAGAAATTGAAGTTCTCTTTTTTGACATTCTTGAATGAGTCTATCGATCCATTCAACGGAGAGAGTGGCATTTGCGATTAAAACAGTTTTTTTATTCGCTCCGGCTAAAATACCATTTTTTTCTAGCCAAACCTGTCGGGAAGATTGATCATGAGCAGTAACTTCAAAGACAATGTCTGCTCGTTCTGCTACTTCTCTGGGATTGCCTAAAGCAATGGCTCCCTTTTTTTGAAATCTTTCTCGTTGAGCAAGGGAACGGTTCCAAACATACACGGTATAACCATTTTTAAGAAAATTATTGGCAATGCCGCTGCCCATAATACCTAAACCAACAATACCGATTGTTTTCATTATTTTCTCTGTTCAAGTAATTCTCTTAAAGTGGCGCTATCCGCATCACGCCGGCTGAGGATCATTTTCTCCCGCTCGATGGGCCACTGGATGTTCAGTTCTGGGTCAAACAGCGACAGTGCTTTGTCACCAGCCGGATCGCGCTCGTCGTAAAACGTGTCCACGGCGTAGTGATACAGTAGTGGGCCTTTGATCACCGCGATCGAGTTAGCGACCCCCATCGGCACGTACAAGCTGACGTGAAATTCATCCGCCGGCTGTGGCTCGAACAAAAAGTATTCGACTTGTTTGAAGCTGGGGGAATCTGGACGAATGTCCACCAGTGCTGACATCCCCTGACCAAACAGGACTGTCGTCAATTTATTCCACCCTTCGGCGTGCAGTCCTCGAACAACATTATTATTGGAATAGGCCAAATTGATTTGCTTGATCTCGATCCGTTTGCCGATCGCTTTTTCTAAAGCTTTCAAGTTTGTGATATTGGTGAAATAGCCGCGATCATCCAAGAATTTCTGGTGCTTGAAATACAGCAAGTCCTTGATCTTGGTACGAAAAACTCCAGGCGCCACTGCTTGATCAGCGGCGGGTTGATACATTGGTGGGAGATTCATAATTTTCAATTATAGCGGAAGTGACATTATTGGCTAGTTCGCAAGTAAAAAGCAAAAGGCCCGCTTACGCGGGCCTTGAGCCTTAACCTTCTTTTTCAAGAATGTGATACCGCTTATACATCTCCTCCACTTGCCCGAGTATCAAATCTTTTGGCAAGTGTTCACCTGCCAGTGCCCTGAGGAGCCCAAGCATGTTAAACTCAGCGAGGTCATTCTCCTCAAGAGATGGCCTGCAAGGGATCAGCCATTCTGTCCAGCCTCGACTGTTGGCGATTTCTACAATAACTCTATCAATCGCCGGCACGACAGTGATTAGAATGGAACGGGAAGTGCTAGAGATTTCTCGGAGGTATCCTTTATAGATACCTCTTTGCCTCTGTCGAGCCCTCTGATATTGAGGGTTCACGAGGATTTCTTGAACCTCCTTAGTCTTCCACATGTTAAGGCTCTCCTTTCCCTGTTAGGGAAAAATCTACTCGTTATATTCCAGTCAAGAGCGATTCTTGACCTTGATATAACGAGGCAAAAATTATATCAAAATGCATAAATAAGTCAATATTATAGGATATTTTCCTCTGGTCAAATTTCGCCTTGAGATATGTTACAATTCACCCCTAAAGCTATGGTCAAACTTTATCAACCGTCACCAAAAACCCTCACCAAATACGCCGACGTCTTGGTCAACTTTGCCCTCAATTCCGGTCAAGGGGTGAAAAAGGGTGAGGTGGTGCGGATCGTGGTGCCGGACATCGCCAAACCCCTAGCACTTGAGCTGCAAAACACCGTGCTTCGTGCCAGCGCCCACCCGGTACTGCGGCTTTTACCGACTGGTTTTGACCAGGATTACTACACCCTGGCCAACAAAAAACAGTTGGAGTTTTTTCCGCGCCAATACCACAAAGTTCAAGTAGACCTGATTGATCACACCATTGGCATTATTGCTGACCCGTACCCAGCAGAGCTGGCTCAGGTTGATCCACGTAAAATTCTCTTGGCTCGCGACTCCAAAAAAGCCATCCGCGACTGGCTGGATAAGAAAGAAAATAAAGGCAAGTACACCTGGACGACCGCCCTGTGGGGTGTGGAGGCTAAAGCAGCAGAAGTTGGTTTGAGCTTGGAAGCCTATTGGCAGCAGATCATCAAGGCTTGTTTTTTGGATAAAGCCAAACCGGTCCATCAGTGGCGGCAAGTGCTAAAACTGCAAGAGAGCATCAAGGCCAAGTTAAATGCCTTGCAGATTGATTGGTTACTTATCAAAGGCAAGGATGTTGATCTGCGGATTAATCTTGGCAAGAAGCGCCAATGGCGCGGCGGCGAAGGGCGCAACATCCCGAGCTTTGAGATCTTTACCTCACCCGATTGGCGGGGGACGGAAGGTTGGATTAAGTTTAATCAACCACTCTATCGGTATGGTAACATTATTCGTGATATTTCCATGCGCTTTGAGCGCGGACACGTGGTGGAGGCTAAGGCCAAGGTTGGCAATCAATTTTTACAAGAAATGGTTCGGCGCCACAACGCTGACAAGCTGGGCGAGGTGTCGCTGACCGATAAACGCACTTCTCGGATTTCCCATGTGATGGCCGAGACGCTGTTTGACGAGAACATCGGCGGCCCCTATGGCAACACTCATGTCGCGATCGGCAAAGCCTACCGCGATTGTTACTTGGAAGACCCCAGTAAGCTGAGCGACGCTGAGTGGCAGGAGCTTGGCTATAATGATTCAGCTGAACATACCGATATGGTCTCGACGACTGATCGGACGGTGACCGCAATCATGGTCGACAGGACCAAGAAAATCATTTATCAAAACGGGATGTTTGTGGTCTAGTGATGGCAGAGAGAATTCGTGATCATTTCCTCACCCCAACAACTCCGGCAATACCAGGCGGTGGCCAAAGTCTCGACCGAGATCTTGTGGCAGCTGCACCAGAAAACCCGTGCTGGGATAACTCCACTGGAGATTGACCGATTGGCCGACAAACTCTGTCGGCAGCACCAAGTCAAACCAAACTTCAAAGGAGTTGGTTCGCCGGACAATCCGTACCAGCATGCCACCTGTATTTCGGTCAACGACGTGGTGGTGCATGGTATTCCACAAGATGTACCACTCAAAGAGGGAGACTTGGTCAAGGTTGATTTTGGGATCGAGCAAGATGGTTGGCAGACAGATCATTGTTTTACGGTGGGCGTTGGCACATTAACTGATGAAGAACGGACACTGTTAAGGGTTGGTCGAGCTGCGGTGCTCAAAGCTGCCCGTGGCGCCAAGGTTGGCAAGACAGTGGGTGATCTTGGACACCTGATGGAGTCAACCGCGGGGAAATATGATTTCTCGGTCACGGAGCAGTATGTCGGGCATGGGATTGGTCACTTGCTACACGAAGAGCCACAAATTCCCGCTTGGGGGGAACCGAAGACTGGGATGAAATTGACTGAGGGGATGGTGTTGTGTGTGGAGGCGCAAGTGATTGCTGGTAACAGTGATGTCTATACGGCTGCTGATGGTTGGTCAGTGAAGACCCGTGATGGGAGTAAGGCGGTGATGTTTGAATACATGGTGGTGGTGGGGAAAAAACAGCCGATTTTCTTGACGCCGACCACTGCTTGGCCACTGACTGTCTAATATTCACCCTCTTTTCTTCTTGGGAAAGTGGTGTATAATTATACACCTCTCATGGTGAAGAAATCCCCACGTCAAACTGCTTCCCGCAGGAGTGTAACCAGTAAAAAGCGACCGAAGAAATCGGTTCGTCAAACGTCATCTAAACGAAAAGCAGTCAAGAAAACTGTGAAAAAAGTTTCTCGGTCAACCAAGCAATCAGCCAAAAGACCAACTCAAAAAATGGTGAAAAAGACTGTCCGCAAACCTACCAAACCTACCAAACAAACCAAGCCAACCAAGGTTGAGCCGTTTATCATTCGTTCTCAGCAGGAGGAAAAACCCCTGCCAAAAATGACTGGCGAGCAGGTTGAGGCGCTTTTCAAAAAAGCCAAAAAGCAAGGCTTTGTGACTCAAGAGGAGATCTTGGATGTGTTTGTCGAGCCGGAGCTTTATTTGGAGCAGTTGGATGACTTTTATAGTCGAATTGTTGAGGCACAAATTGACGTTTTTGAAGCTGTTTCAGAGGAGAAAGAAGAAGAGAGTGATGATGAGCTACAGCAGGAGTTAGATCTATTGGCCGGTCTGAAAAACACTGGTGTGGCTGACCCGGTCCGCATGTACCTCAAGGAGATTGGCCGGATTCCGCTTTTAACCCGTGAACAAGAAATTAGGTTGGCCCAAAGTGTGGAGGCCGGCGACATGAAGGCGAAAAAGGGCTTGATCGATGCCAACCTCCGGTTGGTGGTGTCGATCGCCAAGAAATACATCGGTCGGGGTATGACCTTCCTGGATCTGATTCAAGAGGGCAACAAGGGTCTCATTCGCGCGGTCGAGAAATTCGACTGGACGAAGGGTTTTAAGTTCAGTACCTACGCCACTTGGTGGATCCGCCAAGCGATTACCCGGAGTATTGCTGACCAAGCCCGCACCATTCGGATTCCGGTCCACATGGTCGAGACGATCAATAAACTAATGCGGACCAGCCGCCGGTTGATGCAAGACTTGGGTCGTGAGCCAACTCCTGAGGAAATTGGTAAACGGATGGAGAACATGGACCCGGATAAGGTTCGTGAAATTCTGAAAATTTCCCAAAATACCACTTCACTGGAGACGCCGGTGGGCGATGGAGAAGATGACAGTATTCTCGGGGACTTTATTGCCGATGAAAAACAGGTTTCCCCGTATGAGGCTACCAGCAAACAGATGCTGCGGGAGAACATCGAAGAAGTCTTGGGTGCGCTTTCAGACCGTGAGGCCAGGGTACTGCGCATGCGGTTTGGGCTGCAGGGTAATAAAACGATGACCTTGGAAGAGGTGGGTAAAAAATTCGGGGTCACCCGTGAGCGAATTCGTCAAATTGAGGCCAAGGCGCTGCGGAAGCTCAAACACCCTAGTCGACGCAAAAAACTGCAGGATTTCCTCGAGTAATGGTCTGATAGTTCCCACCAAAATTTCACTTGCCAATTTCATTTTCGGTTGTTACGCTTCATGTTAAGGCCGTCAGTGACACTATTAGTATGATTACCAAACAAGATTCTCTCCAACTGCAAAAAGACTTTAAAAAAGTTTTTGTTACGAAAGCGGAAATGAATGCCCGATTCGACAAGATGGACGTGCGATTTGACAAAATAGATACCCGTCTCGATAAGATGGACGCGCGGTTTGATAAAATTAACGCTCGGTTTGACAAGATGGATAAGGATAACGAGGAACAAACCCTGAGTTTAGCTCAGACGTTTAATCAAATAAATGACAGATTTATCGCCATTGAGAAGAGATTGGATATGATTGAAGAGATTTTGCGAAGAATGGATGACCGGCAAAGCAAGATGGAGGAGTTTATGAAAGTCATGTCGCTTAAACTCCTCAATCATGATGGTCGGATTGTCACTCTGGAATCAAAAATCCTCTTGAGTTAGGTATAATAGGGCATTCGATCCCCTGTAGCTCAATGGCAGAGCAGGTCGCTGTTAACGACAAGGTTGGCGGTTCGAGTCCACCCGGGGGAGCCAAAGTTGATTATCGGTATGATTTAAGATTGTGTCGAATGGTTTTATCGCTTCATATCGCACTGTTTTACCCTCTACCCTAAGGTTCGATAGTACGAGCTTGATTAACTGTCGTTTTTCCTCAACTTCCGAACTCTTGAACAAATCATAAGCTCGGTTTACTAGCTCCAGTAGGTATTTGCTCGAGATGTAATAGTTATCCTCGGCTTCTTGAAGCATACCGAGTTGAGAGTCTAGCCCAGCTATTTGTTCACGGAATGATTGATAGAACTTGTCATACTCATCGTCAGTAATACGCCCCTTCAGTTTAT
This sequence comes from Candidatus Pacebacteria bacterium GW2011_GWA1_46_10, assembly GCA_001002135.1. GTDB lineage: Bacteria > Patescibacteriota > Microgenomatia > UBA1400 > PJMF01 > UBA10119. The sequence goes on from LCLP01000001.1 coordinate 242,096, forward strand.
CAAGGTAAAGATTGTCCATCATTTTAGTAACGCTTTTGTGTTCTGCTGTTAATTTATCGTATTGTTTGTTTTGAAAGTCCATTTTGTCTTGATGAACATTGTTTAGATTTACCACTACCTGCTCTAAAACCCAGTCGGGGATTTGTAATCGCTTAAATATACTTCCTATTTGCTCGGTTATATTTTCTTCCCGTAACCATTCAGCCCCGTGTTTGCCGTTATACTGCGTACAGTGGTAATAAACGTGTCCTTTGTGCTTTTCTGGGGTTACAGCGAGCCCACAATGACCGCATCGTAGTAAGCCCCGATAAGGGTAAGGCTTTCCAGCATATCTAGTTTTTTTCTTATTAAAACCTGCCTTGATTTGCTGTACCTGGTCATATAAAGTTTTTGCAATAATCGCTGGATACTTATGTTTATATTGCTTATTTTTCCAGGTCATTATTCCGTAATAGAAAGCGTTTTTGAGAATTTTATCTATCCAACCGTGGGACCACTCAACTGAATATTCGTTTTTTATTTTTGTGCGTAATAAATCCATCGAGAAACTACCAGTCGCATACCACTCATAAGCTTTTTGAACTACCCGTGATGCAAATTCATCTATAACTATTTCTGTTTTGTCCTTGTTTATTGGTTCTCTTTTGTAACCATAAGGTGGTCGGGCTGGATATGTGCCCATTCTAAGCATTTGTTCTTGAGCTCGTTTTACGTTATCGCTGATTGCGTCTGAGTAGTACTTGGCTAACCCAAGGCTGATACTGAAATTAAACTTTTCGACTGCGGATAGCTGGCTATTGATGACTTGTCCATCAGATACAAAATGTATTTCAATTTCATCTCTGAGAGCTTTTTCATAAAGGATGGAAACTCTTTTATCAAATATGTTACGAGATAGGCGATCAACCTTATCAAATCCAATGGCTATTTTTTCTTTCTGTGAGAGGATGAAATCAAGAATACCATCAAAGTCATCCCTCTTATTCTTGTATGCACTTTCATCAAAACTGAACTCCTTTATAATTGGGTACCCTTTATTTTGAAAATATTTTCTTAGTCGCGCAGTTTGGGCTGGTAGAGAGTTACCAGCATCTTTTTGTTCTTCTGTGCTAACTCGTGAAGTTATAATTGCTTTCATGATTTTTGCCAATGACTTTCAATATAGGATTGTGCCTCGCTCATGCTTAAAGAGCTAGTGTTATTGCCAGTTCTCACATATAGCTCTTCACTGCCTTGCGATTTTACATAGACTGGATTATCGGATTTTAGAACAGTAATAAGACAAACATCTTTCCCTTCGATCATTTCGAAAATCGTACTGAAGTAACGCACTCGATCGGCGCCCATAGTTTCCTTTACAAGCTGAACTAAATGATTTTCAAACTCATCTCTATTTCCGTTACTCAAAGTCATATAATCTTGTTCTAGTCCAAAGATGCTCCCACCGTCCTCAACACCAATAATGAGTTGTCCACCTTCAGCATTCATGTATCCAGCAATCGTTTTAAGAATTACCTTTTCCAAGTCTTTGTTTGTTTTTCCTTGTCTAACATCCCATCTTAAAGTTGATTTAAATTCAAGTTTTTGGCTTTCACCTTTCTTGATGAGCTTGCCAATATCTTCATTTTCCAACTTTCGATAGATACGAGGCATAAGATACTGTTCAAGTTTGTCTCGGAGTTTTGGATCATTTATGAATTTCATGACCAACTCTTCATTGCGATCCATTCTTTCAACTAGAATATTGATAAGTTCTTCATTGAGCGGATATTTGAATGCGTCTTTTGGATTGACTTTGGCTTGATTCATTAAAGCCTCGTTGTTGTAAATGTCTTGCTCTATTTGGTCGATAAAAAGCTTATCTGCTTCTGTAAACTCAGTACCGAGTTTGTCATTGAGTATTTTGATAATTTCAGAAAGAATGGATTTGTCTTCGGTCTCGTAATCTATCGTGCCTGCGTCTTGCAGGGTAGCGAGCTCAACGGTACCTAGTTTCTCTGGGGTAATACTTCCTTCCTGAATTTTTTGCAGTTTGTAATATTGCAGAGCAATCTCGTCATTAAGATCAAACCGTTCGACCGGGTCCTTGGGGAGAGCATTTCTCAGTAAACGTCCAAATACATACAGTTTTTCAAGATCTGAGTCGCTAAAAGGCATTACTTGTGAAAGAAATACATACGCTCTAATAAAAGCGGTGAGTTGCTTCTTGAAATCTTCCTGTTTATCCTTTTCTTGCGTTTTGTATCGATCAATAGCTGGGGTGATAATGACATATAGTTTTTGTTGATCTGCTTTTGTTTGGTATCCAGAGAAGAAAACTTTTGCAAATGACTCTACTTCAGAGAGCCAGAAAACCTTGGAGTCGATCAGACTATTTTTAAGGTCGTATAAATGATTTGGATCGGTTGACTCATCGATTGAAGTATTCTCATAGTAAGGCTGAAACGCTTCAAGAATTTCACTTGGTTCATTTACAAAATCCAAGATAAACGTATCTTCTTTGCCAGGGTGAGTGCGATTGAGTCGTGAAAGGGTTTGGACTGCTTTTACTCCAGATAACTTTTTATCTACAAACATAGTGTGGAGCAATGGTTCATCGTAACCAGTTTGGTATTTATCAGCTACAAGTAAGATACGATACTCATCAGTAGCAAACTTTTTTGGTAATTCCTTTTCACCGAAACCATTTAGCTGAGGTTCAGTGACTTTTTCATCAGTGTCTGGGTCTTTAAGCGCCCCAGAAAAGGCAACCAGCACTCGAATATCGGTGTAGGCTTTTTCTTTCAAGTAGCGGTTAAATTCCTGATAGTAACGATAGGCGTGTAGGCGAGAGCTGGTCACAACCATTGCTTTTGCTTTACCACCAATTTTCTTCATTGTTATGTTGCGAAAATGCTCAGCAATAACCTCTGTTTTTTGAGCAAGATTGTGAGGATGCAGAGACAAGAATCTAGCTATGGCTTGATTGGCTTTTTTCTTATCAAGTTCTGGGTCGTCTTCGATTTTTTTAGTAATTCTGAAGTATGTTTTGTAAGTGGCGTAGCCTTTGAGCACATCAAGAATAAATCCTTCTTCAATTGCTTGTCGCATGGAATACAGATGAAAGGGTACAGGCTTACCTTCTACATTTGAAACACCAAAGACTTCGAGCGTTTTGGCTTTGGGTGTGGCTGTGAAAGCGTAGAAGCTCAGGTTGTCTTGCTTGCCTCGTGCCGTCATGGATTGTCGAATATTATCTTCAACCGTTTCATCATCAGTAGTGTCTTCATTTTCTGCTTCCTCGAGAGTGTTAGCAGTCAACACTTGTTTCATCTGTTTGGCAGTTTCACCACCTTGTGAGCTGTGTGCTTCGTCAATAATTACCGCATACTTACTGGCTTGAAACTCACCGATTTGATCAAGCACAAAGGGAAATTTTTGTACCGTAGTGATTATGATCTTAACGCCTGCTCTTAGTGCATCTGCAAGCTGGTTAGAATCTTTATCAATTCTCTTAACGACACCTTGCTTGTGATCAAATTGGTAGATAGTATCTTGTAACTGTTTATCCAAGACAATCCTATCGGTGACTACTATGACTGACTTGAAAACTGGTTCGTTTTGATCGTCATGCAAACTTGAAAGGCGATACGCCAACCATGCAATGGAATTACTCTTGCCACTTCCTGCGCTATGCTGAATTAGGTAGTTCTTACCAACACCCTTTGCTTTGGTATCATGAGTAAGCTTGCGGACTACATCGAGTTGATGATAACGAGGGAAGATGATTGTTTCTTTTGTTTTGATTTTTCCACTAACTCGAATTTCTTGTTGCTCAAAGTGAATGAATTTTTGCAAAATATCCATCCAACTATCTTTGCTCCAAACTTCCTTCCATAAATAATCAGTTTTGTAACCTTGCTCATTAGGTGGATTGCCTGCTCCGTTTTGGTAGCCCTTATTAAAGGGTAAAAAGGATGTGTCCTCACCTTTTAAGTGAGTAGTCATGGAAACCTCATTTGGATCAACGGCAAAGTGGACTAAAGCTCTCTTCTTAAATTGAAACAACATTTCGTTGGTATCTCGTGTGTAGATGAATTGTCTTTCAGCATTACTTTTATCTTGTCCTGTAAAAGGATTTTTCAGCTCTACTGTAGCTACAGGAAGTCCATTCAGAAAGAGCACTAAGTCAACTGCTAAATCTGGATTCTTGACACTAAAATGAACTTGGCGAGTTACGCTCAGGATGTTTTTTTGGTACAACTCAAGTGTTTCAGGGTTGAGATACGACTCAGGCTTGAAGTAAGCAAGATCTAGGTGAATACCATGATCATCAATACCTTCACGAAGCACTTTGAGCATACCCTTTTTCTCTAGCTCACGCACTAATCTAGAAATGATTTTGTCTTCAAGCTGATCCTGATGAATATCAGAGAGCATTTGCCATTTTTCTGGCTGGGTATCGCATAGGAATGAGAGTAGGGTGGTTGTATCAAGAGCAAGTTGTGGGTCGAAATTATTAGCATTGCCTTGAACATATTCAGATTGGTTGATTAAGCTATCGACGATATTTGATTCGAATGTTTCTTCGTTATAAATGTTGCTCATAGTATTTGATCCTTAATAAATTCTTCTGGGATTGGTTCATCACGAACATCGATTTTTCCAGTAACAGCACTTGAGATGAGTGTTTGGCGGTATTCTCGAAGCAGGAGGTTTTGGGATATTAATGTATTTTTCTTGTTTTCAATTTTTTCTACATATCCATCTAGATATTGAGCTATTTTTACTAGCTCTTCTTCTGAAGGACTTAACAATGGTAGCCATTTTAATTCAGAGAAATTCAAGGTTTGCCTTACACCATTTCCAAGTCCATAAAGCACTTTACCTATATCATAAGAATGAAGTAGATAGTAATAGTATTGGGAATTAGATAGCTGATTTTTTGGGACAAGCCCAATATATGCTGAGGTTATAATTCCATGTTCTTTTGAAAGTCCAACTCTCAAACTTTTTTTATCATTTTGAAGGTCAGTTAGTCTTAAAATAATGTATCCCGAAGCTACTACTTGATAGCCCTGAAATGAACTTGGCAGTAATCCAAAGTTATTTTCAACATTTCTTTTAATAATTCTTCCATAACTTAATGACAATACATTCTTTTCATTTTGGTTAATATTTTTGGTTTTGTTGTTTGAAAAGATTGCAAAAAGTGGTTTTATTTCCCAATGCTCAGGAACTTTCCCAATCCACTCAATGCCACTGTCTTTCATTTTGACCGTAGGATCGAGACCTTTAGTGACTACCTGATTGATGGTGGCTTGTTTTTTTTCTTCAAGGAGCTGGATGAGTTGTTTGTTTTTAGAGATGAGGTTGTCTATGAGGAAGATCTTATAGTTTAGGTATGAAGCAATTTTCTTCTGCATACTTGTATCGACTGAAATTGGAATGTATAAATTAGAAATAGTGTCTGAATTTAAATTTGCCAGCCCTGTGGTCGTATTTGAGAATATTTGATACTGCACTCTTGATATTTGTGAATTTAAATACCAATAACCAAATTGGCTGTTCATTTTAGTGTTTGGTCTTATTCTTTGCATAAAGTTTGAGTAGCACGTTATTTCAGAGGTAATTCTCTTATCAACTACAGCGGTTTTTCCAATATGTAATTCGCTTCCGCTTGATTTAGTAATAATTAAATCACCTATTTCTACTTTACTTTTTCTTATTTCAGCATCTGAGAGATCACGATAAGCAGAATCCTTCAAATTATTCCATTTACCATCGACGGATATTTCTGTAGACCTTAGTACTCTAGTTCCATTTTCCATGGGATCATTTCCCCATACTCCACCATCATTAGAAGTAATGAGCCACTTGAGTTTGCTTAGATACCAATCTTGAGGGATTTCTCCAATCCAAGTTATGCCAGTTTGTTTGTATTTTGAATATGGCTTCATGAGAGTATTTCTTTTAATAACCCATCACTTTCTTTTTCAAGTTCAAGAATGTCTTTCGTTATTTCCTCGAGTGAACGGAGGGGCTTATATTCATAAAAGTGTTTGGTGAAGTTTATTTCATACCCAACTTTGGTTTGGCTCTCATCAATCCAGGCATCTGGAACGTGGGGTTTTACCTCACGTTCAAAATACTCATGAATATCCTCTTTGAGTGGCACATTTTCTCTATCTCTCAGGCTAGTATCAGGCTTGGGGTTACCGCCCTTATCAGTGATTATTTTTCCATTTTTATCTATTTGAGGTCTTTCGATAGCAATCTGATTGTATCCAAAATCTTCATTATCAAAAATCTTTGAGAATTTTCCTGACTTGATCTCACCATGCATTTCAACAATCTTGGCTATGTCTTCATCGGCAATTTCATGACGTTTGTTTCCCAAGCTCTTGCTCATCTTTTTGTAGAAATTAACTGCGTTAATTAGTTGAATTTTGCCTTTTCTTTCATTTGATTTACGATTGGTTAAGATCCAAATGTAGGTAGAGATTCCAGTGTTGTAAAAAAGTTGATCGGGAAGAGCAATGATCGCTTCTAAAAGGTCGTTTTCAATGATCCATTTACGAATGTCAGATGGACCACTTCCAGCACTTCCAGTAAACAGAGGTGAGCCGTTGAAGACGATTGATAATCTGCTCCCGCCATTAGACGGCTTCATCTTCGCAAGCATGGTTTGAAGGAATAAAAGAGAGCCATCGCTGATGCTTGGTAAGCCTGCTCCAAAACGTCCGCCATAACCAAGATCTTCATGTTCGGAAACAACTTCTTTTTGAGCTTTATTCCACTTCACTCCAAAGGGAGGGTTGGAGAGCATATAGTCGAACTGTACATTAGATAGTTTATCATCACGCAGGGTATCTCCAAAACGGATATGCTCTGCATTGTGACCAGTAACCATCATGTCTGATTTACAAATAGCATAAGACTCGGGATTAATTTCTTGCCCGAATAATTCAAGCCGTGCATCTGGGTTTAACTCTTGGAGGTAATCTTCTGCAACGGTTAACATACCACCAGTTCCACAAGCTGGGTCGTAGATTGTTTTGACAATACTTTTCTTAGATAGAATTTCATTATCGTTTGTGAAAAGTAGGTTAACCATTAAACGAATGACTTCTCTTGGGGTAAAGTGTTCTCCTGCCGTCTCATTTGAGGATTCGGCGAACTTCCGAATTAACTCTTCAAAGATGTATCCCATTTCCAAATTAGTAACTTTTTTTGGGTTAAGATCAATTTCTTGGAATTTTTTAACTACTTGATAGAGCAAATCTGCCTTATCGAGCTTGATAATTTGTTTATCAAACTCAAAGTTTTCTATGATATCTCTAGCATCCTTTGAAAAACCATTTAGATAGTTGCGAAGATTTGGGGCGATATTGCTTGGGTCAGCAATTAGTTTATTGAAATCAAATTGACTATGATTGTGAAACTTTCTGCCTGCAATCTTGTTCAATAGAATATCTGGATCATCAATCTGTTTGTCCTTGATAGACCCGTACTGTTTTAGAACTATTTCTTTTGTATCCTCCAAGTCACAGTCAAGTCTACGAAGCACAGTAAGTGGCAAAATAACTTTGCCATAATCTGATTGCTTATAATCACCACGGAGCAGATCAGCCACGCTCCAGATAAAGTTTGCGTATTGTGAGATATTAAGTTTCATTAATTTTTCCTTTCAGATAGAAAAGACTCTAAGTCGTGCTTGGATATTCGATGTTGTTTACCCGCCTTAACAGCGTGTAATTTTTTTGCCTGCACCCATCTATAAACAGTTAGATAGGCTACTTTTAGCATTTTGGAGATTTCTTTAATGGAGTAATATTGCTCTTCTATCATATTAGTTATATTTATCATTATTTAACATTGTATCTTGAAAATCAACTAGTTTTAGTGGTTCAAAATTGGTCAAATGCTCACGAATTACTTCAAGTGGGCTTTTGGAAGGGGGCAATTTGACGGTTTTTGCCTCTGCAATGAGTCTATACCAACTCCTTTGACTGTATCCACTAAACATAGTTCTAAGCTCACGAGGCGTTATATCGTTGAAAATTTGTTTTAGTCCATAGAGCTGTACGGTTTTTTTTAGTCCAAGGCGAGAATTATTAATAATAAGGTCTGCCAATAAGGATTTTGGACTTGTTGGTTTGTAATCAAATAGCGGTAGTCGTTTACTTTCAACTTCATCGAGATAATGTAGTAAGACTTGTTGAGAAATGCTTGGGCTAAAAAGGTTCTTATAAGTAAGCTCTGATTGAATGCCAAGCGTGCGGAATAACTGCTTTATTTTCTGCCGTTTATTGAGCCGTACTTCCATTCGTAAGACCTCTAGCTGTTTTCTTTTCTCAAATGTATCAAAAAGGCTAAGTTGTAAGGCATTATCTCTTTCTACCGCTCGTTTCTCACTTTTCTTTGCCATTTCGAGGTCTTTTATCTTATCGTAAAAAGCTACTTCATATGAGTTGGCATGCCATTTGTAGCTGTGTCCATCATTGCGGTAGTCTGTTTGGTTTATATCGAGTGAAAGTTTTATATTTGCTTCATTAATCTTGCTAATAAGGTAATGAGGTGTAGACCCATCTGTTAGAGGTATATTTTTAGAATAATGAATAGCTGACACTGGTGCATTAAGTAAAAATTTTTCCCAAACCATCACGCCCATATCTTTAAGACGGGATTTTAATAGTTTGGTAACAGGATCAAAGTCGTCAATCGACAACTCGTCAAAATTATTGCCAAAAAGCAGTTTAGGCAGAGATAATTCTATTTTAAGTGTTGCTTCGCGCCTGCCTGTGTGGTTAAAACGGTTCGTTAAGGTAAGTCGTGGCTTATAGATACCACTTTGTAATTCTCGCTTAGTGGGGTTTTGTTTTGCAGGAATATATCCACGACTACCCATAGATGAGTTTTCATCAAGTATTAGCCTAGCAGATGGTTCAAACCTATCTGGTTCTTTAATGTAATACATACCTTTACTTAGTGTTAAAACTACTGTGTCTAGCATACATTTTGGTTACATTTTCAAACTTTGAAATGATTACTTTTTCTATTTTTTCCGCAATATTTCGGTTAATGGGATGAAAGATATTAAAATTACCGCTCGGACCCTTGCGAGTGGGGTAGGTCAATCGATACCCACCTTGCGGTCTGGTATAGATACCAATGGACCCAAAATAAAAGCTGTCGTTATAAACGAAGCTCGCAAAACCCACCAAGCCATCTCTTGCTTTGATTGGTGTTATTTGAACTTCGCTTAATATGTCTTTCATATTTTCCCCTTAGGTTGGTTTTCAATAGATAATCCATCGATGCATCGTTCCAACTCTTTATCACTCCAATTTTCAAGTGATTCCCAACCCATCATCAATAAATCCTCTAAAACCTCTGTATTTTGAGCGTGACAAATATCACAGACCTTGTCATTAATGATGATTTGGTATGCTCTATCACGGCTTACTTGTTTACCAAATGCTTGGATTTTTACACCCATCTTTTCTTTACGTGCTCGAATGCCTTCTTTTACCCTCTTACTAAATAGTCTGTGATAATCAGTTGTCAACAAATCCAGAAGTTGAGTCTGAAAACTCTTGTTTATTTTTTTCATTTGTTACTTTCTTTGACCGTTGGTCAATACTTATTAGAATTGAGAAAAAATCAGTCAACCTTGCCATATCATCAACATCAAAGCCTTCCGTACTCCTTTCAGGGCTTTGCAACTTTTTGAGCTGGGAATTGGTAAAGCTCGACCGCATTAAGTCGAGGATATAAAAAGGAAGGTTGTCCCAAGTGGGTCAACTAGTTGTCCTACTTTTTGTGGAACAAGAAATCGGAGTTTATATTAACCGTCATCATCGAGTAAATAAAGAAGTTTTGCTTGCCAGTCTTGCTAGCAATTACAGCATTGAGGTCCCTACAAAGATAGTAAATTTTCCGTTGAGCTTGTTTGGTATCATAATCGTTTGAACCACTGATTGCTTCATAAAGTTCGACTGATTGCCATTCTTGTTTTGCGATGTTTTTGTTTTTTGACAATATTTTGAGTAATTCTGTGCGATTTGTGTTACTTTTCAACTTAATAGTCTTGTTTGCCACTGTTAATGTGTTGGTTCTAGTATCGAAACTCCAAGTATCACTAGAAGACTCCACTACTGTTGGTTGTTTTATTGTCGACTCATCAGGAACTTGTTTTCGTTCGTGTTCATCAAATTTGAGTAATAATTCTTTGGCATATAAATGAACACGCTCCATGTAATTTTTGTAAGTTTCGACATGGAACTCACGAATGTAGTGATTTGGGTCATGTGGTTTAGTTAGTATTGTATTCAACTCATCAGATAGCATTCCTGCCGATAATGCAGTAAGTGGTTTGCCACTCTCCATGTACTGCTTGTAAACACTCTCATGATCTATGTAGAGCCTATGAAATGTAAATAGCTTGTCCCAGCTGAACCACGGTCTTGTTTCCCGCAGACGTTCTTGCTTTAGTTTTTCTTGTTTGTGCCCCTCATAACTTGGTGAAAAAATATACTTCCTCACAAAGCCGTCAGGAGTTAGTTCAGCGTACTGTTGGGCAATTTTTAGGTGTTCGGTATTTTTTGTTGCCACTAATCCTCGAATAATATCCTCAACTTCACCAATTCGACCAGACAGTGGTCCCTCAGTGCTTTCTATTGTTCCTTTTTCGTAAGAGTGGTAGTTCTTTATTGCCCCAGTAATAATTGCATTTTTTATGCCTGCTTTTGAACAATATACAGAGAGTTTCTGAAATGCCTTGTCTATTTCAGAATAAGCCAGCTTTTCGAGTTGTTTTAATTTAGTTGTTTCGGTGTTACCTAAATCGTTAAGAGCACGAACGACGCCCCTAAGCAAGCCCTCTCTAAAATAGCCATCAACATATTCGAACAGGTTGCTAAAAAAGAACTTCGGTTCAGCTGTTTCTTTTACTCTTTTGTAAATTGCGTCGATTTGTTCTACTAATAAGGAGACTTCTGAAACTGGGTTATCTAATTGAGAAAACTCTGGTGGATTCTCTTTGCCCTCGTATATGTTCCTTTGGTACTCATTTAGATATGTAGTGACGTCGCATATCTTTTGATACTTAGTGTAAACGGTCTCAAACGTAGAAGGGTAGATGTCAAGGTAGAGCACGTCGTTAGTACTAACTGGTGGTTCAAACGGGCTTTCTCGCACTCGTAGAGCACCTAATTCCTGCAACTTGAAAATGATACCCTCACGTCTGTCCCTTGGAATAATGCCTGCACCAGCAACGTGTGGCATTTTGTATTTCACTGGCTTATCATTTTGAGTTGCGAGTGTTTCCTCTTTGATGTCTTGGAGTATTTCCCAAACCTGCTGATTAAACTTTTCTTCTGGCGTCATAGTTCGTTACATTTTCAAAACTTATGTTTGTTTATCATATTTTATCAGTTTAACGATAGAATAGTGTTATGGGAGACAAGGCAAAAAAAGCTATAGAAACTCGAAGTATTTCACTCGATGAAGTGATTGCCATCCTTTCGTCTAACAAACCTGAAGAATTGATTGGAGTAGAAGAAACGGCATATTTTGAGTGTAGAGGGGTTTCCTATTTAACTTCTTTTGGTGAACAATCAGACATAGAAAGACATAAGTTTAATTTGGTTAAAGACGTGGTTTCGATTGCCAATTCTGGTGGTGGGGTTATCTGCATCGGTGTCAAAACTTTAGAAAAGTCGAATGAAAAAACAGAGTATATTACCGAGATTGCACCAGTTCCTAAAGACCATATTCAAATGAAGAGTTGGGAAGACATACTTTTTGGTTATAGTATTCCGAAATTTAAGAGACAGTGGCTTAAATATGGATACAGTGGCACAGATAAAAAAGTCTTTTGGATAAAGATTGCGGACATTCGGGAGACTGCGGAATACCCAGTATTGGTGAGTTTATCTAAGAAATATGAGGAGGGTGTATCAACCGTTAAAGAGAACTTTGGTTTGTACTTTAGAGACCGTTCAGTCAATGTTCCATATTCTCCTGAAAAACTGCACACATTTATTCAGGCAGGGTTTAGAGGGAATGACAATGGTCAAGCGAGATACCTTAAATCTATGCTAGAAGCGATTGACACAAAAATAGACCTACTTTCAAAAAAAGTGAGTAAAGAAGACGCAAAACAAATAAAACTTGAATTAAGAGAGGAGATTGCCAATTACGTTATTCAAAAGCTCGATAGCTCAAAAGGTCTTTTCTACCTTTTTGCTTTTCCTGTCAAAGATGCAGTAATCAAAGAGTTCTGGGAGCAAGGCGATAAATCTGTTTATCACCTTATCAAGAACACGCCACATTTAAGAGAGACGGGTTGGGATTTACGTGTAGCTCAGTCTGAGTATCCATATCCCAATAAAAATAAATGGGAAATTACAAATGGTAATCGTAAGCTCACGAGCTTTGATATTCGAGGTAGATTGTTTAGTGCTGGTTCAATAGACGGGTTCTTAAATTGGGGGGTTAGAGATTATAAAACAGACGAAAAACACAACATAGTAAATGCATTTGCTCTAACAGAATATATTGATAGTTTTTTCCAAACCTTGGAAGTATTCAAAACGGTTTTTGATATAAAAAGTGATTATGAGGTTGAAGCTGGGTTTTTGGAGGCTGGAAGCAACACTAAACTCTTATTTCCTCCTCATATTATAAGTATTTTCCACGCTTTGACAGAAACCATCAAACAGGAAAAATGGGATGTAGACGTTAGGCTGGAAGACGATAAGCACCCCTCTTATTTTGCTGGACAATTAATACAAGAAATTTATGTAAGTGGATTTGGTTATGTGAGCCATCCAGATTATCCTTATCTTACTAAAGATGATAAAGGGTATAAGGTTAATGAGGCTTTGTATATCAGACAAAAATAGCTTTAGGTAATCGCAAGATTAAAGGTGTCGAATACTGTTTGGATATTTTGTAAACTAAATCCAAACTCTATCTCTCGGTTCTTAAATGCGTCAACCAGGGGGAGCTTAATATATTTTGATATAATTGATAAATGGCATTTGATGAGGTTCTTTCTCCTGTTCTTCAGACAGATTTGAGGTCTAAGTATCACCCCGTTCTTGTCGCTTATCAAAATAATGAGTGGATAAGAGAGCAAATGGCATTGCTCGAAAGTCACGGCGATCTAGATCATGCGGTACGGGTTGCTTTTTTGGCAGCTGAGTTAGCAAAGCATGTGGAAATGAACGATGATGAGATATTGATTATTGCCAAAGCAGGGTTGTTGCACGATCTAGGAAAATTACAAATACCGCCTGAAATTTTTAAAAAAGTACAACTTACAGAAAAAGAGAGAGCTTTAGTTGATGAGCACGTTCGAGCTGGCTTTGAGTTGGTGAAGGAGCGTTTCCCGTTTGTAGCAAAAATAATGGTTGCTCATCACGAGTTTCAAGCTAGAAGGTACCCGAGAAAAAATGACCGAGATCCTGTTGGCACGAGACTGAGGGAATTGCAGAGATTATTAGCAATCGCCGACCAGACAGACGCTCTGTTGAGTGCCAGGTCATACAAAAAAAGATGGCCAATCTATAAAGTGAGAGAATACCTTAATGATTTATTTGATGATCACCACTTAATCGATTTTTCTATTGCTAAAAGAATCAGCATAGTAGATTAAATTTTTTTAAATCTTTTTTCCGGCAATTTTTTGTCGGAGGATTTCAAATTCGGGTATTTCTGCGTCCAGATTCTGAGCGACCACAAGTAAGTTATCAATGGCGTTCTGAGCGTCTTCCCAGAGTCCGGCAGCTGCATAAGTTTGGGCAAGATGGTAGTTGAACCAGAGATCACGTTCTGGGCCGGCCCAGGCAGAGTCAGCTTCTTGTTGGAGTTGATGGATAAACTCATCTAGAGCTTGGCGAAGCTCGTTTTCAGGTTTTTGTTCACGCACTGTTTGGATGAATATCTCCCTGCTTGGTTTGGCCGTTGCCGTCTCGGCAATAACTGAGTCATATGTGGCTGGCTTTGTCTCTTTGTCCATAGGTTTACTTTACAATAAAAGATTAAGAAATCATAGAAAAATAGTCAAATTCTAGCAATCGTTCTTAAAAACGACTTGGATTTGTGATACTTAAGATGGTGTTCGGATAAAATCCTCCTGGGGGGAGCCAAGGGTTAAAGTTTCCTTGTAGTCTGTATAAAACCTTCTTATAATGTAACTAAATGCCTAAAGAAACATCGAATGGTAATCCCACTGAGGAAGAAGTGTTGAAAAGGAATCCTACCGAAAAACTGGTTTTAGCCTCAATTGTTAATGAGGTTTGCGCAATTTATCCAGGGGACGAGTTTGACGAAGATCGTCTTTTAGAAAACGCCCGAAGGATTATAGATGCCCTTAATCAATTAGAGGTAAGTGGTACGCACGCATCTTTTTCAAAATATGGAAACTCTAAAACATTCAGTGGTTTAGCCTCTACTGGTAGCGGTACCGTTCAACATGATCTTTCAGATCAAAAAACAGAAAAAACTACTAAGATTGGGAAGCGCGTGGAAGAGCGGATAGGTTTATATAAAGTTATAAAAAAAGACGACGGCAGTTATTTTACTTTAACATTCAGTTACTTCTTGGAGCAGGTAAATACTGAAAAGGCAATTGTGTCGGTTGGGCCGTTGACCAATATTTCCTACGACAGAGAAGATCATTCTATTAAGGGGGTCTCCAAAGGTCTACCAAAATTGCTTGAGCTTTTTGGATACAAAATACTCTGGTTTAAAACCACCAGCTTGTGGGGTAAATATAAACCAGCATCAATTGCTGTAGAAATACTTAGATAGGAACACTCCATTCTACATATTCAACTAAACGGAACGGGTAATTCTCGAACAACTAGTATGAAACAAATTCGATAAGGGGGCAATCAATCCCAAAGAGATAAAAATTGGCGCGTTGATGAAAAAAGCAGTGATCTTAGAACCAAGCTCATCACTGTTCTCAACTTTCTCGATACCAGGAAGCTTAAATGAAGTCTTATAGTATATTCGAATTCCTTTCTTTGATATAATTTTTAACAATGAATTTACCCTCGGAAGAAACTCCTATTTCGGTTTGGGAACAAGGAGATGAAGCAATAGCAGAACATTTACGTTCTGTGAGGAAAACGGTTGATTATAAATTACTAGTTTCTCAAGATTCTCAGATTACTTTCTTTGGAGAAAGGCACGGGAATACACTCATTGATAGAGAGATAGAGAGTAATGCTGCGCAGTTGAGAGAGTTGGGAGTGACTACTTTCTTGATAGAGGCTCCTGATACTGAAGAGCAAAGAGAACTATTTACTTTAATTAATCGAGGCGATTTTAGTAGGATAAAAGAAACTGATTTGGGTAAATTAGTCGAACCAGGTTCGGTGAGCTCATATACACGTATTACTCAAGCAAGCAAAATTAGCTTAGCCAAAGCTTTACACCAGGCGGGAATTGAGATGATACCTGTGGATCACATTGCGAGCAGACAAGTTGCCTATCAGACGCGCCAACAGGCTTTAAGAGAGAACGTTGAGGCTATTATTGGCAGTGGGAGATCGGGGATTGTCAGTCTGATTGGGCAGTATCACGCAATAAGAAGAGAGAGGACTAATGTGCTGATTAACATGTTGGAAAAAAGAGGCATTAGTTGTCATTCGGCGATTTTTGTTGGTGGGCTCGAGGAGACTGAGAAAGTGACTGAGCCAGCCAAGTTGGCAAAGCTTGATCACGAAAGGTTTATGTTCGCAGGGGAGGGTAATTATCCGTTTGGAGGTAGAGTGGATTGGGTAGTGCATTTACCACAACAAAATTTGACGATGACTGAGAGATTAAAGTCTCTAGAAGAAGATGTTTAGAGTTCTTATTAATTCATGAAGATGAAGCTCTAGTTTTCCTTACAGATGATCTTCTTTGTCCAGCTAGGCGTCTTGCTTTGTTTGGTGAGTGATGCCGTCTTTATGATGAGGTGGGGAGTAAAGTGTATAAAGTTTGAGTGGTTTGTCTGGTGAAGTGTTAATGACATTGTGTTGAGTCCCAGCCGGAACAACAATGGCATCTCCGTCTTTGATCAAATGCTCCTCGCCGTTCATAATCAGTTTTCCCTCGCCGGCCTCGACCCGTAAAAACTGATCCACGATTTCGTGAACCTCCATCCCGATTTCTTCATTTGGCTTGAGTGACATGAGGACAAGTTGGGTATGTTGGCCGGTGTATAGTACCTGGCGGAAGAAGTCGTTTTGGAGGGTTAACTCTTCGATGTTTTGCAAAAAGCCAATCATTTTTTCCTCCTTTAATTTTAATTAAGTAGTACGATGCCGGCATTCAGTAGCGTGGCAAAACTAACCCAAAGTAGATAAGGCACCAGTAAACACGCCGCCTAAAATGCCGACTAACTCACAGCCGATAATGGAGATGATAAGCTTGGGCAGGTTTTTCATCTCTTTTCAGAGTAAAGTAAGCTTGATAAGAAAACAATCAGTATCGCAGAAAGCGGTTGACCTCTTTTGTCATATTCGACTGTCAGGAACTTCTTGGTGTATTTCAACCATAGTCTTTGTTAAGATTAAGATTATGGTTGTGCAGAATTATGAGGATGAAGTTGTTCCGTCAAGGAAAATAGAGGTGCCTGTGAGAGGTTTGCCGGATGGAGTCTTTGACCTTAGTGATCCCAGCGACAAAGTTGTCGGACTGGTTACTGGGGCGCAGATCCTAAGACAAGTAGGACGAATACCTTTTTTAGCTCCTAACACTGACACGGCGATTTATTTGCATACAGAACTAGATGAGGATAAGGAAAAATTTGGCTTCCTGGTTGAAGTACAAGATGACACAGTGGAGTTTGATATTATTACGAGGATTGGGGGCAAACTGGGGAGAGATTTTTATGCCAGAGATTTGATAGTGAGGTCTGTAGCAGATTTTAGAGCACAAGGGGTAAAGATAGATCATTACAAGTCAAAATGGGACAGAATTGAAGAAAACCAAAAGAGGAGTGTTAATTACGCGACTTTTTTTAAAAAATTAGGCATAGATATCAACAACGCCGTAGAGCAAATAGACGCAGAGCTTAAAGAAAAAGAACAGGCAGAAGTGAGTAAAGCAGCATTTAGTACCTGGACTGGTGAAATTGCAAAGAGCCTTGGTTTTGGCGAAATTGAGTCATTGAAACCAAGTGCTCATCAAGTGGAAGTTGTTTTCAAAAAAACAGAGGACGTTGAAATTGTAAAGAAAACAGCTTAGCCGATGCTTATTTTTATAAAATAAAACTATGCCCAAAAAAAAGTTCCAGGGTTTTTCGGCTGAAGAGCGCACCGCGATGAGGGAGCGGGCTTTGGAACTGAAGGCGGCAGCGCGCCTGGGCAAAAACAAGGCGGTAGGGGAAAAAGCTTTGCTCGCCAAAATCAATGAGATGCCGGAACCGGATCGTTCAATGGCCCGGCGGCTTCATGTGTTGGTCATGAAAAACGCTCCGACGCTGATGCCCAAAACTTGGTATGGCATGCCAGCCTATGCTAACCAGGATGGCAAGGTAGTTTGCTTTTTCCAAGCTGCCTCGAAATTCCAAGTGAGATACGCGTTGTTCGGTTTTAACGACACTGCCAAGCTTGACGAGGGCGCCATGTGGCCGATCTTTTTTGCCTTGAAAAAGTTGACTCAAGCGGAAGAAACAAAAATCGCCGCGCTGGTGAAAAAAGCAGTTCGTTGAAGCGGTTTTTATTCACTCTCAAAAAACAGCGGCAAATTCCCCAACGCGATGATGTGTTGCCACTTGGCTGGGTCGTTGCCCTCGGTGAAAATGGCAGATTCGGCCACGACCGTCGCCCCAGCTTTTTCCATCACGGTTTTCATGCCTTGTTGGGTGGAGCCGGTGCTGACTACATCATCCACCAATAACACCCGTTTGCCATCAATCAAGGCATGATCTTTCTCGTCCAAGAAAAGCGTTTGGGGCTGGTCAGTGGTGATCGAGTTAGTTTCCGCCCAAACGGTTTTACCCATGTAAGGCTTGGCTGTTTTTCGCAGCACGACGTACGGCTTGTTGGTTCTCTCGGCCAGCTTGTGAGCCAGTGGAATAGATTTGGCTTCTGCGGTCACGATTACGTCAAATGCTTCAAGATCGAGTTTATCTGCCAGACCTTCAACGGCCGCATTGACAAACTCCACGTCACCAAGGATGTTCAAGAGGGCAATTTTTACTCCTGGGGCTACCTCTATTTTTGGTAATTTCCGCTCCACGCCACCGATTGTAACGTCATATGTTTCTCGATTATTTGTTTCTCGATCGCTCATCACTTCCTTTTGGCAGGCTGAAAAATTACGTACCCAACGACTATATCATAAGAGTTCTCTTGCGGCCAAAAGTGATGGACTGCTTGGTTGTTTCGTTTTTGTTATTTTAGTATGATGAGGTAACAATGCGCCGTAATTTCTTCTTATGGCTCTCGATCAGCACGTTTTTCATTTTTTTAGTTGGTTTTTTGATTGGTGTATCGTTTGGCCAACACCCCGATCTTCAAATCAATCGGCTGTTGACACTGATTAACCTTCAACAAGCAGATTCAGTGGAGGATGCCGAGCGACACCTATCAGCTTGGAGCAAGAATCTTCAGCAATTCGGCCATTTATTAGACTCACCCTGTGACTCGGAAGTGATTAAGATTGTCAACGATGACCCGCGTTTTACCGCCTACGGCATGGTGGAACCTAATGGAGATGTCATTTGTACCAGTGAACTCTCAACGACTAATGTTAATTTGGCCGACCGGCCGTATTTCCAACAAGCGCTGGAAACCAAACAGCTGAGTATGAGCGGTTTTCAGGTCGGCCGGTTTACTGGTAAAAGCGTGATCGCCTATGCTCTGCCGGTACTCAACACTCAGGGAGAAGTGACCCAGGTGGCTTTCATCGGTATTGATTTAGCTTGGGTGAACCGACTATTCAACAACTTTAAACTGCCAAGCGGGATGGAGGTAGTGATGACTGATGCCAATGGGGTGATCGAACTGTATTATCCGACCGATGACACCAAGATCGGCCAGTCAGTGTTCGACCCCAAGATCTTTAGCATCGTGTTGTCTCAACAAACGGGCAAAATCAGCGCCAAGGGGGTGGATGGTGTGACGAGAATGTATTACTACGGACCGATTTACCTGGATAAAGATGAGGAAGCAGACGCCTTTCTGCTGGTTGGTTTGCCTCGCCGGCCCATCATCGACTTTTCACCAATTATGCCGGTCATCTTGTTTGGCAGTGGGTTGGTCTTGATTGTTGTCCAATTCAAACTCCTCAGGAGGTTTGCTCATTAATCAAACAACCAGGTGATCTTAGAGTAAGAGCAAAACCAGAAAGAGTGCGACGAAGCTAAGGGTGATAATGACGTAATCGTAGATGACCCCCAACTGCTGTCGTTTCCTCAGTCGGATTAGTATGTAAACAAGAACGATGGCCGCGACCGCAGTCAACAACTGTGTCATCTTAATTTTAGCGCGTGAAAATACTTACTACTGAGTCAAGTACCGACAAAATAAAGTGATCAACAACACTCATAAAAGAGACAAATCCTTGACCGATTGTTGTCCAAAAAGAGGCAGGTGTTTGCGCCTCGTTTTCGGTTGCGCTGATAGATTTACCCAAGACCTTGGTCTGATCGGAAAAATCGAGTTTAGTGCCAGGATTAGTGAGAGTGTCTTTTCCTAAAACGCTGGCATCGATTTCCTCTGTTACCACTGGGACTTCAATCTCTTCAAGAGCCGAGGCTCTCTCAGGCATAATCAGGTAGTTCACGGAGGCAAATTCTTTGAGCACATTGGTGCCTCGGCCGTCGTTGGCCAAGACAATCGAACTGGGTAAAAATTCAACTTGAGTAGGGCCAGGTTTTTGGGTCTGAAAATAGACTGTGGCAAACTTGCCGGCTGGTTGAGTAAAACCAGGGTTTGGCAAACCGCCACTCAAACGTAGGTACCCAATGGTATTATTGACTTCCTCTTGAATAAAAATGGTGGCAAAAGAATCGGTTTTGTCAATTTTGACTACTTTTAAAAATTCAGGATCATATGAGAGATCCATTTGAATGGCGTTGATGGCGGTTTGAACGCCCGTCACCTCCAAGTTAAGCGGGAAAACCTCACCGAGTTTATGTTGTTTGTCGTTGGGGATCAGGACAGAGACGGTTTTTTTGGTCAGGGTGGTCGAGACCCCAAATTGATTGAGGACTGCCACTTCGACCGCCACCAGGCCTATCGAGGTGAGGGCTAAGATTGCTAAAGTGGCGGTGTTAAGTAGCAGTGAACGCAGACTACTGGGAGTGCGGTCATGGCGGTGGCTGATTTCTCGCTGGCAAAACTCACACCGCTGGCCTGGTTTGCCTGCCCGGCAAGCTAGGCAGAGCACTCGCTTGGGGGCAATGAGCCAAGCGATCGGGTAGCCGACAGCCACAAATACGCCGAACAAGGCGAAAAGATGAGCAGCTATCCAAGAAAAGACAATAAATGTTCCTAGTTTGATCAGTGACCAAACCCCTTGGGTAGTTGATTTGATAAGGCGCAAGAATGACATAGTTTGCTCACTTTACATGATATAGCAAGACGGATAAATCTACCAGATCACATGTATCATCCAGGTTGATGTCACAAACTTTTGTGTCCACTGATTTTGTTTGATCAGCGGTGGTCTGAGTCATAAAGTTTACCCAAGTGGCAACCCAGTTGCCAACCGCAGTGCTCACCTCGCCGGCGGAGATGCGGCCGTCCTGGTTGTCGTCAAAGAAAGCGACCGTGGTGGGCAGTAGTGGAGTGGCCGTGACTATCTGCTGAGTAACGGTGGGCACCACAATGACACTAGGGGTAGTGGCGGTGCTGGTGGTACTGGTGGTATTTGAGGTACTACTGGTGGTAGTAGTTGAAGTGGGGGTGGGGGTAGGAGTAGGGGTGGGTGCTACGCCGTAACAGTCACTCTCATCAAACTCACAGGTGGTCGGATTGGCATTACACTTCAAATCACCAGCAAAGTACCCCTGGGAGCGGCAGGGGGCACCATTCAAACGCCAGATCACCACAGACACTAATTCGTACTGTGGCCGTGACATCCTGAGCAGCCGCCGACACGGGGAGGGCTGAAAAAAGCAGCAAAAGGGCAGCCAAAATTATCATTTTTCATTGTCTGGTTTATCGGTTACCGACGGTTTTTGCTTGAGACTAACATTCAAGGAAATGAAGTTACGCGCCAGCCGCAGCAGCACTAAGATCCCCGCCGCGCCGATGATGATTGGCGGCCAGGGTTGATATTGATTCCAGAGGGAAAGGCCGCGGTAGTAAAGGCCTTGCAGGACACTGGCTGGCGCCACCGTGAAATACAACTTGCTGGCTGCTGCCACGCCAATCGTCGCGCCCTCAGGGTTGTTGACGGTGGCGGTGGGCCTGGCTTCTAGATAAGCAAAGTAATCGCCTGGCACAGTCTTGATGGGCAAGGTGAGCATCACCTCAACAATCTTTGCTTCGCCGGGCTCCAGGTTAAAGTTGGCCGGTTGAAAGGTAAACCAGGCACGATCAGGGCGCATTGCTGGTTGTTGTTCGTGATAGGTAACATCCAGGATGTATTCGCCGCCCTCGTCGCCGGTATTAACGACGGTCACTGACGGTAGTTGATAGAGAGTGCCAGGCTTGAGTGACTCGTCTAGCTGGATTTTGCCGGTACCTACTCCCACGCCGATTCTAGCTTGAATCAAAGGGGTAAAAATTAGGGAAAGAAAGGAGAACAGAACAACAAAAGAAAACAAAAGGTATGACTTCATGGCCTCGACTTTATCACCTGGTGGTAACAAACGCAAGTTATGCTGAAACATCCAGCTTCCAGTCTTTTATGAAGCTGAAGCTTGGACAGTGACGGTCAATGATTCTTGAGCAGTTTGAGTGGTGGCGGTTGGAGCCAGAAACTGCAGATCAAAGACTTGGGTACCAGAGGTAGCGACGCTCGCAGCCAAAGTTTGATTACTGGTAGTCAAGGCTGTCCAAGTGGGAGTGGTATCACAAGTGGTGATACAAAACTTGTGAGCATATTGTTCACTGCCGGCTGTCGCGGCCAGCGTCCAGCTAGTAGAGTCAGCGCCCCGAATATTGAGGTCTTCGGTCACATTACCATCATTGGTGGCAGTTTGACTGTCGTTTACTCCATTGGAAGTTGTATCAGCGTTACCACTGGTGCTCACCGTGGTGTAGGCGACCGATCCGTCAGTCACCGCGACCGAAACGTTTTGAATCGTGACTGTGGCGGTAACGTTGGCGGAACTGGCAGCGGAGGCTAAAGGAGAGAAGGCCAGTGCCGCTATCATTAGACTGAGGATGGCTTCTGACCAGGAAAACGTAAACAAGCGAGTAAGTCTCATATTTCTCCTTTAACTGATGTTACCGATAAATACAGTGTATAGCGTAACAAGTTAAAAAAGTTGAAACAATAGCACTTAATATATCAAAGTGAGTAAATTCAAGTACCAGGCCAGTTAAGGAGTTGAAGCCACTATAGTGACAGTCGTACTTTGTTGAGAAAGGGAGGCGGTGCTGGTGGGAGTAGTCAGTCTTAAAGACAAGTTTCTGGTGGCGCCTTGAGAGACATTCGTATCAAAAGTATACAGTGTATCCGCGGCCGCAAACGTGGTCCAGCCAGTGCCGTCGTTATTGGAAAACTCCCACAAGACCTGGTCAGCCCCATTGGCGGTATTGAGAGTCCAGGTGACACTACCATCTGAGAAAGTAGTGGATCTCACATCTAGGTTGGCCGGCCCGGTATCCACCGAAACTGTTTCTGGATCATTCAGCCCACTACTCGTAGTATCTTGGGTAGTGTTCGGTGCCTGGTAGCCAAAGGCCACCGCGCCGTCTGTACTCAGGGAAATACTGACAGCGGGAGGAGGGGTGTAAGTAATGGTCAGGCTCACAGTGTCATGTCTCACGGTGACCGCAGCGTTGTTGTTATTGCCGGTGGCCAGGTCATTACTGATTCTAAATAAAACAGTGCTGCTTGAAGCCTGAAGATTAGCAGGTACGCTGACGGCGGTACCGGTTTTTTGCGCCCAGTTGCTGGTAGCCGAGAAGCTTGTTCCGGATGAAAAAGTGCCAATTAAAGTTTCGCTACTATCACGGAAAGTAAAGGGACCGACCGTGCCGGCCGCGCCAGTGGCATATTCTGATACCCGCCAATAATAACTGTTACCGGTGCCCGAGCCGACCTCAGTCACGGTACTGTTAGCCGGGATGCCAAACAAACTTTCCCAAGTCCCACTAATGTCTCGCCGCCGGTCAGTGTTAGTTTTGTTTTTACCACTGATACGAAGTTGGAGCGACCCGTTGCTTGGACTCCCATCGGCTGATTGCCACGAGTCAGTGGTGTTATTAGCCCCTGCGGGATAGGTAAAAGCCCAACTCTCTGTATCACTATCAAAAGTCCAGGTTTTAGTGGCAGTATCTGCGTTGACTGTTGAGATGAGATGGAGAAATTTCAGTTTTTGTGAAAAGGGGAATAAACCACTGAAAAGCCAGCCTAGCAGTAAACAAACAAAGCTTGTTTTGGCCAATAGTTTACGCATGCTTGTGGCTGATTATAACGGCAATCACCCTCGCGGTCAGCAGCTTGCTTTTACCATTAAATTTACTCTATGATGAGTATCAGTAGTGGTGTATCAATTATTTGCTAAGGAGAAAACATGGCAAAACCCACAAAGACAACCACTGTCTCGACCGCCGCCAGTTTGGGTCAGCTCGAGAAAGTGTTGGAAGAGTATCTGGTGAAGAAAGCACCCGCCCTGCCGACCAATCTCAAGGAGTTATTAGTGAAGTTCGCCCCGTATCTGGCCATTATCGGGGTGGTCCTGTCGGTACCAGCTTTATTTACGGCCTTGAGCGCCGGCGCTTGGCTTTCTCGTAATTATTACTGGGCCATGACCGGTGCCACACTCGGCTGGCAGTATTACTTGGCACTGGCTTTAAGTGCCGTCACCGTGGCGCTGGAAGCCTTCGCTATTCCAGGACTCTTCGGTCGAAAAATGAGCGCTTGGAAGCTCTTGTTTTACGCCGTGCTGGTCAACACCGTGTACTCACTGGTGTATTTCAACCTGGCGGGTTTAATTCTGGGCACGCTCTTGAGCCTGTACCTGTTGTTTCAAGTCAGATCCTACTATCACTAGGCTCACCCTAAAATTGAGCTAGTTTGATATAGTTTAACCGATTGAGTGTGTTGGTGGTGTTTGTTACACTTTGTGTATCATGTTCGCGTGTAGAATTAATTGCCAAATGAACAGGTAAACCAGCCAGGATGGCTGGTTTTTTAATTTTTGGCAAGCAAAGGAGAATAATGAAAAAAATTATCAGGAAAAGTGTGGCGCTTTTGGTGGCCGCGCTCGGTGTGGTGTTTTTGGCTGCCGGTCGAATCCAAGCAGTCGACACTTATTTCAACGGTTTTGAAGTCGATACCGACGGCTGGTTGAGTAACGGGGGCACAATCACCAGAGTGGCCAGTGGTACTAATAGTATTACTTCAGCTGATGGCGACTGGCACGCTGAAGCGCTGATTGGCGATGACTTCGACGGTGTCTTCACTCGCTGGGGCGGGTACGAAAGTGCCTTTCCAGCTAACGGGTATGTCACTGAGCTTGATATTTATTTGGATATGGCTTTAAACACTGTGGTGGGAACCGATCTGCGATTTGACTACTCATCGGCGATTAATGATCCCACCGGCACACACCGCCGAGACTTTATTTTTAGTGTCGGGACGGATCCAACTACCACTGGCCAGTTTGTGATGAGTGCCAGCAACAACGCGCCGGGGTGGCCAGCCAACCCAGGCAGAGATCCGTTTGTCATTGATACCACTGGTTGGTACACCTTCCGGCATACTTTCCAGGATAATGGCGCTGGGGTATTAGCAGTAGTGATGGAGGTATTGGACAGCAGCGGCACAGTGCTGCACAGCTGGACCTTATCTGATCCGTCGGATGTGATTGGTACCACGGTCGGTGGCAACCGCTATGGTTGGTTTGTGACCAGCGACTTTAGTTTCCTGGCGGTTGACAACTCCGAGAAAAATAATCTCGCAGGGCCAGTGCTCACTAAGGCTGAGCTGCTGATGGATAGCGGGATTACCGGCAAAGGGCTGGAAACCGCGCCGGGGCTGATGAAGCCGTTTAACCCAAATTCAAAGGCAGCTGACAACGCCGGCAAGAAATAATAAATTGTTAACTTCTGTGAAGTGAGTGACGCTCCGCCGCGGCGGAGCGTCATTTTTTACCCTGTAAGAATTTTTTACCTTGTGCGTCTCTAAGTCAGCGGTATTTTTTCCTTTAACTACCTCTTATAAATAAAAGAAAGGAAACGATGAACGCCAACTATAACCGGGACTATTTAAGGGAACACCCTCGTCACGTGATGGCTGATTTTGAGCGGTTGGAGGCGGAATTGAGGAGTATCAGCGCCGTCACTGATGACAGTGAGCAAATAAACGACGCCGGAGTGTACGGGTGGAGGGGGAACGGCGAAGATGACGATAATGAGGAGTAGTACAATGAGATCGGCATGGACAAAAGGACGTTTGGCGCCTCCTATCTCAAGTACTCAGACGCCATTTTTCGGCATTGTTACTTTCGTGTCTATGACCGAGAGTTGGCCCGCGACCTGACCCAGCAGACTTTTACTCGGGCTTGGGAATATTTGAGCAAAGGAAAGATAATTAAAAATATGCGGGCTTTTTTGTATCAAACTGCCAGAAACCTAGTGGTCGATTACTTCAGGAGCAAACGGAGTATTTCACTGGATACTCTGTTGGAAAAAGGTTTTGAGCCCTCGGGTAATGCCGGCCGGGATCCGGAAAAACAGTTAGAAAGTCGGGAGGTTCAATTTTTATTACTCAAACTGCGCGCGGCTGATCGAGAGGTGATCGTGATGCGTTACATTGATGGCCTGAAACCGCGTGAGATCGCCTCGATCACGAAAGAAAACACCAACGTGGTCTCAGTGCGGCTCTATCGCGCGTCGAGAGCATTTCGTAAAGTCTGTGAGGAACACGGCTATGACTCCTGAAGAACAAAAACTCACACAATTATTTGGCGCGGCGCGCCAAGTTAAGTTGACCCCAGTGGAAAAATGGTGGCTGAAAACCAAAATCGAGTTTCACCAGTTGGTCCGTTTTGAGATGCCTGCTCTTTCACTCACCAAGCCAGCGGCAATACTGTTGGCTTCATTTATTTTATTGGCGGCGGCCGGCGTAGTGGTGGCTGCCTCACACACTTCCCCTGGTGACCTGTTGTACCCACTGAAAGTGGCCAGCGAAAAAGTGAATGACAGTGTGCAGTCTTTTTTTGGTCAAACAGAGGTGGTAGAACAAGAATCAGTTGAGTTCCCCGATGAACAGCGTGAAGAATCAAGTGAAGAACCGTTGACAGCAGAGCCGGCAGAAACTGACCAGGAATCAGAGTTGGAGACGGCAGGACCCCTTGACCCAGTTGATTTGCCGGTAGAGAGAGAGGAACTGCCTGACGAGCTGCCCGGGATCAGCGGTGATGACCACCCCACTGGTGATCAGTCGGTGACGGTGGAAACGCCGGCTGTCAACCCTAATGTTCCTCCCACCCCTGACGGTACGCCGCCGCTCGAGCTCAAGGTCAATGCCAAGGCCCAGTTGGAGCTTGATTTGTAAATTGACTTCTAGATGGGAGCAGTCAGTTACTTGGTCAACTCAATTTTGAAACGCGGCTCGGTTGTTAAGTATCGCTGTTTCCAGCCGTAGCCGATTTGGAGGTAATCGATTTTTTTCAGGCCCATAGCAAAGGCTTGATTGATCTCATGGTAGTTAATGAAGTTGCCGATCCCAGGGAAATTTGGGATGTCATTGCCGCCGCGCATTGGGTAGACGACACCGTTGTGAAAAGCCAGCATGTCGATGGCGGCGGTTCGACCATTGATGGTGACGGTTTGGAGTTTGGCCTCAAACTGGCTGGAGCCGGCATGGAGTAGGTTATAAAAAGCGCCCTCAATAAAAGGGTCTTTTTCAACATCGGTTTCCTCACCTTTGTCATGGAAGCGCTTTTTGGTGATGGTGATCATCTTTTCAAATTGATCAAAGTCATCAAAGGTGACAACGGGCTGAAGCTCCAGAATCTTGCGGTAATCGCGCCGGAAGTTGTAGCGCTTTTTTTTCGGTAGCGTAGAAAGGTAGTGGTCCATGGTCATCAGTCTGGTCAAATCAAGGGCAAAATTAGGTAAGTCCTGTTCGAGTTTGATAAACTCCGGCAGCAGGCGAGCACTTTTTTGACTAATCCCCTCCAAGACCAACGGTTTAGGGGCAAAATACAGCAAGATTGGCAAGAAGTAGGGATCGGCGGTGAAAAAATTGATGTTTTCCATCCAGTCCGAGCCAAACCAAGTATATTTTTTAATCGTGTTTTGGTAAAAGAGCGGCAGACAAGCCAGCAAGTGTGAATTTTTGGTCAAGGTCATGAAGTACGGTTGACCACCATAACTCTGATGAAAGGCCAGCCGCACGTCCCACAAATCAAACAGGTTCTCGTTGGGCGACAGTTGTTGCCAGATTTTTTTGCAGGTTTTAAGATCGGTGACGATACTCAGCCGGAGATTTTTGAGATACTTAGTCAGTCCATTATTATAGTGGCGATGAAGGTTTCTTTTGATGGGAGCCAGGTTAAGAGATGGACTGTCAGTGAGTAAAGTGAGTCGGTGAGCGGTAATGTTAATATCGATATTGCCCCGGTAGACCGCGGGCAGAATGATATTCATTTGGATGATTAGTATAGCTTTTATTTCACCAATGCAATACCCATAATTACCAGGGGTGTAAACGATAGATTAGCGGCAAGCGATGACGAGGAAATGAGTGTCTTTTTCACCCAATTTAATGGTCTGCGTTTGACCCATCAGCGACTGATCGTTGAAGCTCAAAGTCGTACCCGGATCCAACTCAAAGTTGATTTTTAAACTAAGGGCGGAGAGGGTAATTAGACCGGAAGGCTGGCTGGCGACAGTGACAGTGAGCGGTGGGAGTTCAGCCTGAACCGTTGCACCATCAGGGATTTCACCCTGAGGGATGGTTAGTCCTGGGAGTGAGAGCGGGAGAGATTGATTGACGGTTAAGGAGTCACACCCTTGATTGGTGATCGTGACGGTCACACTGTTAGTTTTGAGAAAACTCAATCCGGCGACAACAGCGACTGCGGCCACAGTGATTAAACCAAGTGGTCCTTTGGCGCCATGGAGAATCTTAGTGCCCAGTCGCAACTTGGCTGCCTTGGGAGTTGAGCCGCTTGATACTTGTTCATCGACCAGTTTCCGGACGCGTTTTACTTCGCTTTTGAATGACTTCCAGGTTGAAAGAAAAGCGAGCAGGGCTTTTTTGCGTTTCTTTTCTGCTTTGGTTTTTGCTGGTAAAGCCTCCACAGTGAGAGAAATAACGTCGCCTTCATAGATTTGTTCAAGTTTTTTGAGTTGTTTACCGACTTTGGTGAGCAGTTTGTCCAGTTGAGGATTGAAACCCTCAAGTAGTAGGCGAATTTTTTCGAATTTGGCTACTGAGATGGTCTTGTCAGTCAATAAATCCCAGGCCGCTTCAAATTTTTGCGAGCTTTTTTTATCAGTCTTTGTCGTCAGTTGAGTCATAGTGCAATCATTTTTTGGTGAAAGAAGCTAGCACGCCGTCCAGGATTACCGTTTGTTGACTAGTCGGGACCTGACTTGCCTCAATGCTGATATGGCCATACAAGGTAGGTGCATTCCAACCGTATTGGGTGAGTTGGCACAAACTATAACCGGTAAAAGGACCACTGTTCCAGACCCGTCGAAACCGGTCGTTGCTGTTGGTGGTGATCTCTTGGTAGTAGTCGTAGCGACCGCTCGGTCCTTCGAGGTCTGGGTCTCCTGGGAAGAGACAGATCGAGCCGCCAAAGCCGCCTTGTAAAATAGTGATGGTGAAAATGTCGCCGCTGATGGTGATTTTTTCATCGTCGGTGGTTTGCGATTCACGGCTGAAAGTCCAATCAGCCGGGATCATCACTTCGTAACGGGGAAAAGAGAGAATGCCACCGCCAGTGATAAGCTTAGTACTGTCGACGATTGGGCTGGGGGTAGTCACAATTTCTACTGGCTTGCTTCGTACTGCGGAAGTGGTGGAAGCTTGTTGAGAAATGGCGGGCTGACCGCTGTTGCGACCAACGAAGTAAGCCAGCGCCCCGGCCAGGGAGATGATAACGACTACCAATAAGGCAATCAAGTATTTCATCAAGAGCATCATAACACTTTTGGCAAGCAAACGGGCTCTTTCTGCTATACTCAAAAGCATGCTACATCCGAACTTTGCCATTCTTGGAGCGCTCCTCAACGGGGTTGGCGGCACGCTGTATCTCATCGAAACCATCAAAGGCCGGGTGAAACCCAACCGGATGTCGTTTCTGTTGTGGGCGATCGTGCCAATGATTGCTTTCGCAGCTCAGCGCTCGCAGGGAGTGGGGATTGAGTCGATCATGACCTTTAGTGCGGGGTTTATTCCTTTCATTATTTTCTTGGCTTCGTTTGTCAATAAAAAGGCGGAGTGGCAACTGACGGCTTTTGATTTATGGTGCGGTTTTTTCTCCGTAGTCGGCATAACCTTATGGTTGACAACCAAAGTGGGTAACATGGCGATTTTCTTTAGTATTGTGGCGGATGGCTTGGCGGCTTTGCCCACGGTGGTGAAAGCGTACCAAGCGCCGGAAACGGAAAATGCTTGGTTGTGGCTGACGGGTGTCTTGGGGGTGATCGTGACGTTGTTGACCTTGGATCGCCCGACCTTTGCCAACTCGGCTTTCATTATTTATATCTTGGTGGTTAACGCGTTGATCTTTTCGCTGGTCTATTTTGAGCTTGGAAAGAAATTGAGCGGGGTCGTTGACAAACAGGTCTAGCTTGCTATACTCAGTGTTGTAGACAAAAGGTCTACTTGGCTTTGTTCAAAACCCGCTTTGGCGGGTTTTTGATTTTTAAATTGTTTTTCTCCTCAAATTTAAACGATATTCGAAATCCTCGGCAAAAAGGATATTATTTATTATTCCATTTGACTTTGCCTCTATTAATTCTTTGCCAATATGACCTCTTACGCAAAAAGCGTAAACTTCCTTACCCAGTTCATTGTGAATATATTCGAAAACGTATGCCAGATCTCCATCGCCGGAAAATATAATTGCCCTATCATAATTATTAGCTTCTTTGATTAAATCAACAGACATCTCTATATCTAAGTTACATTTCTTGGTAAACCCAGTGGCGTAATTATTATCGTGGATGTACTTAACCCGTTTGGAAATAATCTCAAATCCGCTATATTGAGCCTGGGCATGAATTGATTCTGACCAATAGGTTAAGTGAGTAGATGTGTCTTTTGGGCCATAATCAAGACCGTAATAAAACCGGCGCAGAAACTTTTTACCTGCGGAAAGATGTTTGGTCAGTTGTCCCAATTTTCTCACTCCAATTGACCAACCAAGGGACTCTTGCCAACGATCAACATTAGCGAAATCAACAAGCACAATATTTCGTTCTTTTGTTTTTGCCAAGTGATTTAGAAGATTGCTAATCTCATGTTTTTTCATGTTTTTTTCTTAAAAGATGGTTGAGATTGTAATAGGTGAAAATTAAAATTCCAAACGGGAAAGCCCTCAAGACAATGGTCACCGACTAAAATTAACTTGAAACAAAGCTGTAAGAATTGTTATTTCTCATCGTCATCTAGGTAGTATGAAACATCAACTCACTCCCATTCTGTTGTTGATTGTTTCGCCTGTCCTGGCGATGCTCACTACTCTTTCAGCCGGGATAAATCTCTTGGGCAGCGACAGCAACTAATTTTGTTTGGTGTCTTACAGCTTTCAGGTCTTACCGCTGGTAGACTCGGAATGTTGACAGTAAAAATTGGGATATGCAAGCAGTTCAAGCAGCTCAATACGGTGAGCCGTCGATTTTAGAGTTTAAGGAAGATGTTGCTGAACCCACCCCAAAACCGAATCAGGTTTTGGTAACGGTTTACGCGGCGGGACTTAATCCTTTTGATGCGATGGTGCTGGCTGGTGTTTATCGAGATTCAATGCCGCTGGCACTGCCGTTCACTGTCGGTGGTGACTTGGCTGGGGTAATTACTCAGCTTGGTGAAAAGGTGACTAACTTCAAGGTTGGTGATGAGGTTTATGGTTCAGCGATTGCGATTAGTGGCGGTTCTGGCGCCTATGCGCGGTTGGCGACCATGAACGCTGAGAAGACTGCGCTTAAGCCAGTCAATGTCAACTTTGTCGAAGCAGCAGCCCTGCCAGTGGCTGGCATGACGGCGGTCGAAGCGATTGCCGACCACATCAAACTTCAACCAGGGCAAAGAATCTTGATCCACGGCGGCGCCGGCGGCGTGGGTCACGTGGCGGTGCAATATGCTAAATCAATTGGGGCGCAGGTTATCACTACTGTGGCGGGTAGGGATGTGGAATTTGTTAAACGCCTTGGTGCAGATGAAGTAGTTGATTATCAAACTCAACAGTTTGAAGAGATATTTAGCGATTTGGATGCAGTTTTTGACACCGTGGGTGGTGCAGTTTCAACCAAGTCTTACCAAGTCTTGAAGGCCGGCAGACCTTTGGTGTTAATTGTTTCTCGACCAGATGAAAAACTGGCCCAACGACACCACGTCAAAGTTATTCGCCAAAGCACTGACACCAGCGCGCCGAAACTACAGCGTTTGGCCCGACTAGTGGAAAAGGGTACTCTCAAGGTTCATATCGACCGCACTTTTACTCTTGACCAGACTCGTGCTGCTTTCGACCACTTGGCCACCGGTCACCCACAAGGGAAGGTGGTGATTAAAATTAAGGACTAACTTTTATTGACTTGAGTAAAACTCTGATTTATCCCTTTTATTTTTCGCTTGCCAATTTCATTTTCGGTCGTTACGGTAAGTGTTAGTGTCCATGGTGATACTAACAATATGATTACTAAACAAGATTCTCTTCAGCTTCAGTTAGATTTTGGGAAGTTTTTTGCCACTAAACAAGATATCTTTCGTATGCAAAAGCATTTTGAGCTTGCCTTTGCGACCAAAAAAGATTTTATTGAGCTCAAAAAGGAAAATGTGGGAATAAAAAAAGACCTTCGCGAGATAAAAAGGAGCATTCTTGAACTAGAGCAAAAGCTTGACATCTTTACTGCGGAAATAAAAGAAACTATTTACACCGCGCTTGATCAGGTTGTTGGTGTGACCAAGACTATTACTCAAGAGCATGCGGCGCTTCACTATCGGGTCAAAGAACATAGTGATCAATTGGCGCTACACGATAAACGTCTTGATAAACTGGAGTCTAAGCCTGTCTAAAGTTTTTGCTATACTGCCCTTGTGAAAGCGCTGTTATTTGATTTTTCCCGCACCCTTTTATTCCCCAAGGATATGACTGATACTCGCACGCTGAACCAACAGCATCGGTTCTTCAGCCAGAGCAAGGAGTATCAGCTATTTGATCACTTTGAACTGAACCAGGAACTGCTGGATTTTCTTCACCAAATCAAGGACAAAGTAGCTCTCTATATCTTCACTTCTGGTACCATGATCAGCAGCGCCCCAGAATTACAAGCCCACCTCACGGATTTTAAAAAAATCTATTCCGGCACAGAACTCAACTTGGATAAACGCGATCCTATGGCCTATACTTGGGTCGCCGCCGACATTGGCCTCCCGCCAGAGGAAATATTATTTGTGGATGATAGTGAGGGAAATGTAGCAGCGGCAAGAGAGGCAGGGATGCGAGGGATGCATTATAAAAATAATGAGGAAGTGATAAAAAAAGTTAGCAGGATGTAATGCAAAAAAGAAATTATAAAGGATCATTGCGATTGGATTGGATAAACAAAGGCCTTTCACTTTACTACGAAATTGACGAAAAGGAAGGCAAAGGCGTCCGGCCGGTTTGGGTTTCAAAAAACGACATTCGCGTCGCCGAACCGCGCATTTTGCGTTTTGTGAAAGATTATGGCGACAAGACAAGCGACAATATGCTTATCAAAGGCGATAATCTTTTAGTTTTGCGAAGTTTAGTTGAGATGTTTAAGGGTAGGCCGAACAAAGAGAAAGTGAAATGCATTTATATCGATCCGCCTTTCAATACGGGAAATGCTTTTAAGTATTACGACGACAATTTGCAACACTCTGAGTGGCTTACGATGATGCGAGACAGGTTATGGTTGTTAAAGAAAATTTTACGAAAAGGCGGATTCTTAGCCGTTCATATAAACAATGATGAAATGCCGTATTTAAGAGTGATTCTCGACGAAATTTTTAGTCGCGAGGGTTATGTAACGCAGATTTGTTGGGAAAGATCGCAACGCACAGCACTTGGACAAGGTGCGAGTTCCATCAATGATACGGTTGAATATGTTCTCATATACACCAACGACCCGCTGGCAAAATTGAATAAATTACAAAAGTTTTACGAGATTGAGGAAAGAACAATCCGACAATACAGCAAACGTATTGTATCTTTTGGAAAAAGAAAGATTTTTAAAGAGTCAAAAGACAGCGACGGCAACCCGATAACTATTTTTGAACTTGAAGAATTTAAAATCAAAAGCGTGTCTATGCGCGACTTTGAGAAACGCTACGTTGAAATTTACAAAGAATTACTAGACAATTTTGATTCTGCTGTTCGTTTGTCAAACCAACAAAAGGAAAGCACTTTTCAACAAAAGGTACTTTCTGATTTTAAGGCAAACAAGACTTACGTCGTTGAGTACATTCCAAAACGAGGTAAAAATAAGGGCAAGAAAACCGAAGTGTTCTATCACGGAAAAGATGTGGTTCTTTTCCTCAAGAATTACGCAAGGAAGGAACAGGGTGTTATCTGGAAGTTAGATGATATGAATAATTTCTGGACACGAAAAGAAATTTCTATGGCTGGCGTTGCCTCCGAGGGCAAGGTTGATTTTAGAAGGAGCAAAAAGCCGGAAAAACTTATTCAAAGGGTGATTGAACTTTGTAGTGGTGAAAACGATTTTGTTTTTGACTCCTTTGCCGGTTCGGGAACTACAGGGGCAGTAGCTCATAAAATGAATAGGCGTTGGATAATGGTTGAATTTGGGCGTAACGCAGATGAATTGATAATTCCTCGTATGCAAAGAGTGATAACCGGAAAAGACCAAACAGGAATAAGCAAGGATGTTAATTGGCAAGGCGGTGGTGGCTTCAAATATTACCAACTCGGCGAGAGCGTGATATACGAACAAGATATGAATTGGAAGTTAAAAGCCGAGGAAATGGCTGAAGCCGTATTTTTGCATTTTCAATATCGTCCGACCGATGCGAAATGGCTGGAAAAGGAAAGCATGTATCTTGGCCGGCACCAATCCGCCCGTTACCATTTCGCCATTTCTTTTGCTTCCAGAGAAATAAAAACATTAACGGCAGACTTATACGAAAAGATCGTTGCAGAACTTGAAAGGGAAAAATTTAAACACTTAACAATTTTTACCAATGTTGCCGTTTCTGTGCCGCCGGAATCGCTGAATGATCGCGTTCTAGTAAAAAAGATACCGGCGGCAATTTTAAGAGAATATAATTTGCTATGAGAACAAGACCACAAACATTTTACGATTTGGTAAGCCAAGACCAGCAATACAAAACTGCCGTCGGTTTGCCATCGCCAAAAACTATTGAGAATTATGATAAGATACAACACTTGCTGAAATTTGCGTTGCGCCCTTATCAAATAGAGGCATTAAATGCGTTTCAGCTTTTTTGGAAAGATGGTTTTGATAGCCGGAGCTTAAAACAAAAAACACTTCAACAAAGCAGCGACGACAACGGAAAAGTCGTTGAGTGGCACAAAGTCGGTTTTGAGATGGCGACCGGTTCCGGTAAAACGCTACTAATGGGCGCGACGATCTTGGATTTATACCAACGCGGTTTCAAGGATTTTCTTATTCTTACGCCGAACACCATTTTATTTGATAAAACAATTGAGAACTTTACGCCGCGCGCGGTAAAAAGCATTTTTGGCGATGGCTGGAATTTAACCTACAATTTGGTTACTGGAAATTCCTATCGAGATAAGACCTGTAACTACGAAGAAGGGCGCGATATCTCCTTCTATGTTTTCAATATGCAAAAGTTTTACGATAAAGCCGCCTCGTCAAATCAAAAAGACGGAGAGGACACGATGAAAGGCACGCCGTATGTTCGGCGACCGCTAGAGGAATCTTTGTGGCGAGATAAAAGTGGAAACAACACTATTTCATTCGTGGAATTTTTGCGGGAACGCCGACCGGTCATTGTTTCAGATGAGGCACATCACTATCAACGAAAGAAAACAACTGAGGCAATTTTTGAGCTTTTGCCGAGAATTGTTCTTGAATTTACCGCAACATCACTTGAAAAAGGCGGAAGTGAAAGTTTTGGTCAGGATAATTTATATAAATATCCAATGCAGAGATACATTGGCGAAGGATATGGCAAAAGAATTTTTGCCGTCGGTTGCGGAACAAGCGACGAGAAAATATCCAATGAAGTAACTGATAGCGACAAGCAAAAATTGGTATGGGGAATGTTGATTCATCTTCTAAAAACTGAGTCGCTTGCTACCACCAATGCTCCAGTTAAGAAAGCGATGTTGCTCACGAAAGCACGAACAATTAAACATGCTGACGCTATTGATACCTATCTCAGAAATTGGCCCGATTCAGTTTCGGGCGAGCTTGATGATGTATTAGAACAAGTTAACCGTGAGGGAACAGATATTGCGAAAATTGTCCGAAAGAATGTACTAAAGAGTAAGTCAGAATTGATTAACAAATTATCGCGTGTTGCCAAATCGGTTTTTACTATCCATAGCGAGAATAAAAGTGAGGAGGAGGTATGGACGGATTATCAGTCGCTCGACGATAACAAGGCGGAGATTGTCAATCAGGTTCGCATATTCACTGAGGGGGTTGATTACGATAATTTTTATACAATCGTTGTTTTGGGCGATACAGTTGAAAAAGTTGGCCTAGCGGCGGCCCAACTTATTGGGCGCGGCCTTCGTCTTTATAAAGAGAAGCGTGAGTTTGATATTTTGGGTGACGAACTAAAAGAGCAAAGCGAGATTTTACACATCATTTGCGAGCGAGGCCACCGCTTTGACCAAATCGTCGAGGAAATCAGACAGAAACTTGCTTTGTCGCAGGCAAGTGTTGAAATACCGACCGAGGAGGAAGATCGCGAGAATAAAGTAAACAGAAAAATTATTGATGACTACGAAATTCCGATTTTGCAGATCAAGTCGGTCGCAACTGGAAAAAGTTTTGAGGACACTCTTAAAGATAAGTCATTAAGTATAAAATCATTTATTGATGAGGTTTGTGGACTTTCAAAAGGTGATAAAGTGTTGAAGCCGGAAGTTTTGGCGATGGTGGATTATGCTGAAATTACAACCGACGAAATTACCTTACAAACAGATAAACCGGCAACTACTCGCAGGACGATAAACTTATCCAAAAATGAAACGGCGCGTTGGGCTTTGGATTTTATAGAGCAAACAGGCTCATTTATTGGAAATAACTCATTTGATACGGCGAAAAAATTGATTGAGAATATTATCAACGCCGGAATACAAGTTGATACTGCCTATGCAGTAGATTATAAGCGCGCACTGAAAGCTCTAAAGAAAAGCATCATTGAGTTTTACGGAAGTGGAGCGTTTGAGCTTATGTTTGATGGGCAATTCATGTTCCGAAAGAAAAATGTCAAAGAAGTTTTTGTGGACGGAAAAGTAACTGTGCGAAAACGCAATGGATTGACGCTAAATTTGATTTCTGCCCATCAACCGATGTCCTCTCACTTACAACAAAAAGGAATTATTATTGAGGGCTACAATTTTTCTGCTCGGCCATTCGTAAAGTTTGATTCGCCACCAGAAAAATGGGTTGCTGATGCGCTGGAGCATCTTTGTTCGTTAGACGAAAAGAAGAAAAGCTTTTGGGTTAGGAATGACCCGTTCGAGTATCCTGTTGAGGTTAAACCAGCTCCGTTTTATCCAGACTTTCTTGCGTTCATTGAAGACAAGTGGATTATTGTTGATGTGAAAGGGAAACATCTTGCGGAAACTAAACAAATTGATGACCGCAAGAAAGCCTTAAAACTTTTGGAAAAAGAAAGTGGAGTCCAAACTTTTTTTCTAGTCGATAAGGTCATGGAGTCAAGAGGGTTTAATGGAGTTGAAATCACAAACATAAGTGATTTGGAAGGTTTTGATGAATTACGTCATCAGGAGTTGGAATTTGAAGAATTAAATAATGGCCAAAATCCCCTTCTTTGACAACTGAGTCTTAAACTATTGTTTGTGTTGCCTTAACCCTTCTTTTCTATAGATCCTTATCTCAGTGACAAATTTTAATAAAATCTGGAAAATGTCAATCAAACCGAAAGAGCTTGCCTCCAAGCCATTGTGATGCCGGTCATGATTATGATTGTTGCTATGAAAGACTTAATGGATATCAATGGTATGACGATTGGGGATGTTATCCTGGTTAGGTTATTTCCTCCCCTTCTTGATCAAGTTTGATATAATTCCCTTTTTATGAGTAAACAAGAGCAAAGACCAGGTGAGGGAGAGTCGCCGAAGATCGACATTAACCAATATAGTCCCACTAATCCTAATGAGGTGGTGTGGTTAGACAGTAGTGAGTTTCCTCCCTTGACGATAGCGCAAATTCCGGAAGAAGAGCATGTATTGTGGCGAGATCATATAAACAGCCACCAGACCATGATAGTGGTAAACGTCCTCCACAGAGACTTCCCTGACAGCCCCTTTCAGGTGCAAGTGTTTTTTGGGAATGGTTTGAAGGTTTACTTTATTATTCGTTTGGAAGTGGAGAACAAAGAAGTCATTCCTTTCGAATTAACCGAACGAATCACCGGCAACACGGTCATCCCGGCCTTGACAGACAAATACGCCGAGCTATTTGAATGGTAGCGCGGATCTTAACTAGTGCGCCACTTCTCCAGCTTCATCCTGATTGACTTCCAATTACATGCATGATGTCAGTTTAATGTTAGGGTAACTCTTCATGCTGACTGAGTGGCAGTTCAAAGACTAAGGCAACTAAGAAAATCACTTAACTTAGTATCAACCGGGAAGTTACCGGGTGGAATGAGGCAGGGTGTGATTACTTCTTTTTATTTGGGAGTTGTTGATAAAAAAGATCAAAAGTATCTGCAGAGATTAAAAAACACCTCCGAAGAAGTGTTTTCTGGAGATTCTGGAGGGGCGGGTTTTCCCTCATCTGACATGCTTTCGCAAGTGCCCGGAACATGGTCCCGACTTCCCAGGTCCTCAGAATCTGAACCTAGTTTAATCAAGTCACTTAAAAAGTCAAGTGACGCAAAGAGATAGTTTTAACTGGTGCGCCACTTCTCCAGCTTCATCATGGCCAAACCTTGAACAAAGTCCAAGGCCAGCGCCAAGACGGCGACCACCACCCAAGAGGTGACCCCCAAACCGAAGATATCCGCGAAGCGGGTGACCAGCCACAGCCCGACAAAGTTGACTACAAAGTAACCAGCCATCCAGTCCATACTGGACAAAGCCTGGCCGCGGCGATGCTCCCACTCGGTGAAGAACGGAATAGCCAAGGTATTAATCAAGGCCAGCTTACCCATGGACAGCCACAACGCCCAAGTCGCGGTCAAAGACATCGTGCCCAACACCAGATATTGGGGGAACCACATTTGAGCCAGATACAAGACGATCACGTTGGTTATCAGTAACGTCACGTACGAGATGACCAACATCATCCCCGGATTGTGTTCAAATCGAGACATTTTCTTTGCCATAGCCCTCCTTTTATTACTACTCATACAAATGTAATACATTTATAAGCGCCGATCAAGTCTAGGCCAAATGCTATAATAGACTGACATGGTAAACGTCAACGCCCACGAAACCCTAACCGACTCACCCAACTGGCAGGAACCCATCGCTAAAGCTGAAAACTGCTCGATCGATGATTGGTTGGAATTGATGAGAAATGTCAGTGAGGTAGCCATTGATCTAGTGGCAGAGAAGGCCGGTCCAGTGACCAATGAAGTAGTGTTCATTAGAAATCAAGCGATACTCAGTTTTGAAGACTCTGGTGGGATGAACCAAGACGCCAAATTTATTGCGATCGCCCTGTCAGTCAGTGACAGAGCTAAACGCGTGTTGCGTCGCGCCATGGCGAAACGAGACATACTCTATAAAGAGCTTCCGCAAACTTGAATTTTGACAGCGTTCGTGTTTGAATACTCTCCATAAACATCAAGAGTGGGAAGGAGGGACTCGGCCCGCTGATCTCCCCGGCAACCTGTGTGCCCCGTGCAGATAAGGTGCTCCATCCGACCTGAGAGGAAAGATGTCATAATACGTATCCGCCTCTCGATACACCAAATAAAGGAGAGGCAGATGCTCACCCCACATATTTTTACTTCCGAATCAGTCTGTGCCGGCCACCCGGATAAGATTTGCGATCAAACTTCTGACGCTATTTTGGACGCCGCGCTGGCGCAAGACCCTCTGAGCCGCGTGGCCGTCGAGACGCTGGTCACCAAAAATCACATGGTCATTGCCGGTGAAATCACCACCAAAGCCGAGCTGGACATCGAAAAAATCGCCCGTGCTGAAATTAAACGGTTGGGCTACACCAAACCCGAGTGGGGCTTTTCCGATCAATCTAAAATCGAAGTATTAGTCCACAAACAATCGCCAGAAATCGCCCAAGGTGTCAATCAAGAAGGCGCTGGTGATCAAGGAATGATGTTCGGCTTTGCTTGCCGGGAGACCCCGGAACTAATGCCGCTGCCGATTATGTTGGCCCACGCCCTGGTCATGGGTATTGACCGACTGCGGGAGAGTAAAGTGATCCCGTACCTGCGGCCTGATGGTAAATCACAAGTGACCGTGAATTACGAAGACAACCGGCCGGTGTCAGTCGAGGCCGTAGTGCTGGCTGTGCCGCATGATGAAGAGGTGCAGTTGGAGGAGGTGAAAAAGGATTTGTATGAAAAATTGGTCCAGCCGGTGCTGATGGGCTATGGCTATGAAGTCTCGCCCGAGAAATTGATCGTCAATGGCACTGGTGTCTGGCACCTGGGCGGACCGGCCTCAGACACCGGGGTGACTGGCCGCAAGATTATCGTCGACAGCTATGGGGGTTACGCTCGAGTGGGGGGTGGCTGTTTTAGCGGTAAAGACCCGACGAAAGTGGATCGGTCCGGAGCCTACGCCGCCCGGTACTTGTCCAAACGAATCGTGGCCGAGGGCCTGGCCGAGCACGCCGAAGTGGCACTGGCCTACGCCATTGGCCAAGCACAACCAGTGATGAAAGACGTGGAAACTTTTGGCACCAGGACAAAGAGTCCCAAGGTGATTCGCGACTTTGTTGATGGTTTGCTGGATACATCGGTCAAGGGGATTATCGAAGGCCTGGAGCTGCGACGCCCGATTTTCAAAGAAACTGCTGTCTATGGTCACTTTGGCCGCGACCGTTTCCCGTGGGAAAAACTGGGCTGAGAAGGAGTCATTTCCCACGACAGATATCTCTTTTGCTGACAACAACCCCTCATATTTGCCTTGCATTTGCAGTGCAAATTTAAGGAGTCATTACTGGTGAGAAGTGATCAGTGGCACGAACTCCACTAAGCCGTGATTTGTCAAGTGGAGAGCACCGTTCAGCTTAGTGCCGGCCATCAGCCGATTGCCCAGCGGCACCACCAGGCGACCATTTTCTTTGAGTTGTTCAATCAGAGGTTGCGGCACTTGCGGGGTAGTGGCCGTAATGATTATGGCATCAAAAGGCGCTTTGCTCTGATAACCTTTCGCCCCATCGCCGACTATCACCACCACGTTCGTAATATTAAGTTGTTTAAAGCGTTCACGGGCCTGCTGAGCTAATACATCGAGCCGTTCAATGGAATAGACTTGCTTGGCCAGGTGCGACAGAATCGCCGCTTGATAACCGGAGCCGGTGCCGATTTCCAGCACCGTTTCAGTGCCGGTCAGCTGCAGTAGTTCGGTCATTTGGGCGACCAGCGATGGTTGACTGATGGTTTGCCCGGCACCGATTGGCAAGGCGCGGTCCTGGTAAGCTGCCGACTGAAATTCGGCCGGTACAAAGATTTCTCGGGGGATTGTTTGGAAAGCCGTGACGACCCGACTATCAGTCACCATGGGGGCGATATATGTTTGAACAAACTGTTGGCGTAATTGTTCGGTGGAAGAAAACTCTGCCATGGGTCAACCCCATTGTACCAGCACCAGCTTGCCAGTCGTTGTACACTAAGATGAATGAAGAAACGGTCACCAGTGATACTGATTATTATTGGGATTACTGGTGATTTGGCGAGAAGAAAACTACTGCCTGCCATTGAACAAATTGCTGCGGCTGGTGAGTTGCCCAAACACTTCCAGGTATTGGGTATTACTCGCCGGCAAATTACGGCTGAGGCCGTGCTCAAAGAGGTAATTAACCTGAAACCAGGCAGTTACAGCTATCTCAAAAAACACCTGTCGTTGTATCGGATGGACCTGACCAAGAGTAAAGCCTATGCCAAACTCAAACAAGATTTGTATAAATTAAGTAAACCCTTTGGCCAACCTAGCCAACAGTTGTTTTACTTAGCGATTCCCCCTCAAGTTTCACCCTCAGTGGTGGAGCAGTTGGGTAAGGCTGGTTTGGCTGCCCAGCCGGGCACGAAGCTGTTGATGGAAAAACCGTTTGGTACCGATCTGACTTCGGCCAGAGATTTGATTACAAGGATCCAACAGTATTTTAACGAGGATCAAATTTACCGGATTGATCACTATTTGGCCAAGGAAATGGCTCAAAACCTGCTGGTTTTCCGCAGCGGCAACTCGCTTTTTAAAAACACTTGGAACAACCAATTTATTGAAAAAATCGAGGTCATTAACAGTGAAAAGATTGGAGTCGAGGGTCGAGCCGCTTTTTATGAACAAACCGGGGCGCTGCGCGACATGGTCCAAAGCCACTTACTGCAGTTGGCGGCCTTAGTGCTGATGAGACTGCCGGCGGCCGATGACCTCAGCCAAATTCAATCACTGCGTTATGAGGCCTTAGCCGCGCTGCGACCACCGACTGCTGAAGAAGTTAAAAGCCGAGTGAGCCGCGCTCAGTACGAGGGGTATGGCGCAGCCGTTGGGAATCAAAAGAGTACGGTCGAGACTTTTGTTTCACTGACCTTGTACTCGGACGAGTACCGCTGGAACGGGGTGCCGATTGTTTTAACGGTTGGCAAGGCCTTGGATCAACAAGTGATCGAGATCAGAATGAGTTACAAAAAACAGACCGCCGAGGAAGCCAACCAACTCACCTTGCGCTTGCAGCCGTATGAAGGGATTGAGTTTGATTTTTGGAGCAAACGGCCTGGCTACGACCGGCAGTTGGAGAATGTCCCACTCTCTTTTGCCTATCGCGATCACTTTGAAACATTACCGGAGGCCTATGAAAAAGTGCTGTTGGACGCGATTCACTCCGATCACAGTCTTTTTCCCTCCAGCGCCGAGGTTTTGGCATCTTGGAAAATCCTTGAGCCGATTCAGCGCGTGTGGGCCCGGGAGAAAAAACCACTCAAGGTGTATAAGCCAGGCAGTTCGATTGAGGAAGTGATGTCATTGTAGGGGTGATACCGACTCGTCCCGCATGGGTGACGATAAAATCATTCGAATCAGCAAAGATGTGTTCTTCCAGTGATGCCGGGTAGGCAAGCTGGAAAAAAGTAAGTACGGCTACAAAAAATTTTCCTCATCATCGTTTAGAATAAAGGACATGGCAATCTTGATTTTTTTCGCTTTTCTAGCTGGGATCGTCACTATTCTTTCGCCCTGTATTTTGCCGGTCTTACCGATCGTGCTGGCTGGCTCAGTGGGAGAAGGCAAAAAAAGGCCGCTGGGGATTGTGGCCGGCTTTGTCTTGAGCTTCACTTTTTTTACCCTGTTTTTAACCATCCTCATTAGTCGGCTAGGGGTTTCCGCTGATGCCCTGAGAAATGTGGCCGTAGTGGTGATTTTGTTTTTTGGCGCTAGTTTACTGCTCCCTCAACTCCAAGTTTGGTTGGAAAAGCTATTCAGCCGCTTCAGTCAGTTAGCCCCTCGTGAACAAAAAGATGGTTTTGGTGGTGGCTTTTTGTTGGGCATTTCACTGGGATTATTGTGGACGCCGTGCGTGGGGCCGATCCTGGCCTCAGTTATTTCCTTGGCTCTCATCGGTTCGGTGACCAGCACCGCCCTTTTGATTACCTTGGCGTATGCGCTGGGCACCGGTTTGCCGATGCTGGCTATTACGTATGGTGGTCGGCGGCTGTTGGATAAAACGCCCTGGATCACGAAGAATCTCAAACGCATTCAACAACTGTTTGGTGTGGTGATGATCCTGACGGCGCTGGCCATTTACTTGCAGTGGGACCGTCGTTTCCAGACTTGGATCTTGACAGTTTTTCCTAATTATGGCGTTGGCCTGACCCAGCTAGAAAATATTGATGCTGTTAAAGCGCGGCTCCAGCGCTTGAACGGTGTCACCGACGAAGACATGGGTCGGCCACTGTTTGAGATGAAAGAAGAAAAAGTTTACCCAGTCGCTCCTGAGCTGGCGGGAGGGACGCAATGGATTAACTCCGTGCCACTGCGGTTTGATGACAACTTGCAAGGCAAAGTAGTGTTGGTCGATTTCTGGACCTATTCGTGCATTAACTGTATTCGCACTTTTCCACATCTGATCAGCTGGTATGAAAAATACCAAGATCAAGGCTTGGTGATCGTGGGGGTTCACTCGCCAGAGTTTGAGTTTGAAAAGAGTCAGGCCAACGTGATGGCGGCCATGGAAGATTATGGCATTACCTATCCGGTGGTGATGGATAATGATTTCCGCATTTGGCGTGCCTACCACAACCGCTATTGGCCGGCTCATTACTTGGTGGATAAAGAAGGTCGCATCCGTTACACCCATTTTGGTGAAGGGAAATATGAAGAGACCGAAAATAAAATTCGTGAGCTCTTGGGTGAAGAGGCACTGCCGGCAAACGGGGTCGTGGCTGATACTACCCCGACTCGACCGCAAACCCCGGAAACCTACCTCGGATATACCCGGGCAGCAGCGTATACCCTGGAAAATCGCTTGAGCCGTAATCAGGTGGCTGAGTATGATTTTACTGCCAGTTTGCCGGCAGACGCAGTTGGCCTGAAAGGCAATTGGCTGGTGAGTGAGGAA
Source organism: Candidatus Pacebacteria bacterium GW2011_GWA1_46_10 (assembly GCA_001002135.1). Lineage (GTDB taxonomy): Bacteria > Patescibacteriota > Microgenomatia > UBA1400 > PJMF01 > UBA10119. The sequence continues at coordinate 286,375 of LCLP01000001.1, forward strand.
TATATTTCGGCTCAAGCAACTGGCGCCAGCGTCAGTCTTAACTTTTTGGCTCAAACCGTCCACTTAGTGTTGGCTCCTGAAGGAAGTGAGGGCAAGATTGAGGTGTTACTGGATGGTCGGCCGCTCCCTCGACAATACTGGACGGACGACATCAATGAAAGTGGTTTTATCTTGGTTGATGAATCGCGCAAATATGACATTCTCGATTTGGGCGGTGATTATGGTCGTCACACTCTGGAATTAAAATTCGACGCTGGCGTGGCGGCCTATGCCTTTACCTTTGGCTCGTAGCTTTTGGGCGGTGATTCTCAAAACACTGTGTTAAGCGACGTTTACGCTGGATGTGGCACCAATTGAGTGGCCACCAGCATCACCAGTACCCCCATCATCAGAGCAATCACGGCTTTTTTATAAGGGGAGTTTTTGCTGGGTTTTGGTAAAAAATCGCTGGCTGCTAAATATAAAAACATCCCACTGGAGACAGCCAAGAGTGGTCCGACTATGGATAGAGTTTGTGCCGCGGTCAGCACCACCAAAGCGCCTAAAAACGAGGCCAGCGCCGAGAGAGTGTTGACCCAAATAATTTTTAGCCTTCGCCAGCCAGCAGCCAGCAGCACCCCAATATCACCCATTTCATGCGGTACTTCGTGTAAAAACGTAGAGAGAGCGGTCACGACGCCGAGTGAGGGGGTGGCCAGGTAGGCCGCGGCAATGGCGGCGCCGTCAATCAAGTTATGAATGGTGTCGCCGAAGATGATCAGTGGCACGACAGTGGTGTGAGCGGCGTGGTGGTGTTGGTCAGGGTGATGATGAAGGGTGAAAAGGTAGTTTTCAAAAATATAGGTTGCTAAAAATGAAAACAAGACCCAGAAAAAAGCTGTCTCGCCCATTTCATGAACGGCCTCTGGTATCAGGTCTAACAAAGTGACGGTTAACAGCACACCGGAGGCAAACGAAGTGCCATAGCGGGTAAACAACCGAGTAAGTGGCTTGATTCTCAGACTCGCCAGTGCTGCACCTAAGGCAACCAGACTACCGAATAAAACCAACAAGTTGATGGCTAGGAAATTTTCCATACAGACTATTGTATAGAAGTTGACAAGAGGCTGATAGAATGTACCCGTCTGAAATAAGTCAGCGCGCTCGTAGTTTAGTGGATAAAATGTCGGTTTCCGGAACCGAAGACCGTGGGTTCGACTCCCACCGAGCGCACTTTCAACAGCCAGTTGTTACGGTTATTGTTCAATTGGCTATAATACACTTATGAAAACAGTGAGAGTCCAATTTAGACTACCAGTTTCTGTGATAAAAGAAGGCAAGAGTTTTGTGGCTTATTCGCCTGCACTTGATTTGTCTTCTGTTGGACAGACTGCCAAACAAGCTCGAGCGAATTTGGTAGAAGCGGCAGAACTTTTTTTTGAGGAAATCATTGAAAAAGGAACCTTTGAAGAAGTGTTGATTGAACTTGGTTGGCGGAAGGTTGATAAACGTCTGGTTCCTCCGGAAGTAATTTCTCAACGCATTCAACAATTTTCTGTCCAAGGTCCCGCGGCCTTGTATGCCTAGAATTACTCCCATACGTTGGCAGAAATTTGAAAAGTTTCTATTGAGAAGTGGCTGTGCTTTTATCCGTCAAAAAGGTGACCATCGAGTCTATTGGCGAAAAGGCTTGAAGAGACCAATTATTTTGCCTATGTCCAAGGATTTACCAATTTTTATCATTAGAAATAATTTAAGAACGTTGAGGATTGAGCTGAGTGAGTATCTGAAAATATTACAGCAACTCTAATCGGAGCTTACTTGCTAAACTCCTTGTTTCAGCACAAAATAAAGTTTGATGGCGAAGAAAAAAACTCAGCAATCGAGCTTGTTTAAATGGATGATTGGTTTAGTGGTAGGAGCGGTTTTTATCGGTCTGCGGATTTTTTCTCTTCAACAAAGTTTTTGGTTTTGGGGCGACATGGGGCGAGATTTTTTTGTCCTGCAAAATTGGGCGCAGCAGCCTTTTCATCCACCACTGTTAGGTCCGCAGACCAGTGTTTTTAGTTTTAACCACAGCGCGTGGTATTACTATTTATTATTTCCGTTTTTTATCCTCACTGGTCATTCGCCCTACGCGACGTACATCGCTATCTTAACCAGCTATGCGGCTATTTTTATCGGTGGTCTGATGGTTTTCAAAAAGAAACGTCATTGGTTACCATTTATTGCTCTGTTTTATTTACTAGCCATCCATCCGCAGTTCGTCATGCAACACCGCTATATTTGGAATCCGTCATTAATCACACCCTTTCTGTTGCTTGGTTTTTGGGCTTGGTGGCGATATCAATGGCAAAAAAATTGGCGGTGGCTGGCGGTTTTTGCTGGCAGTACCGCTGTGGCAGCAGGACTCAACCTCTCGATCGCACCCACGGCGTTGGTGATGGGGGCGTTATTTTTGTGGGAACAGCGGCGCAGTAAGGCTGGTTTTTGGCAATTTATTGGTTTAAGTGCGTTGGCCAATTTGATCGTGCATTTGCCGACGCTGGTCTTTGAATTACGTCATCGGTTTTTGCTCTGGCAAAACTTACCCGCTGAGAGGCTGCAACAGCTGGAACCGAATTTTGACCAGAAATTAACCCAATTCTTTGCCAATATCTTTTTACCCAACCAACCAGTTAACTGGAGTCTCAACCTGGGTTTAGCAGTCATCGTGTTGTTATTGTTTGTTTATTTGCGGTCTATGAAACTGCGAAATAATTGGGTCTTTACTCGCTCGCTTTCAATCGCTTTTTTCACCGCGGTATTAATCATGCTCTTTCCCATTCAGATGCAGGCTCACTTCCTATTTGGTGTCTTGACGTTTTTGCTCGTCGCTCTGGCTCGGCTGCCAAGAAAGTTACTGTGGGCAGTACTGATCGTGTTGAGCGTGCTGTATCTTCAACCAGCATATTTTCAGCTCTATCAGGAACGCGCGCCGCACACAGTCGATGAACAACGCCAGTGTATGCAGATCACTTGCCAAACCATCAAAACACAAGGTTTAGAACCAATTTTTGTGAACACGCAAACGGCGTCATACAACCATCAAGCGCGCGAATATGTGTTTTGGCTCAAGGAACTAGGTTGTCAAGCGATTGACACTCAGCAGTTTTTACAAACACCAACCGATTACATGGCGGTAGTGGCGGATCGGGCTGAGTTTACTAATGGGCAGACAGGGTACTATGAACTCAGTCAATTTGGTCCGGCGGAAGAACTGCAAAAGATTGCCTGTAAAGAGGATTTGACCATTCATTTACTGAAAAGAACAGCGCGTTGAACTCCAGTTGGTTGTCTTTTCCTGATTGACTTCTTAATGAACTCGAGTGGGATAAGCCCGAGAGATATCTCTCTTTTTGTGAAAATTCAGACGATATAATAATTCTATGTTATTCATATAATTGTTATATGGGTGGCAAAACTGTTTAGAGGCAAGGTGTTGGCGAGCGCAATTGTACAACCACTCTCGTCTAAGCCAGGCACTTAGAACTTTATAGTTGATTTTGAATATATTGATGCACCGCTTCCCAGGAATCTTTTGGTTGCACGATTGAAGCGCCGCCATTAGAAGTCCCGCTAGTTAACACATTCTCGGTCGATAAGTTGATGCGCATAAATTGGTAATTTTTACTGCCCTTGAGTGCTGGCCAGAGAAACTCAGCGAGCTTGGCATTAAGATCGGTCTGAGTGTGGGCCGCAAACTGTTCAAAGACTTTCGGAATATTTCCGACACCCTCCAGGGTGAAAAGCTTGTTGCGGATAGCTACCAGTACTTCTTGCTGTCTGACCCCACGGGCAAAATCCCCACCCGGCGTGCCGTGCCGAGAGCGGACATATTTCAGGGCATCACCACCTTCCATGTGGATCATACCGGCCGGGTACCGAATAGTCTCAAAACGGCAAGGAAATTGTTTTTCTAGTTCGAAGCCAGAGTAATTGGCATGCGCTGCTTCAATTTCTGCTGGACTTAAACCGCACAGATTTAGTTCCTCGCCCTTAATGGGGTACCATTCGTCAACCATGGTTTGGGCCACCTCAACGTCAATGCCCCCTAGCTCTTGACCGACAAGGCGCTGAAAGCCAACAAAGTCGGTGGCGATGTAGTAGTCGATCGGCAAACCAGTGACCACTTGAGCCATTTGCTTGGCGATGGTGGCGCTTTGATCGCTGTTTTGCAGATCGAGGCTAAAAGCGGCATTGATTTTGTTTTGTGTGCCGTTGGGCAGCGCCACCCAGAGGTCGCGGGGGATAGAAATCAGGGCAATCGTGCCGCGCTCAAAATTAATATTGGCTACTTGAATGACATCGGACAGGGTGCCGCCGGAGTGACCGGCGCCGCCGTAGCCCAGTAAAAGGACAGTTAAGGTTTTGAGCTCTTCGGGGTTGGTTGGTAAAGTTTGGGCACTTTGTAAAGCCGGAGGGCGCAGGGTGAGCGAGGAAACCAAGCCTTGTTTGCTCCCGGCCGAGTACGTCACCAGTGCGGTGGAGACGATCACTCCGAAAACCACTCCCCACAACCACCGGTGAGTGCGAAACGCTTCTCCCAGGGGGTGGATCACTGGCTCACACTGTTCTTTGAGTAAACGGAATATTCTCATCGCGTTGAAACTACTGTACTATAAGTTTTTATCGCAAACCATGTTGCATTATTTCACTCATCATTACGACAGTTTAGCGATCATTCTGCCCAAGTCTTACTGGTACCGTCGGGCCTTACTGACGGTTCGTTCTTGGGTATCAGTTATTTTCCAACGCTTGGTAGTCTGCGCGCTGCTGTTTTTTGACTTTTTTCCTTTCAAGGTGGAGTTTGAGAATAAAAAATTGGTGGATGCAGCTATCAGGCAAGGCGCTGTTTTACTGACAGTTCACTCAGGCCCCTACCCAGTTTTCAGTAAAGTGTTTGAGCGTTTTTACCCTGATAAAGAATTGGCAGTGACGTTTTATCATGCTCGCAAGGTCTCGTTTTTTCCGCTCTTTCGCCGCTTTTTCAGACGAATGGGGGTGACCGTGATTGCCTTGGGGGGAGCGATGAGGGAGATCGACCCGGTGCTCACCAATGGCGGTTCGATGGTCTTGTTTTTGGATGCGAAACTGCCGATTAGCCGGACGGAAAGAGTCTGGCTGTTTGGCAAAGAGCGGCAGTTATCGACCGGACCCTATTTTTTGGCTAAAAAATATGGTTTAAAAGTCTTGCCACTGTATGTCAGCAGAAAAGGTCTCACTTTATCGATTCACACCCTCCCAGCCATTCCGCACGCCCGCCAAACTCAACAACGATTTATGCAGCAGGTGGCGATGGCAGTCGAACAGATGATTATCAACACCCTGCCTTCCTGGCAGGCGTTTGATCGGTTCTTGCTGGATTAAAGTGTGCCAGCCAAACGGTTGGCGACTTTTGGTTTTTACCGCCAGCTTTTTAGGCCTGGCTTTTTCAGATTTTTTTGAAAGTGTTTTTTAGGTTGGACTGACTGGTGGACTGGAGACTTTGTGCCAGATTAGTGAAAATAACTCCAGGGCAGCCATGATCAGTGTGATAAAAGTTTTCCAACCGAGGTTGCTTTGGAGAGCCAAATGAAGGAAAAGCAGCCAAATAACGATGTAAACCAATGCGTGGAGGGTGCGCCACCAGCGGCCAAGCATCCTGACTGACCAGTCGTTGGAAGTGATAAAGACTGGGGTGAGAAGGATAAAAGCCGACAACCCAATGATCTCGAAAGGACTAAACAGCCAGATGTTGCCACCAATCTTAAAAATCGGCAGGAAGCGTGACCACAGCAAATGGGTCAGGGCAAAAACATACATGGTAATACCCATTTGTCGTCGATACAGCACCATCAGCGTGCGGATCGGAATCAGCCGGCCGCCAAGCTGGAAACGCTTCAAGATGCCGGGGATGAGCGTGAGCCAAAAAAAGATGAGGGCCGCTGTCGCTGATTGCCGACCCCACCAAGTCCACTCACCAATCCCGAGCGTTTTGAGAGAAATTAGGAAAAAAACCAGCCAGCCGCCAAGCAGGGTATACCAGATTCTGATCAACTTCAGTTTATTGACGACAAGCCAGCGCTGCATTGAGTTTGTTTATACGCTTTTTAGACGGTAGGCTCAAGTTTTTCTGCAATTCGAGTCAGTTCGTTGTATTTGGCGGTGCGCTCAGAGCGGCTGGGTGCGCCGGTCTTGATTTGGCCGCAGCCGGTGCCGACAGCCAAGTGAGCAATCGTCACATCTTCGGTCTCGCCACTGCGATGAGAGACAACATTGGTCCAACCTGCGTTCTGGGCCAGCTTCATCGCTTGAAGCGTTTCGGTCAGGGTCCCGATTTGATTGAGTTTCACCAGCAGGGAGTTGCAGGCTTTTTGAGTGATGGCCTGTTTGATCAGTTTGGTATTAGTGGTCAAAAGGTCGTCGCCCACAATTTGAGTGGTGCCGCCCAGTTGTTCAGTTAAGCTCGTCCAACCGGCCCAGTCGTCTTCCGCCAGCATATCTTCCAATGAAATCAGTGGGTATTTTTGGGTGAGGTCCACGGTCCAGCGCACCATTTGCTCACTGGTTAAGGTTTTTTGGTCGCGCTTGAGTTGGTATCGTTTGGTCTCCGAGTTGTAAAATTCGGAGGCCGCCGGATCCAGGCCAATTGCTACTTCGGTCGCTACGGCGTACCCGGCGGTGGTGATGGCTTGAATCATCAGTTCGAGTGCTTCTTCGTTGGATTCAAGCTGTGGGGCAAACCCACCTTCATAGCCGACGTTGGTCGAGTATTTTTTTGTTTTAAGCAGTTTATAAAGCGCGTGATAGATCTCCACCCCCACCCGTTGCTTCTCCGCCCAAGTGGCGGCCTTGATGGGAATAACCATGTACTCCTGAATGTCAGTGGCCCAGTTGGCGTGTTTGCCGCCATTCATGATATTAAACATGGGGCGAGGAAGCACAAATTTGGCGTTACCGTAGAGGTCGCCGATGTAGTGGTAGAGCGGTTTACTTTCTGCTCGGCTCGCGGCCCAGGCGAAAGCGAGTGAGACAGACAAAATAGCGTTGGCTCCGAGCCGCCCTTTATTATCAGTGCCGTCCAGTTCAATCAGCGTTTGGTCCAAAGTAGTTTGGTCAAATTCTTTGCCAATCAGCGCTTGGGCCAGGGTGGTCTTGACATTATTGACCGCCTTGGTAACGGCTTGGCCAAAGTACGCTTCGCCCTCATCGCGCAGTTCCACTGCCTCGTGCCGGCCGGCTGAAGTGCCGCCGGGAATAGCGGCGCGACCAGCAGTCTCATTTGATAAGGTAAGTTCTGCTTCCAGTGTGGGGTAACCGCGGGAATCAAGAATTTGACGAGCAATCAACTGAGTAATTTTCATAGTGGTTTAAATACTCGTTTTCATCATAGCAGAAAAACTGTGAGCTTTTTCACTTTACTTTGTTATGCCAAGACCTAAAATCAAGGTGAATGCATAACTGGTATCAATCGGCGATTCAACGGGGTGATCAAACTGGTTCCAAACATGTTTATCCGACCATCAACCTTGACCCCAGTGTTTTGCCAAGTGATACCCAGCGGGGGGTTTGGGCCAGTCGGGTGAAATGGGGTAAGGCGGTGTACCAAGGAGCGTTGTATTTTGGTCCGCGGGTGGTCAAGGGTGAAACCAATGATGTGCTGGAGATTTATCTCTTGGATTTTACTGGTCACACTGCGGACAAAACGGTAGAGTTTACTTTGGCAAAGTTTTTGCGCGGAGTGATGGATTTCCCGGATTTAACCAATCTGCGCCAACAAGTGACCAAAGATATTAAAAATGTCAGAAAGGTTTTCGATGAAAAATAAACAGGTAATGGGTCCCATGCTGATTGCGGCCGCGGCGGCTTTGTGGGCCTTTGATGGCATTATTCGCCGCAGTCTGTACACGCTGGAGCCAATCGTGATTGTCTTTTACGAACACTTGGTGGGCACGGTGATTTTACTGCCGACACTTTTTAAAACAGTTTGGACTGATGTCAGAAAAATTTGGCGGTCGTTGGCGTTTGTCTCAGTCTTTAGTGGTTTACTGGGCACACTCTGGTTTACGGCCGCTCTGTTGGCGGTCCAGTTTATTCCTTTTAGCGTGGTCTTTTTACTCCAAAAACTCCAACCAATCTTTGCTATCGGTTCGGCGCGAGTAATACTAAAAGAACAGTTTAGTAAGGACTATCTCAAATGGGCGGCGCTGGCGCTCATCGCGGCCTATTTTGTGACGTTTCCCACCGGTCGGATACTACTAGCACAACAGGGGAATAATGTCATTGCGGCGCTCTATGCCCTGGGCGCGGCCTTTGGCTGGGGAGTCTCAACCACCTTTTCCAAAAAGATGCTCAAGGTCCTGCCGTCGCAGCAATCAACCGCCGTCCGCTTTGTGGCCACCACGGGCGTGACCTTACTAGTTTTATTGGCCACCTTAGGCTTGGGCGGCTTGGCGGTGCCGACAATTTCTCAGTGGGGGCGGTTTATTTTTATTGCCCTTTCGACCGGCATGGTGGCGCTGATGATTTACTACCGCGGGTTAAAAACGACACCAGTGCGGGTCTCGACAATCATGGAATTGGTTTTTCCACTGCTAGCGGTCTTTATTGACGCGGTGGTGTACCGGACTATCCTAGCGCCAACGCAATATGCAGCGGCGGCGGTGTTACTGTTGGCTGCTGCCAGAGTTGCGAAGACTGTCGAGAATCGGCAACAAGTCGTTGAGGGTTGAGAGGGTATATTCGCCAACATGGTTGGCACGCTCTCTAACGATGTGCAGCGGGATGACATGAGGGAACGTTTCCAAAAAAGCGATGATGCCTGGTTTGTCATCGATGATGATGGTATTTTCCGGAAGGTTTTCGATGATGGCTGGATCAGCTTTTTCGCGTTTGATGTACCGGTGATTTTTGTCAAAAAATTCCAACAAGTTATTAGCCAACATTTTGTGCTCTTGCCAGGCTAACTCACCCTGAGAATAGAGGCCGAGGGTGTAGCCTTGGTGGCGCAGTTTAGAGAGCACGTCAACTACTTCTGGATAGAGCGCTTGTTGAAAACGGCTGGGCTCGTAAAAAGCATCGCGCAGTGGTTCGATCGGGGTATGAAAGCGCTGGCTGAAAAGTTTGAGCAGTTCTTCCGGATGGAAGGCGGTATTGTCCGGCAAGTTACTGCCATATTCCAAAAAAGCATCAGCAACCTCATCTTCACTGCGTCCAAGTAATTGAGCCAGATTTTGCTTTAATAACGCTCGGAGTCTATCGGTGTCAATCAGCGTCTTGTCGATGTCAAAGAGGATGAGTGGTTTTGGCATGGTAGGGTGGCTGGTGGGTTTACCAAAATCATTATAAATGGTGCTGGCTTGCCTGTCTCTTTCACCAAGCTATTTGATGACGTATTATGAGTGTATGACTGAGTCAGTCAAACCACATATTCGCAATACCCCTTTTCCTCAAAACACTCAGCCATATAGCGGTAAAAAACCAGTCGTTTTGGTGATTTTGGATGGCTGGGGCATCGGGCCGGAGTATGAGGGTAACGCGGTCACCTTGGCTAATACCCCCCACATAGATCGACTGTGGCAAGAGTATCCCCATACCCAGCTGGGCGCCAGCGGTGAGTCGGTCGGTTTACCCAAGGGTGTAGATGGCAATTCGGAGACGGGTCACCTGAATATCGGTGCCGGTCGAGTGGTCTGGCAGAGTTTATCGCGGGTAGATAAAGCGATTGAGGATGGCAGTTTTTTCCAAAATGAAGTGTTGTTGGGCGCGATTGAGCACGCGAAGAAAAATAATTCACGACTGCATTTGGTTGGCTTGGTTGGCCCGGGTTTTGTGCACTCCAATACGGAGCACCTGATCGCTCTTTTAAAGTTGGCCAAAGACCAGCACTTTACCAACGTGGCCGTGCACGCTTTTACTGATGGTCGCGACTCGGCGCCAACGGCTGGAATGCAGTCCCTGAGCGAGTTGGAGCAAACCATGCAGCAGTTGGGGGTAGGCAAGCTGGCCAGTATTGCTGGTCGTTTCTACGGCATGGATCGCGATCGCAATTGGGAGAGAACCCAACAAGCCTTTGAAATGCTGACGGTTGGTAAAGGGATTCAGACCACTGACTGGCGGAAAACTCTCCAAGAGTCGTACGATCAGAAAGACACTGATGAGTTTGTGTTGCCGATGGTCATGGTTGATCAAGCCGGCCAACCAACGATTATCGAGGATCATGATGCGGTGGTTTTCTTTAACTTCCGGGTCGATCGGCCACGTCAATTAACCTGGGCGTTTGTACTGCCGGACTTTGAGTATCGGGACCTGATGGGCAGTAGTTCCGGTCGGCCGGTTGATTTTAATCAGATAGATCAGTCAAAAATCGTGAATTTCAAACGAGTGAAAGTGCCGCAAGGCGTGTACTTTGCCACCATGACGGATTATGACAAAGATTTAACGAATCCCAAGGCCTTTGCCAAAGAAGATGTTGAAAACAACCTGGGGTTGGTGTTGTCACAAGCCGGGGTGCGTCAATACCGGACGACTGAAACCGAAAAAGAAAAAATGGTCACCTACTACATTGACGGTAAATCGGAAACGCCGTACCCTGGTGAATATTGGGCCATCTTCCCGTCCAAAAAGGTACGAACCTATGCGGAAAAGCCGGCTATGACGGCGGTCGAGATTACCGATGAGTTGGTGAAGCAAATTCACGATGATCAATTTGACGCGGCGATCGTCAACCTGTGTAACGGCGATATGGTTGGCCACACTGGTGACTTGCAGGCTGGAATCAAAGCCTGCGAAACGGTGGATCAGCAGCTTGGCCGCATTGTTGAGGCAATCAATGCCAAGCGCGGTATCTTGATCATCACCGCTGATCACGGCAACGTGGAGGAAATGATTGATCAGCAAACTGGTGGCATTGATACCAAACACTCGATTTATCCAGTGCCGTTGATCGTGGTTGGCAGTGATTTGCAAGGTGCGCCAGAATTGCCGACCGGTGTGCTGGGTGACGTGGCGCCGACGATGTTAAAGCTGATGAATATTCCTCAGCCAGCAGAAATGACGGGCAAAAGCCTTATCTAATATGAAAGCCCAAAAACCTCTCATTCAACAACTTACTTCAAAAGTGGTTTACAAAAATCCTTGGATTACCGTTAAAGAAGATACAGTTCGTTGGCCTAGCGGCAAAGAGGGAATCTATGGGTATGTTGAAATTCCTAAAACGGTGGGGATAGTAGCGCTTGATGATGAACAGAATGTTTTTTTGTGTCAACAATACCGATATATTTTTCAACAGTTTAATTGGGAAATTCCCCGCGGATTTGTCAATCAAGGAGAAACCACACTGGAGGCGGCAAAGCGCGAATTACAGGAAGAAGCGGGGGTGACTGTTCAAGATATGGAGCCGCTTGGGTTTATGTGGCAATCGGTTGGCTTAATTAATGAGGAAGCACACCTTTTTCTGGCTCATCATATTAAAGCGTTTCAACCCAAGCAAGTCGATTCGGATGAAATTAAGAAAGTGGCAAAGTTTCCTCTGGAAGAAGTGGTGGAAAAAATTAAAGCGAATGAAATTACAGATGGATTAACAGTTGGGGCGGTATTGAAAGCCTATGAATTTTTGAAATCTCGTTAGTCATATTTTCGCCCTTTCTTCGGTTTCTCAAATGGTGTAATCTCAATGCATGGACATACCGCTGGCTGCTCGAATTCGCCCGAAAAATCTTGATGAATTTGTTGGCCAAACCCACTTGGTCGGTGAAGACAAACCCCTTCGCAAAGCCTTGGAACTCGGCGTCATTTCCAGCATGATTTTTTGGGGTCCGCCGGGAGTGGGGAAAACGACCATGGCCAAGATTTTGGCGCGCCAAACGGGCCATGAGTTTGTCGAAATGTCGGCGGTCAGCGCCGGTAAGGCTGATGTCAGGAAAGTGGTTGAGGAAACCAAACGCCAACGCCAGTTGGGCGAGCAATACTCTGCTCCCGTTTTATTTCTGGATGAAATTCATCGCTTCAACAAAGCCCAGCAGGATTATTTACTGCCGTATGTCGAAGACGGCACCATTATTCTGATCGGGGCCACCACCGAGAATCCCAGTTTTAACGTCATTTCGCCGCTGCTTTCCAGAACTCGGGTTTACGTACTGAAAAACTTGACCGATGAAGAAATGGTGAAGGTGCTCAATCAAGCCTTGAAGTTTTTAAAAAAAGAAAATAAGCGCGCTAAGTTGACTGTTACTAAGGAGGCTAAGGACTGGCTGTTGCGTTTCGCCGACGGTGACGCCCGTCAACTACTGACGATCATCGAGCACTCGCTGGACTTGTATAAAAATCTTTCGCTTGATTCGCTGAAAAACGCTCTGCAGTCCCAACACTTGCGCTACGACAAGAAAGGCGAGGAACACTACAACACCATCAGCGCGTTTATCAAGTCGATGCGCGCCAGTGATCCGGATGCCGCGGTCTATTATCTAACTCGGATGGTGGAATCAGGTGAAGATCCGCTCTTTATCGCCCGCCGGATGGTAGTTTTTGCCAGTGAAGACATTGGTATGGCTCAGCCTACTGCGCTGGTGGTGGCCAATGCAGTCTTTCAAGCCTGCCAGACGATTGGTTATCCAGAGTGTGCCATCAATCTGGCTCATGGGGTAGTGTATTTGGCCACCGCCAAAAAAGACCGGCGGGCTTATGAAGCCCTGCGCGCCGCGCAGGCCGACGTTACTCAACACGGGAATTTGCCAGTGCCCATGAAGCTGCGCAATCCAGTGACGAGTTTGATGAAGACACAAAACTATGGTAAAGGCTACAAGATGTATCCAGAAGGAGAGAGCTCTTTACCAGATAAACTGAGTGGCAAAGAATATTTCAAGAAAAAGTAAGTGAAGTTTGATATAGTAAGAAAAAGGGGAATCGTTATGACAGAGAAAAAAAGAGCAACTAAAGAAACAGCGTACGAAACAAGAAGAGCGATCGCGCTATCACTGGTTGGTCAACAATTACCAATCCGTCAATTTGTCGAAGAAGAAGGGAAAAGACGCCAGATTCCTTTAACTCAACAAACGGTGAAAGTTGATGGTTTGGGAACATTCAGGGTTTTACTAACCCCCGAAGGAAGTGTCTGGGAAGAAGACACTCCAATCCGGCTGATTGACGAAAGAGAGGAATTTGTTTTGTGGCTTGGTTGGCAGACAACTGACAGTGGTCTCTGGCCGCAGAATACAGTACTCAAAGTCGAAGAGCTAAATGGGAAAAATCTTGATGAGTACCGTCAAGATACGTTGGAAGCTTGGGCAGAGCGGAAAAAACAGAAGGCACAAGAAAAGGCAGAATTTTTAGAGGGAGTTCGCGCTCGTTAATTTTTACGTCTCTAATTTAAGCTTGCGCAGTGAAATGGCGTTGATAACCACGATCACGCTTGATAAGCTCATCAACAGTGCACCAACTTCCGGGCGCAGTCGAAAACCCCAGGGAATAAATAGGCCAGCCGCCGCCGGGATGGCGACCACGTTGTAACCCACCGCCCAGATGAGATTTTCCACCATTTTGCGATAGACTTGGCGCGCTAGGACGACTAACCCAACAATGTCTTGCGGATTGTTGCGCGTCAATACCACGTCGCCCGCTTCGACCGCCACATCAGTGCCAGCGCCGATGGCTACACCCACGTTAGATTGAGTCAGTGCTGGTGCATCATTGACGCCATCACCGACCATCATCACTTTGTTGCCTTTATCTTGCAATTCTTTAATATGTTTATATTTGTTTTCCGGCAGTACGTTGGCAAAGTAGGTATCAATACCTAGTTGATCAGCCACCGCCCGAGCCACTGGCTCATTATCACCGGTCAACATGGCGGTTTTTACTCCCAGTTGATGAAGCTGCTTGACCGCGGTTTTTGAGGCTGGTTTGATCTCATCCCCTAGGGCGAAAGAAGCGACGTGTTTGCCATCTACCCCCACGCCGACTACACTTTCACCGGCTTGACTGTGACGAGTGAGAAACGCGTCAAGATCGGCACAGAACATCACTTTATTTTCCGCCAGGAAAGCTCGGGTTCCCATCAGTAGTGTGTGGCCATCAACCATGCCGGCAACGCCTTTGCCGGCGTGATTTTTGAAGTGTTTGACCGGCAGTTTTTTGAGCTTGGTTTTTTGCTGTTTGAGAAACTCGACGATTTGAAGAGCCAGTGGGTGAGTGGAGTGGGACTCCAGTGAATAAAAGAGTGACGCGAGGTAATTTTCCAGCGAAGATTTTTTCGTGATTGACCGCTTAACCGCTTTGCCGGCGGCCATGAGATTTTCCATGAACTTAAACTCCTTGACTGTAAATTTACCCGAAGTCAGAGTGCCGGTTTTGTCCAATACTATGTAGTCGATATTTTTGACGACCTCCAGTTTCGCCAGGTCTTTGACAAACAAACCGTTTTTCACTGCCAGCGTAGTGGCAATGGTGGAGACGGTGGGAATGGCCAGGCCCAGTGCATGCGGACAAGCAATGACGAGGACAGTAATGGCCAGGGTGATAGCAAATACTATTGACTCACCAATCAAAAACGACCATACCACAATAGTGATGAGGGCGACAGTTATGGCCGCAAATGTCAGTACTTTGGCGGCTTGGTCGGCGATTTTTTGTGCTGTTGGCTTGGTCTGTTTGGCTGCCGCGACCAGCTGCTGAATTTGCCCGATCGTCGAGTTTTCACCAACCTTAGTGAGTTTCACCTGCACCGAACTGTCCAGGCAAATCGCGCCAGCTATCACTTGATCACCCTCTTTTTTGGTGACTGGTTTTGATTCACCGCTGATGTGGGCCTCATTGAAATCAGCCGAGCCGTCAAGGATAACACCATCGGCCGGCACTTTTTCCCCAGGTTTAATGATGACCACGTCGTTCGCTTTTAATTCAGTCACAGCGACATCGCGTTCTTTGCCTTTGATCAGCAAGTGGGCTTGTTTGGGCAGTAACTTGGCTACCTCATCCAAGACATCACCAGCGGTGACACTGGATCGGGCTTCCAAGTAGTGGCCAAACAGCAAGACCCAGACTAAAGTCGAGATTTCTACATAAAACTCCACGTCAAGTACCGGCAAGAAGGTGGAAGCAGCAGAAAAGAGGTACCCTGCGCCCACTGCCAGTGAAACGAGGGTCATCATCCCGTACTGACGGGCCATAATTTCGTGACGCGCGTGTTGGAAAAACACGAGGGCGAAACCAAAAATTGCTGTGGCGATGGCAAACTGAATGTAACCGCGCAGGGCAAAATCAGCAACGCCGAGCATATTCAGTCCGGTTGATGTCAGCAACAATAATGGGACTAATAACACGGTTACCGCCCAGAACCGACGCAGAAAATCGGCCACCGCACCGGGGCTGCTCATGTGGCCGGTGTGACCGGCGTGATCCATGTGGGCCATCGGTTGCGTTGAAGATTCTTTCATCAGCACCAAGTTCATGCCGCACTGCGGACAACTGCCGGGTTTATCGCTTTTTACATCAGGATGCATCGGACAGGTATACATGGCTTGATTCTCGTGTTGGTGTTTATGATCATTATAATCTTCGTGTTGAGAGTGTTGGTGAATTTCACTGTTATGACCCTCGTGGTCGTGGCCGCAATGATCATGATGTTGGTGGTTACTAGAAGAACAACAGTTCATTAGTTTCCTTTTCCTTTGAAAACCCGTTGGACAAATTTATAGAGCAAAAATGCACCTAAGAATGTGAAAATAAGATCAATTCCAGGAATTGTACTGAGTGTATCGGTCAAACTCCAAGCTACATTATTAATCGATTTGGCGACTGCTGCCTCGGTCGCGCTCATGCCTAATCGGCCAATCGAGTTGAGGTACAGCATAAGCGTGCCAGTAATCAGGAAAATGGCGGTGGCAATAATGTTAGCCACAAAGATAAAGTATGTTTTGCCAAACAGAGTGACGGTAGTGACTTTTCGTTTGAGGAGTGGTCGTTCTAAAAGATTACATTGGTCGATAAACAGCGAAGCTAGATACAGCGGGGTAACCATGCCTAAAACATACACCGCGCCCACACCCAATGATGTCAGTACTGTTGGACTGAGTGAACTTAAGGCGAGTACGCCGACCAGCACCGGCGCGCAGCAGGCGGAAGTAATGCCGGCAAACATCCCAAGCACAAAGGTTGACCAGACATCATTTTTTTGCTGCTTTTGGCGCACTGTCAACATTGGCATCGGCAGTTTGATGCCCAAAAAAGCCAGTACCGCCACTGCTAACATCACTAAACCACCGATAAAGTAGGTTTGATCATGGAGGTTGAAAAACAGTGAAGCCAAGGCTTTGGCTCCCAAAACGACTGGTAGTAATACGACCAGGATGCCCAGTGAATACACCAGCGTCATGAAGAGTACCTGCTTGCGCTCTTTAAAGATATTTCCTAGATACGCTGGCAATAAGTAAGAAATACAACAAGGGGCAAATAAAGCCACCATGCCGGCCAGATACGCGGCTACGAGCGAGATTTGATACATAGTCTGTTTTAACCAGCCTTATTTTGTCGAATGGGTTTTCTGGGCAATCACTCCAAAGATCCAGCCCATGACGTAACCCATCACAAACGCGCTGGCAATTCCCAGCAAGGCGTTTGCCAAACTAAAGCTCTCAAGCTCATAGGTGACAGTGACAAAGTGTAATCTTTGCACCCACTCAAACCAAACCCTGCCCAGACCGATCATCATCGCCACCACCCAAATGGTATGGTAGGCGGCAAAGGCTGTGCCCAGGGTGAGCCCTGCTTGTTTTGGAGAAACGTGCATCTTCCCTCCTTTTTACTACTTTTTAACTACTACCGCTCGGATTTCCGCTGTTAAGTGATCAAAATTAGGGTTATCAGTATCCAAATAAATAGTACGGGTAACAGTTCCTAAATCAGTATCGTCCTTGTGCACGGCCGGATCAAAAGTAACAGTGATCGTCGTGGCTTCGTATGGCTCGAGGTTCATTTTAGCTGCAGTGGCTTTCGTACAGCCGCAAGAGGTCGAAAGGCGAGTGATGGTGAGAGGTGTGCTAGTAAAGTTGGTTAAGGTAAATTCCGTAGTGGCAACATCACCATAGATAACGGTCCCCAAGTCTTGACTGGCTGGCGTCAAATCCACTAAGACATGGCTTTCTTTATAGGCGTTAATGCCGCCTACCAAGTCGTAAATATTAGTATAGCCGAGTTGGGCCAGTGTTTGGCTGGCTTCCTGGCTCATTGAGCCTGACCGGCAATAGACGGCTATCGGGGTATTTTTATCTGTTGGTAATTGGTCAAGGTTCTCCGTTAACTCATTATAAGGAATAAAAGCATCTGTATTTGGCAGATGAGTTTGTTCAGGGATGTGGACGTCCAGCACAAACACATCTGGTTGATTGAGTAGCTTGCCGAATTCCAGGGCGTTTAAGCTGACTATTTGGTTTTGGGTGGCATTTTGAGGACTTGGTTTTTGGGTCAAGAACCACCCCATTACCCCCAAAATGATGATGCCGATGACCAATACAATTTTCTGCATGTTACGTCCCACAGCTGGCGCCGGCACTTTGCGTACCTGGTACGGTGCCGATTTGTTTTTTGACTTGTTGATAGCCTTGGGCGCTACTAAACTCAGCAGACAGTGCTCGTTTGGGATCAACGTCCGCCCAAGCAGTATTTTCTTTGGTTTGGAAATAATAGGCCAGATCGATATAGGTTTGACTAAACCAGTAGGAGTTGAAAGCCAAGGCGGCTCGGTAAATATCCTCCTCGTTATAGTCTTGACTGACCATCAGTTCAATCAGGCCCAGAATAGCCATACCATGGTTACAGTCGGGGAAAGAGGTGGGATTGCCGCAGCATGGTCGGTAGATATTTTGGGCGATGCGATCAACCATCACTTGTTGTTCATTGGTGAGTGGAATAATGTCAGCAGAAGAGTAGAGTTTAACCGCGTCTTTGGCGCCCAGTGTCCAGCCGCCAGTCGAGGCGAAATTGCCGACGCGGTCTTTGTATTGAGTACCCATCACGCCTTTATCCAACACGTCCGAGCGCTGGGTCAACCCAAGCGCCCACAGCGTGTTAACCCAGAAATAGGCGGTGTCTTTGTTGATGGTAATACTTTTGTTGTTATCACTGGTGAGGTAGGTCATCAGCTGGGTATATTGGGGGTCATCGTAATTTTGCTGGTACTTGGCCAGGTCAATCCCGCCGGCCGCCACCAGTTTTTGACCGGTATCACCCCAGTTGACCACCACGGTATAGCCTTCTGCCGGCACCACTTGGGCGGCCAGGGTTTGAGCGGTTAACTCAGTGGTCGGGGTTGATTGGGCTGTTTTACTAATCAGTTGCGCCAGGCGATTGCTCGGCCTGAGCTGAACCTCAAAAAAGTATGACCAGCCTGTCAGTACAATGATGGCCGCGATTAAAATGGTAATGATTTTAGTGGTTTGGTGGGTGAAAATCTTTTTCACGGATGGTCCTTCTTTTTTTAACGACTGACTATGCCTTTCACTGAAAATTGTAACTGCGGTTGGCTAGGATCGTTAGTGGCCACGGTCACGAACCGATCAATTGGGCCAACGCCATTGGGACCGTGAAAAGCCGGGTCAAAAACGACGATCAATTTGGCTTCTTGCTGCGGCGGTACTTCGAACACATACGCTGATTTATTATGCATGCCAAAGGCTGGTGACACGGTATCACCCAGTTTGAGTTGGGCGGTGGTGCAGGCGCAGGAAGTGACGACCTCGGAGAGTTTCAGCGGATCAGTACCCTCATTTTTAATCTTAAACGTGGCTTCTTTGTTGCCCTCACTCATCACAATATTGCCCCAATCAAGCGAGGATTCATCGATGACAGCGGCCTTGGCATTGCTGGCAGTATTGGTTGGTATTTGAGCAGACGGCTTGGGGTTGGTCATTCTAGTGGCGAGCACAATGCCTCCCAAGAGTAAAAAGGCCGTGACCGCCACGACGGCGATGATGAATTTTTTGTCGTTCATGAGAGTTCCTTTAAGTAATATTTATTCGGATTTTTGTGAAATGCTTTAAAACAGCCGCTGGCACAAAAGTAATAGGTATGCTCGGCATGACGAGCATAAAAACCGGCCGTTTTTGGTGAGACTCTCATCCCACAGACAGGATCGTGCACCAGAGGGACAAGGTCTTTCATTTTGAGTGTCATGGCATCAGCTAAGCCTTTTTCATGGTGTTGATCGAGGAGCATTTCCCGCATCAGATCGTTGGCTTGGATAATATTAGGGTGGGCCAGTTCATAAAAAATTTGCTTGCCGTCACGACGGGCGTTCACAATGCCGGCATCTTTTAAAATCATCAAGTGTTGGCTGATGTTGGCTTGGGGGAGATCGAGCATGGTATGAATGTCAGTCACTGACAATTCCTGATCACGCAATAAATGAATGATTTCCAGGCGTCGGGAGTTGGCCATCGCCTTTAAAAGCTGTTCGTGAAGTTCAAAGAGCTCTTGATACATATTCGGATTTTAGAATATGTTACTAGTTGCTGTCAACTGGTGAAAATGTTCAATGTATTGTCAGTGAGAAATTGTACGATTTCCGCTTGCTTTTTTGAGCTTATAATATATAGTAGCGCCCAGTCTGCCCAAACTTATGTTAGCTAGTAGAGCAAACTGGCGTATTACCAAGAAAATGAGGCAGGGTGTTTCTGTTTTTATTTTCTATTTCTATTCGCTTTTCTCCCTTTTCTTTCCACTCTTAACTATTACTACTGCTCCCGCCTACGCGCAGGAAACCACTGAGGTTGTCACTACAGAACCCACACCTACTCAAGAACAAGAATCAACGTCGGAACCAGAGCAGACCCCCTCACCGGAGCCAACGGTATCGGTCGAGCCCACGCCAACCGTGGAACCGACTGCTGAATCAACCCCTGAATTAACCCCAGAACCGACCATCGAACCGACGCCTGAACCAACGGTTGAGGAACAACCCACAGAGGTTTTGGGTGAAACTGCAGTGAATGAGGAGGAAACACAGCTTAATGTCGCTTTAGTGCCATCAGCGCTGACCACGGAAGAAGAGCAGGTTATTGATGATTCACCGATTAGTGAGTCAGAGAGCAGTGCGACTCTGGCTACTGACAAATCAGACTATACTCCGAACGAAACGGCCACGATCACTGGTTCAGGCTTAGAGCCTAATACTACCTATACTATTGTTATCTCTTCCAATGATGATCCGGCAGTTCGCCATGAAGGCACGTTTACCACTTCAGCTGAGGGTAGCTTTGTCTACACCTATCAACTAGACGGAGCCTATCGGCCAAATTACTCGGTCGAAATTAAAGACGCTTCCGGTGCGCTGATTGCCACTACCAGTTTCACCGACTCACATATTGCCAGTCACGTCTGTACTACTGACGCTCAGGGTGCTGATGATGAACCAGGTCAAAAAGATTTGACTCAAATGTGTTACGACTATAGTGGTTTATCTACCTCGATCACAACCGAATGGAACTGGGATGACACAGCCTGGCCTGGCACTAACACTGGCGATGCGTGTGCATTGTTTGATAATGATGGCAATGGTTTTGCTGATTATGCGACTTGCGTTACAGTAGAAGATGGACCGCCGGCGGTGCAAAAAACAGATCCTCCAGGCAGTCCACGTGTCTTTACTTGTAATGATTCGCGTGCTGATCGATGTGCTGGAGCTGTTCTTGTGGCCGGTCCTTATTCCACCAATTGTGCTGTCAGCCAGCAGGCAACACAACCTTTTGCTGCCGGCGATAGCACTCCCAATGACACCGTGGCTGCTTGTACGATTTTCATGAGTGAAGTGGGCAGCGGCACGGCGCAATTAGTAGATGTTTGTTCATTCCCATCGGATAACCCAAATTCAGATCCTTCTGACTGTATTAGAGCTGCTGCCAGAACTGGCAAGCTAGAGGTTGTCAAAGACCTTATACCAAGCGATGACAGTGGGCGTTTCAATTTACAAATCGACGGGTCAACCTTTTCAATAGATGCTGGTGATGGGGGAACGACAGGAGAACAAATTGTTAGTCTCGGCGATCACACTGTCGGTGAAACAGCTGGCACTAGTACTTCCTTGGCCAATTACGATACAGCTATCTCATGCAGAGATCTCAATGGGATTGGTGATCCCGCCATAGCTTCGAGCACTGACAGCGGTCCTTTGACTGTCAACATCGTTGATGGGGCAGATGTCATTTGCACTATTACCAATACTCTCAGTCAGGGCACTCTCATTGTTGAAAAAGTAGTGATCAATGATGATGGTGGTTTACTTGGAGCTGATGACTTTTCCTATCAAATTGACGGCGGCACCGCGATTCCTTTTGAGGCTGATGGTTCTAATTCACAAACTCTAGATGCTGGGATTTATGATGTGACCGAACCAGCGGTGGCTGGTTATAGCACGACTTATGAGAATTGTACTGATGTTGTAGTGCCACCGAATGGCGAAGCTACTTGTACGATTACTAATAATGATATTGCTCCCCTGCTGACCGTCACCAAGATTGTGGTGGGTGGCGCGGCATTGGTGAGCGACTTTGATTTATTTGTGGGTGCCACTCAAGTCACCAGTGGTGTACAAAACGAGTTTGCGGTTGGTGATTATGTGGTCAGCGAAACTCCGGAGACAGGTTATACCGGCGCCATCAGTGGTGACTGCGATGAAAACGGCAATGTCTCACTGGCGCTAGCTGATGTCAAAGAGTGTACGATCACCAACACCCGCGACACGGGCACGATCACGGTTATTAAAGAGGTTGAGCCGGATGACAGCTCCAGCTGGGATATTGAAATTGGCGGCCCAACTTTAAATAGCGATACGCTGGGAGATGGTGAATCTACTGGCGCGCTGGTTTCTTACACCGGCACATATACCATTACCGAAACCGGCGATACTGGCACTGACGCTGGTGACTACAACAGTTTGTATGTCTGTTCAAATGGTTTAGACCCAGTGACTTCTGGTGTTGGCACTTCACTTGGTTTTACTTTGAATAAAGGGGAAAACATTGTTTGTACTTTCACCAATGAAATCAAACGCGGCAGTATTTTTGGCTATAAATATGAAGATTTAAGCGGCGACTTGTCAGATGATGGCGATCAAACACCAGTGCAAGGATTACTCGTACAGTTATGGCAGTGGGTGGTCGACCAATTTATTGACACTGGTCTGTCAGATACCACCGATGCTAATGGCTACTATGAATTCCTGAATTTATTGCCAGCTTTATATCAAGTGAGAGAAGTCTTGAATTCGTTGGGTGGCGGCTGGACCAATGTAAGCTCAACCACATCCACTGATATTACTCTTGAGCCAGACGACCGAGAACAGCGTGATTTTGTAAATACCCAGTATGCTTCGATTACGATTTACAAAGATCTGGATACAGATGGTGATGGTCAAGTTGATGTCCTTGGCACCACTGCTTGGACTTGGGATTTAACTAACGGTGACCAGGATATTCCCACTGGCAGTTCAGCAGATGAGCTTTTACCTGGAGACTACACCTTTGGCGAAGACCAACAGCCTGGTTATCACGTCACTGATTTAACCTGCGGCCAAGTGAACTATGGCGCAGTGGAAAGCCAGCAAGTGACTTTGAGTTCTGGTGAAGACCTTGAGTGCACTTTCACCAACACCCGCGACACCGGTACGATTAAAATTGTTAAACAAACCAACCCTGACGGCAGCCCGGTAGACTTTACTTTTAGCGGTGACTTGGCAGGGCAAATTTCCGACGGTGAAGATTTAAACCTGGTTGTACCCACTGGTAGTTATAGTTCAATAGAAACCGTGCCTTCAGGTTGGACACTTGATTCGATTGTCTGCGACGACTCAAACAGCACAGGTGATACTGAAACAGGAACTGCCTCATTCAATGTTGAGACAGATGAGGTAGTCACTTGTACCTTTACTAATACTCAACAAAGCAGAATTGTTATCGCTAAAGAGACTGACCCTGATGGCAGCGGTCAGTCATTTCACTTCAACGCCAGCTACGATGTCGATGGCTTTGATCTCACCGACGGCAATTCCAACACCAGTGTTTATTTAGCACCCGGTCTCTACTCTGTCAGCGAAGTTGTTCCTTCAGGTTGGGATAATATCAGCGCGGTTTGTTCCGACCAAAGCAATCCGAATGAAATCAGTTTACAGGCTGGGGAAGCGGTGACATGTACCTTTACCAATGGTCAGTTGCCGCAGTTAACCGTCACTAAAATTGTTACTAATGATAATGGGGGCACAAAAGACGTGGCCGATTTCCCGCTTTTCGTTGATGGGAATGGGGTAACATCTGGGGCAACTAACACGTATCAGCCGGATGATTACGTAGTCAGTGAAACAGGGAATCCAGGTTATAGTGCCGCCATCGGCGACGAATGTGACGAGAATGGTAATGTCAGCTTAGCTTATGGAAACAATAAAACTTGTACCATCACTAATGATGATGTTCCACCACAACTTCATTTGAGAAAAGAAGTTCTAACCGATAATGGAGGCATTGCTTCGGAAACAGATTGGACTCTTTCGGCAACAGGAACGGTGGTTGAACCGACAAACTTGGAAGGAACTACGCCGGTTGATAGCGGATTAGACTTTAAAGTCGATACTTATACTTTAGCTGAAATAGGCGGTCCATCTGGATATTCTGCTTCTTCATGGGTCTGTGACGGCGGTTCCCAAGATGGTGACGAGATTACAGTAGATTTGGGTGACGATGTAACCTGTACTGTTACTAATGATGATCAGACTGGAAGATTGGTGGTAGTAAAAGTTTTGATAAATGACAACGGCGGAGATTTACATAATGAAGACTTTTCTTATATGGTTAACGACGGACTTTCGATATTTTTCGAAGCCGACGGACAAAATGAAGAAACGGTTGATGCTGGAAATTACACAATAGTCGAAGATGCTGTAGAAGGTTATGAAACAATCTATGATAACTGCGACGAAGTATTTGTTCCCAACGGCGGATCAGCTACTTGTACCATTACTAATGATGATATTGCCCCGACACTGAAATTAGTCAAAGAAGTTACCAATGACGACGGCGGAAATGCAGTTGCTGGTGATTGGGATTTGACTGCAGCCGGCAACGGCGGATTCACCGATCAAGGCGATTCAACTACTTTCCACACCGTTTTAGCCAATGAGCCTTACACCCTTTCCGAATCGACAGTCGCCGGTTATACCCCAAGCAGTTGGGATTGTGACAATGACGGATTGCGAGAAGATGTTGTTCTATTAGGACCGGGGGAAAACGTTACTTGTACCATCACTAATGATGATATTGCCCCGACGGTTACCTTAATCAAGGAGGTTGTCGGCGGTTCGGCCGAAGTGAGCGACTTCAGTCTCTATCTGGGAGGCAGTCAGGTGACCTCGGGTGATGCCAATTCTGTTTTCGCCAATACTCCCTATAGCATTGATGAAGACTGGGCTTCTGGATACTCATTTACCTCTCTCACCGGTGACGCTAAATGCCCTGCGGTTCTGGGTGGCACGGTAACCCTCGATGAAGATGAGGATATTACCTGTACGATCACCAACACGCGCGACACCGGCACCATTATTGTCCACAAAATCATTGATGCCGATGGCGACCTTAACACGACTGACGATCAATTCCCAGGTGAAGATTGGGAGATGGACGTTGATGGCGACAGCGAAGACACCTCAGATCTTGAACTACAGAACACAGACAGCAATGGTGAAACTACTTTCTCTGATTTAAAAACCGGTGACTACGATGTCTTTGAAACATTGCAGGATGGCTATGACATGCTCGATGCTTACTGTGACGGGGAAAATGGCTCATGGGACGGCGGCATTTATGGAGTTGAAGTTGATGCTGAAGAGACGGTTAATTGTACCTTTATCAACTCACCCAATGGGACGATTCATGGTCAAAAATGGCATGACATCGACGGCAATGGCTTCTGGGATTTCGAAGAGCCAGCACTCGGTGGATGGCGGATTTTCTTAGACGAGAACGACAATCAAACTTGGGATAACGGTGAAGAATATATGTTCACCGATGATGACCAAGAACTGGGTTGGTATTGGTTTGAGCAGCTTTTTCCAGGTACATACACAGTGTGTGAGGAGACACAGCCAGGCTGGATCCAGACCTCTTCGCCAATTTGTCACACCGTTGATGTCAATAACGGCGGCGAAAACAGCTGTATCGGTGAACGGCAAATCAATTCAGTTGACGGCGAAACCTGCAATTTCGGCAACCAAGAACAGGATCCAGTCCTGACCCTGACAAAATCGAACGATACCGGTGGTGCTGATGAAACACCTGGCGGCTCAGTCTTATTTACCTTGACAGTGACTGCGACGGAAAGCGCGGCGCTCAACGTGGAGGTGACTGATTTACCAGCCGGTGGTTTCACTTACCAGCCAGGCAGTTTCACCGCGACCTCAAATATTAACGGCGCCTTGAGCATTCCAGAACCGGTTTATGCCTCACCAGGCGTCTGGCAACTGGGTGATATGGCAGAAGATGAAGTCATTACCTTGACGTACTTAGCCACGATCAGCAATGAACAGCAAGCTGGTCTCTATCAAGACTTGGCCTGGGCACAAGGAGAGACGTTGGCCAGTGAACAAGTGCTCGCCAATCTGGACACCGACCCCACTTACTTTGTTGGGACTGAAGTAAACGTAGTCAGAGACGATCAGGATGTGGCTTCAGCTTCAATTCAGGGACAAGTGTTAGGGGCGACCACCGAGTTGCCGGCTACTGGAGCGCGAACGTTCTGGCTCATTTTAAGCTTCTTACTGATCGTTGCGGGTGGGTATGGCTTAAAACTTGGCCTTGCTCTGCGAAAGAAATATGCTTAAACAATTGAAAAAACTGTTATTCTTACTGCCCTTAATGGTCCTGACACTGGTGTTTGCCGGTCGGGTCTTGGCGGCAGCCGGTGATGTCAGTGTCGATATCGAGACCCCCAAGACACCCACTCGTCACAATTCATTGACGATTAACTTTGTCACTTTAGATATTCAAGGTCGAGCGATCACGGTCAAATGTTACAAAAAAGGACCCAGTGATGGTGGATTTACCCAGTTTGGGGCAGATCTAGCCATCAGTGCTGGCGGCAATACCGACAACTGTGATGTCACTGGCTCACTGATGAATCAGACAGGCACGTACCAGTTTTACGTCATAGCCACGGCTGGCGGTGACACCGCTACCAGCCAGACTGTGTCGGTGGACTACAACACCGATGGACCGAGCACGCCGACTGATTATTCAAAGAGTTTAGCGAACAGCTGCCAATACAAAATTCATTTCAAGACTGCCGATGATGGTCAGACTACTAAAGTGGAGATCTACCGCTCAGAGAGCACCACCTTTACGGCTGATGGCGGCACCCGGGTAGCAACCATTACCATCGGTCCAAACACCGAGCATGATGCTTACCTTGATAAACCGGATTGTAATAAAGACTACTACTTCGTGATCAGGGCCTTTGACTCGGCCGGTAACGGCTCAGGTTTGGTTGGTGACAGTTTGGTGACCGTCACGGCGGCCGGTACGACCGAAGCTGGCAGTACTACTCCGGCGATTGTGGTTTTGAGTGCCGAGCAGGGCACCGGTTTAGAAGAGGGTGGCGCTGAAGCTGGTCAACTGCCAACTGAGGGCGAAACGGTGACTGGTGAAACTCAAGGGACAATCTTAGGTACGGAGGCCGTCAAGTATCCTTGGTGGGTTTGGCTTGGTTTCATTCTCTTGTTATTAGCGATCGCTGCCTATGTCTTCAAAAAAGTTAAAGCAGCGCGAGCATAAATTGTTCGCCAATGGTTTGATTGCAGCCAGTGTGGTAGTGCTTGGTGTGGGATTAGTGATTTTGGTGGCGACTTTCTACCCGGTACTCAAACATGAAACGCAATACGCGGTCAGGCAAATGCAGAACACTTCTCCAGCAGAGATTACGCCGGTCAACACCGAGTTTGGCATTGTCATCCCCAAAATCGGGGCTAACTCCCGAGTGATTGCCAACGTCGATCCGTATGATAGTCAACTTTATCAACGGGCACTGGCCCAAGGCGTGGCGCACGCGGCTGGGACAGTATTACCGGGTGAAATCGGCAACAGTTTTCTTTTTTCCCATTCATCAGTTGATTTTTTCGAGGCTCGTCGGTTCAACTCAATTTTTTACCTACTTAATAAATTGGCGGTTGGTGATGAGATCGATATTTACTTGAAAGAAGAAAAACTAGTTTTTCGAGTGACTGAGATCGGCATGTATAAACCGCAGGCTGTAGAGTTTTTAAGACCTGGTTCGCGGCAGCGGATTTTGAGACTGATGACCTGTTGGCCGCCTGGCACAACCTTTAAACGTTTGATTGTCACGGCGCAGCTTGAAGCTCCAGCAGTAACTCAGTGATTTTGCTAGACTATCGCGGCTCTTCCGCCTATAATACCAGGCGTCAACGCGCCTATAGTTCAAGGGATAGAATAACGGTTTGCGGAACCGTTGATCCAGGTTCGAGTCCTGGTAGGCGCACCCCGGGAGAGGTCGCATAGTGGTCCATTGCACCGGTTTCGAAAACCGGCGCCGCAAGGCTTCGTGGGTTCGAATCCCACCCTCTCCGCGTTTTATAATATACTGATTTTACCCATGAACCAGGAATTAAAAGATATTTTCCAGGGAATCAAGCGCAGTTTATTGTTGGTAGATCATTCTGACAAAATTGCTTTACTCATGGCTTCGGCCATTATGCTGATCACTGGTTTGCTAACGAACTGGCCGGCGATAATTCTCGGTAATTTTGTTGATACTTTGCTTGGTGGCAGTGAAATTCATTTTGAATCAGCCGTTCCCTATATCTTGCTGATCGTCGTGATTATTTTGGTCAGAGAAGCCTTAACGGTGGTTAGAAAATACCTCATTGAGAATGTGGCTACTCAAACCGAAAAAAAACAAACTGTAGCGGTAATTGATCGATTACTAAAAGCAGATCTAACCTATATTCATCAACGCCAGGTTGGTTCGCTCCACGGCCAAATTTTTCGCTCTATTCAAGGATTGATCAGGGTTATTAAATTATCTTTTCTTGACTTTTTACCAACTTTCTTCTCTGCCATGGTGGCTTTAGTCATTGTTTTTTACCGCCAGCCGTTGATTGGTGGAGTAATGTTTTTGGTTATTCCAATTGGCTTGTTGATTGTGTTTAGACAAATTGGTTCCCAAAAAGGCATTCGCGTTTCACTCTTAAGAGGTAAAGAGAAGATTGATGGTAAGGTAGTGGAGACTTTGCATGGCTTGGAAACCGTGAGGGTACTCAATGCCGGTAATCAAGAAGTAACTAAGGTAGCAGCCATTGCTGAGCGGTTAAGGATCAAAGAAATTACTCATCATATTCAAATGGCCTTGTATGACTCAGCCAAATATCTTAATGAAGGATTCTTTTATATTGCCACTATTAGTTTGGCAATTTACTTGGCTGCTAACAGAGTAATTTCTGGCGGCGATATTTTAGTGTTTTCTGTTTTGTTTTTGAGTATTACCAATCCTTTACGAGAGATTCATCGCATTTTGGATCAGGCTCATGAAGGTTCGATTTTAGTGAATGATTTATATGGTTTACTTCATCAACCTATAGATACTTCTTTTATAGGCCATACGAAAAAAGTTGATAAACCGCTTAAAAAATCTTCTGTGGTGGAAATTGAAAATCTTAGTTTTAGCTATAAACAAGCTCTGCCAATTTTACGAAATGTTAATTTGCAAATTAAATCAGGAGAAAAACTGGGTTTAGTTGGAGCCTCTGGCAGTGGGAAAAGTACTTTATTGAAAATTTTATTGAGGCTGGTTCATGGTTATCAAGGAACAATCAAATTATTTGGCCAATTTTTAGAGAATCTAGATAGAGAGGTAATTGCTAAACAAATTGCTTATGTACCTCAACACACTTTTATTTTTGCTGGCACTATTCGCGATAACATTCTTTATGGTTTTGAAGATAAGAAAATTAATGATGAACTAATTATTGAAGCTGCCAAACAAGCTAATATTCATCAGGAAATTGAAGAATCATTGGGTGGCTTGGAAGGCAGAGTGGCAGAAGGAGGCAGCAATTTAAGTGGTGGTCAACAACAGCGATTAGCAATTGCCCGGCTAATTTTACGCTCTCCCGATTTATTTATTTTTGATGAAGCTACTTCCGCTTTAGATAATGTCAATGAAGCTGCCATTCAAGCCAATATAGAAGAGCATTTTAAAGGTAAGGCAATGATTATTGTGGCTCATCGGCTGAGTACTCTTAAAAATGTTGATCGGATCATTGTCTTTGACCAAGGTGAAATTGTTCAAGAGGGGAGTTATGATAAATTAACCAAGCAAAAAGGCTTGTTTGCGGATTTCTTGGCTGGGAAGAAGGCTTTTAATTAATAAGTTAACGAATAAGAGTAGTTCCAATTTTATTCCACCCTCTCCGCGTTTCAAGTATGATAGGTTTGTATGATAGAACAACAGTTTTCTACTGAGAATAAAGAGTTGGTTTTGATGAGTGATGAAGAACTGGCTGTAGAAAAAAAGCGTTTGGAAAGAAGCCAAAGCGGCAATCCCAAAGAAAAACCCTGGAGTGTGGCGCTGAGTGAACGGCTGGATGTGGTTGAAAAGCTGATGGTCAAACGAGGTTTGATTGAAGGTTTTCAGCGAAAAGATATTGGTTTACCCTCGATGGACAAAGGGGTTTAACTCTTTCGTGAGAAGTATGGGTTATAATTTGGGCTCAAGATGAAAAAGCCGGTTGAGTTTATCTATTTTGACATTGGTGGGGTGCTGGTGGATCATTTCACTGGTTTGCAGAAAATAGCTCAAAAGCTGGGTATTGCTGAAGAGGAGCTCATTGATTTTTTTGTCAGCCATATCGCTGAGGTTGATCGAGGCAGCTCGAGCTGGGCCGAGATGGAAAAACAGTTTTACCAGACGTTTCAACTGGTCCAGAAACTCGACGAACCCTTACTGCATTATTTTGTTGATCATTTTGAAGTTATTAAACCAACCCATGACTTGGCTCATGAACTAGTCAGTCAATTTAAAATTGGTATTTTGTCTGATATCGCGGTGGATGGGTATGAGCGGCTGGTGTCCAAAAAGCGTCTCCCCCAAATTCCCTATGCCGCAGAAATCATTTCTGCAAAGATAGGTTTTTTGAAGCCTGAGCAAGAAATTTTTGACTATGCGCTGACTTTGGCTGGTGTCCCAGCCGGGAAAATTTTATTGGTTGACGATAGAATTAATAACATTGAGGCCGCGCGGTCGCTTGGTTGGCAGGCATCACTGTTTGAGGCAAAAGCCCCACGAAAATCGGTGGCAACCATCAAAAAACTACTTTCCTAGTTTTTCGGCACGAACTTGAGTGAAATTGAGTTGACACAGTGGCGAGTGTTTTTTTCAGTGAACATTTCCCCTTTAAAAACGTGACCAAGATGTCCACCGCAAGCCTTACAATAAATCTCGGTCCGGATGCCATCATCGTCTAAACGACGACCGACAGCGCCGGGAATTTCCTGGTCAAAGCTTGGCCAACCGCAGTGGGCGTCAAACTTGTCGTCGGAGTGGTAGAGTGGTGTGTTACATTGACGACACACATAAGTCCCTTTGATCCAGTGTTGGTCATATTCGTTGACGAAAGGCGCCTCAGTGCCCTTTTCCAACATGACTCGTTTTTCTGGTGGAGTGAGCGGATTTAATTTTGTTTTCATTGATTTTTTCCCGAAAATTTTTTATTTTTTTGAAAAGAATTTCTCATTTTCGGCAATGTGTTTTGCACGGCCGGAGCCCCGTTTATAATTTTCGTAATGTAGTACGTTCTTGCGATAGTAATCCTGATGATATTCCTCAGCCAGATAAAAGTTTTTGAACGGCAAAACTTCGGTCACGACAGGCTCGGTGTATCTACCTGATTCATCCAAGGTCTTTTTCGACTTTTCCGCCGCCTTTTTCTGTTCGGGGGAGTGGTAATAAATAGCCGTCGTGTAATGACCGCCGCGATCAGCAAATTGGCCGCCCTTATCAGTTGGGTCGACTTGTAGCCAATAAGTGTCAAGTAAAGTTGAATAGTTTATTTGGCTAGGATCATAAAACACTTGTACTGCCTCGCGATGATCCGTTTCACCTGAACTGACCTGTTCATAGGTGGGATTTAATTCATCGCCACCGGCATACCCAGCCACTACTGCCTCCACGCCATCAAGCGCCTCTAGTGGGGCCTCTATGCACCAAAAACAGCCGCCGGCAAAAGTAGCGACCGCCAGGTCCTCTCTTTTCTGTAAGGAATCATACAATTTGGCTGTATGATCAAGATTTTCCATAGGTGAGATTGCCTATAGTATACCGTGTTTGTGTTGTATAATATAGGCTGACCAAACGGCAGTTCTTTGAGATTTTTTCTCTTCAAGCATCTTGCCCGGATTTATTAATATGTGAGCAGTAAGTTGGTCATTGCTGACTCAGGAGAAAAGGGCATTATGCATCCTTCTTCCGATCCTCAATCAGCTGGACAGGATCCCAGCAAGTTATATATCGGCAATTTGCCGTACACCATGGGCGAAGAAGAACTTCGCGACCTCTGTGCACAGCACGGTGAGGTAGAAGAGTGCAAACTCATCATGGATTTCCGCACTGGTCGTTCCAAAGGCTTTGCCTTTGTGAAGTTCGCCACAGTGGAAGCCGCTGAGGCAGCGATGGCTGCCATCAACGAGCAAGAAGTACAGGGCAGAAAGCTTTTCGTCAAAGTGGCATTGCCACCTCGACCTCGTGAAGAGCGCCGATCGTTCGATCGTGGCGATCGCCGCGGTGGATACGACCGTTCAAGACAAGACTAATCGTTTTTTCTTGTAAAAAAAGAGGGGCAGTTCGCAAGAACTGCCCCTTTTGGTTTGGTGTGTATAATCAAAGTGTGGAAGTCGCGCCCCAAGTTTATTCAGTCTCCCAATTTTTGGATTTAGTCAATCTTCAACTAGAGGCGTTTCCGGCGGCTATTCAAGGCGAAATCACCTCTTTGAGTACACGCAGCCATGCCTATTTCACCCTGACTGACGGCCAGAGTAAAGAACCAGCGGTCTTGAACTGCGCCCTCTGGCAGTCTCGTTTGAGGACTTTACCCTTTGAGTTAAAAGAGGGTATTGAGGTCCAAGTGTTAGGTCACGCTAGTGTGTATAAACCCAGTGGGCGGTTTAGTTTTATTGTCGAGCATATTTCGCCGGTGGGTGAAGGAGCACTGCAAAAAGCTTTTGAGCAATTAAAGCGGCAGTTGGAAGCCAAAGGCTTCTTTGCTCCAGAGCGCAAACGGGCCTTGCCAATTTTTCTCACTCGTATCGGTTTACTGACCTCTGAAAGCGGCGAAGCCTTGCGGGATTTCAGACAGCACCTTGGTCAATTTGGTTTTCAGATTGTCCACCGTGATATTCGCGTCGAGGGTTTAAATGCCATTCCCTCGGTTGTCAAAGGGATCGAGTGGTTTAACACACACCCGGATGCACTTGATGGTGGAGTGGAAGTCTTGGTACTGACCCGTGGCGGTGGCAGTTTGGAAAGTTTGCAGGCCTTTAATTCAGTGGAGGTGGCTGAGGCGATCTTTGCCTCCAAAATTCCGGTCATAGCCGCTATTGGCCACGAGCGGGATGTCACCATTGCCGATTTGGTGGCCGATGTACGCGCCTCTACCCCCACCGATGCCGGCCGGATCTTGTCAGAAAACTGGCGGCTGGCGGGTGACAAAATGCAGTATTTTGCCCGTCAGATCAAGCAAAACTTCCAGCAAGTACTTGATGGCGCACGGGATCAACTACGACAGACTTGGGAAAGGGTCATTCATCGGTTTACTCATCAGTTGACACTGCGACAGCAACGCTTTGCTTTTCTGTCCAATCAAGTCATGGCAGCCAGTCCGTTGAATCGCTTGAAACAGGGGTATAGTATTGTGACCAATCGCGCCGGCACCGTGATTAAAGATAAGAAAATGGTTCAGAAAGATGAAGCATTGACGATTACTCTCTCTAAAGGTATGGTGACTGCAAAGGTTGAATAATATGGCCAAACAATCATTTGATATCACCAAAGCGATGGCGGAACTGGAGGCGATTAGTACTTGGTTTGATGAAGCGGACATTAATTTGGAACAGGGATTGGGGAAAATGAAACGAGCTAGAGAGTTGATTGACCAAATTCAAGCGCGGTTAAAAAAAACCGAGAACGAGTTTGTGGCGCTCAAAGCAGATTTTGAGTGACTTTTAACTCTTTGGGGCAGTATTTTCATTTCTTGTTGATGGGGCGGTGATATACTACCCCCAATGTCCCAGATTCAACAAATTAAAGACGCTACTGATATTGTGCAGCTTGTGGGGGAGCGAATCAAACTGATCCGCTCTGGTGGCAGTTATAAAGCACTTTGCCCGTTTCACAGTGAGAAAACACCCTCATTTTTTGTCAGTGAACAGCTTCAGCGCTACCGTTGTTTTGGCTGTGATGAGACCGGCGATGTCTTGGACTTTTTGCAAAAGTATGACGGGATGACCTTTGCCGAAGCGCTGCAGTATTTGAGTGAACGTACCGGGATTAAGCTCCAGGAGTTTCAACGCTCCCCTGAGGACGATCTGCGTGAGCGATTACTCGAGGTTTTACACTTGGCCAAGGAGTACTATCACTACTTATTGGTCAGTCATCAAGTGGGCAAAAAAGCGAGAGCCTATCTTAAAGACCGCAAAATCTCCACGGCCTCAATTGAACTGTTTCAACTTGGCTACGCCCCGCCAGGGTGGGACGGCCTGATCAAGTACCTACACCAGAAGAAAAAATACAGCCTAGAAGATATCCA
This sequence comes from Candidatus Pacebacteria bacterium GW2011_GWA1_46_10, assembly GCA_001002135.1. Taxonomy (GTDB): domain Bacteria; phylum Patescibacteriota; class Microgenomatia; order UBA1400; family PJMF01; genus UBA10119. The sequence goes on from LCLP01000001.1 coordinate 320,216, forward strand.
GAAAACTGGTCTTATCTTGAGAGGGGCTGGCGGAAAATACTACGACCGTTTTCGCGGCCGGCTGATGTTCCCCTTAAAAGACCATCGCGGTCGAGTGGTTGGTTTCTCCGGTCGGTTACTTGAGGCCGACCCTAAAGAGGCTAAATACATTAATACCCCGGAAACGATGGTTTACCATAAATCACAACTGTTGTATGGGCTCAAAGAGCTCTTTGCTGAAATCAAGAAGAAGGAGGAAGTGATCGTGGTCGAGGGTGAGTTTGACGTTATCTCCTCGGCACAAGCTCATATTAACCAGATTGTGGCGATTAAAGGTTCGGCGCTGACTCGAGAGCAGGTAAAGCTCTTGGCTCGATCAGTTAAGAAAATTATCCTTAGCCTGGATGCTGACGAGGCTGGGGCGGCAGCAATGAGAAGAGCCATTGAAGTGGTTGGGGACACTGATATGGAGTTGCGGGTGATTGACCTGTCTTCGCTGGAAAAAGGGCAAAAAGATGTGGATGAACTGGTCAGAACAAACCCGGAAGAGTGGCGGAAGTTGGCCGAGACCTCGGTGTCGGTCTATGAGTTTTTGCTGAACTTGAGCCTGCGCCATCATGATCCGACCACTCCAGAGGGAAAACGGGCAATCGTCAAGGCTGTCGGGCCGATTTTCGGCCAAATCCCCCACGCAGTGGAAAGAGACTTCTACCTCAAGAAATTGGCCGAAACGCTGGCGGTATCACTAGATGTCTTGATGCAGGATGTGGAGCGAATCAGTCGTGGCGCTGCAGCCAACAGGCCGGCAGCGGAAACCGCTCCCGCTGAAGAAATCTCGGGGGGTCGTCGAGAAAAGCTGGAGAAATACGCCCTCTTTTTGCTGTTTAGCGTCAAGGAATTTGCCCAGAAATTGGCCGTGTTACAAGAGATTCCCCTCAAATCTACCGGCTTTTTGCAGATCCTGGAGGCCTTTGCCGCCAAAAAACCCCAAGATAAAGCAGACTTGAGAATTTTGACTGCCGGTCTGGGTGAGGACCTCAAGCAGATACTATTTGACGCGGTCTATGCGCCCCAGTTTCAGAACATGCAAAAGACTTTTCAGCCAGAGAAAGAGTGGTCTCAAACCCTCTCGGCTTTGAAAAAAGAAATCGCCCGGGAAAAAATCGAGGTTTTGCAGGCAGCAATTGCCAGTCTAGAGCAAAAAGCCAAGCGGACCGAAAAAGAAGAAACAGCTCTCTCTGGTTTGTTAAGAAAGGTAGTTGAGCTACAACGTCAGCTGCATTAGAAGACTCACTTGGGCATAATTTGTAAGCCGGACTACGTTCTGGGTCGGTATAATGAAAGTGTAATAGCGAGTGGAAAGGAAATATGGCGGGAATCCCATCAAACATCATGCATCTAACAGATGACACCCTTCAAGAGACGATTAAAACTGAAAAACGACCGATATTTGTCGATTTTTACGCCGATTGGTGCGGTCCTTGTGTGGCCGCCGCGCCGATCATTGACAAATTAGCCAAAGAATTTCAAGACAAGATGTTGATCACTAAGCTGAATGTGGATGAAAACCCTCGGTCTGCCCAGCAGTATGGAGTGATGAGTATTCCAACGGTCTTGGTGTTTAAAAATGACGGCAGTGAGCCGAAAATCGTCGGCAAGCAGATCGGCTTTGCTGGTGAAGCTGGCTATCGCAGCTTGATTGATGAGGCTTTACAATAACCTAGTCCATGAAAATTCACGATTTAGTGGTGATTGGTTCGGGTCCGGCCGGCTATACGGCGGCCCTCTATGCGGCCCGTGCCAGGTTGGCGCCGGTGGTTTTTACTGGTATTGAGAGTGGTGGACAGCTGATGTACACCAATGAAGTAGAAAACTACCCTGGTTTTCCTAAGGGTATTCTGGGTCCTCAATTAATGGCAGATCTGCGCACCCAGGCGGAGCGCTTTGGCGCGGACGTTCAAGATCTGCATGTCACGGCCGTCGACTTTAGTCAACGTCCATTTAAATTATGGACTCACCTGCCCCCTGGGGCGGATGCGAATGTTTTTAAAAGTGGTTCGGCTGAAGAAATTGGCCAAATCGTCAAACAAGTCAAGCAGGCTGAACCCGATGTCTTGGCTAAAGCCGTGATCGTGACCACTGGTGCCACGGCGTTGACACTCAAAGTACCAGGTGAAGAAAAGTTGATCGGCCGTGGGGTCAGTACTTGTGCGGTTTGTGACGCGCCGTTTTATAAAGATAAGGTGGTGTTTGTGGTTGGTGGCGGCGATAGCGCCATGGAAGATTCACTCGCTTTGACGAAATTTTCCAGTCAGGTGACGATTATTCACCGCCGTGAGCAATTTCGAGCCAGTAAAATTATGGCTGAGCGGGTGTTGAAAAATGAAAAAATTTCAGTGCTCTGGCACTCCAATTTACTCGAGATTATGGGTGACCAGTCGGTGACTGGTGTTAAAGTCGACGAGAACGGCACGGTGAAAGAATACCCTGCCCAAGGTCTTTTTTACGCCATTGGTCATCGGCCGGTAACCGACATTTTCCAAGGCCAGCTCGAACTTGATCAAGGCTATATTATCACCAGTCAAAGTATCACTCAGCCAGGAGTGGAACAGGCTGGCAAGGTTTTTGGTGACAACGGCATGATTCCATACCCCACACAGACTAGCGTCCCTGGGGTGTTTGCCGGCGGGGATGTGGTGGATGTACGCTATCGGCAAGCGGTGACCGCGGCCGGCCAAGGTTGTAGTGCAGCGCTTGATGCGGAGAGATGGTTGGAAAATAATCAGTGAGAGTCAGAAAGGACTTGTCGAGTATGTCGAACCAACATCAGCATGCGGTGGCCCAATTGCGACGGGTAGCCAAGTTACTTCGGCAGGATTACGCCGGCCGCGAGCAACAGTTTGACGCAGCCATTAAAAGACTGGAAAAACCAGACGTAGTTCATGAAACGATGTTGTCAGTCAAACTGGCTGACGGTTCAACCAAAAAATTTAAAGCTTTTCGCTCTCAGCACAACAACGCTCGCGGTCCTTACAAAGGTGGTATCCGTTACCACCAGTATGTCACCAAAGAAGAGGTGATGGCCCTCTCGACGTGGATGACCTGGAAATGTGCCGTGACCGGTATTCCGTATGGTGGTAGCAAGGGCGGCATTGTGGTTAACCCCAAGGAGTTATCTCAAGTAGAACTGGAAAGATTGAGCCGCGCTTACGCGCGATTTTTAAGCGATAAAATTGGTCCTTGGCTGGATGTACCAGCGCCGGATGTCAATACCACTGGGCAAATCATGGCCTGGATGGTTGATGAATACCAACAAGCAGTTGCCAAGAAAGGCCTGGTACAAGAAAACCCACTAGGTGCTTTTACCGGTAAGCCTTTGGAACTAGGTGGTTCGCAAGGTCGTGATGAAGCCACTGGCCTTGGTGGGGTGTTGGTGTTGGAAAAATTGGCGGAGAAACTGGGGTGGCAACGCAAAAAGGATGTCACTATTGCCATCCAAGGCTTTGGCAACGTGGGGTATTGGTTTGCCAAGCACGCTGACGCCAGAGGGTATCGGGTGGTGGCGGTGTCTGACTCCAAAGGCGGAGTGTATGTGCCGGAAGGCTTGAATCCGGAGAAAACCCTGGAGTGTAAGCGTGACACTGGTCGGGTCAGCGAGTGCCGGTGCACGGATGAGAAATGTGATATTGAGAACGGTGAAGAACTGACCAACGAACAGCTCTTAGAGCTTGAGGTAGATGTGTTGGTGCCGGCCGCCCTCGAAGACGTCATTCATCAAGACAATGCCGCCAAGATTAAGGCCAAGGTAGTGATCGAGATGGCCAATGGCCCGGTCACACCGGAAGCCGATGAAATCCTGGCTAAAAACAAGGTTTTATTAATCCCTGATATCTTGGCCAACTCCGGCGGGGTGACGGTGTCGTACTTTGAGTGGGTTCAGAACCTGCAAGGGTACTATTGGTCTCACGCAGAGGTGATTGATAAACTGAAACCGCTGATGGAGGATGCCTTTGCCCAGTTGTGGGCCATCAAGGAAAAACATCAGGTCGACGGTCGAATGGCCGCTTACCTGACCGCGGTGCGGCGAGTAGTAGACACGATGCTCTTGCGTGGGGGGTTATAATCCCAGTGTTTTTAAGAAAGTTTGTAATTCCTCTTTTAACGCTGGATTGTCTTGAGCCATCACGAGATTAGCTTTCAACCAACCAAGGGGATAGCCGCAGTCGAGGTATACCCCTTTAGGGGTATAGACCACCACATTGTTGGTTTGCGCCAGGGTAGTGACGGTATCGGTGATGTAGAATTCGCCTGATTGTGGGTTGGGTTGTTGCTGGTCAATAATGTCGAAAACTGCTGGGGTGAGGATATATTTACTGATATTGGCCAAATTACTAGGGGCGGTGCCGGGAGCGGGTTTTTCCACCAGCTTTTTTAAGTATTTAACGCTGTTTTTCTCGATGGTGTCGGCGACTCCATACACATACAGCTGCTCGGTTGGCTGTTCACTGAAAGTAGCCAGACTATCAGCACCGGTTTGCTCCAAGTACTGGATCATGTTGGCTACTTCTGACGAGCCGTCGGCGTTATACGGAATGTCATCACCCATCAGGACCACAAAGGCCTCTTCATCTTTGAGATATTCCTTGGCCAGCTTGACAGGCACGGCCGTGCCGTAGGGGTCCTGGTCACGTTGTTTGACGAAGTGGAAGGTCGCTTTGTTTGGGATGTCTTTGATTTGACTGTAAGCTTCGGCTTTTTTCAGCTGTTGTAGGTATTTTTCCAACCGGTGGTTTTCTTGGTAATAGTGGATTGCTTGTCCGCTATGTTCATTGACCACCAAAATGATCTCCTGGATGCCGGCTTTCACTAGATCGTCAACTAAATAATCGACGACCGGCCGGTTGATAACCGGAATCATCTCTTTTTGGATGGTTTTAGTCACAGGCAGGAACCGAGTACCAAATCCTGCCAGGGCGATGACGGCTTTACGAATCTTCATGGGTTTGCCTTTATAGAACAGAATTGTAGGGAAAGCGGTTGCCACTGTCCAGTCAAATTCAGGCGTACAACACGATGAAAGCCGTCAAGCCAAACAGAAAGACGCTAATCAGGAGCATCTTGTCATTGAGCAGTACTTTTTCCGGTGACTCCCCCTTGTTTTCTTCGTAAACCAGCTGCAGGTAGCGCATGACGCCAAAGATAACAAACGGCAAAGTGAGCATCAGCAGTTTTTGAGATTGCAGGGTGCGTGGAAGGATGAGGTAAAGAGTGGGAAAACGTTCCACGGCGATACCTGCTTGAGAAGTTTCGTGCTGGAAAGAGAACAGCGCGTAGGTTAACCAAGTGGCATTGGCAAACATGCCGGTGTACTGGTCCAGCAGTCGCTGTGAGTAGTGACGTAGTGCTTTGCGCGAGAAGTCCAAGTGATGATCACGCAGCAGGGTTCGCTCACTTTGCCGTTTGCCGACCGCCAGAAACAGTGAGGCCGAGACCACCGTCAGTAAAAACCAGACACTCATGTGTAGTTCGACAATCACTGCCCCAGCATAAATTCTGATCAAAAAGCCTAAAGCAATCGAGACCACGTCAAAAATAGCGATGTGTTTGATGCGAGTAGCATAGAGCATTTGGAGTACAAAATAGGTGAACAACAGCAATCGGAAAAAGACAGGCAAAGTTAACGACAAGAAAAAAACCAGCGCTAAGCCGAGCAGGGCCACGGTCAGAGCTAATGGCACTGGCAGTTGCCCGGAAGCGATGGGACGATGCTTTTTAAATGGGTGTTGGCGGTCTTCCTTGACATCAATCAGGTCGTTAATGAGGTAAATACTAGAGGTGAGTACTGAGAAGAGCAAGACCGCGTAGGTAACGATCCAAAAGTAAGCCGGTCCATCAAGGGGCTTAAAAAAAAGAAAGCCGGAAAAGAACAACGGGGCGTAGAGGGCAAGGTTTTTAATCCATTGCCGAGGCCGAGCAGACTTGAGAATTAGATAGACAAAACGCCACACATTACCTTGATTTGTAAAGCAAAATTACTCTTCAAGCAAGAGCGAGTTTAGGGGCGCTTTTGCGAGCGCCACTTGGCCCAGATCAAAAAGCTAAAGACAAAACCGACAGTAACGGTGAGGGTGATAATTTTGCCGATCGTGTTTAGGTACAGTGAGATCAGGCCCAACAATAAGCTCGCCAACCAATAAAATACCGCGATGCGGCGCTTCCCCCAACCGAATAGATCCATCAACTTGTGATGCAGGTGTCCACGGTCTCCCCACAATGGCGATTTGCCAGCCAAAATTCGCCGGGTGATAGTAAAAATACCATCAGCGGTAGGAATAGCCACCACCATCAGGGTAGCGGCCACTTTGGCGCCAGATAAAATAGCCAGCACACTGAGAAAGAAACCGGCCAATGACCCGCCGCCGTACCCAGGCATCATTTTCTGGGGGTACCAGTTCCAAATTAATAAACCAAGGTAAGCGCCAGCGACAATAAAACTTAGGTGAGAGGTGTTAAAAGTGGTCGGGTCATCTTGGAATCGTAAGGAAAGCAAGCCGATGAAAACTGCCGCGATACTGACAAAGCCGGGCAGTTGCCCGTCCACTCCCTTTGACCAATTGAGAACATTCATGTTCCAGAGGATGAAAAGCACGGCCAGCAGACTGGAAAGGGCGATGGATATCGTTTGTCCATTGAAAACCACTTGCCACAGCGGCGCAGCCAAATGAATCACTCCCGGTCCAAAAGGATTGCTGACATAGGCCACACTGATCCCAGTGCCTACCACCAGTAAACTAGCAGTCAAACCGGTGAGTAAGCGAATCACCGGGTGAAGATCAAAAATATCATCCAGGGTGCCAACGAAAGTTAACAAACCCGCTCCAAGTAAAATTGCTTTGAGATACATATCAATGTCCAGAAAGAACAAACTGCCGATCAAAATGCCGGTAAACACCACCAAGCCGCCGCCGCGCGGCACGGGTTGAGAATGGGTTTTTTTGGCGTGAGGGACTTTTTGGGGATCATCCAGCCAGCGGTTTTTTTTATACCAAGCGATGACCAGTGGTGCCATGAGGGCTGAAATAAGGCCGCTAATAAGGAGAACAATGATGCTCATGTGACAGCCAAGATCAGTCTGATAAAAAGCAAGCTGGTGATACCGACAATCCCTACCGTGGTCCAACACCAAATACGTTCAATACTGCCTTCTAGATTTTTCATGGTTTTAAGTAAAGTAAAATGCACCATCGTGACCAGCCAGCTGAAAGCAGGAAACAAAAAAATCCACCATTTATTGACCAGTTGCTGATTGGACTGAGTGAGCGTGTAAAAAAGAGGAATCACCGGTTGGAGAAATGAATACAACACCCCGGCAGCAGCCGTCATGAGCAGTGACAACAGCACTGCCCATTTCAAGGTTTTTTGCGAGTATGATGACGCGCGGGGCACGAGCGCGGGTGAGGAAGTTGTTGAGGGGATTTCCATGACAGCTATTATAGCGCTTGCTCGTTTTCCCGCAGGAGATAGAGTGTCATACTCGGGTATTGAGTGTTGGCATAATAAAGAGCGTCAAGGTATTGACTCAGTCCAATGAGTTCTTCAGTTTCATTATTCATCACCACGATGATTTTTGGTTTTTCCGCTCTAATTTGCTCCATGGTTCGTTGGTAATCGTTAAAAGACTTAATGTGGAATGAGACAGTGAAGCGAGAAGTGGGGGTAGTCTGGGTTAAGGCGTAGAGCATGGGATTAGTGCCCCAGATGAAAATTCGCTGGCCGTTTAAACCATAAATCAGGTCGGCCGCCTCATAGTTGTCTTTAACCAGGCCGTCAAATGATTGATCATAGGTTGACTGACTGATTTGACCACTCAGCAAACGGTAAAACTGGCCGTAATATTGGCTGGTGGAGTACGGCCTGACGTTGAGGAGGCCGGTGATCGTAAAAGGGAGCAAGAGCAATAGGCCACCAATAACCGCCATGGTTTTACGCTTAGGGGAGTACTTAATTGCCAAACCAAACTCAACCAGTAAGAGGGAAAAAGCTGGTACGGCTTGAATCAAGTAGTGGGGGTAAGGACGGTTGGATAAAAGTGCGGCAAACAAGCTGAGCACCAACCAACTGGCGGCAAACTGAAAACGCGGGGTGAATTTCTTAGTGAAGCTTAAGAGGCCAAGTATTGCGCCAAGCGAGATGATTTTACCGGGTAGTGTGAACAAAAATTGTAATGCAGGATTGGTGAAATCGAGCTGCCAGTCGCTGCTGTAGCGCACGTTATAGAGCAAACCAAAGTCTAGGTAATCTCGCCCAGAGCCGACACTGACGAAGTAGGCGATCGACAGCCCGATTGGGATCAGCGCGCCCAGCAGCAACCAGCCTGATTGGGCCAGGAATTGCAGCAAGCTTTTTAAGCGCACTGACCAAGCGGTTTTTTTAGCCGTCAGTTTGGCAATAAACACAAACCAGCCAATCATTAAGGCGGCACCAAGGTCGAGAAGAGCCGGCACTTTTGTGAGGATGCCAAGGCCAAAAAATACTCCTGAACCGGTGAGTAGCCACCACTGACGATTAAGTTTTTTGAGTGGGAGTTTAGTTGAGTAAAAAAAGCGTTGCCAGCCAGCAGTCTTGCTCAGTAACCAGAATCCTGCCATCACAAAACCGAGGACAAAGAGTTCGCCGTTGGGGATGTTTCCTTCCAACCAGGGCAGAGTGGTGAGTAGGACAAAAATCAGCGTGCTGATAAAAGCGATCCGTGTTTTAACAAAAAGTTTTTTGGCCAGTGAAAAAAACAAGGCGGTGGTCACCATCATCCAGCCAAGATTGAGCAGTCGAAAGTAAAACTGGTTGGGCACCATGGCCAAGTAATAAATGAGTGGGGTTTTGTGGTCGATGATGTCGGTGTAGAGCCGCAAGCCTTGTTTCAAACCATTGCCGACGGTGAGGTAAATGGCTTCATCGCCATACCAATAAGGTTCAAAAAAATTAGGGATTCTTAGGAGAACGACGGTCAAAAGCAAAATTAGTAACTCGAGATATTCTTCGCACTTGCGGTCAATTTGCTTCAAGAGTTTTAACACCCTCTTAGTGTACACGCATTGATAGATCGACCTCAAGATGAAGAAAACCTACACTTTTTCGGTCACCTTATATTCGATGTACTTACCCAACATCAATCGGGTGTGGGCGTCGATGCCAGGCAGGGCGGAGAAAAAGAAACCAACCACTGGCAACAACACAAACTCCAGTGGTTGTAGGAGATATGACAAAAGACTGCGTTTGCGAGGATGTGGCGGTCGGTTGATGGCATCCAGTGTGAACATCACGATAAAAGAGATGAGCGCGATGGTCAGCAGAGTGGAGGTCACTTGCGGCAAAGTTTTCCCTAAAATGGTGCGGCTGAATTGCTCATTCAACAGCGGCGGCAGGATGGCTGAGACGGTGATGGCAAACCAGTTAACCGGCCACAGGAAGTGATCTTCCACCACTTTCATTACTCGAATGAGCCTGGCCCAGAATGGGGCGTCGCTTAACACAAATTGGCGGATGATGTACGCATCATCACTGACCCCCCAGGCCCAGCGCTTGAGTTGTTCGTATTGGTTGCGCATGGTGCTCCAAAAACCATGCGACTGGGCCGCATCAGCGTAGACCGGCAAGTAAATCGGGTTGACTTGAAAGTCGCCTTTTTTGGCAAAGTAAGATTTAAAGAATAACCGATAATCTTCTGGGATGACGTCAGTGTCCCAATAGCCGATTTCAACAACGTGTTTGAGGGAGGTGGAGTAACTGGAAAAATTAATCAACCGGTCGCGGCGCATCAGAATGTACATCTGAGTGACGGAAAAAATCGAGGCCAGCACCCGGATTGGTGAGGGCACTTCCCAGATATTATTGTAGAAAGCGATTCCACCCTGCCAGATTTTGTTGTAAGGTTTCTGGACGGTCAGAAACTCGTAGGTTAAGTTGGCAAAGTAATGGTGGTGAAAGCGGGCGTCGGCGTCTTCGCTGGTGATGGTTACGTTTTTAATTGGCACCCGCAGTTTGTCCACCAGCAGTTTTTTGGCGTGCTTGGCACCCCAGGAAGTGTTGGCTGACTTGCCTTTTACTTCACCCTCGATGTCTGGGTGAAAGGTGGACCACAGGTGGCCGAAAGTCTGGCCGAACTGCTGGGTGAGTTTGCGAGATTTCTCTCGTGCTGTTTTACCCTCTCGTTTTTCAAATGACAGCATAATATGCAGATTTTTGGTTGGATATGATTGTTTGGCCAAGGCCTTGAGTGTGCGCTGAAGAGTAGTCAATGGTTCTTGATAAGTGGGGATGACGACAATGTGATGAATTTTGTTCCATTTACTCGGGAAGTTACTTTTGAGATCGGCGATCCAATCAAACTGTTTGGAGGCTCTGATCTTAAAATGAGCGGCGATTGAAAGGGCTGCCACAACCAGTGAACGATACAGCCAGTAAACGGAGAAAGTGATGACGTAATAGGCCACCAGGTTGGGAACAATAAATGAACCCCAGACGGGAAACAGAATCAGCGACCAGGAAAAAACACCTGGCAAGATCTCGAGGGCTCGTTGAGTACGCACCGGATGGCGCCGGAAGTAACGACGGATCATGGTGGCGGTATTATACCTTTCCAGAGGTTTATTTGGTGAAAGAGTGGTTAAAGAACCGTTGGGTGTTTTCCAAGATTTGGTTGAGGTCAAGCTCAAGTTCTTTTTCGACATACTTGGCAGTTTCTACAATCATCCACGGTTCACAGGTTTGGCCGCGGTAGGTTTGTGGGGCCAGAAACGGGGCATCGGTCTCGATCAGTAGTCGGTCGGCAGGCACGCTTTTTATCAGGTCGCGAACTTCATTGGCATTGGGGTAGGTAATATTGCCATCAAAACCAATGTAGCCGCCCATCACCAGTGCCTTTTGGATGTAATCTGCTGGTCCAGAGGCACAGTGCAAGACAAAGGGCTTGGTGCCCTGATAGGCTTCTTCCAGAATGTCGAGGGTTTCCCAGTAGGCGTCATAGTCTTCCGCTTTATCTCGCACATGAAGAATGAGTGGCATATTATGCGTTTGGGCGAACTGAAGGTGCCAGCGGAAAATCATTTTTTGTTGGTTAGTTTGTTGGTCAAAGTCGGTGCTGGCTCGATCCAAGCGATAGAAATCTAAGCCTGTTTCCCCAACAGCGTGAAATTTTTTGGTGACCCAAGTTTTGGCGGCTTCATCAAGTTGGCTGGGTGTTATTTCGTGAGCATGGCTTGGGTGAATACCAACGCTGACCAGTAAATTTGGCTCTTTGGCATTGATAACAAAGGCTCGGTTGACCGTTTCGGTTTGCGTTCCGGCTATTACTCCACCGACTACGCCATGTTCTTTGGCTTTTTGCCAATACGTCTGCCAATCTTTGTACAAGGGCTCCATATTGTAGTGGCAGTGAGTGTCAACGATATGCATAAATTATTTTTCCAAACGGGGGAACAGTGGCTCGAGTGCTTTGATGGTTGGTCGACTAAAGTGGTTGATGATCAATTTGGCTGTTTCGGGCATGAAAGGTGAAAGGAGTTTGCCAAGCAAAAAAATTCTTTCCACTGCTTGGGTGATGACGACCAGTGCTCCTTGCGCATCGAGTTTCCACGGTTCTTTTTTCGCCAGATATTCATTAAGTTCCACGATTAGAGCTTGAATCAGTTTTAGCGCGGATAAAAGTTCAAACGAGTCCATCGCGGCTGAGTAATCGGCTGGCATCTCTGGTTGCTGCAAAGCGTTTTGGAACTTGAGTTGCTCGGCTAATTTAGCGACGCGAGAACAGAGATTGCCTAGGCCATTGGCTAGATCAGCTGTATAAGTAGTATCCAGTTTCTCCCACGTCACATCCATATCGGTGCCAAATGTACCAAGGTTCATCAGCAGGTAACGTGTGCCGTCAGCGCCATACCGCTCGACCATTTCGGTAGGGGAAATGACGTTCCCCAAGGACTTGCTCATCTTTTGGCCGGCCACACTGATAAAGCCGTTAATGAGAATTTGTTGGCTCGGCAGCAGACCGGCAGCCATCAGCATGGCCTGCCACATCGCTGACTGCTGACGCAAGTTATCTTTGCCAGCCACTTGCACGCCGGGCCAGTACTGGTGGAAGGCCACCTCGTTTTTTGGCCAGCCCAAGGTGGAAATATAGTTGATTAAGGCGTCAAACCAAACGTACATCACGTGCTCGGGGTCACCGGGTACCGCTACTCCCCATGGCATTTTCGTTTTGAGGCGAGAGATGCTGAAATCCTGCAAGCCCCCTTTCACAAAGGCGGTAATTTCTTTCATTTTGCTAGCTGGTTTGACGAAAGTGGGGTTTTTTTGGTAGTACTGCAGGAGTTTGGCTTGGAACTGGGAAAACTTGAAGAAATAATTTTCTTCTTCACGAATTTCCAAGTTTTGATTGGGGTGCAGTGGGCAGTGGCCATCAATCAGTTCTGACTCGGTTTTTCCCAGCTCACACCCAACACAATATTTCACGGTGTAGTTTTTTTTGTAAATGTAGCCGTGTTGATCACACAACTGCCAGAAATGTTGAGCGGCTTTTTTATGGTCCGCGTTGGTAGTGCGGATAAAGTGGGTATAGCTTAAATTCAGTAAGTTTTTGAGGTCCTCAAACTTGGCAGCATATTCATCCACGTAAGCTTGCGGATTTTGCTTGGCTTTTAGGGCTTCCTGATAAATTTTTTGGCCGTGTTCGTCAGTGCCGGTGTTAAAAACGACTTGTTTCCCGAGGATTTCTTTCTGGTAGCGGCAGATCACATCACCAGCCACGATTTCCAAGGCAAAACCGATATGAGGTTGCGCGTTGACATAAGGCAGAGTCGTGGTGAGATAAAAATGTTGGTCGTCCACGAGTCTATTATAGATTGGACACCTGATTTTTCCACAGCGTTCTTAATAGCCAGCCACCACCACCGATAATGACGGCGCTCAAAATGGCCCAAATATCCAGTGTCACTTCCTGGAGTTTGAGCACCACCAGCCACTCGATCGCCAGGGCAATAAAAAGACCCCAGCGTTTCCTGAGGGTCAAGAAGGTGAAGAGAAAAAAATTACCGCCAAAAAAGAGCAGATGCAACGGTATAAAACTATTGGGCAGCAGGATGTTGCTGATTTGGTCTGGATGAATGGTAGTGAACAGCCAATAGAGACCGGCATAAAACATGCCAGCCAAAAAAATCAGTGGGGTATGACGAAGGTGACGGGGTGAAAGTCGCCGTGGTGGCGTCTCGACCGGTCTGGTCGCTCGACGAGTAACCGTAGTGGCAGGAGTTTTTTTGAGTCTGGAGCGGGCACGCTTTTGGATCATAGGGAAATTTGCTTGGCTCAAGTATACTAAAGCTATGAATTTTTGGATTGTTTTATTATTGTTGGCAGTGCTAGCCGCGCTGGTGGCTCTCTATTTTGAGATTCGCCGACTACTCGGTCGCAGTCAAAATGAGGATGAGCTGGAGGGTTTGGTTCATAAAGTCTTCGGCATGAGTGTGCCCAAGATCGCGGCTCAGAGCAAAGAAATTTTAAGTGGCGAGAAAGAAGCGATTAGAGTGGACCTGGAAAATAAGCAGCAAGTGATCGAGAAACTGGTGACAGAGCTGAAAAAGGATTTACAACAGCGCCAGCAAGAAATTCGCAGCCTCGAGCAAGATCGGGTCAAGAAATTCTCTGAGATCACCACCACCCTGACTGAACACCGTCGACTGGCTGAGGATCTTAAGGCCTCAACTCAGCAGTTGGCTCGCGTCTTGTCTGATAACCAGAAGCGCGGTGCTTGGGGGGAGCGGATTATTGAGGATTTGTTGCAATCCGGTGGCTTAGTGGAGGGCACGCATTATCTACGGCAGAAAAAGCAAAAAGACTCAGCGCTGAAACCGGATATTATTTTACTACTGCCTGACAATCGCAACATTCCAGTGGACGTGAAGTTTCCCTATCAGGCAATTCAAAAAATCAGTGCGGCGGAAACTCCACAGGAAAAGCGAGAGTATGCCAAGGAGTTTAAAGTCGAGGTTAAGGGAAAAATTGATAAAGTGGCTGAGTATATCAATCCGGCCGATAACACCCTTGATTACGCCATTTTATTTGTGCCCAACGAGATGATCTTTTCATTTATTAATCAAAACTTTGTCGAACTAATCGACTACGCCATTGAGCAGCGGGTGATCATCGTCTCGCCGTTTACCTTTCTGATTGTCGCCAGCACCGTTCGTGAGAGTTATCGCAACTTCATGATTGGCGGGAAACTGAAGAAGGTGGTGAAGTACATTGATGAATTTGTGGGTGAATGGGGGAAGTTTCGTCAAGAATTCGAAAAATTTGGTCGCTCGATCGACACTCTGAGCAGTGGCTACGACAAAATTACTTCGACCAGAACCAAGCAGTTGGAACGCAAAATCGAGCGAATTGAAAATTATCGTCAGAGCTCATCCAACCTACTGGAAGAAGGTAAAAAATAATTATTCTGTCAGATAGGTGTCAAAGAAAGTGAGGTCACGGGCTATCACCGTGTCCCAGTTGGGTTGGAGGTTGTGATCAGCGCCAGGATAGGTAAAGTAGGTGAGTTCGATCAGTGGGAGTTCAATTTCTGACGAACCTGTTCGTCGTGTGTTTTCGGTCTCGATTTTGTCGACGAACTCACTCGACCAGGTGATCAAGGCTGCTTCATCGGCAGTGCCATGATGAAGTTGGATGGGTCCGGTCAGTCGGTTAAGGTATTGTGTCAGACTGAACTGACGGGCATCGTAGTCTTTTTCAAATAATCCTAGCCAAGCACGAGCTTCTTTGCCTTCATCCTCGTTTTCGTCACTGTAAAACAAAATTGAGTAGGGGAAGGGTGTGGTGACTGGAGCCCACAGAGTGGTGGGAATCGACTCACCAATAATTTCTAAAGCAGTCAGGGCGATTTGACCGCCATTACTATGAGCCCAGATACCCAGTTTAGCTGTGTTAAGCCGGATCGTACTCAAACTTGGCAGTGGCAGTTGCAGGCTTGGGGTGGCTCGCAGAGTAGTGATCAGTTCAACGACGTTGATTGGTTTGATAAAGCGTGCTTCCCAGACATCGGTTGGTTCGGGGTCACTTTCGCCAAAGCCAAAAAAATCTGGCGCCAGGGTGACATAGCCGTTTTCCGCCAGCACCGCCGCCGCATTTTTAGTTCCCACACCAGTGGTGTACGTTTCTAATGGTACAAAGCCGCGCAGCATGATGATGACTGGCGCGGGTTCAAGGTCGGAGCTTTCGATAAGAGTGGTGGGCACGTTGAGTTGACCGGTCATTCGGCGTCCACTGGTGGTATAGGAGAAAAGGTAACTGGTATAGTCTGGTGTTTCCGCCAAGACTCTATCGACGATAACATTGCTGGGGACATAGCGGCGTTGAATGAGATTGGGGATGGTGTATTGTTGCAGCGGTTTCTCTACCTCCACTTCATTACTGAGCGGCGAGAGTAGCGGTGAGTTTTCGCCAAGATCAATGAATTGACCGAGGTAAAAACCAGCCAGGAAGATGGTGGCGGCAAAAAAACCAGTCAGTAAATAGCGATTGAACGACACGAGCGCATTGTAGCGCAAGGAGAAGGAAAAAGCCCCGCTGTGAAGCGGGGCTTTGAGAGATGCCAGTACAGCCCTACATTTTTACAAAGTAGGGGCTGTCTTGCCTGGACATCTTTCGACCACCGCTTTTGGGCGGTGGCTGGAGGAGAGAGCCTACCTCCTCTGCTTCGGGGTTTTCCCCCTCAGTTTGGTCTGGATAGATGAGCATTCCATGCCCATCCTCCAATGTACCATTAGCTCCAATGGTAAGCATCTCTACTCCTTATTAGATAGTTTCTTCCTTTTCGAAAAACAGCGCGCGGTGCGTTGTTCTCGAATCGGCGAGGATTTGACGTACCTCCTTTTCTCAAAGCTCAAGTAAGCGCTGAGAAAAGGAGGTGTTAATTTGTTAAAGAGCGTTTTTGACCGTCAAGGTTCAAAAAAACCCGCCTGGTGTGGCGGGGTGTTGTTTTTTATGACCTTCAATTCAACTACAGCACCCCGCGTTAGATAAAGCGGATAAGCCATTGGCGCTTGTAATTAAATTGTAGAGTCATACTAAGATCATATTCTCTCAATCATGGTATAAACTTGTCAATCAGGAAAAAAACTCAGACATCAGCTTTTAAGACAAGGGTCCGATATTTCAGCTATAATGGGGCGTATGGCAAAAAGAACTCTCGTGGCTGAATCGATAAAAAAAATTGGTGAATCAGTCATTTTACAAGGTTGGGTGAATACCAAACGCGACCACGGCAAGATTACGTTTGTGGATTTGCGTGATCGATCTGGGTTGGTGCAGTGTGTGGGAATGGGCCAGATGGGTGGGTTGACGGTGGAATCAGTGGTGCAGATTGAAGGGGTAGTTAAGAAACGACCAGAAAAATTAGTGAACCCCAGTCAATTAACCGGCTCGATCGAGATTGAGGTGAAAAAATATGAAATCCTTAATAAAGCAGTTGAACTTCCGATTACCTTGGACACTGATGGCCATGAGATTGGTGAAGAACCCCGGCTGAAATATCGCTATCTTGATTTACGCCGACCAATAATGCAACAAATTATGCGTCTGCGCTCGCGCTTTGCCCGAGCAATTCGCGAAGCTTTGTATAAACAAGACTTTGTGGAAATCGAGACCCCAATGCTGACCAAGGCCACCAAAGAAGGGGCGCGTGATTTTCTCGTTCCTTCTCGTTTCCAGCCCGGCAAGTTTTATGCCCTGCCGCAAAGTCCTCAGCAGTACAAACAACTCTTGATGACCGCTGGCTTTGAGCGTTATTTTCAGCTCGCCCGCTGTATTCGTGATGAAGATTTACGGGCGGACAGAGGCTTTGAACATACGCAAGTCGACATTGAGATGAGTTTTGTGGACCGTGACACAGTGATGGAAACGGTTGAGAATTTGGTTAAAACAGCCGTGAAGGCTGTGGACGGCAAACTCCAGCAAGAAAAATTTCCGATCATTAACTACGACGAGGCAATTAAAAAATATGGGGAAGATAAGTTTGATTTGCGCACTGAAGCGGAGAAAAAGGATGGAACACTCGCCTTTGCCTGGGTGATTAACTTCCCATTTTTCAAAAAAGTCGATACCAAAGACGCGGCCGAAGTTCGGGATAGTAAGAGCGGCTGGACCTTTACCCACAACCCTTTTAGCGCGCCTTTGCCGGAAGACGTCGAGCAGCACTTGGCTATGAAAGACGTTGGCGAGATTCGTACTACCCAGTATGATCTGGTTTGCAATGGCTATGAAGTAGGGGGAGGCTCAATTCGCTCCCACCGACCGGACATTTTGCGCGCCACATTCCAGATCATGGGGTACTCGGACGAAGAAATCGAGGCCAGTGTCGGTCATATGTTGAAAGCCTTTGCAGTCGGTACCCCACCCCACGGGGGGATTGCGCTTGGCCTTGACCGCTTGGTGATGTTACTGGCTGGTGAAACATCACTCAAGGAAACGATTGCTTTCCCAATGACCTCCACTGGCCGGACGGCGGTGATGGATGCGCCAAATGAAGCCTCGGCAGAACAGTTGGCCGAGCTCGGGTTAAAAGTAGTTGAGCGTGACTAGAGCATTTTCTTGAAATTTCTTACAATGAAGTTCGTGAAAAACTTAGGAGCCAAAGTTTATACAGCCATTGCTCTCAGCGTGATCGGTCTTTTGATCTGGCGGATTATTGATACCAAATTTATCTACCATCCGCCCCAATTCCAGTCAGTGTTACTACTACCAGAGGAAAAACTGCCAGTTTGGGAGGCCAGTGATTCGGCGACATTAACAGAGAGTCAAGCCACTCTCTCCGCTCAGTTAAGTGCTCAAGCGTATCTGGTGATGGAGGTGAATTCACGCACCGTGCTGGTGGAGAAAAATGCGTTGGTTCCACTCCCGCCGGCCTCCACCACCAAGCTGATGACCGCACTGACCGCCCTTGATCTGTTTGAGCTGAATGAGATAGTTGAGGTTTCTACCCAGGCGGCGCAGGAAAATAATGGTGGCGGCTTGTTTCCCCATGAGCAGTTGACGGTGCGTGATTTACTGATTGGTTTATTGGTTAGTTCCGCTAATGATGCCGCCTATGCCTTGGCTGAGCATGCAGCGGGAGGAACAGATACTTTTATGGTCCGGATGAATCAGTTGGCCAGGGAGCTTCAGCTTAATCAGACTCTCTATCAAAATCCGACCGGCTACGATGACCCGCCCAATGTTACGACGGCGCGTGACTTGGCTGTTTTGAGTTTGCAAGTGCTGGAAGATCCCCAGTTAGTAGAGTGGCTTGGTTTACAGCAGGCTGTGGTGTATAACACCGCAGGTAATATTCGTCACTTTCTGTTTCCCACCAATGAATTACTTGGGAAAAACCCCTTAATTATCGCCGGGAAGACCGGCACGACAGATCTGGCTGGAGAAGTGTTGATAAGCGTGGTGAAATACCAAGGCCGTCTAATTCTGATAATCGTCATAGGCAGCACCGACCGCTACGCTGACACCCAGATACTCCTGAATTGGTTGCAGTACAATCTTGCTTGGCAGTAGTCTGGAGAGTTCTAGTGCTTGATACTCCACAGCCGAGGTAAAACCCGTTAAAATATTGCTATGGCCACCAGATCAAAATCCAGTAGTTCTCCTAACCTTACTACCGCCACCCATGTTGGGCGTCTGGCGGTCAAGTATGGCTTGATCGCTTTTGTGGTCATGATTGTTGGCCGGATGTTATTAACAGCGGCGATTAATTTCTGGCGCAGTATCAATCCACCACCCTTGCCGCCACCGACTGTCGGCTTTGGTGTCCTGCCAAAAATTGAGTTCCCCACTCAAACAGAGGCTGATCGACCCAAGAGTTATCGTTTGGAAACCGCTCTTGGCAGTCGTTTGCCCGAACTAGATACCGACCGGGCCAAAGTTTTTCTGGCACCATTGTCGGAACCCAGTTTATTGGCTGATCAAGAAGTTAAACGAATTGCCGCTACCTATGGGTTTATTTTTCAGCCAGAGCTGCTTGATAGCCGTACCTATCGCTGGACCAAAGTCGGCTCTTTAAACTCCAGTTTGGAAATTGATTTACAGACGAAAAATTTTTCATTAAAGACAAATTACTTGAGCAAACCAGAATTAGTCACCGGCGGTAATCGTTTGCCCGAGGAATTTGAGGCCGTGCGTCGAGTGAAATCATTCTTGGATCGAGCTGATTTGCTGCCGGTAGATGTCGCCACCAGTGCTGGTGAGGTGGTTTTCTTAAAATCTTTGGGTGGACAGCTGGAAACGGCTTTTTCACTCTCAGATGCTGATTTTTTGCAAATTAATCTGGATCGTGGAGCGGTTGACGATCGCTACCAGATGTACAGTACCAATCCCAAACAAGGAGTGATTTCGGCGGTGTTTTCCGGTGTACTTTCCGGTCAGGAAAGCATTGTTGATGTGGAGTATCACTACCGGCCGGTTGACTATACTCAGGTTGAAACCTATCCACTGCGTTCAACCAAATCTGCTTGGCAGGTCCTGCAAGCGGGTGAGGGGTATGTGGCGTATAAAGGCACGAGTGATCAAGCAGTGGTGCGTCAGGTGGAGCTGGGATACTACGAGGATTGGTTGTATGAGCAGGAGTATTTACAGCCGATTTATGTTTTCATTGGGGATAACGATTTTGTTGGCTACGTTCAGGCGGTTGACCCGCAATATGTCAGTCAATAGTGGGAGAATTCATGCAGAAAAATAGCACAATGACGGTCAGAACCCGGATGGCTCCCAGCCCCACGGGCGAGCTACATGTGGGAGGGATGGCTACACTCCTCAAAAACTATGCTTGGGCGAAAAAACATGGTGGGCAATTTGTGCTGCGGATTGAAGACACGGATAAAGAACGGGAAGTGAAGGGGGCAATCGATAAAATTTTGCGGGTGATTGGCGATTACGGCTTGGCTTGGGATGAGGGCCCTGAGAAAGGCGGGCCGTATGGGCCGTATATTCAATCTGAGCGGCTTGACCTGTATCGAAAACACGCCGAGGCATTAGTCAAAGCAGGTAAAGCCTATCACTGTTTTTGTTCTAAGGAGCGACTGGAAAAACTGCGCGAAGAACAGCGAACGGCGCACCAACCGCCTAAGTATGACAAGCACTGCCGGCATTTGTCAGTTGATGAAGTGGCCCGAAAACTGGCCGCCGGCGAGGTGAGCGTGATTCGCCTCAAAGTGCCGGCAAACACCCAGGTGGTTTTCCAAGATCTGCTTCGTGGGGAGATTCGCATTGCCAGCAGTGAGATTGATGATCAAGTGCTTTTAAAATCAGACGGCTACCCCACCTATCACTTGGGAGTAGTGGTCGACGATCACTTGATGAAAATCACCGATGTGATCCGCGGTGAAGAATGGATTAGTTCTGCCCCTAAGCATGTTTTGCTCTATGACGCTTTTGGTTGGGAAAAACCAGTCTTTGCTCATCTGCCCATTTTCTTAAACCCTGATGGCAAAGGGAAGATGAGTAAACGCAAAGGGGTAGTTTCGGCTCGCTCATTTCTTGATCGCGGCTACTTGCCAGAGGCGATGTTGAACTTCTTGATGATTCTTGGCTGGGCTAAAAAAGATCAACAAGAAGTAATGTCACTTGATGAATACATTCAAGAGTTCGATCCCAAAGCTGTTAGTCTTAAATCGGCGGCCTTCGATTTGAAGAAACTGAATTGGCTCAATGGAGTCTATATTCGCCAACTGCCATTGCCGGCGTTGAAAAAACGCCTCCAACCGTTCTTGCCAGCCGATTTTCCGGTTGACAAACTTGATGCTATTTTGCCGCTGGTGGTTGAACGGTTGGTGACCTTGGCTGAGATCGAAGCACTCACCTCGTTTTTTTATCGTCTGCCGACAATGGATGCTCAAGCCTTACTGCAAAAAGCTGATCCTCAATTGGTCACTGATCAACTAGCCCAGACAGTGGCAGGGTTGGAAAAGTTGACTGCCTGGACTCACCAGTCGGTTGAAAAAGTCATCCGTAGCTTACAAGAGGAGCACCAATGGCACAAAGGCCAGTACTTTATGATGCTGCGGTTGGCAGTGACCGGTAAAAAAGCCACGCCGCCATTATTTGAAACCATCACAGTTTTGGGGCAGCAGGAGACGACTGTTCGCCTGAAACGAGCGTCAGCCGCTTTGGGATGAAAAATCATATGACACCAGTGAAAGCATCAGCAAAAACTCCGTTAACCAGGGAAGCATTTTTGGCAGAAGTCAAGAAACTGGACATCAAAACGACCTCACAACAACTCTTGGCCGCCCTGTCACTGGCCGGGCAGATTGCGCTTAACCAACCGAATCCCCAGGGCAAAACCCTGCAAGTGCAGGCGATGGAGGCAAAAGAGGAAAACGATCTCATCTCACAAGTGACTCAAGAAGAACATGAAGAAATCATGGCCAAAATGGTCGGCTTTGCTCATCGGCCGCCAGGACACCTGGATAAAGAAGAGGAGCTTTATCTGGAACAACAGTTGGCTGACATGTTGGGGTTTGAGGTCACGGCGCAGCTGGACGGCCAGCGACTCAATCACAGTATTGGAGTAATGGGCAGCGAACAACATCTCATGCGCTTTCCTGGTGACGATCTCTCACAGCACGATGCCTACCGGGAAGCAGGCATAGCAGCTAACCGTGGCGCTTTTGGCTGGTTTACGGAAAATGGCCAACTGACTGATGAGGCTATCGCTCGTGAAAAATACTATTTCGCGGTGCAAACCATGTATTTGACTGACTGGAATGAGGCCTACAAGCAACTGAAAGACTGGTACAAGTTTCGCAAAATGATTGTGATTAATCCGGCCGAAGCAGTAGCAGTGGTCGGCGTGGTGGGTGATGCCGGGCCTGCCCAATGGGTCAAAAAACAATTTGGCGGCTCGCCAGAGGTGATTCGGGAAGGGAAGATTTGGAGTCCTAAGACGAGTGGAAAAGTTATCTTGTGGTTTGTTGATGATCCGGAAAATAAAGTGCCGTTGGGACCGATTAACCTGCAATGGGGCGCGACTCGACTGAAAATAGTTCAAACAGAGTCAGAGGTTCATGAAACGACTGCTTCGGCAGAAAAGAGCGATGATTCAAATTAATTTTTATATAGATTCACGGTATCCAGTTGATCGAGCCGCGCTGCGGGCCAAAGCGCAAGCGATTTTGGAAAAACACGGCATTCACCATGTTCAATTGGATGTTTCGATCGTCGGGAAACGTAAAATTCAAACGCTTAACGAACAGAAACTCCACCACACAGGGCCAACTGATGTGTTATCCTTTCCTCATCACGGCCGAGCGCAACTGACTGACGTACCACTGCCTCAAACAGTGCCGCCGCAGTTAGGGGATGTGGTGATTAGTTTCCCCGAGGCAGTCAGCACGGCGCGCCGGTTTGGCAAACGAGTTGATGATCAGCTGGGTTTTTATCTCGAGCACGGTTTGTTGCATTTACTTGGCTATCATCATGAGGAATAAACTAAACTATGCCTTGGCATCTTAAACATCGTCCACACACCATCGGTGAACTTCACTTGAAAGAAGTGAGGGAGATGTTTCAGCAACTGATGAAGCAGGGGCGTTTTCCACAGGTGTTACTCTTTGCCGGCCCCAAGGGTACGGGTAAGACTTCAACCTCTCGGATCATTGGGGCGCTTTTGAATGATACTGCTAATGAAAAAATCGTCGATCATATTTTTTTTGGACAGAGGGCACCAGCCACCACTCAGTTGAAAGAACCAAACACTGACACCGAGTTTGCTCGACAGGTGTATAGCGGCAACTCGTTTGTCGTGCAAGAGATGGACGCGGCTTCGTATCGTGGCATTGATGATGTCAGGGCTTTGAAGGAACGAGTGATGTTGCCGCCTCAGCAGGGAAAGATTGCGGTCTACATTTTGGATGAGGCACACATGTTTACCACCGAGGCTTTTAATGCGTTGTTGAAGCTGTTGGAAGAACCGCCGCCTCACGCGGTTTTTATTTTGGCCACCACTGAGTTGCATAAAATTCCTGAGACGATTGCTTCCCGGGCGACCAAAGTCGATTTTCGTAAAGCTACCCACGAAGAACTAATGTCAGCCTTGGAAACAGTAGCCAAACAGGAAAAACTACAATATAAACCTGAGGCTTTGGCCAGGGTGGCTGATCAAGCTGACGGCAGTTTCCGCGACGCGGTGAAGTTGTTGGAGTTAGTGGCCGGCACAGGGAAAGTCTCCACCGAAACGGTCGAAGCGGTCTTGGGTGAGGGGGTGAGCCAAATTATCAGTCAACTGATTTTGGCGGTGGTCCAAAAGGATGTGGAGACAGTCGTCGCTTTAATGACTGATCTGCGTGAGCGCAACATTCATGAAACTTACTTTTATAAAACGCTCTTTACCGCTCTTCATCGTTCATTGATGCAGGATCTGGGAGTAAAGGAGGGTGAGCCGTTGGTGACGGCCAAGGTGGCTCGGTTTTTATTGCAGGAGCTTCTAAAAGCTGAGTTGCAACAGTCGTCGCCGGTGCCGTTTTTGAGTTTGGAGTTGAAGTTGTTGGAGATTATTGAGCGGGCGCGTGACCAGCATGGTTCAACGACCGACAGCAAAAAAAAAATGAGTAAAACGGCGGTCAGTTCAGTTGAGCGGCTGACTCCTTCAACCACGCTGTCAGCTTCTTTACCTAAGGAAAAGACAGTCAGTGCTGATTCGACCGATGAGGGAGTGCCGTCGGTCGTCAGTATTGGCCCACAAATTGATGAAGATATTCAAGAGTTAGGCAAAAACTTAGTGGCCCAGTGGGAGCGGTTTCTCCAGTTGATCGAGGAGCGCAACGCCACCCTGGCTGCTCTGTTGCGCTCAAGCAAACCAGTGCTGACGGCCGACGGCATTCCTCAGGTTGGGGTGTATTACAAATTCCATCAAGAACAACTGCAGCAGCAGAAATATATGTCACTGATTCAGGATTGTGCTCGTGATGTGGTTGGCACACCCTTGCCGTTGGTGATCGCCCTGCAGCGGGCACCCACCGAAGCCTCACTAGTAGAAGTAGCAGAGGTGACTGAAAACTTGACAGAATTGGCCGAAGAGGCTTTGCTATAGCATCGGAAAATAGGTACAATTAAGTCAGTAAAGGGAAAGGAAATAATGTCAAATCCATTAAAAGCACTCGGCGACCTTAATAAATTGCGTCAGCAAGCCAAGAAAATGCAGCAGGAGCTGGCGGCCGAAGAAATTCGAGTAGAAGAGGGTGATATTGTGGTGGTGATTTCTGGTGATCAGAAAATCAAGCAGTTTTCGGTGCAAGGCGTGAGTAGCAATGAAGCGGTTGAGGTTTTGAATAAAGCGATCAAGAAATCGCAAGAAGTGGCCGCTCGCAAGTTGCAGGCTATGACCGGCGGGCTTGGTGGCATGCTCGGTGGTGGTGGTCAGTAGTTTGGTTTCATGACACGGATTTTGTTTGCCACTCGCAACGGAAATAAACTCCATGAGGTGAAGGCGATTCTTCCGGACGTGAAGTGGTTAACTCCCGCTGATTTTCCTGTTTTAGCTGATTTTGAACCGCCAGAAACAGGCGAGACCTTTGAAGCGAACGCAGCCATTAAAGCGCGGGAATATGGTGATCGAAGCCAGGCAACAACAGTGTCGGAAGACGCGGGGTTGATGGTCGATGCTTTGGGTGGTGAGCCTGGAGTGCGCTCTGCCCGTTGGATTCCAGGCAGTGACCAGGATCGGTATCAAGCGTTGCTTGATCGACTTGGTCAAGAAAACAATCGCTCCGCTCGGTTTGTGGCCGTCATCAGTTGGTATGACCCACAAACCAAACTCCTGCGATCGTTTCGCGGTGAAATGCCTGGGGTGATTGCCTGGGAGCCTCAGGGAACGAATGGGTTTGGCTATGATCCAGTTTTTATACCTAAAGGATTTGACCAAACTTACGCTCAGCTTGGTGACGTTATCAAAAACCAAATTAGCCACCGCCGGAGAGCACTTGACAAGTTGGCTGCTTGGCTGCGCTCACGAGGCTGAGAAATCTTTCAGCTGTTTCTCAACGATCACTGGTTTAACAAACTGCTTGACTATTGTCTGACTATTGACGACGTTGAGCTCTTTAAAGAAGAACGCGAACCGGTCAGTGAATGAAGCTCTGATAGTTTGGCGTGTTGCCGCTGGCAAGTCCCACAGTCGTTGCTTGAATGGCCCGAGCGCCTTTTTTCTCAGCTTGTAGTGAAACTGCTCGTCAGTGTGCTTTGGCTTGCGCTCGTCACTGTGGTGTTGATCAATGTACTGATACATCTCTCGCACCAGTGATTTGGGCATGGCTGGGTGATCCAACAGCATGTTTTGAAAGCCTGTAGCCAGGTGTACCTCGAGTGCTTCGAACTTGACAAACTGATTGAAATATTTGTCAGGCAGAGTTGAGGCTCCATGCTGGACAGTGCCGCCGATTTGATACTGACTTTGAGCAGCTTTGGTAATGTTCTTGAGGATTGAGAAATCAACATCAATGTCAGCCAAAGTGCCGTCAGCCAACACTTTCCCGCCATGATCGGTGCCGGTTTGGACACTGATTTTACTGATGCCAGTCAAGCCCTTTGGCAGGCCTTTTTGGAAGCCAGCCATAAAGGCGGTAAAGTCAGCCACCGTGCTGTTACGACCGCCGACGTGACCGATCTCCACTCCCAGCGAGACAGTGATCCCTGATGGCTCTAGCTGGCGGATGAGTTTGGCAAAGTGAATCGAGTGCTCATAGTTTGGCACTTGTTGCTGCGCCTCGGTTGGTTTGTCCAGGTCAACCAAGGTGGACATATCGATATCGATGTTGTAAAAGCCAGCTTCAATCGCTTCTTTAATCAGTTTTTCCAACTTTTCGGTTTCACCTGCCTTGATTTGACCCATGGCGGCGGCCTTGGCCTGGATATGATCGCCTTGGATGAAAAGCGGGCCGCGCCAACCCTCCCGCAGTGCTGCCGCTGTTACCACACTAATATATTCCTGCGGTGATTGGGCGGTGTAGCCCATTTCTGAGCGAGCAATTTCACAGATCATCGCTCCCACCTTCAGCTGGTTGGCGGCTTGGAAAACTGCTCGGGCAGTGTCATAGGCCATTCCTCGTAGATTCATGGCGGGGACAGTGAAAGTGTTGGCAAGTTTACCGCGGCCACGGGCCAGGTAAAGATCATTAATCGAGCTTAAAATAATCCCAGTCTCCACTCCTTTTTGCCAGATTTCAAAGCGGGCAGCCTGTTTTTCGCTGTCGCTGCCAAAGACGGCCTGGTAGGCCAGAGTATCAAGGTTTTTCATAAAGACCTCCTTTACGTTAAGTGATAGTTAATGGCTTTTTTGTCAAAAACATGAGTGGTATCGATAAAACGGATTTTGCCGCTTTGGTTGGTCATCACTAGGGTGTGGGTGCGGGCTCCGCCGCCAAAAAATCTCACCCCTTTGAGAAACTCACCAGTGGTTACGCCGGTGGCGCAGAAAATGATGGTCTTACCGCTGGCCAGTTCTTGGTGGCTGTAGATTTTTTGAGGATCGCCACCCATTTTTTTCAGCCGTGTTTTTTCCTGATCATTTTTGGGCCAGAAGCGAGCCTGCATTTCACCCTTCACACACCGCAGCGCCGCGGCGGTCATTACTCCCTCTGGAGCGGCGCCAATCCCCATCACCGCGTGCACCCCCGTCCCGCGCATACAAACTGCTACCCCGGGAATCAAATCACCGTCGGGAATCAATCTCACTCTGGCACCGGCTTCGCGGATCTGGGCGATCAGTTCCTCGTGCCGGTCGCGATCCAAGACTGTGACGGTCAAATCTTGAATGGCGCGTTTGAGCACGCGAGCTAGTGTTTTTAAAGTAGTTTTGACTGGATCATCCAAATGAACTTTACCCACTGCTTCTGGTGGGACTACCAGTTTATTCATATACATATCTGGAGCGTGAAACAAGCCACCTCTTTCACTGGCTGCTAAGACAGAGAGCGCGCTCGGTCCAAGGGTGGCGGTGGCATTCGTGTTCTCGAGTGGATCAACCGCGATGTCGATCGCTTGGCCATTCCCTTTGCCCACTTTTTCCCCAATGTAGAGCATCGGTGCTTCGTCACGCTCACCCTCGCCGATGACGATTCGACCGGAGAACCGCATTGAGTTGAGGTGGGTTCGCATTGCCTCAACGGCAGCTTGGTCAGCTCCTTTTTTATTGCCAAAACCAGCGGCTCTGGCCGCGCCAATGGCGCCAACTTCAGTGGCGTGTGACAGTTGAAGGGCGAAAGTGTCTTCCATAGCGATTGTTAGCTGAGAGACCCAGCGATTTCCTTCCATCGTTCGCGAGCTGTTTTATAACTGGCCGGTGTTCTGATGTCGAACCAGCGGCCTTGGAAAAAGAAAGCGCTCAGCTGGCCGCGCGAAGCCAGCAGGGGAAAGACCTCTTTTTCCAGGGTAAAACTTTCTTTTTTGGGGAAGAGCTCGAAAACCTTCGGTTCAAAAACATAGACGCCGGTGTTGATAATACTGATACCAGACTCAACACCTTTTTCCAAGAACCGGATGATGTGGTTCCCTTGAATGAAGACTTGGCCGTATTTAAGCTCTCCCATCCGCGGTTTGACAGCGATGGTTGCCAGGGTTTTTTCATCAAAATGAAACTTAAACAATTCAGTCAAATTAATGGTGGTCAGGACGTCGCTGTGCATCACCAAGAATGGTCCACTGCTTAAAAGTGGCTGGATTTTCTTGACTGCTCCACCGGTACCGAGTGGCTTTTCTTCCAAACTATATTCGATGGTCAGGCCGAGGTTTTCACCATTACCAAACAGTTTCATGATCGGCTGATCGTCTTTGCCCAGACAAATAATGACGCGGTTGAGGTGATGCTTTTTGAGCATGCTAAGAGTGTAGGCGAGTAGAGTACTACTCCCGAGTTTAGTGAGGGCTGAGTTATTTTTTCCAGCCAAATCACCGCCTGCCAAAATGACAGCGGTATGAATGCGGGGAGAGAGTGAACGCTTAATCAGTGTTTCAATGGCGTGCGAACGGTTTTTGATGCTAACCCCATTGATTAGTGAGTCAATGCTTTGTAGCAAGTCTTGGGTGAGGGTGATGGTTAAACGAGTTTTGGTTCTCATGGTTTTTTTAAGAGTGGCTTAATGCCTGGTAACATTTTGCCGCCTAGAAATTCCAGCGCCGCGCCGCCGGCCGCAGACACCACGTCAAAGTGACGGTCAAGTTTGAAGGCGTGAATGGCGCGTAATGTGTCGCCGCCGCCAATCACGGTCTTGGCGCGGCTGGTGGCAACGGCTTTGGCAATGGCTTGGGTGCCTTTGGCAAACAAAGGTTGTTCAAACACGCCCATCGGTCCGTTCCAGAAAATAGTTTTGGCTTGTTTGAGAATATCCTGATAAAGTTGGATGGTCTTTGGGCCGATGTCCAGAAACATCCATTGACGGTTTTTTTCATGGTTGTTGCCGTTGGCCAGGTTGATGACTTTCTTTTCTTTGGGGTGTTGGCTGTCATCGGCCGCGATCACGTCGGATGGGTAAATAATCTTGGGTAAGGGGATATACCCATAGAGCATCATTTTTTCAGTCTTGGTGTTATGAATAAGGTGTTGAGCGACCGAGACAAATGAAACACCCTCTTTTTTCTCGTCGGCTGGGGCATCTTCAAGGTAAGAGCGGTACACTTCTAAGCCGTCGGCTTTTAGGAAGTTATTGGCGACTCCACCGCCGACCAGTACCACATCGGCTACTTGACTCAAGTTGGCGATGGCCTCCACTTTGTCCGAAATCTTGGCGCCGCCGATCACGGCCACAAAGGGGCGGGCGGGTTGATGCATGATAGTGCTGAGTTGTGTTACTTCATCAATCAGGGCAAACCCCGCGGCAGCAGGCAGGTAGCGCGTCACGCCGGCCACTGAAGCGTGGGCTCGGTGGGCGGAGGCGAAACCATCATTGACATAAACGTCGGCCAAACGGGCGAGTTGTTTGGCAAAGGCAGGGTCGTTAGTGCGCTCGCCAGGATCAAAACGGCTGTTTTCCAACATTAAGACTTCACCTGGTTGAAGTTGACTGACGGCTTTTTCGGCCTGTGGTCCGGCTGGGACAGCCACACTCACGACCGGTTTTTTGAGCAGTGTGGCCAGGTGTTGAGCCACTGGTTTGGTGCGGTATTTTGCCACCACCTCGCCTTTTGGCCGACCAAGGTGGGAGGTAATAATGATTTTAGCTTGATTTTTGATCAGAAATTGGAGAGTAGGTAGCGTAATTTTGATGCGGGAATCATCAGCCACTGTCGTTCGGCCAGCATCCGTCTTCAGGGGGACGTTATAGTCGACTTTAAGAAGCACTTTTTTATGGCGCACAAAGTCAGCGGTTACCTTTTTTAAGGTAAGGGGTGATTGGCCTCCATTCATACCTTTGTCATACACTCTACGACTGGTAAATGAAAATGTCAAACCTGGGTTTTGGGGAGTTTAGGGGAGCGGGGTTTTTGCTTTGGGTGCCGGCGACTGGAGCGTTGGTGATTGGCAGTAGTTTTGGGGTTAATCACTCGCTCAAACTGAAAAATAAGGTACCAACCTACTAGAAAGGTGAGGGTAAACCAGAGCACTGAGTGGTGAATAAGAATCACGTTGTAAAGTTTTACTAAAGTGAGGGCGGCTGCGGCCGTGGCCCAGGCTTGCCAACCTGACGCTCGTCGCCGTTCATCGGCGAGCGGAGCAAAAGCCTTGAAGTAAAGCACTCCAACCGCAATGCTCAGCGCGCCGGCCAGAACATACAACCAAGGTGGCACGTTAATCAAGGTAGCCAAAATATAAGGGAGAGTCCGGTAGCGTAAACCCCAAGAGATGTCACGCAGACCAGTTATCACCTGGACCAACCCCCGTAGGAAAACGTACCAGGAGAGGTACGGCACCAACGGACGGAGGATTTTGGTAGGCAGGTGAGGCAAGGGTGCTAAGAAATTTCTTAAGACCGTCACCAGTGCAGTAAGCCACGCCATGCTGTTTATTATAGCGATTGGCGGGTGAACGTAAACAAGACGGAGTTAAGATTCACGATGCGGTTGTTTTGAACTCTGACACCCTCTTTTTTAAGTAAATTGGCTTTTTTCGTCAGTGCTGGTTGGCTTTGAGAACCATTGAAACCATGCAGTAAACCGTTGCTAGCCACGACGCGGTGACAAGGAATGATTGGGGCCTGAGGGTTGCAGCGTAGCACTTGGCCAATGGCGCGATAAGCCTTGGTGCCTAAGGCTTGGGCTAGGGCTTTGTAAGTAGTCACTTGGCCGGCCGGGACTTGTTTGGTCAACGCGTAGACTTGTTTGGCAAAGTTAGAAGGAGCTTTTGTCATTTTACTTGTCCCAGAGTAAAATATCGCTAATGGTTCATTCGGTCAATCACAACATTAAAACTCTCCAACCACACTCTGGCGCCATTATCATGGCGCTCTATCACTATTTGAAGTTTCCTGAGTTTCACAACTTTGGGGTGCGTCTCACTTATCCCTTTTCTAAGGTGTATCACGTCGAGTTGTCACATATCATGAAAGACGAGTGGGTTTTTCGCACTGGCAAAGATTGGCCCTGTTACTCGCGAGTGTACCCGAAAGCCAATTTTACGGAGTTTCGCCTTCGTCATGATCACTCCAGCGTGGAAGAGGAGTTTCGGATTGAGGGCAGGCGGTTGTATTTTGGCCGGTTGCGCACCGAGGCCGGTTTATACGTGCAATTTCAAGGTGATTTTCTTCACCCTAAGTTTGTCCAGCTGATTGAAGAATACCGTTTACCGGATGGGACGATTCACTATCCCAAGCGGGAGTATCAAATTGACGTGGTTTGGTAAGTTGGCGGAGGTTTTTAACTGGTGCAGTTATTTTTCAGCCTTTTTTGCCCAGAACTGACTAGAAGTGAAGAGCGAATTAAAGGTGCCAGCATCAGACCAGAAACCTTTGAGTTCTTCCCACCGTAGCGCTTTATCTTGGATATAGAAGTTGTTCACTTGGGTAATTTCCAGCTGGTTGCGACCGGCAAAGTTGGGGTCGCATTGGCGAATGTAATCAAAGACTTTGTTGTCGTAGATGTACAGGCCAGTGACGGCAAAGTCTGAGGCTGGTTTTTCCGGTTTTTCATCAATGCGAGCAATTTTGGTTTTGTCTTTTGGGTCAAAGGCTGGTACACCAAAGCGTTGTGGGTCTGGCACTTTTTTCAAAAAGATGACCGCGCCTTCCTTAAAGTTAGCCGCTGGTTTTTTAATGTCGGCGTCAGTGGTATTGTCGCCCAGAATCACGGCGATCGACTGGCCATCAGCAAAGTCCTCCGCAATGGCGAGCGCGTCAGCAATGCCGCCGTCCGGTTTTTCTTGGTAAGCGTACTCCAAATGATTGACTCCTAACTCTTTGCCGTTTTTGAGGGTGCCCAAAAAATGGCCGACGTGTGGGCCGCTGGTAATAATCATAATGTCGGTAATCCCGGCGTCAACTAAAGTTTGGATGGGGTAAAAAATCATTGGCTTGTTGTAGACCGGCAACAAGTGTTTGTTAGTTACGTGGGTCAGCGGATAGAGTCGTGTCCCCAGGCCACCAGCGAGAATAACGCCCTTCATAGGGATTTACTATAACATCGATGATTTAAAATGCAAAGCGATTTTAATAGCCCTACTGCATCATCTGTTGACCGGCTGGCATCATCAGCTCGAATGACTCGGAGTCTCGCCAGTTGCGGCCGTCCATCATTCGCTCCAGTCGTAAACCTCGTTCAGCTACATCCAGTCCGACCGTGCCTGTTCTGGCTAAAGTCATGACGGCCATGGTCACGACCAAAAATGCGAGGCTTAAGCCAATCAGGAATAAGCCCAAGCCGATCGGCGAGCTCCAACTATACCAAGTGTGTGAATTTCGTGCTGGCATAGCAAACCTTTCGTTGTTATTAATACTGATTAACTATAGCATAACTGTTTCTTTTTGATGTAGTTATAAAAAAGCCTGGGCTGGTGCCCAGGCTTCTTATTCAATCTCAAAACTCAGTTGCTTAATAATTCACTGCCTCAGTGGGGGTTTTCTCCATTGTGGCCTCTCCACCAATCGGTAAATCACCGCACGCGGTGTAGGTGCTCGACTCGGCAGCCGATTGATGCACGTTGATGGCCAGCGGGTCACCGGCAGCTATCAGCTCATCCCAGCTGACGTCGAGTGTGGTGACTGATTCGCCGTCAACGACGTTACTTAAGGGATAGACCACTGCGCCTGGTTTCGGGCACGCGCCGGCGTGAATATGCGCTGGTTGTGGCGCGGTGAACGTGCCGCCGGTCAGAGTGAGCATCACGACCAACATGCCGTTGGCATCTTCACTTAAAACGGCTGTCCCACTTTGTCCCAAGTCACTTTGTTCCTCCAAGGCGACTTCGACGGGCGTCATGATAGTTGGTGTTTCCTCGGTAGTCAACTCGGATTGGGTTGGTGAGGTGACTGTAGGAGTAGGCGTGGTGGATTGGTTGATCCAGTACCACACTGTTAGTATCACCAGCACGGCGATGACCAACCACAGCAAGTAGTTGAACTTCATAATAAAAACCTTTCTCTGGCTGATACAACAAGCATCCGGCCAGTTGTATTATTAGGTAATCAGAGCCTATCACACCAACAGACGCTCTTTTGTAAAAAAACTTACAATTTTACCGATAATCCCAACTATTTGACGTGGCTGAATCGACACTGATCGGTCGTCAAAAATGATACAATGACACCGCTTTACCAAAGCCGGCCCGATCAACTAACGATTGGGCTTTTTTGTCTTTGGCAAAGCAGATCTTTAAAAACTGAAAAAGTATTCAAAACTCAAAGGAGGTGCATCGCACAAAAACTGCAGTTCGCAATTGTCTCAAAATCACACACTGTTTAGAAAAGGAGAAGTAAAGATGGCAAAGCAATGGGTATTTCTGTTTTCCGCTCTCCAAGCAGTTGAGAACATTGTTGGCCGCGAGTGGTCAAATGTTCTAGCGCTGTTGGGAGGCAAGGGAGCTAATCTCTTCAAAATGTTGAGTTTTGGTCTTCCTGTACCGCCAGGCTTCACCATCACTACAGAGGCCTGTAACACCTACCTGCGGCTAAAACGCTTTCCAGATCATCTCTGGAGGCAGGTCCAAGAGGGGCTCGCTGAAATTGAGCGCCTCACTGGCCGCAAACTGGGTGACCCAACGTATCCACTGTTGGTCTCATGCCGATCTGGTGCCAAATTCTCCATGCCGGGGATGATGGACACTGTGCTGAATATCGGTATGAACCGCGCCGTGGCCGCCGCGTATGCGGACAGCCGGGTGGCATACGATCTGTATCGCCGGCTGATCTAAATGTTCGGCAGTATTGTGATGGGTATCGAAGACGACGTCTTTGAGTCCATTCTCAAGCAATACAAGGCCGAACACTCTTTCACTAGCGATACTGAACTGGTGGGAGAGGACTGGCGTGTAATCGCGGCGCTGTTTGAAACAGCGTATCGCGATCGCGTTGGGAATCCCTTCCCGCAAAACCCCTTGATTCAACTGAAAGCTGCCATCAAAGCGGTTTTCGAATCATGGAATGGCAAGCGGGCGGTGGATTACCGCGACGCGGCTGGTATCGCTCACGATTTGTGCACGGCCGCTAATGTCCAAGCAATGGTCTACGGTAACACCGGAGAAGACTCCGGCACGGGTGTATTATTCACCCGTGATCCTGCCACTGGAGAAAAAATCCTCTATGGAGATTTCCTCATCAATGCGCAAGGTGAGGACGTTGTAGCAGGTATCCGCAACACCAGAAAGATTGCCGAGATGGAAACTGTGTGGCCGACCGCCTACCAACAATTGGTCGCAGTTTGCGATCGACTGGAGTATCACTACCAGGACATGCAGGACACAGAGTTTACTGTGGAAAACGGGACTCTGTGGATGCTCCAGACCCGCAACGGGAAACGCACTGCTGCAGCGGCGATTAAAATCGCTGTGGATATGGCTAGCGAGGGTTTGATTACCCGACAGTTAGCGGTGCAGCGTGTGACCACCGATCAAGTGGATGCGCTCCTACACCCAAGGTTCAATGAACCAGTGCTGCAGGAAGCAAAAACTGCTGGCAGGTTTTTTGCCAGTGGGGTCAACGCTTCACCTGGTGCGGCAGTTGGACAGGTTTTCTTCGATGCCGATACGGCAGAGCAGAAAATGAAAGAAGGGTTGGCCGTAATCATGGTCCGGCCCTTCACCCGTCCGGATGACGTGCACGGCATGCTAGCGTCGCAAGGCATCCTCACCAGTGAAGGTGGGGCAACCAGCCACGCCGCCGTCGTAGCGCGCCAGTTTGGCAAACCGGCAGTGGTTGGCGCCTCCAAAATCGCGATCGATCTACCCAATCGCCTGATGACCGCTGGGGAACTGACGGTTAAGGAGGGTGATTGGCTCTCCATAGACGGCGCCACGGGCGAGGTCTATGTGGGAGAGATTGAGACGATCCAACCAAGGATAGAGGATCAGCAAGATTTACTGACCCTGCTTTCCTGGGCGGATGACCTGACAGCAACCAACAATGGTTTACAGGTCTGGGCCAATGCGGATGGTGGTGAAGACTCATCTCGCGCTCGCGCTTACGGCGCGGTGGGAGTAGGCCTGGCTCGTACCGAACACATGTTCTTCGATCCGGAGCGCCTGCCAGTCATGCAGCGCATGATTCTGGCAGAGACGGTGGAAGAGCGACGAGCAGCCCTGGCAGAGTTATTGCCGTTTCAAAGGAGCAATTTCCGCGCCTTGTTTACAGAGATGACGGGTTTGCCGGTGGTTATCCGGCTGATCGACCCGCCGCTTCACGAATTCTTACCTAACATCGATGAACTGCCTGAAGACTCACCACTCAAAGCTAAGGCTGAGTTGCTTCACGAAAGCAACCCGATGATGGGCATGCGCGGTGTGCGTTTGTCCATTGTTATGCCGGAAATCGTGGAAATGCAGGTCCGCGCGATCTTTGAAGCGGCCTGCGACACCAAGGCAGTTGGCTTGGAGCCGGTGGTGGAGGTGATGATTCCACTGACAGCTCATGTCAACGAATTGAGGGCGATTCAACCTCAACTCCAGCAGGTAGCGGAAGCGGTCATGACCGAACGAGGGATGTCTTTCCCCTACAAGTTCGGCACAATGATCGAGATTCCCCGTGCCGCGCTGACTGCCGGCGAGATCGCCAAAGTGGCCGAGTTCTTTTCTTTCGGCACCAACGATCTCACCCAAATGACCTATGGCTTTAGCCGCGATGATGTCGAAAGCAGCTTCCTACCTATCTACGTGGAACAGGGGATTCTGCCACAAAACCCATTCCAAACGATTGATAAAGATGGAGTGGGTTCGCTGATGCTGCTGGCGGTCCAGGCTGGCCGGAGTGCCCGGCCGAGCCTGGAAGTCGGTATCTGTGGCGAACATGGCGGGGATCCGGAGTCGATCTGGATTTGCCACCGAATCAGCCTGAACTACGTTTCCTGCTCGCCCTTCCGGGTGCCAGTGGCTCGCTTGGCTGCGGCGCAGGCAGCCATCGCTGAACCACGGAAACAATAAATTGAATACTTTTCAGTTGAGAGCAGCTGCTCTCAAAGCAGAAACTCATTTGATGGATGGTTGGTGCGGCAACGCGCCACAATCCATCGAGTTTCTGCTGGGGTCATTCGGTATAGCCGAATCTGATGAGTCTGATAAGGACGAAACCCCAATAAAATTATTGTACGGGTTCACGAAGCGGGGATTCTTGACCATTTTGAGTCGAGGGTTTTGGCCGAAGGTGCTTGGGTGTGTTTGGGTAAAAGAGTTGGCCATGTTTGGCTAAGTAACGAAGTTCCTCTGGGGTGGCTTTACCTGCTCTGGCATGAGTAATAGCACGAGTCATTTGATATTGTTTCCACCAACCGATTTGTTTTTTGGTGGCGGTGGTGGCTTTATCTTTTGGCAAACCATCACCTTCACCGGCTTGGACATCTAGAAATGCTTGGTATTTTTCACTGCGTGACACCATTTATAATTTTGATTATATCAAACTAACTCGATGTATAATAACAAAGATAAATAAAGAACGCGAACTAAGAAGAATAAAATGGTCAACGGTGCGGTTTGTTAAGGGTCTTTTTATAGACTTTAGTTATTCAGATGGAGATAATGCAGTTTTTCGACTTAATGGTTTTCAATTTAGTTTGCGGCAACTAGAAGTGAAGTACTGACAGTAGTGATTCAAAAAAGTAGAATACAGGCTAGTGCTGGTTTAAATATTGATCGAGCTACTGTCGCTAACCACCTCCATGGATTGAAAAAATACAACCCAGACTTGAGTGAAGATCGTGGAGCTAACCTTGAGGTGTACGTGGAAAAAGCTAGCAGTTTAGGGTTATTTGACGACGATGTTTTACCGAGGTTGAGAGAGATTGCCAGTGTGTTTGGTTTAAAAAAAGGAAAAAAAGAATAAACACAACTTTTGACCGTTGTGCACAATCGGTATTTGGTTTGTCAATGATAGATCAATTTACTTATTTTTTTTGAGATTTTTCTATTTCGTCTAGATACCATTCGGCTTGCCAGCGATATGTATCACCATGTCGTTCCAAGAGCTCTTTCTCCAGTTCGCTCATTGATATTCCCAACTTTTTTGCCCGCTTCTTGAGATTGAGGTATGCAACTGGCTCGCAGTGAAATCTTTCTGCGTCTGCCATGTTGTGGCCGGCCTCTGTTATTTCGTTTTCCATCAGATTACTACTACGAGAATCTCCATACATACCTTCTCCTGGCATACGTCCTTTTTCTTTTAACTGTCTACTAGATTAATAGTATTATAGGATTTTTTTCGTTTGTCAACGTGGGCGCGGCCGAATTGAAAATCCCCCAAACTAACCTGCCTGTTTACCTTAAAGTTTTCGGCAATATCGCTAACAACACCAGTTAAATCACTGTCCACGCCGCTCGTTTGAGATAGTGGAGTGATATAATTTTTTGGATGACTGATCCAGACAAAAGAGAGCGAAACACCAATGTTCTTCGTCAATTTACGGTTCCCATAATAACTCCTTTAGGGGAAATAAAAGGGCGTTATAGAGAATATATTGAATTTGACGCTGAACAAATGGTTCGAGAAACTAAAATTTCTGTTAATCCTCTGAAAGAGCAATCTGTAGCGAAAGCAAAGAAGGGGGAAGCATCTGTTACCTTTTCTGTGATGAGATCAGGGTCCAACACCCTAATGTATGTTGTCACAGTTAGTGGTGTTGAAGAAGATAAAAAAGCAATTGTAGAAGAGTTTAAAAGAGTGTTTGGCAGTCAAACTGAGAATGTTCCATGGACGTCAGTTTCTTTTCTTGGTGCTCACGAGCGTGACTCATATGTTTGGCACGCGATTATGAGGGGAACAAAATAGTATGTCTCAAATTAAAGGTTTTTAGGATATTATCGACTGGTATAACACCAACAGGCAAGAGTACGCGTTAAAAATATGGCCTTGGACCAGAAAAACTTTAGGTCCAATGTTAGAATGTAGGTATGGCAGACAAAGAACCATTTATACATAAAATTCACGGGACACCTGATTTTGATGGGAGTGCCGCAAGGGAGCTTAAGGCAAGAAAGTCAAGGTCAGTGAAAAAGGGAATACATACTGCTGAACGCTTAGTTTCAGAGGGAGGAGGCTCTGTTTTTAACTATTCCTTATTTGAAGGTGAGTGGAAAGAACTGATTGATTGGTTATTTTTAGAGGATTTGCCATATAACTTAGAACATAAAGGTATCACTGTAACTGAAGTAACATCCATTCTTGCTTCAGGACACTTTCCCACAGGAATGAATGCAGAAAAATTAATTATTTGGATTCAGGAGTTAAAAAATTTAGTTGAAAATGGAGAGAGTTAAAAGAAATTTTTTAGACAATAGCTTATTTTTTTAGTTTGAACTGATAGCATTTTTCTGGCGAAATTTTTCTCAGGTGTGACCCCATGGGGAATCGAACCCCAGTTACCAGGATGAGAACCTGGTGTCCTAACCGCTAGACGATGGGGCCTAGCGAGCTGCTATTATACGATTTTTCCTCTTGAGTTACCACGTTTGTTACGGTTGATGTTATTGCTGTTTTCCATACTAATGGTATGTGGTTGTTATTGTTTACTACTCTGTTCACCCCCAGGACTGAGGTATTTCACTCCGAGCTTGACGGTGCGTGGCAGTTTGGGACAGTAGTTGAGCGCATTGGCCCGGAAGTAGTCACCGAAGTGTTGGTCGAAAGAACGGAGCCAGTTGAACTCAATACAGCTGGTGAACCTGATTTTCTCGTAAACAACCGCTTTGAATGGCCGGTGGAAAGCACTGGCCAACCACTGTGGTTGGAAGTGGAGTATCAACCCTGGTCGCAAGAAACCGAGCGAGGCTTTGACGAACCGGTGTTGGTGATTTTTTTTGACGAAGAACTGATTTTAAAGCAGAACATTGATGAGATTTGTTGCGACCGACAAGTGAAGCAAGTGTATTTAGGGATACCAAGCGGGCAGCATCAACTCAGTTTTTTTGCC
Organism: Candidatus Pacebacteria bacterium GW2011_GWA1_46_10; assembly: GCA_001002135.1. Taxonomy (GTDB): domain Bacteria; phylum Patescibacteriota; class Microgenomatia; order UBA1400; family PJMF01; genus UBA10119. Next base: position 358,751 of record LCLP01000001.1, read on the forward strand.
GGTGAAATGGGAGACTTAAGAAAACCATCTGGAGTAGTGGTAGAGCAATTAAGACTGCTTGGCCAAAGCCGCTCAACCAACCAAGTTGGCAGTCAGATCAAACCTAGTTCCACTGACCCAGAAACCATCGTCACTGGCAACTCTCAATCGTCGATCCAAGTCAGCCAACTCGATCCAGCCGCCGAAACCATCATCACTGAGCCACTGGGAGAAGGACAGATTTTGGGAGTAGAGGACAATCAAACAGCTCAAAGCACTTTTGGCAACTGGCAGATTCAACTCAAAAATCTGCTCGAAAAATCCTGGTTTATCGGAATAATTTGGTTGATGACCGCCTTATTGATATGGGGTGGTGTTACGGCCAATGTCTTTTCACGGCTCAAAAATATATTTAGTAGTAAAAACCAGAAAGGAACCAGATGAAGAAAATGCTGATCGCCGTCATCTTAGCCGGTTTGCTCGTCGCTGGGATGGCCGCCGTGGCCAGAGCGTTATTACAAGATACCGAGTATGTGACCGGCAACAAAGTGCTGGGGGCGACGCTTAACCTCCAAGTGGGTGATAATGACCCCAGCACCGTCAGTTTTATCTTTAGTCATGTTAAACCTGGCGAAGAGCGAGAGTTTTCCGTGCCGATTGCCAACACCGGTAAGGTCACCGGCAATTTTTGGTTTGAAGTGGCCACCAGTAACAGTATCGAAGGGGATAACCCAGAGCCGGAGACCGAAATTACTGGTGAGGGAGAACTTGACGACTGCGCGGAAATCTGGGTGAATTTTACCAATACCGAAAATACTCAGACAGCTCAAGTGATTGACTGGACTGTCATCAACGCGGTCAACACGCTGGAAACCTTTTGGGGAAACAGCGCTGACGCATGGGTGGGGGTGGGCACAGCCGTTTTTAACCTCAAACTACGCAACGACAATTGCGGCCCGGAAGCGATGGGTGATGGCTTTGACCTTGATTTAGTGTTTCATCTCGACGAGATTTAAACTGATGGAGAAAGTGTCCTGCCCACACCTTCTCTTGTGAGCCGACGCAAAAATATGCATAATGACATTTACTTATGCCTCGTCGGAAACGCACCTATCGCAGTCTGCGACTATGGGAAACAACCACTGGTTTATTTCACGCTTCACACCGCAACGACCATCGCCCCCGGTTATTGCGGACCGAATCACTCTTGTATTTTTGTTTTATTGTTTTGGCCACTTTTGGCCTCATTAAAGCAGTTCGTTTTTTTCCCGGCATTGAACACTCGATTTTGGGCTACGCCTCCAATATTACGGCCGAACAAGTCTTGGCCCAAACCAATCAAGCACGAGAAGCCCAAGGCTTAACGCCCCTAAAACTCAATTCGCAGCTTAATCAAGCGGCTCTCAGTAAAGGTCAAAACATGTTTCAGGAACAATACTGGGCCCACACCTCCCCAAGCGGCAGCGAGCCGTGGGAGTTTATTCAATCAGCTGGCTACCGTTATCGAGTGGCTGGCGAAAACCTGGCTCGCGATTTTTCAACCACTGACCAAATGATGGCCGCCTGGATGGCTTCTCCCACTCATCAACAAAATATCTTAAACTCCAAGTTTGAGGAGATCGGTATCGCGGTCATCGATGGCACTTTGGGCGGATTTGAAACCACCCTAGTGGTACAAATGTTTGGTACACCAGCCGGCGCTCAAACTGCTTTGGTGCCGCCACCACAAGTGTTAGAAACAGCGGTCGCCAAAGCTGAAGCGAAACCAACTGAGGTGACCTCAACCACCGTCGTTTCCCCAGTTTTAGCCCGTGAATCAGTCCTTTTAACCCCACTCCAACTCACGAAAGCCTTCTTTTTGGCCGTGGTGATTTTAATCGTGATGACCTTGGTTTATGACAGTATCGTGGCCAGCCACCGGAAAGCGGTGACCGTGGTCAGAAGAAATCTTGGCCACTTGATGGTCTTTGGGGCCGTGACCTTTATTATTGTCTTTTTTAGAAGTGGAGTAGTGAATTAATGCACAAAGAATTTTGGAAACACAAACTAGCTTATGGAGTCTTATTGGCAGGGATTACTGCCTTTATTTACTCTTTTTTTGCTGTTTGGCCTGATCGAGTCAAACAGCGGTTGATCAGTGGGGTGTTTGTTAGCTTTTATTTTCTCTGGGGGGTAGTGACTCATGTCAAAACCAGCCGGTTGACGATGAAAGCCGTTTTGGAATACTTGGTCGCCTCACTACTAGTAGGTACTTTGTTATTTTTAGTCACACTCGAATGAAATCATTACTGCTCACTTTGATTATTTTTGTCAGCTCGGCTCAACTTTTTTTGGCTCAAGCACAGGAAGTAGTGAGTCCAAGTCCCACTGATGAAGTGGCAGCGGCCATCCTGCAAAAACAGCGTTTGGACGAAGAGATCAGGCTTTTAAATGAGACCTATCGTGGTCAACTGACTGAATACCGCACGGCCGAGAAAGCCTTTCAAATTGCTCGTGATCAGTACCAACAACTGCAAACTTTGGCCTCGATCAATGAAGTGACCGAGGCGGCGCGCCAAGTGATGAAGCTGCGTGGCCAAGTATTGTTAACCTATTTCGAGCTATTAAGAGTCAGACTGATCGCGGCCGAGGGCATTGAGCTCTCGCTCAAAGAACCGCTCTTGCCGAAGATTGAACAGCGCAAAAACTGGTTGCAGCAAGAGCAGCAGTTGATTGCTGCTGCCAATGATCGTGAACAATTTAATACCCTGGCTGATGCGTTCAGTGAGCAACTGCCGCCGCTGCAAGCCACTTCGCAGGAAGCGATTACTTTGTTAACAGTCGGCAAACTGCAGGATGTCTTTGACCGTTTGGCTTTGATTGGGGAGGACCTGACTAAGACTGAAGCCAGTAACAGTGCCCTGGTTGACAGCCGAGCGATGCGTGAAACCAAACGTGCGACCGAGGAAGTGAGAGTAAGTTTTCAGACTATTTGGGATGAACTACGGCGGAATATTCAGAATGATAACATCAGTAATTTTTATACTAATCTGAGTAAAACGTTGAATCCAGTCTACTCTAATCTGAATAAACTAGCGGCTTTTTTAGCTGAGTTACTACGAATGTTATGACAGAAACTCGCTACAACCAAAATCAAACTCAATTTGGCTCCGATGCACCGATCATGGCGACACCGGTGGTGATTGAACCACCGACAGCGTCAAAGGAGAAGCCCCCTTTTTGGCAGAAAATGCCTAAATGGCTGATTGGTTTGGTGATTGTTTTAATAGTTTTTATAGTGGGAGTGTGGCTGGTAGCCTTGACTCAACGATCAGCACCCACTTCAGAGGAGGTAGTCAGTGAGACTGAAACTCCCGAGCGTCAGTTAACCCCTTTGGAAGAACGACTGGAAACAGCCCGCGAACTGCTGCGACAGGCCAATCCCACCGTCCAAGAGTTGCCTTTTCCACCGGTTGATACCACCTTACGAATTGATAAAGCCCGCTGAGTACTCTTTGATAAAGGGTGATCTGCTAAAATGGGATGCATGATAGCTAAAAGTGATTACGTGCCACAATTTCAGCAAGTCTTTGCTCACACCCAGCTCGAGCTTGGTACTTTGCGCACCGGCCGAGCGTCAGTCCAGCTGTTGGATGGGGTTTTAGTGGAGGCGTATGGGACTAAACTTCACCTGAATGAAGTGGCCACGGTCAGCGCACCGGATGCTACTTTACTGGTCGTTTCGCCGTGGGATAAAAGCCTCGTTTCAGCCGTGGAAAAAGCCATCCAGCTGGCAAATCTTAATCTCAGCCCGGTGGTGGACGGCGAAGTGGTCAAGGTGCCAGTACCGTCACTGACTCAAGAGCGCCGCGAAGAAATGATCAAAGTCTTACATCAGAAAGCGGAGAGCGGTCGAGTGATGATGCGCTCGACGAGGAGTGATGTCAGGCGCCAGATAGAAGATCAAAAAGGTGAGGCCGGGGTGAGTGAGGATGATATTCAGGCAGCGTTTGAGGAGCTGGATCGGGTCAGTGCCGAGTGGATCGGCAAAATCGATGAGCTGGTGGCCCATAAGGAAGCGGAGCTAAAGACGCTCTAACTTTTCATGGCAGTCATTATTTTTATCTTACTACTGTCCATTTTGGTCGTGATCCACGAACTGGGTCATTTTTTAGTGGCTCGTCGGCGAAAAGTGGGCGTGGAGGAGTTTGGTTTTGGCTATCCGCCAAGATTACTGAAGCTTTTTGACTGGCAAGGCACGGTTTTTACCCTGAACGCTATTCCTTTTGGCGGTTTTGTCAAACTGGAAGGGGAAGAGTATGTGCCGGATACATCGACCAAAAAACGGTCATCGTCAACGGCGTTTTACACCAAATCTGTCTTTGACCGCATCGCGGTGATTGTGGCCGGGCCGCTGGCTAATATTTTGTTTGGCATGGTGGCTTTCTCAGTGGTGTTTGGGTTGGTTGGCGTCCCGCGGCCGCTCAATGATCGTCCCCGTATCGGAGAGGTGTCGACCGGCTCGCCGGCGCAACAAGCAGGGATTCAATCTGATTTCGAGTTAGTCGGTTTTCGGCTGTTTGATGATTTTATTGCCACGCCAAAAATCGAGGATGTGGTGGAGTTTACCAAGCTCAATCAGGGACACACCGTCACGGCAGTTATGACTGGACCGTGTTCGGGTTTGGAGTGTCCCGAAACTCTTGAGGAAAAAGCAGTCTATATTCGTACCGAGGCCGAAACTCCGGCCGGCCAAGGCTCAATCGGTTTGGTCTTTGCGGACTTTGTTTTTGAGACCGGTCCTTGGTACTGGCGGGCTATCAGAGGAGTAGCCTACGGTGTCCAGGGAGCGCTTTCGCTGGGAGTGGTGATTGTGGTGGCCGTAGTGGATTTATTTAAGAATTTAATCATTGGTGGTCAGTTACCTTCAGACATCGCTGGTCCGATCGGCATTGTTCATCAGGCCAGTCAATACCAACTGTTGTCACGAGGAATCGCACCACTCTTGGAGTTTACTGGGATGTTGTCGATTAACTTAGGGATTATGAACGCTCTGCCCATTCCAGCCTTGGATGGTGGCCGAATACTCTTTATTTTGTTGGAGAAGATGATTGGCCGGAAGAAAATTCAAAACGTTGAGGGGTACGTACACTACGGTGGGTTTATACTTTTAGTGGGGTTACTTATTCTCATTTCCCTGCGCGATGTAGCGCAGATTTTTCAAAGTTAAAGATGTCAAAAAAACGCACCCGCGCCCAAAAAATAAAGGTGGCCACCCACCGACAACGACTGACTGACCGAGCTGAAAACTCGAGAAAAATAGAGCAGACATCTACCCCCACTCTCCCGACTGCTTTTATCCCGCAGGACTTGGTAAGAGCCCTGGTGGCTACCCTGATTGTGCTAGGTGTCTTGCTTGCCGTTTTTGTTTATACTAGGATGTCTTTTTAAAGTGAAAGGAAAGCTCGATTACTCATGCCAAAAAAACACCTCCTGATTGCCTTAGTGCTCTACGCCGTTTCGGCGGTGGCTTCTTTTAGCGCTTTTTCATACTTCGAAAGATCAAAAGTAGTTCTCCCTGGTGAAATCCAAAATGGCGAGACCTTGTTGGGGGCGTTGCTGACCATTGACCCTAATGCGCCGCGAGATCAGGAGTGTCCACTTAATGGCCGGTTATATACTCAAGTGGAGCGAGAAGCTTGGGAAAAACGGCGACCATTATTTGTAATGATCGAAAACCATCCTGATGCCAGACCGCAGTCGGGCTTGAGTCGCGCGGACGTGGTCTTTGAAGCAGTGGCAGAAGGTGGAGTGACTCGGTTTGGCGCTCTTTTTTATTGTGCGGCTCAAGTGCAAGACTTGACTTTGGCGCCAGTTCGCTCAGCCCGCAGTTATTTTGTTGACTGGGCCTCTGGCTTTAATTTCCCAATGTATGTTCACGTGGGTGGAGCGAACGTACCAGGTCCGACCGATGCGCTGGGCCAGATTAATCAATATGGCTGGGCGTTGGAAAATGATCTTAACCAGTTTTCGGTCGGGTATCCCACTTTTGTGAGAGATTACAACCGAGTGGATGGCAAAGATTTAGCTACCGAGCACACCATGGTCACGACGTCCGAGAAACTGTGGAAAGTGGCGCAGGAGCGTGGCTGGACAAACATGTCCCCAGACCAAGTGATCAATCGTCGAGTAGTCCCTGGGTCTGATTGGAAAGCGGGTTTTGAGTCCTGGGCATTTGAAGAAAACCCCTCACCAGCTGGCAGTGTCACCAACGTCAAATATGATTTTTGGAGCGGCTATGGCGACTACTCGGTGGAATGGAACTATGACACCGACAAAAATGCGTATTTGAGAAAAGTGGGTGGGCAATCCGATGTTGACTTGAATAATGACGAACAGATTGCGGCCAAGAACGTGGTGGTGCTTTTTACCACCGAGAAGGGCCCGATTAACGAGAAAAAACACATGATGTATGGCACCACCGGCACTGGGAAGGCACTGATTTTCAAACACGGTGAAGCGATCGAGGCCACCTGGAGTAAAAAGGCTCGTACTGATGAGCTCCGTTTCTTGGTGAACGGGAAAGATGTTGAAATGGCTCGTGGTCTGACATGGATTTCGGTGGTTGGTACGACCAATGAAGTAGCTTATTGAGCCCTACCTGCGGCAGGCAGGCCTGTCTACCGACGGGTAAGACCTGTCTCCCGACAGGCAAGCCCTGTCCTCGTGCTATAATTGAGTACATAAAGGGTTCATTTTGTTTATGGCAGACCTACGCGATCTGGTAATTTCACGAGTGAGAGTTAAGATGCTGGAGTTATTTTTCAATAACACTGAAGAAATGTATTATGTGCGCCAGATTACCCGGGAAATCAAGGAAGAAATTAATGCCGTGCGACGGGAACTCGATCGGCTGCTGGGCGCCGGGGTCCTCAAGAGTGAGCAGCGCGGCAATCGGTTGTATTACTCGCTCAATAAACGCTACTTGTTTTACCAAGAACTCCAGCAAATAGTGGTCAAGAGTGCTGGTTTGGGTCAGAAAATTAGGCGTTTACGCCGGAAACTCGGGGATCTCACGTTTGTGATGTTTTCTGGTAAGTTTGTCCGGGGAGTCCCGCCTTCGCCAGACGAGGTGGAGGTGCTGATTGTCGGCGCGGTGGTTTTGCCGGAGCTGCAGGCTTTGATGAAAGAGGAAGAGAAACGCTTGGGCCGCGAGGTGAACTACGCAGTTTTCACGCCAGAAGAGTTTGATTTTCGTAAAACTCGACGAGACCCATTTATCATGGAGATTTTGTATAACACTCGGGTGATGGTGATCGGCAGTGAAGATGAGTTTGCTCATCGCCAAGTGCAAGGTCTATGAGTTGGTTTCAGTCGAGACTAGTCAGGCGCTTGGTTTTCATCGGTTTGCTCACTCTCTTTGCTACTTGGTTGGCGCTGCCAGCCAGTCTACCGGTGAAGTTTCGTTTGGGTTTATGGCAGGTTGATCGAGTGGTGCAGTTGCCTCGGTTGGCTTTTTCACTGTTTGGCAAGCCAGTCAGCAATACTCAGCCAATTAAACTTGGCTTGGATTTGCAAGGCGGGATGCAGGTTGTGCTGATGGCCGACATGACTGATATTGCCCCGGCGGATCAGGAAGATGCACTGCTGGCTGCTCAAGAAATTATTCGTCGCCGAGTCGATTTGTACGGTGTGAATGAACCAGTTGTTCAGACTTCGCGCGCTGGTGATGAATATCGGTTGATTGTGGAGTTGCCAGGTATTGCTAATCCGCAGGAAGCGCTAGCGTTGGTGGGTCGGACAGCAGAACTAGAATTTCGCTTAGAGGGGAAAATTGAGGAGCGGCTTGATCCTTCACAACCAGTGTATTTGATTAATGAACAACAGTTTCAGGCCACTGGTTTAACTGGTCGGCAGTTGCGAAAAGCCAGTGTTCAATTTGACCAAAACACTGGTGAACCGCTGATTAGTTTGCAGTTTAACGATGAGGGGAGTCAGTTGTTTGCGCAGATTACGACTGATCACGTGGGCAAACGGTTGGGTATTTTTATTGACGGAGCGCCGGTTACCCTGCCACAGATTGCTGGGCCAATTCCCAACGGTCAGGCCGTGATTACCGGTGGTTTTACACTGGAGCAAGCCAAACAACTGGCTATTCAGCTCAATGCTGGGGCGTTGCCGGTGCCAATCTCGGTCTTGGAACAGCGGACAGTTGGAGCCAGTTTGGGAGAGGTCTCGATCCGGCAAAGTGTGTTTGCGGGGGTGGTTGGTTTGGCACTGGTAGCGCTGTTTATGGTGCTCAATTATGGTTTTCATGGCGGGGTGGCTGGGGTGGCGTTGAGTATTTACGCTGTGCTGACGGTGGCCTTGTATAAAATGATGGGGGTGACCCTGACCTTGCCTGGCATTGCCGGACTGTTGTTGTCGGTCGGTATGGCAGTAGATGCGAATATCCTCATTTTTGAGCGGTTTAAAGAAGAGTTTCGCTTGGGGCATACCTATCGCAATGCCCTCGAGCTTGGTTTTGGGCGGGCTTGGGAAAGTATTAAAGATGCTAACTTGGCAACTATTTTAACGGCGCTGGTGTTGATCAATCCCCTTAATCTTGACTGGTTGGCACGAAGCGGTCTAGTGCGTGGGTTTGGTATCACGTTACTGATTGGGGTGTTACTGAGTTTGTTTACTGGAGTGGTGGTCAGCCGGAATTTACTGCGCGCGGCCGCCCCATGGTTAGAAAAATTGTATATAAAGGGGAGAAAATCATGAGATTTATGAGGTATCGCCCCTGGTTTTTCGCGCTGTCACTGTTGGTGATTATTCCAGGTTTGGTTTCGCTCTTACGGTTTGGTTTCCGGCCAGCGATTGACTTTACGGGTGGTTCACTGCTGGTATTTCGGTTTGAGCATGAGGTGACCAGTGATCAGTTGACCTCAGTTGAGTCAGCCAGGGAATTTACTGCTGTGCAAAATGCTGGTGAGCGAACTTGGCTCTTGCGCGGTAAACCGATCAGTAACGAAGAGAAAGAACAGTTTGTCCAAGCGGTCAGTGAAGAAGTTGGCCAGGTTGAAGTGCAGCGGTTTGAGACAGTGGGGCCAACTTTGGGCAAAGAGTTGTTGACAAAAATGCTGACGGCGGGGTTGATCGTGACAGTGTTCATTTTACTTTATGTAGCGCGCCAATTTAAAAATTTCCAGTTTGGTTTGGCCGCCATCATTGCCATGTTCCACGACTCACTGGTTTTGTTGGGGAGTTTCAGTTTATTGGGTTATTTTTATGATGTGGAGATTGATGTGTTGTTTGTGACGGCCATGCTAACCACCCTTTCGTTTTCGGTCCATGACACCATTGTGGTTTTTGACCGCATTCGGGAGTTACAGCATAAGTATCCTAAATACTCTTTGATTGATACGGCTGATCGAGCAATTTCCGAAACACTGGTGCGCTCACTGAATAACTCGTTAACCATCATCTTGATGTTGTTGGCGTTAGTTTTGATGGGTGGGGAGTCGATTCGGTGGTTTGCCGTAGCCTTACTGATCGGGGCCGTGACTGGCACGTATTCAAGTACTTTCACGGCGGTGCCATTATTGGTGGTCTTGGGGAGAAGCAAGAGTCACTAAATTAGAGTCTTGGCTTTGGTCAACAATTTTTCTTTGGCGTTGAGCTCAGGGTCCTCCAAAACCATTTCAAATAATTGAGTAAGGAGATCACCGAGTTGCTTGCCGGGTTTTAAGTTCAGTGCTTTCATCAGGTCATGGCCGTCGATGGCCAAATCATGCACACTCAATGGTTGGTTGAGTTGTTCAATCATTCGCTGTTTCATTTCTTCCAGTCGCCAGCTAGTTTTGCGGGCACCGCTGCCGAGCCGATCGGCCTCCCGCAAGTCCAGGATGTCATCGATGTTTTCCAGCCCCACTTTACGCATAAAGCGACGAATGGCGGCATCAGTATTGTGCGGCTGGTAATAGAACATGTGGTAGCGGACCAGAGTAAAAATTCGGTCGGTGTCGTTTTTAGACAGTTTGAAACGTTGGGCAACTTTCACCGCCATTCTAGAGCCAACGATTTCATGGTTATAAAAGGTGATTTTGCCAGCCGTGATTTTTTGTGTACGTGGTTTGGCAATGTCGTGAAGTAAGGTGGCAAGGCGCACGATCGGATCAAGAGAAGGGCAGTGATCAACTGAGTCGAGGGTATGAGTCCAGACATCGGTGTTATGATGACCGCCTTGTTCCACCCCCTTTCCTTCCAGTAGTTCCGGCAAGATATGGGCGAGCAACCCGGTTTCATCCATCAACTCAATCCCCCGCTTGGGGAGGGGACTGACGAGCATTTTGAAGAATTCGTCTTGAATGCGCTCCCAGCTAATATGGGCAATCAAAGGGGAGTGTTCTTTAATGGCTTGGAGTGTTAATGGATCAATCTCCATTACCAATTGCACCGTAAAGCGGAGAGCTCGCAGTAGACGCAGAGCATCTTCCTTAAACCTGACATTGGGGTCACCAACGGCCTTGACGACTCGTTTGGCTAGATCTTGCACTCCTTTGTGTGGGTCGACCAAGGTATAGTCAGCGCTTTTTAGCGTCACGGTGGGCGGAATGACCTTGTGGGCAAAAATCTCTTCCAGATTATGCTGGGGGATTTTCAGCGCCATGGCATTAATGGTGAAGTCGCGCCGCATCAGGTCATCCTCGACTGTTTTACCCCAAGTGACGGTGGTTGGCCGCCGGTGGTCATCATACGCGCCGTCGGCCCGATAGGTAGTAATCTCAAATGGTTTTGGCTTGGGTAGTTCGATAGTTTGATCAGGCGCCGCCAGCGAACTGTGGAGTTTTGATGCCCGAGAGAGATCAATCAGTTTGGGTTGATGCTCTTTGGCTAGGCATGATTGATATAAAGTGGTCAGCTTCTGCTCTGGTAGCTGGAAATGCTGTTTTTCTAGCAGTTGCCAGAGGTTTTCATGGGTGACGCCGACCGTGCCGAAAGTGTTTTCGTAAAAATTTTCCGGAAATAATTGTTGGATTTCTGCCGGTTTGGCATTAGTAGTGAAATCGTAGTCGATGGTGGCCAGCCTCTCACCACTGGTGTTGATGGCTGCTTGGATAATAAGATCTCTGACTGCCCCACCCACCAGAAAAGCCTCGAAACCGGCTTGCTGGAGAGTGTGAAGAATAAATAAAACTTCAAACGGCAGCTGCAATTTCATCAACTCATTATAGATGATCTTGGGGCTCGCAGGGAGATTTGCCAAGAGAGCAAATTCTAGTGTAGGATATCCTTAAAGGAGGGTGTCACCATGAAAAAAGTATTACCAATTCTCCTCAGTCTTTCCTTGGTTTTTTTAGCAGGTACCGCAGTGGGAGCTCAAACCACTGACCGGCCGGCGAGAACCCAGCCAATACGCCCTGAAGCCATAGAGGCGCTTGAAATCAGGCAGGAGGAGCGCCAAGCCCAACGCCAGCAATGGCTCGACCAACGGTGTGATGTTTTAGAAAATCACCTCTCGGTCCAAATTAATCGGTACCAAAATAATGCTGATAAGCACACCGCCCGCTATGAGCGGATGGTGGCGCGATTAAACGCTTTGGTGGCTCGGTTACAGGCGGATGGGGTGGACACCACCAAATTGGAAGCAGCCATCGGTGTTTTCACCGAAAAAGTGCAGTTGTTTGCTCACAATGCGGCTAGCTACGTCGAGTCACTCAAAGCCACCCAGGGCTTTGCCTGTGGTGAATCAGAAGGTGATTTCCGTAACGTTTTGGTTGAATCGCGCTCGCTTTTACAAATCTTGCGAGAGAACGTCCTGGAGATCAGGACTTATTGGCAAGAAACGCTGCGACCACTGATTACCCAGTTAGTATCAACAGACTCTGAGGAGTAAAAGTATGATGAACAACAAAACATTTCTCTACCTAGGGGTGGTGGCGGTGGTGTTGGCCGCGATCTTTTATTATGCCAGATCAACCGTCACTCAGCCGGTGCCGGTGGAACAAACAAGCACTGAAGCGGCCCAGGAGATAGAACAAGCCCCCACGAATCAAGAGGCGGCTGACACGACGATTGAAAAAATCGACGAGGAGTTCTCGGCTACCAGTGAAACGGAATTTAACACGGGGGATCTTTCTGATGAGGCGCTGGGACTCTAACAGTTGAGGTCAAGTTGTGTTTGAGATGATACAGTGGTGGGTATGCAGTGGCGCGTATTAAGTGAGCTAGTTCCTCGATCTTTTCAAGATGTCACCGAGCTTCTCTTGCAGAATCGGTCGATTTTGGATTCACAAGCGTTTCTCCACCCCAAAACACCCAGTGAAACCTCTTTGGAGGAAGTGGGGCTTGATATTCAAGCAGTCCGGCAGGCCAAAGAACGGCTCGTGAAGGCAATTAAAGACAAGCAGAAAATCTTGGTCTTTGGCGACTATGATGCTGACGGAGTTTGTGCTACGGCGATCATGTGGGAAACGCTCCACTCATTGGGTGCCAACGTCTGGCCATTTATTCCGCACCGCGAGCAACACGGCTATGGGTTGACTGTGGCGGCGATTGAGGAGCTGACTGCTCACGATGTACCACAGTTATTGATCACAGTGGACACTGGTATAGTGGCTCACGAAGCGGTCAAAATATTGAAGAAAAGGAGGGTGGAGGTCATCATCACTGACCACCACCAACCAGAGAAAAAACTGCCACCTGCCTTGGCGGTGGTGCACACCACGCAAGTGTGTGGTTCAGCAGTGGCTTGGTTGCTGGCTCGAGAACTGAGTGAGGTTCAGGCAGGCAAGGCCCTTGATTTAGTGGCTTTGGCGACGGTGGCTGATCTGATGCCGCTTAAGGGGGTGAACCGGAGTCTGGTATCTCACGGTTTGACGGCTTTAAATAAGACTGAGCGCTTGGGGTTGCAGGCGTTGATGGCGGCCGCGGGTTTGGCTGGCAAAAAAATCGACGCTGGCATAGTTGGTTACGTCTTGGCACCGAGAATTAACGCTATGGGGAGACTAGCACACGGTCTAGATGCCTTGCGACTGTTGTGTACCAACAGTAAGCAGCGAGCCTTGGAGTTGGCCAGTCTGGTGGATGAGACCAATGCTGATCGGCAGCAGTTGACTGAAGACTTACTCCAGTTGGCTCGGCAGCAAGTGTTTGCCCAGAAGAAGGAATCATTATTGATCGCCTATTCGGCTGATTTTCATGAAGGAGTGATTGGTTTAATCGCCGGAAAACTGGCGGAATGGTATGCCAAACCAGCCATCGTGATGAGTGCCCGCGGCCAGCTTGTCAAAGGTTCGGCTCGTTCAGTGCCAGGAGTCAATATTACTGAGTTGCTTCGTTCTGCCAGAGAGTACTTACTGGAAGTCGGCGGTCATCCAATGGCGGCTGGGTTTGGTTTTGAGTCAAAAAACTTGGACGCGCTCATCAAGCATTTGTTTACCTACGCCAAAGAAAACATTGATGCTACTTTACTGCAAAAGACGCTCGACCTTGATTGCTGGTTGCCAGCCGAATTGATCACAACCAAACTGATTAGTCATCTGCAACAGTTCGCCCCTTTTGGCCAAGCAAATCCCGAGCCCTTGTTCGCCTTGGCAGACTGGGAGATTCAGGCTGTTCAGCGGATTGGCAGTCAACAACAGCACTTGAAACTAAGACTCAAGGATACGAAGACCAAACTGGTTTTGCCGGCTTTGCTTTGGGGGAAGGGTGAATTGGCTGACACCATCCAAGCAGGGCAGCGCGTTCAGGCGGCGGGTGTTTTACAACTTAATCAATGGCAGGAGCAGACTACTCTACAACTGGTAGTGAGGGACTTACAGCCGGCGGCAGAGTAACCGAAAAGGGCGCCGATTGGCGCCCTTTTTCTTTTTTAATTGGTTGGCGTTTATAAATATGAGTCAATGACACTTTTTACTTGCTCAAACGGCAGGGCACCGGAAATGAGCTCGTATTCACCGTCGGCTGTGACCAGGATGGTACCTGGGGTGCCGGTAATACCAGCGGCACTGCCGCCATTATAGTCGTCGTTCACTAACTCGGTGGTTTCGCCGTTCTTCAGACAACTGTCAACCGCCGTGGCACTAACACCAACCTGACTGGCGTAACCCAGCAGTTTATCTCTAGTTAAAGCTGAACCAGCGTCAACGGCCGCCTTTTCGAACAAGAGATCAGTAAAGGCCCAAAAGGTATCGTCGTCACTGAGTTTAGCCACACACTCGGATGCCTCGGCGCTGATCTGAGCTTGTGGGTGAATACCCCTGAGCGGAAAATGCCGGTAAACCCAAGCTACTTGGTCGCCATACTCCTCCAGGACTTGTTGCATGGTGGGATGGAAACGGTTACAAAATGGACACTCATAGTCGGAGTATTCCACCAATTTAATTGGTGCATTGGGGTTGCCACGAAGGTGATCTTCAGCCGTCACGGCCGGCATTTTTTCTGGAGTAGCTGGCGGTGGGGTTGGTACCCCGGCGGTAGGAGTACTAGTTGTCTTACCGGTAGTGTTGCCCAAACCGCTCTTGAGGAGTTTATTTTCACTCCACAATGAACCCAAGACAAAGCCGGCAATAAACGCCACAGCGGCCAGGAGAATCTTCATCAAAGTTTTGTTATCCATGAGAGCCTTTCTAGTAGGGACAGTTTGAGTGAGCTTGTTAATGTGGCCAGAGTAACAATTTTTCGCGTAAAATACAAGCATGTCAATCCGTCAACTGACTGCTTATGAAAAAAACCATCTTGTAAAATTTGGCAAGAATCTAGTAGAGATCGACCAGTATGGTGAAATGCCGGTGGAATATATCACCGGCAAAGCGGTCTTTCTGGGCCAAGTGTTGGCGGTTAGTCCAGCCACTCTGATTCCTAGGGTTGAGACAGAAGAACTGGTGGAAAGGATTCAGGCTGATATTTTGCAAGACCGTACGAATTGGGAAGGAAAAGAACTGACAGGGGTTGATGTTGGCACCGGCTCTGGGGTGATCGGCGTGACGATGGCACAATTTTTTGAACGCCAACAACTGCGGTATGACTTAACTATGAGTGATATTTCGTCAGCAGCGCTGGCAGTTGCCAAGGCTAATTTTAACGCCCTTTTACCCTCACCACGGTTCGGCCAAGTTGAGTTTATATTGAGTGATTTGTTGAAAAGTTTTCCCAGAAAGAAAAAACTTGATTTGATTTTTGCCAACGTGCCGTATATTCCTCGGGAGCGATTAGCTACTCTCGATAGTTCGGTCAAGGATTTTGAGCCGTTGATAGCCTTGGATGGGGGCGAGGACGGCTTGCAGTACATTTCGCTGCTTCTAAAGCAGGCTGAAGTAGCGCTGAGACCTGGCGGGAAAGTCTATTTAGAGGTAGACGATACGCACACCAAGGAAAAATTCCGATCGTTTACCGACAGCTATGGTCTTCACTTACTACCTGACCAATTTGGCAAGAATCGTTTTGGTAGCTTTACCCTCAAGTGAATTGAGATTTCTTGACAGTCACTGAGAAACAGTGCACCATAAAAGTATGGTCACGCTCCAATTTTTGTTTGGCAGGTTGATCACTTTTGTAATAGTGTTTGTGCTGGTGTTGGCGTTGTTCTCGGTGTATCTGTGGCTTACCAACTTGGGGTATGAGTTTTAGAGGATGACGCTTTCATCAGTGATATCAAAGTGGGGCAGGACGAAGATGTCTTGACGGTAAGTGGGGTTGGTACCGACAAATTCTGCTTGGCCGTTGACGATTTTTTCAAACGGTCGACAAATAGGACAGCCGGTTTCGCCATTGGGACAGCGGAAACGTTCCAGTTTGCGGGCTAGTTTAATTTCCTTCGCTACCTTGAACACAGTTTCATGTGATTGAGCCAAATTGGGGAGAGTCACATCAATGGGTTTGTCATCGGTTTCCAGATACCAATAGCTCATACCGTCAACCTGGCGTTTTTGAGTATTGGTGACTAGCAGTAAGTAAATTGGTAACTGGAGGGAATCATTAGCTTCTTTTTTAGTACCGCTTTTGAAGTCCAAGATTCTGATCTTGTCTGTATCAGGCAAGTATTCCAGCCAGTCCACTTTGCCACACAGAATAATTTCGTCCACCTCAGACAGCCAATAGTTTGGCAAGTCTTCTTTAATCTTGATCGCCAGCCGACCAACCAGCCCTGGGTTTTTGATGATTTTCTGGAGCATCCGCTCACCACGCTGTTTGAACTCACGCTCAGTCTCGGTGTCAAAAAAGCCACCCTTTTTACCACTGACTTTTTGCCAAGCCTTGTCAAATTTTTGTAACAGATTGTCTTTGAAACGTTTCTCAACAGGCAGGGTCGATAGACTTTCAATTACTTCGTGGATAGCTTGGCCAAGTGACAGCGAGGGAGAGGCTAGTTGGACTTTGTTACCGGTATCGGGGTTACGGTAAATGTTTTTCAGGAAATACGCTCGAGGACACTTTTGAAAGTCGGAGATTGAACTGTAAGAGACCCAAGTGGCAGCGTATTTGTCAGGCATGAGCTTACTCTAACACACTGAAGAGTGGAAAATGTAATGATCATTACGCACTAAATAACTTTTTATTCGATATACTTGCTGGCAAAGGAAGGAAAAACACGATGTTTGATCCAAAAGCTCCCTCATTTTGGGTGTTACTTTTGATGGCTGTATTGGGTCTTGCCGGCCTGGTTTATTTTTTTAAGGTGGGCAACTCTTTGCAGGTTGCTCCTTCACCTGTCAGTAACCGACAAATAGCTCAACAGTCAGGGACAACTCAAGCTGAAAATGCTCCTCAAACTGGTCGATACCAAGAGTATTCGCCGGCGGCTTTTGAGGCGGCAGCTGACCAGCGGCGTGTACTGTTTTTCCATGCGCCATGGTGTCCGACTTGCCGCCCATTACACGCGCAACTGCTGGAAAATGAAAACCGGATACCGGAAGATGTAGTAATTTTTAAAACAGATTACGATAGCAGCACTGAGCTGAAAAGTCGGTATGGGGTGACCTATCAACACACTTTTGTGCAGGTAGATCGTATGGGTGAAAAAATCAAGATCTGGAACGGCGGCTTACTGGAAGATCTATTGGCCAATATTTTGTAATTAGCGCAGGGTGAAAACATTGGTAGAACCGTCAAGTTTGACAGTATAGCCATCCACTCGGCCTCGGAACGACTCACTGCCGATCTGGCCACTAAAGGTTGAGCTTGACTCAATGCGCAGGGAAAAATCATCAATGTAGCCGGTGGCCGTAATTTGTGGCCAGCTGCCGCTCGTTCCGGTGCCCCTAATTTGTCCAACCCCGGATTCGTAAAGATCAATAGTCGTGTCGGTAATGGTGCCGCTAAAGCTTTGGCGCTGTGGGGTGTTATTTTCTGGGTACTCAACATCTCCAGCTCGGAAATCGCGGCGAGCGAGCCTGCCGGCGACAAAAGCGATGGTGTATTCGGCTTGAATGGTCATAGGGAGTATTATACGCTATGGTGAGCGTCGGATGAGTTTTTAAGGGCAGTGGCAAAAGATCCTCAAGATCCCATCCAACAGGTGGCCAGAGAACATGCGTCTCAAGTGGGGAGAAAAGCTCGAAGTCTGAAACTAAACATCATGGCTTCTTACTTACTCACCCCAGCTTCTCTTGAAGAAGTTGGCCGTGCTTATGGTGGGGTTAGCAGGCAACGGGTTTTACAAATTACTCAAGAATCAATCCAAGCTTTGTGGGAAAAGTCGTCGCCTGAGCTAAAAAAAAGGTTTTCAACTCCTCCCGCCGCTTCAAAAGAAAAAGACCGACTTTATCTGAAGAGTATTGTTTCTGCTGCTATGACTGGCGACTTTAAAGAAATTAAGAAACTTAGCCAATCATCCCAATCAAAATGGAGAAAGAAATTAAGAGAGAAGTTTGACATCGAGCTACCTATGTTTTAAACGCACTTCTCGTTGTGGGAACGGAATCTCGATTTGCTCTTTTTCAAACTCGGTGAGAATTTTTTCTTTTAACTCTGCCTCCACTCGCTCTACTCTTTCATATCTTTCCAAATCAATACCATAAACATAGTACTCAGCCCGAAGATTGACTGACGAATCTGCAAATTCCACTACCATTAATTCAGGATATTGATGTGTATTAGATGAAACCTCAAAGTCATTTTCTAGCCATTGGACAAGCTGTTGAATGTAGATATCGAGCCTTAACTCGTCCTCTTCTTTCAAGCTTTTCATTTTTTTCAATAGCTGGTCCACCCGCTTTTTAAAGGAAGAAAATTTATTTGCATAACGATCGTTTAAACGTTCTAAGTTGTACTGCTCGATGGTTCGTAAATCGGCTAAGTACTTTGAGGCGTTATTGATGCCAAAAGAATCTAAAACTGGTTGAGGACGGTTCAACGAGGGGTCTTTTTTACTAATCTCAAAAAGTGAAAAGAAAGCTGCCTGTATGGTGGCAAACTCTGTTTCGATTCTGGTTGCCAACTCACTAATCGTTTGTTTTTCTTTGTTGTCAAGTTGTCTATCAGCTTTAAATTGACCCAAAACTCCTGCCATCACAGTCAGCGTATAGATAAAGTCTCGATAGGTTTCTTCAAAGCGTTGTCGAATTTGTCAATACTCAACTCCCCAGCTAAGTATGGTTTTTTCTTCGTCAGCAATATTTTTTTTGAGCGCGGCTTTTATAGCGGGAATCTTTTCTGTGGGATCGCCGACTACGTAAGGATTGGCATTCATGATTTTTAGGACTACTGCTCGGCTTTTTTTCACATCAGTTCCATACGCTACCCCCAAGGGAAGACTCACTAGTAAGTCAGGTAATGGTCGAGAAAGATTAACAATGGTTTGGCTAGCCATTTCACTGTTGGGAATTGATACCACGGTATTTTCTTCCACTAAGTACAGCTCTGTGGCCCTGAGGCCAACTCGGCGCACTTCACAAATTCCCAGGTCTGGCAAGCGGATAATTTCTCCGAATTTAAATGGTGTTTCAATAGTTAAAAATAGGCCACTAAAAATATTTGAAAGTGCCTCCTGCAAAGCAAAAGCAAGGATAAACGACGCTCCTCCGATCATTACGGACAACGCTGAAGTATTAATGCCTAAGAGTTGAAGAAAAAACAGGGTGGTGATGGCAAGAATTATTGGTGGAGCTAATCGCTCAATAATAAGGACGAGGATTTGATCATAGCTTGATTCGGCTTGTTGAGCGGTATACCGAATTGAATAAACAAGAATTTCTTTTACAAACACTCGATTGAAAAAATAAGCCCCAAATAATAGCCCCGTGAGCCTTAATGTTTGATCGGCCAAAGTAATTAATAGCGGTGAAGAAGAGTTTTCTTTGACAAGAAAACTTAACAGTACGACAGAAACCCCTAGTGCGACTGGTTTCATTAACACTGTGGCCGCTACGACCACAAAATCGAATTTCGACCGTCGTGATAAAGACTTCAGTGAACCTGCTCGTTTGTAGCCGACTGAAAATACCCGTAGCAACCGCAGGCTTCGCAAAATTCGCAACGCCCGAAAAATACGAATCACTCTGATAGCGGGGAGTACAACAATGACAACATCCAGCCAATTGTTAACTGTGTAATGCCATTTTTTGGGAGCTAACCAGATTCTAATCACAAACTCGATGAAAAATACTGCCCAAATAAACCAATCAAATATCTCCAGCGGTAACAACCATTGTTCAGGTACTGTGTAAAA
Organism: Candidatus Pacebacteria bacterium GW2011_GWA1_46_10; assembly: GCA_001002135.1. GTDB lineage: Bacteria > Patescibacteriota > Microgenomatia > UBA1400 > PJMF01 > UBA10119. Next base: position 378,363 of record LCLP01000001.1, read on the forward strand.
CCGAGGCAAAAGAATTCCCACCAGCATTAAAATAGCGAGAATCAACATTGGGATTTCAGATTTTTGTTCGAAACGTTCCAGTCGAGGAGTTTTTTCAGGTTTAGTAGTAATCATTCCCCACAACCCGAGTCTTTTAGTTTTATCGGTCATATCGCTTTTTCTTTTCAATCAGTATATAAGAAAAAAAGCTTCCGTCAACGAAATTTTAATTCTTTCTTGGTGAAAATTAAATAAGACTGAGTGCTTTGATCCCGGGCTAGGATTCGAACCTAGAACAACAAGTTCAGAGCCTGTAGTGATGCCATTTCACCACCCGGGATTTCATGATTTTTTCATCTTCCAGCAGTATGCTGGTAAGACAATTACATAGTATACCAGAGGAAACCACGTGCAAAAGGTGCTTGTTTTGGAAGACGATCCACTCTTGGCCCAGACACTTAAGCAGGGTCTGACGGCTAAACGTCTGGCAGTGACGGTGGTCAATGACTTGCGGGCATTTAGTCTGGCTGTCAATCGTGAGCAGTTTGCGGTCTGTGTGATGGATCGGTTGATCGGTGATCGGGACTCAATCGAGCTGATTCCGGAAGTCAGAGAGTTGTTGCCCCAAGCCAGAATTTTACTACTGACTAAAAAGTCCGCGGTGCTTGATCGGATAGAAGGATTGGAGGCCGGGGCGGATGATTACTTGGCTAAACCTTTCTCGATGGCAGAACTGCGGTTGAGAATACGGTCACTCTTGTCACTCTACCGAGTGGAAAGTGAGACTCATGGTTTGTCGATAGGTAAACTGATGTTTTATCCTTTACAAGGTGTCCTACAGGGGCCGACCGGCAAGGTTTTTTTACCCAGGCGAGAAACCGAGATCTTACTGTGTTTGGTGCGGGCGGCTGGTACGGTGGTCTCCAAACGGTTTTTGGAGCGGACCTTGTGGCCGGAAACCTTTGAACCGAATCCGAGCACCATTGACGTTTATGTTCGCCGGTTGCGCCAGAAACTTGGGTCATTTGGCGGAGTGTTGCGGACCAAACGCGGGTTTGGTTACTACCTGAAGTTACGCTAATGGAAAGCGTAAAACGATGGTCGTACCTTGATTTGGCCTGGAATACAGCTGAAACTGGCCGGAGAACTCTTGTTCCAGTGACTTTTTGACAAAATAAAGACCCAAACCAGAGTGGTCCCTCTTGGTTGAGTACAAGGGAGTTACACTCAATCTGGTTGAAAGCCAATTCATGCCCTTCCCCCCATCGGTGACCGAAATATTGATAGTTTGTGTCTGTTGTGCTGCAGTCAGAAAAACGAGCTTGTAATGTCGTTTGGGTTGGTAACTCTCGAAAGCATTATTGACCAGGCAAACGATCATTTCTTGAAAAACCAGTTTGTTACCGGTCAGTTGACAGTCGGCAGGCAGGACGACTCTGCTCACCAAATGACGCTTAAGTTGAGTACCTTCGTTGAGAGCAATCAATTCATGCAGTGCCTGACTGGGAGAAAAAGCGGTGGGATCGGCAGCGTCTGACAGTTTAAGGACAGACTGCAAATAGCGGGCATTTAACAGCACGCGGTTCAGGTAGAGCTGAGAAACATCGGGAGCCGATTGATACAAATTTTCAGCCGCGATCTCAGTATTCAGCAAAATGTTGGTTAAGGGAGTGGCGAAACTGTGGCGGATGATTGGTGCAGTGGAGAATAAACGAGACTTCCCGGTCATGAATGAGAAGATACGGCAAAATCCTGAAAAAATCCTGAAAAATAACGCGTCTTACTCACTCTTCACTAAACTGGTGATATCCCAGACTTGCAAACACGGCGCCCCAGGGATACGGCAATACCAGGCGATGAGAAGAGAGTCCAAGTAATTTTCATTAAGCTTCATTTCTTCTCGGTGATCATTGACCACCAGCCAGACTTGTTCATAGTGCTGGGCTTTAGCGGTGAAACTGGCTGGAATAGCGACCACTGGTTGACCAATCCCCTCCACTAAAATGTTGGTCACATCTTGATTATGCAGATACATCAGCATCCCATCAGGCAGAGTGCCAAAAAACCCCTCGGTCGCCACCGCGATTGAATGAGCTTGTGATTTTTCGAGTAATAAGTCAGTGGCTTCTTTCACGCCAGTGCCTGATGACCACTCACGAACATATTGAGTCTGATCGATAGAGGTCAGGGGTAGGTAACTGGGATTTTGCCAAGAAATGAAGATAAACTCCAGAGCGGTGGAAAGCACAGCCGTAAGACCTAGCACAATGAAAGCGGAGCGCATGAAAAATGGGAACGGTTTTTTGATCAGTTTTTGGGTGTGGGCGAAAAACTGACCAAAAGTGAGTGAGGCCGAAACGGTCAGTGGGACAGCAGCCGGCAAGAAGTAACGTGGATAGATCGTTTTGCCTAGTAAAATAATCGGGGCCAGAAACCCGGCGGCCGACAATAATAAAAGGAGGTGTTTTCGTCGCCACCGGTCTTGAAAAAGACCACCCAGCGGCAACAGGAAAAACGGCCAGGTGAGATACAGCCCCAGCGCCGCGATCACTGCTCGACTGTTCACCATCATCACGCGCCACAATCCCTGCTCCCTCAGTTCGCTTATGGAGTAAAGAAAATCGTTGCCGCGATTAAAAAGCTGACCAAAAGCCGGGTGGAGTTTGAGACTCAAAAAAACGCCAATGCCAATGAGCAGTGTCGCCGCACCCCAACTCAAAATTGTTGAAAGCGGGATCTTTTTGGTTCGCACCAGGAATGGAGCCAGTAGTAGGGTGGGTGTAAACAAGAGCGCAGGAATTTTAGTTAATAAGGCTAAACCGAAAAATAAGCCGGCGACGATAATTGATCGCCAAGCCAGTTTTTTGGCGTTGACGGTATTGAGAACATATAACCAAGACAATGATAAGAAGGCAGTCAACAAGCCATCCATCAATGCCATTCGGTGGTAAAAGTACCAAAATGGCAAAATCATGGTGGCGGCCATGGCAATGCCCACAGCTAGGGTTTTGCCACCCAGTTTTTTGACGATTTGACCAGTCAGCCAGACCTGCCCAAAGCCGGCCGCCACCGAGATCAACCGGCCGGCTGCCAGCGGATCAGCTACCAGTTTGAGGGCGCCGACCGTTAACCAGACAAATAACGGCGTTTTACCGTCGTTGAGAGGAAAAAAGAGGTATTGTTGCCAGTCGTCGAGAATCAGTTGAGCCCAGCGAATGTAAATGGCTTCATCAGCAAATACCGGCAGTAGGGTGAGCGACGGCAAGTGAAGGAGGAGGTATCCTCCCAAGAGAGTCAGTAGGCCGATAGCGGAAAGTAGAGCGGTTTTTTTCACTGCTCTCGATTGTAGCGCACTCTTTGGGTCAGAAACCAGAGCTGGCTCATCAGCCACAAACCAATCCCACCACCCCAAACGAGCCACTTTTGTTGGGTTAGTACCAACTGAGTGTACTCACCGACCCACAACCAAGGGACGTAGCGGAGCATGGCGGTTAATGAAAAAGTAATGAGCCAGTGGCGCCACCATGGCTTTTTAATGAATGGCAGCCAGACCAGTGACCAGAGTAAATACCAGGGCAGAAACTGTTGTGAACGCAAAGTCAGCAAAGGGAGAAACAACAGGATTGATGACCACCAGCTTAAGCGCTCCCAGCTGAGAGAGTTTCTCAGTTTTGGTATCACCCGCCGCATCAACACTAAGAGCCAGACCGGGGTAATAACTAGAGTAGCGAATTTGATGAGAGTGGAAAAACCAAAAAGCAGGGAAGAGGCGAGTAGTTTTGGGGTAGTTTGTTTGGTTGGTTGGTCAAAGAGCAGCCACAGCGCTGCCAGGGCCGGCACCATCATCCAGAGATCGTTGTGCTGATTGGCGATGACTTCGATAAAAAGGACAGGATTGAGGAAAACCAACCAGAAAGCGGGTAATGAGAGTGATTTTTTATTGATCGTCAGCGAGATTTTTTGCAGCACCCAAAATAGTAAAACAATACTTAAAACTGCCCAGCCGCGAAACAGCAACCAAGTCAGTAAGAACGTATTAAAACCAATGGCGTATGGAATCAGTGACAGCGCTGTCCAGCCATAGCCGTATGGGGCGGGGGTGTGGGTGTTATGCATAAACCGTGTCCAGTTATCGTGGGTGAAGTCGAGTGCCACCTGGACGTGAGGATTAGCTTGATAAACCAATACCATTTTGGCGTTGAAAATATAGTTAAAAACGTCATGAGAAAGCGCGTTGTAACTGAAAAACAACGGCGAGACGGCCAAAAGATACGCAAACAAGAGCTTTTTGGAACTGAGCGACTGGGTGTGGGTAGTCAGTTTCAAACCAAAAAGGTATACAACAAAGAAACCGGTGATGAACAGGACATAAACTTGAGTCAGCAGTTCACGCTGGTGAAGAAATGTTTGCCACATCCACTGTTGAAATCGCCAGTATGGCGGCCAACTAATTAAGACGAGATTGGGATCAGTCAAGGCATACGAAAAAATGGCGTAAAGTAACGAGAGTCCGAACAGAGCTCGCAAAAGCCAGCTGATTTTTTTTTCGCTTGACATATTCAATGGTATTTTCCCATCAGTCGAGCCCAACGGATGCGTAAAATATCAATAAACATTCTGACAGAATCTTTGAGTGGATTGACGCGGGTGGTGGCAAAATGGCGCCAGTGAATCGGTACCTCTTTGTATGTAAAACCCAATTTTCTGGCTAGAAAAAGCAGTTCAACGTCAAAAGCACCGGTAAAAGCGTCCGGCTGACGGTTCTGGGGGCTGTAGATATACAGTTTGGGAAACAGCGTTTCGGTCGCTTGGGCTGAGAACATTTTAAAGCCGCACTGAGTGTCTTGCACTCCTCGCACGGCCATGATTTGGACAAGTAAATTAAAACCTCTGCCCATCAGGTGACGGTAGAAGGGTTCTTTGTCTCGTTTGGCGCCGGCGATTTCTCGCGAACCAAATATAACCTGGTATTGATCAGTGTATGGTAATAGTTTCGTTACTTCTTGGATCGGTGTTGACTGATCAAAGTCGGTGTACAACCGCCACTGACCATGGGCGGCCAACATGCCGGCCGTGACGGCTGGCCCTTTGCCAGCGTGTGAGTTGGTTAAGACAGTTACCTCCGGGTGTTGTTTGGCAAATTGCTGCAGGCTTTCGACCGTCCCATCTGTACTGCCGTCATCACTCAAAATCAGTTCCCAAGTGTATGGTTGTTGTTTGAGATACGAAATCAGTTCCTTCAGTACTCCTCGCTCAATATTATGCTGCTCGTTATAAGAAGGCACGATGACTGATAAAAAAGGGGAATGATCAGCGTCAGGCATGGATTTTATTCTAGCGCTTGGTCAGTCTCTTGGGTAGTTCTACGCAGCACTGTGATAGTTGGGCCGTTTTCGAGAGTAAAGACTTCGGCCGGCTGCTTATTGGGAAAGACCACGATTTCATAGATGGGAAGATCAATGACTTTGGGTGATTGTTTTTCTTCGTCAATGATAAAAAGCGTGGTTACTTCATTGCGCTGCTCTGGTGGCACCGGTCGGGTGTGGCCGGTGGTCAGAAAATAGCGGTAGTTTTGACCGTCAAGATCTTTACTGCCGGACAGGAGCACTAAGTTGTATTTTTCACCTGATTCCACCCGTTTGAGGATTTCCTGACTGGTGTGTTCAATGTCTTTGATGGTCCAGCCTGTATCTTTAAAAATGAGTTGTGGCCAGTTAAACCGCAGAAAGTAGGCAGTAAAAATAATGAAGGCAACAGCAGCCAGCCACCGCGGTTTGAGTCGGCTAAAAACATACCCATACACCAGGGCGGTGATCGGGAATAAGTAGGCAATGTAGTGATCAAAGATGGAGTGTTGGTAAAAAGCCGTACCGACAATGCCAAAACCAAGGTAACTGAGTAAGACGAATTCTTTGGCCAGCGGTTGTTTTTGCTCATGTTTGTTGAGTATGGTTACACAGAAGAGAATGACGACAGCCAGTAAAAGTGTTTGATTCAGCACCCGATTTTTACCGATCATGTATTCAAACAGAATGTGTAGGCCGCGTCCCTCGGTTTCTTGCAGTGTTTCAGTCAACTGTCTGGTGACGCTGGTCTCCCTCAGAGCGGTGAAATTTTCGTTTCCGGTGAACATGGCCTGAAAAGCTCGGAAGTTGACCCCTTGATGTTTAAGGTCAAATAACACCAGCGGCACGAGCGACAAGAGAAAAATGACCAAACCTATCAGACTGGGTAGCAGGATTGCCTTGAGTTTCCCGGTTGAAAAATGTGTTCTCAAGCTGATTAACCAAATCAGCCCTGCCGCTGGGAGGGCCAGTAGAGTGAGGTAGTGGAGTTGCAGCAGAATGCTGAAACACCCCGCCACCGCGACCCAGTATTTAGGGTGTTTTTGCCAGGCAAGGTAGGTGGTGTAGATCATCAGCAGTGAGACGAATGGGGCTGGATTAGGGTTCCAACTGTAGCGGGTGGCATGCACAATGGTGGCGGCAAAGGTGTAGAAAAAAGTGGCGATCAAGGCCCCGTTCTCGCCGATTAACTTTTTGCCGAGGCTGTACATCAGATAGACAGTGATCACTCCTAGAGCAGCCACCGCGTAAGCTGGTCCGACAGGACTAGGATAAGTGAGCCAGAGAAAAGGGAGCATAAAATAGTAGTAGAGTGGTCCCAAGTAGAGGTTGCCGACACTGGTGACGGGACCGATGAAGACCAGGTCTTTTTGGCGGAAGATATCAGCCACAATGATGGCATCTCGACCTTGGTCACCCAAAAATAGGACGGTGTTGGTCAAGTTATAAAACCGCAGGTAGACCGCTGCCGCCAACAACAAACCGAGAATAATCAATTTCCCCTGGTTTATTCTCTTCATGGCGTTTCCGCGTTTACTTTTTCTTTCGCCAAATGAAAGTGGTGTAAGCAAAAAAATTCCAAAACATGCCGATCAAGATTCCCACTACCGCGTACATCATACCGGTGTCGACTCCAATGGCAATTATTGGCAGGGTGAACAGCGGGAACAAACCAATGAATCGCTCACCGACAAAGGCGATCGACTGTTGGATTAAGATTGAGCCAGCCGAGGTGAGATTAAACTGAATAAATTTGCTGGGATATTGAATGGGCCTGAGCTTGCGGTCTGAGAATGTCCAGATATTGCTTAAAATGAAATTACTGAGGATCGCGCACTCAATGGCCAAAAAAAACGCCAGCTGAAACGGAGCGATCTGACGCCAGAGTTGAAGAGTGGTCAGTTGCACTAAAGCGCCGATGCCACCCACCACCACGAACTTGAAAACTCGATTTTTAAAAAGATCACTGAGGCGTAATTTCATAATATAGATCAGGTTATTTTTAATGTATTCCGGTCCCATTTTACTTTTGCCGTGGGTGCGGTCTTTAAAATGAAATGGCACCTCAACGACTTTAAAACCTTTTTGTAAAGCCGCGTGTAAAAAGCCTATTTGAAAAGTATAGCCGGAAAACCGCTCACTTGTCAGCTCTGAATGCACGGCCTGGTACACTTTTCGCGTGATCGCCCTAAAGCCACCAGTCCAATCTCTAATACTAAAGTTCAACATGGCGGTGGCGATAAACAGATTGCCCATCACGCTTAAAAATTTGCGATGAAGTCCCCAATCGCTCGGGATGCTGCCGCCGGGAATATAACGTGAGCCAAGCACCAGGTCATACCCTTGGTCAATTTTTTGCAGAAATAACGGAATTTTAGTGGGATCGTGTGAGAGGTCGGCGTCGAACTCGAAGATCACATCAGCTTTAAGTTGATCAAAAGCATAGTCCATACCCTTGAGATAGGCTCTGCCCAGACCGGCCTTGGTTTTGTTGAGTAGTAAGTGAAGGTTTTTGTAACGTTTCTGCAGTTGTTTAACCAGCTTATACGTTCTATCGGGTGAGGTATCGTCAACGATTAAAACCCCACAGCGCCAGTCACGAATAGTGTCAAGTACGCCAAATACTTGATATAAAAGTCGATCAATATTTTCCCGCTCGTTGTAGGTTGGAATAATGACAATGGCGCTTTTGGGAGAGGAGACTGCCATATAAGCCTGTTATTTATTGGCCGTTGCTTTCGCTTTCGTACTGCAACTCAGCCTCGACCATCAGTTTTACCAGGCCTTCAAAGTCAACCGAGGGTTTCCAGCCAAGTTTTTCGCGCGCCTTAGTGGCATCGCCGCGCAGCATGTCAACTTCGGCCGGGCGATCAAAAATAGGATTGTGTTTATAGACTTTTTTCCAGTCGGTCAGACCAGCCGCGCTGCAAGCCAATTGGAGGAATTCTTTGACTGAATGAGTTTCGCCGGTGGCGACTACAAAGTCTTCCGGCTGATTTTGTTGAAGCATTAACCACATGGCCTCAACGTAATCCTTGGCATAGCCCCAGTCGCGCTTGGCTTCCAAGTTACCCAGTTCAACGTACTTTTGCTTCCCGAGTTTGATGCGTGCTACCCCGTTGGAGATTTTACGAGTGACGAACTCCAGGCCACGGCGAGGCGATTCATGGTTAAACAAGATGCCTGAAACAGCAAAAAGATGGTATGACTCGCGGTAATTGACGGTAATCCAGTGACCGTACACTTTTGCCACTCCGTAAGGGGAGCGGGGATAGAACGGGGTAGTTTCTTTTTGGGGGGTTTCTTGGACCTTGCCAAACATTTCGCTGGAACTAGCCTGATAGAACTTAGCTCCAGGACAGGCTAAACGCATCGCTTCCAACACGCGGGTGACACCCAAACCGGTGAATTCACCAGTCAAAACCGGTTGTTCCCAAGAAGCTTGGACAAATGACTGAGCAGCCAGATTGTAAATCTCATCTGGTTGAATCTCTTTAAGAGCAAAGGTCAGTGAGTTTTGATCCACCAAATCGCCGGATATCAGGGTAAGGTGGGGGTTGTGGACAATCTGTTTGATGCGATCAAAGTTTTGGGTGCTGGTACGGCGGGTTAAACCATAAACATGGTAGCCCTTGTCGAGTAAAAGCTCGGCTAAGTACGAACCGTCCTGACCAGTAATGCCGGTAATAAACGCCTTTTTCATGCCGTTCCTTCTAGTAGTTTTAATCTCCACCAGTTTAATATTCGCTGGAGTGTTTCATCAAGCGGAATTGTCGGTTGCCACCCCAACGCTTTGATTTTGGTAATATCGGCCACACTACGCCCAATATCACCTGGTCGTTGTTTCCGTTCTTCAGGACTGACTGAAAGACCGACTTTGGCGAAACTTTTCATTTTGTCCAACAGTTCCTGAATGGTGACATCTTGGCCGCTGCCGAGGTTGTAGACCTGCCCAGCCTGGCCCTTTGTCATTAACAAAATATAGCCTCGGACGATATCTTTCACATCACTAAAGTCACGGCTCACAGTCAGGTTTCCTACCCTGAGTTCCCGCTCTAATCCTTTCTCAATCTTGACGATTTGCTGAGCAAAATCACTAACCACAAAACCCGGTTCTTGCCGCTCACCAATATGATTAAACGGTCGGACACGGACGATACCCAACTCATAGCGCACCGTATATGAGTAGGCCAGCATATCTTGGGCGACTTTGGAAACACCATACGGGTCGTGGGGGCCCAACTGACTGATTTCGGTTAATGGTTCGGTTGAACCGGCGTATTCTGAGGCGCTGCCGATGGAAAGCAGCCGGGCTTGGGGGGTATGCTCGCGCATGGCTTCCAAGACATTCATTTGGATCTCAACGTTGGTTTCGATCGCTTTGGTGGTATTTTCCAGACTCAAGCTGGGTGATGAGAAACTGGCCAGGTGGTAGATAGAGCGAGGTTTTAATTTGGCAAACAACTCAAAGGTAGCTCGTGAATGAGTTAAGTCAAGTTGATGGATGTTTGCTTCAGGTAAAATAGTGTCAACGAAACTGGGTTTTTTGACAAGGTTAGTGACGTGGATGTCTGCAGCAGGCACCCCTTTTTCCAGCAGTGCTTCAATTAAGTGTGAACCAGCAAAGCCCGTGCCGCCGGTAATGAGAATGGGTGACATATCAACCTCGTCCCAGTCCTTGGTAGTGATACTTGGCTTGTTTTAAAACAGCAGGCTGAAATTGGTTGCGAGCGTCAATGAACCATTGCTTTTTGTTAAGTTTGGTGCGGGTAAAGTCAAAGCCGGTAATCTGTGGCCATTCGACCAGTGAAATAATCACATCAGCGTTCTTTACGGCTGAGGGAATATTTTTTTCCTGAGTGTGATTTGGTTCTAGTGCCTTAAGTTGGAAAAACGATTGCCAGGAAGCCATTGGATCAAAACTCTTCACCTTTGCTCCCTTGTTTAAGAGAAGAGGAATGACTTTGGTGGCCGGTGACTCGCGTAGATCATCGGTGTTGGGTTTGAAAGAGAGACCGAGGACGGCGACTGTTTTGTCACTCCACCCACCAACTTTATTTTCTACAGCCTGCATTAATTTCGGAATCCGCTCTTCGTTCAGATCGTCGATTTTATTGAATAAATTATTACTCTCGCCGATCGCACGTGAATAAGCGGCTAGTTCTTTGACGTCTTTGGGAAAGCACGACCCGCCGTAGCCAAACCCGGGGTACCAATAGTGCGGGCCGATGCGGCTGTCAAGACCGATGGCAGCAACGACGTCTTGGACATCAGCCCCGTTTTTTTCACACAGATCCGCGATTTGGTTAATAAAAGTGATGCGGGTAGCCAGGTACGCGTTGGCAGCATACTTTGCCATTTGGGCCGACTCCGGTTTGATTTTGACGATCGAGGTTTTGAATGGTTGGTGCAGTGTTTCCAACACGGTAAAAACATGTTGGTCATTGGCTCCAATGACGATCCGATCTGGTTGCAAAGTGTCGTCGACGGCCGAACCCTCTTTCAAAAATTCCGGCAGTGAGGCGGTGTAGAAATTGACTTTGGTGTGTTGGCCAATGAGTGTCTCAACCTGGTTAAGGGTGCCTGGTGGAACCGTCGACTTGACTGCCACGATGGCATCTTTTTTGAGGTGTGGCGCAAGCGATTTAATACTGGCAAACACAAACCGGAGGTCGGCCTGACCATCAGGGGCTGACGGTGTACCTACGGCAATCATGATTAGCTGGGCATTTTTAATCGCAGTTTCGTAATTGGTGGTGAAGTTGAGCTGATTGGCGGCCAGTTGCTGTTGGAGCAGTTCTTCCAGGCCAGGTTCATAGAACGGCACTTTCGCTTTTTTGAGGCTGGCGATTTTCTGCTCATCAATGTCCAGACCGATAACTTGGTGACCAAAAGAAGCGTAGACCGCGGCGGTCACAACACCCACAAAACCTGTACCGATGACAGTGATATTCATAATTTCTCTGGTTTATTGAGTCAGTATATCACTGAGCTTCCAAAGTGAGCAGTATATAATTGAAGCTATGCAGGTAATAATTTTTACGTTGTTTCCGCAGTTTTTTGATTCAGTCTTGAAAACTTCGATCTTAGGCCGGGCGGTGCGCAACCAGCATTTGACAGTGGCAGTGGTTAACATTCGCGATTTTACGACTGATAAGCATAAAACCACAGATGACCGGCCGTATGGTGGTGGACCGGGGATGGTGATGAAAGTGGAGCCGATTGATCGGGCACTGAAAAATTTTAAGTTAACCAAGGGCACTCCAGGCGAGAGAATCATTCTCACTTCAGCCAAAGGAACAATGTTTACCCAAGCTATCGCCCGTGATTGGCAATCACTCAAACGAATCGCTCTCATTTGTGGTCACTATGAGGGGGTTGATGAACGAGTAGTCCAACAGTTGATTGATGAAGAAATTCGGATTGGTGATTATGTGTTAACTGGTGGTGAGCCGGCCGCGGCCGTCATGATTGACGCGGTGGCTCGTCTGATACCTGGTGTGTTGGGCAATGAATCCAGCAATGTCGATGAATCGCACAGTCTACCGGGCAAAATGGGACACCCGCAGTACACTCGACCTGAAAACTACCAAGGGTGGAAAGTGCCACCGGCACTTTTGACTGGTCACCACCAGCAAATTGGTGAATGGCGAGTGCAACAGCAGCAAAAACAAGACCGCTCATATGGCAGAAAAACGTGATGATAGAGAAAAAAATCAGCCAAGAACCGCTGAAACGGTCTTGTCGGCTATTACCGATGCTTATCGAAGACAGCATCAACTGACAGAAATTTCTGAAGAAGTTGTTGAGGACGTTATCAAATCGATCGCCAATCTTTATATGGAAGCAGCCATGATCGGCGTGCCACACAAAGAAGTTATGCGGGCTGCTCTCCGCGGCATGCCAAGAGGGGCGCAGCGGGCTTTTTTTCGAGAGCTAGAGGAAAAATATATTTATCAAGTAAATAGGCGGGTTAGCAACAGACTTACTCCGGAGGATCTGTTTGAACTGAAACAAGAATTTGTTCTTTGACGGCCAATTAAATTTGTATTGCCGCAATCGCTTCATCGATCGTTTTTGGTGTGAAGTCTAAGACTTTATTGAGTTTGGCTGTACTCATGGCAGTATTGCGCTGATACGGGCGCGCCGATTTAACTAAGTATGCTTCAAGGTCGCCCTTTTGGATCTCTCCGCCAAGCTTAAGAGTCCGATTGATGAGCTTGGCAAACTCGTAATCAGTCCATTGTTCGCCGCTTGAAGCGTGATACAGACCAGCAAGCTGAGTCCGGACCACCAAGTCAAGTACCTTACTAAAATCATTGAGATAGGTGGGACCAAAGAAGTGGTTGGTAAATTGTGGGTATAGGGTGCCATCTTGAATGCCGGTGATAATGCGATGAACCGTGTCTTTTTTTTCAAAAGGATCGGAGCGGAATGGCATGTCGATGCGCAGAATGGTCCAAGGAGTGGTTGATTGTTTGACGATTTCTTCGGCTAAATATTTGGTTTTGCCATACCACTCAATTGGATTGGGGGTGTCTTCTTCGGTGTAGAGTGCTTTTTTCTCACCGTCAAAAACGTAGGCAGTGGAAACATAAACAACGTGTTTTTTGGTGGCTTCGGCCGCTTTGATAATATTTTCCGTACCGACCACATTGACCTGGTAAGCCACCCCGCGGGTGTCATCAGTTTGTTGCCAGGCACCGGTGACGTCGGTGTAGGCGGCTAAGTGAATAACGTGGGTGGCCGGTGAATTATCAAACCGTCCGAGGACTTGCTCGTATTGGGTAATGTCGGTTGGTTGTGTAAGATCACGCAGGTCGAGGTTATCAAACTCATAGCTGTCGGCAAAATCGAGCGCAAAACGAGAACCGACCAAGCCATTTAGGCCAGTGGTAAGAAGAGGAGTTTTCATCCAGCCTTTCTTACAGTGCTATTTCTTCGCCTACTAAGTTGAGTAGAGCCTGATTCACCCAACGATTGGCTAACCATGGCACAACGGTGGCAAAGCCCTGTGAGAGAGCGTTGGCGTCGAAACGGAGGTCGCCGGTCAATGGTCGAGGATCGGCGCCGATTTTTTGGTAGGTTTGTTTTTCGTGGTCAACCGCCAAAGTATAAGCGTAGTACTTTTTGTAGGCACGCTTGGCTGGCGCACAGATACGTAGGGCGGCCGGTTTTTTGTCGGGAAGATTAAAATTGAGTAGTTCTCCTCCCCACAGATCATTGGTGAAAGCTAATTCAATTAGTTTTTTGAGTGTTTGAGTGGGGTAAGCTCGGAACTGAGACAGCGGCACGTCGCTGGCCGTTTTGTCCCACAATGATTCTGGGACACGCCAACTAAACACCAGCGCTCTCTGGGCGATGGCTTTATCCAAAGCTTGTTCGGCCGCCCCCATGGTGCCTGAAGCTGGGATTGAACCGACGTTGGAACCCATATTCATGCCTGAGAAAACGTAGTCAAAGTCACTGCCAAACAGTTCTCCAGCTAACTCAGTGGCATCTGCTGGCGTGCCGCTGACCCACACTCCCTCAATGCCATCAACCGCTGCCTTGTCCCACCGGCCTTTACCGGGAAAACTGCCGCCGGTGGAGCTTTGTTGCACTTCTGGGGCCGCAAAATACACTTCGTCAAATAAATCTTTGATCACGCTGATTAACATCCTAAACCCAAGCGCCTGATAACCGTCGTCGTTGGTCAATAAAACTTTCATGAAGAAAACTTTCTCGCCTTAGGCATTATCTTGATAATGTTCGGTGAAATAGGCTTTATTATCGTGCTTGAGTTTTTGCCACCACTCTAAATTATCCTGATACCACTCAATAGTTTTTTGCAAACCTTCTTCCAGAGTGACACTCGGTGACCAGCCCAGTTCATCATGAATTTTGGTCCAATCAATGGCGTAGCGTCGGTCGTGCCCAGGACGGTCTTTGACGTGTTCAATGCGACTTTCGGGTTGACCCATCATTTTGAGAATCATTTTCGAAATTTCTAAGTTGGAAATATCTTTGGTCAAGCCGCCAACCAAGTAAGTCTGACCAACCTTGCCATCGGTCAGTACCCGGTCAATGGCGGTACAGTGATCGTAAACATACAGCCAGTCACGCACATATAGGCCATCACCATAGACCGGAATTTTTTCGTTTTCAATCAAATTAGTAATGGTCAGCGCGATGAATTTTTCCGGGAACTGATAAGGGCCGTAGTTGTTGGAGCAGTTGGTAATAGTGTAAGGCAAGCCGAAAGTGGTACCGTAGGCGCGCACCAGGTGATCTGAGGCCGCTTTACTAGCTGAGTAGGGGCTGTGTGGGTTGTAGGGAGTGGTTAAGTCGAATTTGTTTGGTGTGTTGAGTGGCAGGGCCCCAAAAACTTCGTCGGTTGAGATATGGTGAAAACGTTTAATAGTGTGTTTGAGGGCTGCTTCCAACAGCACGTGGGTACCGATGACGTTGGTTTCCAAAAAAATCTCCGGGTTTTTGATGGAGCGATCAACGTGTGACTGCGCGGCAAAGTGCACCACTATGTCTACATCATCCATGATTTTATGAACCAACTCTTTGTCACGAATGTCACCATGAGTAAATGTGTAGTTTGGTGAGCTTTCAATTTTTGTCAGATTCTCTAAATTGCCGGCATAGGTCAAGGCATCAAGGTTGATGACTGTGTCATTGGGGTGTGTGTGGAGCCAATAGTGAATGAAATTGGCGCCGATAAAACCGGCTCCGCCGGTCACCAACAGTGTTTGTTTTGTCATGTTTGGTCAAGCTTCATTTGTAATTGAGTGTTTTTTTGTCGTTCTACTTCTAAAGCAGAGCGGTAGTATCCCGCCAGCAAAGCAAGCACGACCACTCCCACCATTAAGAGGCGTATCACCACTACCGGTGGAATGGGTTGAGGAAGTTTGCCCAACATGTTTTAAAGTATATCAATTCTGGCTAAAAAAGGCTTGGTAAATCTGGTTGACGAACTTTGCTTGGTCCGGGATGATGTAAACCCACTGATTTTGGTAGCGGCGCGAAATAGGAGGGTTGTCGATGACGCCATTGACAGGATCATCATCGATGTCTGTCAGTTGGTGACTGTGAAAGGTGATTGGGTTTAGTGCTTGAAAAAGGGCTTTGGCCGTACTGACTAATTCAAAAAGTGGCAATACTTGGCCAAAGTTTTGCTCGTAAAAGCGAAACACCTCACCGGCTATTTTTGGTTGAGCGATTAGTAGTTTCGGGTTGGTTAATTGAGCAATCACAGCCTCAATCACTTGCTGTTGACGCGCGCCGCGGGCTAGGTCGTGACCCTGCTCATCTTCACTATGACGACTGCGAATATACTGGATGGCTCGCTCACCAGTGAGGAGCTGTTCTCCAGCCTGGAAAGTAACGGTTTCATACAGGATAGCGGGGTTACGTTCAGTGGTAATATCAACCCCGGCGCGCGGGTACTGAGTGTCGGTAAAACCTTGGGCGACTTTGATCTTTACCCCACCAATTAAATCAATCAACGTTTTCAGTTGATCAAGTGATAAAACTACGGTGTGATGGATAGGTAGATCAGTTATTTCAGTCAGCACTTCTTGAGGGAATCGTTCAGGCTTGTCTGGATACCGGTCAAGGCCGTACGTTAAAAGAGCATTAATCTTGGTTTGGTAGGCTTCACTCCACAAGTCTCTGGGAAGGGGGAGGGTGTTAATCTTGCCATGCTGAAAATCAATTGAGACAAGCATCATGGTATCGGTCAACGGCGGCACGTCGCCGCGCTCAGTAGTAGAGTCGGTTCCCAATACCAGTAGATTTTTGGAGCCATTGTCGGCTACCGGTGCTGTTTGCCAGCCCAATTTGACTTGACTGATAAACTCACTTTGGCTGATGCCTGCCGCCGATAAAAACTGTCGGAAGCGGCCATAGCCCCACAAACCCAGGGTCAGAGCGGTAATCAACAGCATCACTGCGGCAATGCCGATAGCCAAAAAACTGGTTTGCCAAAACAGCGTCCAAAGTGAGAGCTCAGACTGGAGAGAAGTTGAGGCAGTCGGTTTTTCGCTCTCCAGCAGTTTTTTCTTCGCGTTGACGTTGGACTGTTTCATGCTCTGCCCAGCATTGTAACAAAAACTGATCAGTGCTTGGGTTCTGAGCCTGAAATAAGCTACAATAGGGGTGTGCAGCGGTTAAAAAAACTGGTTCCACTGTATTTTTTGATGTTGATCTTTTTGGCCTCGTCGTGGTCGCTCTTGGTGCCGAAGTTTTTTCGAGTTCATGACTACACTCATGCCGGCCGGATTGTAGAGATGGCAAAGGCTTTAGGTGATGGTCACTTTCCCGTCAGATGGACCCAGAATTTTGGCTATGGGTATGGTATGCCGTTGTTTGAATTTTATGGTCCGCTGCCGTTTTATATTGGCGCGGTGCTGTTTTGGTTGGGGTTGAGTGCGGTGGGGAGTATTAAGATACTCTATTTGATTGCCAACGCCGGCACGGCTTGGGGTGGCTATTTGCTTGGTAAACGTTTTTATGGTCGCAGTGGCGGTTTAATCACCGCAGCAGCTCTGACTCTGGCGCCGTACCGGGCTCTCAATTTGTTTGTGCGCGGTGCGCTGAATGAAACTTGGGCGATCATGTTTTTTCCTTGGATACTACTGGGTGTGGTGCAGATTTTTCACCGCGAGAAACGTGGTTGGCTGTTGTTGACTCTTTCACTGACCGGCCTGTTTTTGTCGCATAATATTATGACGTTACTTTTCCTACCTGTTTTGGTATTGTTTATACTGGGTGATTTAGGGCAACTTATTTATCGGCGAGTGCCGGAACTGTATCGCCGAACACAGTTTCGTTGGCGCAATTTTTCGCGGATGGTAGGTGAACTGATCGGCGGCGGCTTACTGGCAGTGGGGTTATCAGCCTTTTACTTGTTTCCCGCTTATTTGGAGAAGAACCTCACCCAAGTGGAATCGGTGATTTTAAGTCCTTATTTTGATTATCGACTGCACTTTCTGTATATCCGGCAGTTTTTCAACCCCCGTTGGGGTTTTGGTGGCAGTGGCTGGAGCATTACAGATGATATCTCATTCTTTTTGGGGTGGGGGCAATGGTTGGCAATTGGATTGTTCGTAATTTTATTTCTTAGCAAGCTTTGGCGTCGGTTGCGTAGCAAACAGCTGACTTTATTTTCTAAGCGCGAGTGGAGCTTGTTGAGTTTAACCGGTGGGTTGCTGATCATGACGCTGTATTTATCGATACTCAAATCCCAGTGGGCCTGGGACTTACTGCCCATTTTCAAGTTTGTGCAGTTCCCATGGCGTTGGTTAGGCATCAGTGTTGTTTTTTTGGCACTCGGCTTGGGAGGAATTACTTGGTTGGTGAAGAAACGATTAATACGAGGATATCTCTCAATGGTGGTGGTGGTGCTCACAGTATTGGGGGCGGTATGGTATTTCCGCCCAGAAAAATACTTAGCGGATAGTAATCAGTTTTACTATACTGATCCCTCCCTGATTCGACGCGAATTGAGCGGCATCCTGCATGATTATGTGCCGGTCGGTGTACCTATTCCACCCAGTGTGATTCCCGAAGAGCTGGTTATTAATGAAGTGCCGACCGCGAACGGGAGTTTTGAGGTGTTGGCTGATCGAACTCAAGAAAAATTGATTCGGACCAATTTTACGGCTGACACTTTATTAAGTTTAGCAGTGGCCGACTATCCAGGTTGGCGGGTAGAGATCGATAACCAGCGCTGGAGTCGTCAATTAGGCGAGAACGGCAATATCGAACTGTTAGTGCCGGCCGGAAAGCACGTAGTAACGCTGCGTTTTCTTAGTACGCCGATCCGTCAGTTTGCTGACTGGGCGAGTCTTGCTGCCGGGATTTTGCTCGTCTTTTTGCTGTTGCCAAAAAACCTCCCAGCCCTGAGTAAAGAGCAAAAAAGGAAAGCAAGCCAATGATTCAGCCAACCGTGGTTGATACAACCGATGAAGTGGAGGAACTGTTGGGCGATGAGGCACAGATCCAAGAAATTAAGAAGCGGTCTTTGACCGGTGCCGTATCCTATTTTTTGCGGACGATTTTTCTCCAACTGATTGGTTTGGTAGCCGTCTTTTTACTGAGTGCGTTTTTTACGCCGGCAGACTTTGGTGTTTACGGGTTTGTGGTCCAGATTATTGGTTTATTGATTTTCTTTTCTGACATCGGCTTGGCGGCAGCCTTAGTACAAAAGAAAAATGAACCAAGCAAAACAGAGTACCGGGTAGCGTTTACGGTTCAAAGCTTACTGAGTTTGGGAATTGTCGCAGTGGTCGGGTTATTGTTAGCCTCAGGGTGGGTGCAAAATAAGGTTGGTGAGGCGGGGACTTGGGTGCTGCTGAGTTTGGCTTTGTCGTTTCCTTTGGCTACTTTGAAAACAATCCCTTCTATTCGCCTGGAGCGAAAACTGCTTTTTAGTAAATTAGTTGTCCCTCAAGTTTTTGAACAGCTGGTTTTTTATGGTTTGTTGATTGGGTTGGCATGGCAGGGGATGGGAGTAATGGCTTACACTTATGCCGTGGTAGCTCGCTCAGTGATCGGGGTGATAGTGATGTGGTTGATTGAACCGTGGTTGGAAATTGGTTTTCGCTGGCACGGACCGACACTGCGCTCATTACTTGGGTTTGGGGTGAAGTTTCAATTCAATGATTTTTTGGCTCGCATCAAAGACCAGCTGTTTTTCTTAGGGCTGGGTGTTTTCTTGCCGCTCGACCAATTCGGGTATATCCAGTGGGCAAAGAATTGGTCGATGTATCCCTATAACCTGACAGTACAAAATGTTTTAGCCATTACCTTTCCAACCTATTCGCGGCTTCAAGCTCGAGTTGACCTCTTGCAAAAAGCCATCGAAAAATCACTGTTTTTTATTTCTTTGGCTATTTTCCCGATTTTGACTGGGATGAGCATTTTTATTTGGCCTTTAACTCAAGTTATTACTCAGTATCGTCAGTGGCAACCGGCGGTTTTAAGCTTTATTTTCTTCACCCTGAGTATCGGGTGGGCTGCATTATCAACGCCGTTAGTCAACACTTTAAATGCGATTGGTCAGATTAATAAAACTCTTAAATTAATGGGTTTGTGGACTGTTTTGACTTGGGTTCTCACCCCGCTCCTGCTTTGGCGGCTGGGGTACAATGGGGTGGCATTGGCGGCATTGGTGATTTCGTTTACCTCGGTTTTATCAGTTAAGCTAGTCAAACAGCACGTGCCGGTGCGAATAATACCTCAAGTGAGTTTGGCGCTCACTGGCTCTTTAACGATGGCGCTGGTTGGGATCTTTGGCATGGCGTGGTGGTCAAGCAGTCTGAGGCTGTTACTCCTGGGTATGACAGCCAGTAGTGCCGCTTACTTGGCGGTCATTGGTTTGTTTGGCTGGCAGCGCTTAGTAGCCGAAATTCAAAGTCTCACTGGTCGATCATGAAACTGCTTATTCGTTTTAGATGGAAGTATTTTGGCTTGATAGGAGTGTTGGGTTTACTGCTCGGAGGTTGGTTTTTTGGTCGGTTTATTGATGAGCAAGAAAACATGGTCGGCGGTTGGCTGATTGCCCAAGGTTGGGTGATCTACCGTGATTTTTTTCTCCACCACACCCCACTCCCGTACTTTATTTCTTCACTTTTATTTATGATTGGCCAACCAATGGGCTGGTGGTGGCGAGCGGTGACACTACTGTATGTCTTGATGGTAGGTAGAGTTATTTGGTCCAATGCTGACCATCAACTACAACCATCGATAATTTTAACTGGTTTACTGCTGGGTTTGGCGGCGCCGAGACTGAATCTCAATATGTACTTGGCTGATAGCTTTTTTGCAGTGTCATTCTTAGGGAGTGTTATTTTGTTGTGGCAGTATTGGCAGTTTCGGCCAGCGCGCTTTCATTTCACCCTCAAATGGTTGTTGTTTTTCTGGTTTGTCAGTGGCTGGTCAACGATTGTAGCTGTGCCGCCTTTTTTAGTATTATTGGCGATTTTATTTGGGCTTGAGTACCGACGAAAAAAAAGTTGGCTTACACTGTGGCAGGCCAGCCGGAAACCACTTGGCTGGTTTCTTGGTTTGGTGAGTATTTTTCCGCTTTATTTCTGGTTGAGCGGGGCACTGAACGATTTTGTTTGGTCGACCGTAACGTATAACCAGCAATATTACTTCCCGCTCCGCTTGGCAGAAACCGCAGGCGAGCGGCAGTGGGGGGCTTTTTACTACTCGTATCTAAGGTTCGGCTCACTGATTATTGAGCAGGGGAGACTTATTTTTCAAACGGCGCTCACTTTTTTACAAACTCTTGGTGGAATGATGTTGGCGGTTAGTTTGATCTTGATAGCTCAACTCACTCGGTTATTGCTGGTTTGGTTGACCACCCCAGTCACTACCTTGGCGGCTGATGCCTTGACTGTTTTGGCAGTGGGGTGGTGGGCAATAGCGCTCAGTTTACTTTGGCGTCAAAGGTGGCAACTGCTGTTGGTGATGTTTGTTTTGTCTGGATTGTTGTATATGAGAAATAACGAGGTTTTTCACCTCTCGGTTTTATTTCTGACCCTTTTTTGGTTGATTAGTTTTTGGTGGGTGAGTAGTTGGCAGCAACGACGGTTACCACGAGTGTTTTTTTGGAGTTTCGTTTTACTGGTTATTATCACTTACTTTGCACCAAGTTACCTTGAACACGTACGTCATCGTTTCCCGATTATTACTCCAGCCCAACGACAACAGGCTCAGCGAATTAAGACCCTTTCTCAGCCTGGGGAAAAGTTGCAAGTAGTTGGTGGCGATTTGACGTACTATTGGCTCAGTAACCGACTGCCAGCAGGGGAGACTATCATTTATTATCCTTGGTTCCAGCCGGTCGAGCGAATTCGTCAACCGTTGTTGACGACACTGACGGAACAAACAGCGCAGCTAGTAATTTTGGCAGAGCCGTTTGATCGGGAACTAGTAGAAATACTCGAAACAAATTATAGTAAGAAAGAGCAGGGGCTATATCAACCTTTAAAATAATGAAACTGAAAGAAAAGATTTTACTCGTTCTGATTTTGGCGACAGCGTTTTTCCTGCGGGTGTGGCGTTATTATGATTTTCCGGTGGGTGGGGAGACCGCGGATGAAAGTGCATGGACGCTTTTAGGGGCAAGCCTGATTCAAGAACGGGTGCCGGCTTCATGGTCTTATTTTTTGCCCTACGAAAATTATCATTATGTGGAAGGGCTGTTTGATGCCCCGATTGTCCGGCCAGCACTTGACCATCCCCCACTCTTCTCGCTTGTACCGGGAACGGCCCATAGTTTAAAATCATTTTGGTTAGACTCCCCTTCTTTTAAAGTTATTCGCTTACCGATGGTGCTACTGGGTACGCTTAATGTTTTGTTATTTTGGTTCGTGGTGAGGCAAATTTTCGCTCAGACAAAGTGGGTGGTCTTGGCTACTGCACTCTTTGCCACGATACCAACAATTGTTTTTGGCAGTCGGCTGGTAGTGGCCGAAAACTTGCTTATTACTTGGATTTTGTTGGCGATGCTGTTGGTTTTTCGCCGGCCGACCAAGCAACGAACTCTGTGGTTAGTACTAATCAGTATTGCCGCCGTGCTCACAAAGGTGGCAGGGTTGATCGTGCCTATTTCTTTATTGGTGTATGGTTTGCTCACTCGACAAAAAATCGTTGCCCGGACTGGGGTAGTTGGCGGCTTACTTGGTATTGGTTTATTTGCTTTCTATGGGGTGGTGTATAACTGGCCGCTTTTTGTGGCAGTGGTGGCAATTCAGTCAACCAGAGCATTAGGCTTGGCCACCTTACAAAATCGGTTGTTTCTTAATCCAGTGCTAGTCAAACACATTTTTTTCGACGGTTGGCAAGTAATGGGAATCATGGCTGCGGTGGCTTTGCTTTTGCATCGATCAAACGACAAAAAACTGCTGTTAGCTCATATTTTTACAGTAGCGTCACTGTTGTTTATTGCTCTCAGCGTGGGTGAAAGTACTTTTCATGGTTGGTATGACTTTGTTTTGTGGCCAAGTTTAATAATCAGTTTAGCCGGTTTTCTCAAGATACTGTTCGAAACAAGCAATACACTGTTGTTCGGCATCTTCTGGCTAATGACGCTGCCGGTCATGCGCTTGGCGCTCGTTTTCACTGACCAGTATGAGCACCTTGCTGGTTGGTTGGTAAGAGTAATGATTGGGTTAGGTTTTTTGCCGCTGTTGTGGCAGACGCTTGACCGACAAAAACTAGTGAGAATAACTCCTTGGTTGTTATTGATAGGTCTGCTGGGGTTCAACGTGGTGACGATTCTTACCGTCTCGCACGAAGCTTACTGGGTGCAGGCCGCTTTTTTTGAGTTGCCTTTATAAAATGTTTTGATCCCCAGACGCTTAAAATGGCCCAAAATGGCAAAAGTGGAATAAGATACCGAGCATATGAAGCTGAACCAAAAGCGTAGTAGATCATCATCGCTTGAGCGTACCCGTAGAGGGTGAGAGCGTATTTATTTTGGCGAAAGAGAAAAACTCCGCTCAAAAGTTGCACGACAAACATCAGTGGCCAACTTAAAGACCAGCCGTAAGCAATTTCGGTCGCGACCGCTGCCCACCACCCCTTGAATTGACCAGTAAAAAGAGTTTGGAAGATCAGAAACTTTGGTTGGTTCCGACCCTCGATCCACCAGTGAAAACGGAACAGTTCAAACCGGATGAAGTCAAGGGGGTTGGGGTGATGGACAAAGTAAACCAGATAGGTTGCTAAATAGGTGAGTATGGCTGCCACTGAGCCAACCACAAAAGCCTTTATGTTTCGCTCGCTCAGACTCCACAGCAGCATAATCAGGAAGAATAAGCCAACCGTCGGGAATAAATACTTGATACTACTGAGTAAGCCCAGCGTGATGCCCGCCCATAAGTATTTTTTTCGGTGGTTTGAGAACAAACAAGTAAAAAAGCCGAGAATAGCTACCAGCTGCGGGAAGTCCAAGAGCGGCTCGCTCACGTGATCATGTAGAATAGCCAAGTTGCCGACAATGACCACGGTGATCAGGGCAAAATTTGTATCACGGATCACTCTCCAAGCTAAATAGTAAACCATCACTAAAGCAGCAGCGAACAAGACAAGATTGAGGAGAGCCGGATTGCCCGTCAGTAAGTAAGAGAAGCCAATCCAGTATTTGGCCAGCGGTGGGTGCTCAAAGTTGATGTTGGTGGGATCCTCACCCTTAATGTAGGTGTACCCGGCGTAGGTGTATAAAGTGGCGTCATCTATTTTGTTGCGCGCCGCTTCGCCGCGCACATACTGTGACCGGCTGTACTGACGACCCTCAAACTCAATCATGGTTGGTGAAAAGAATTTTTGTGGATGCTTCAGGATTGGCACTGCTGTTAAAACCAAGACAAATAACCACAGTATTTTGGGAAATGATTTGAGAGCCTTTGACATGAGTGTAGTTTTGGCCTGTGAAGCACCAATTGTCAATAATTGGAAACTGAATCACAGGAAGATACCTCGTTTTTTTATTAAGGTGATCTTAAAGTGATTTACGGTATTGTACTCTTTTGATATAGATTTATATATACAGAAAAATCAGATTGATTTTTTGAAAAATAATGGAAATATTTTAAAAATAGTTCAGCAAATTTACCACCAGACGGTAAATGATTTGATTGGGCTTTTTTTGCTTTTCTGCTTGATCAAACTCGTTGTCAGTTTATCTCGGGGTGAAAAAACAGTACAATAGGCTCATGGCACACCATAAACTCTCAGTGGTGATTCACACCAAAAATGCCGCTGAGACGATTGAAAGAGCTTTGCGGTCAGTCGAGTTTGCCGATGAGAAAGTCATCATCGACATGCACAGCACTGATCAGACAGTGAAACTGGCCAAGCGGTTTACCAAACGCATTTACCTCCATCATGACGTCGGCTACGCTGATCCGGCCAGAAACTTTGGCCTGAAAAAAGCTCGGTTTGACTGGATTTTAGTGTTGGATGCCGATGAGAAGGTTTCACCTGAATTGCGGGCAGTAATTGAAGCTACTTTGGCCGAGCCCAAAGCAGATGTGTATTATTTGCCGCGCCAAAACTTTGTCTTTGGCCAATGGATTTTGCGGACCGGTTGGTGGCCAGACTATCAACCGCGTTTGTTTAAAAGGGGGACTGTTTCTTGGCAAATTGGGGTCCACCGGTTGCCTGATATCATAGGGTCTGTGGCGTATTTTCCGGCCGAAGAGCGATTTGCGTTAACTCATTATAACTACACCACGGTCGCTCAGTTTATTGATCGATTGAACGCGTATACAACACTGCAAGCTCAGGAAAGACTGGCCGCTTCACCTCAAGATCATTTTTCCACCAGAGAGTTGCTGGAGATTTTTGGTGGCGAGTTTGCCAAACGCGCCCTGACTTTGGATGGTGTCCAAGATGGTTTTCATGGTGTGTCGCTGTCTTTACTCCAAGCGATGTATGAGTCGGTGGTGTACCTTAAGCAGTGGGAAGAGAAAGGCTTTAGCCAAGCTGGGTCGGGGGATTTTGGCGCGGCTTTGACTCGAGTACAGCAAGTGTGGCGTTATTGGTGGGCCGATTACATGGTCCGGCAAACGGGAGGAATCAAACAGTGGTACTGGCGGGTGCGCCGGAAACTGATGGTGTGATTATTTATGGAGCATTTCATACAAAAATATCAGAGATGGATCTTGGGACTGATCATTATCTTGGCAGTCTTTGTTCGTTTTTATCAGCTTGGCCAGGTGCCCATTGAGTTGACTCGCGATGAGGCCTCGCTGGGGTTTACTGCTTTTTCCTTACTCGAAACCGGTCGTGAAGAGCATGGCACTTTCTGGCCGGTACAGATTGAGTCTTTTGGCGATTGGAAATTGCCGCTGTATGTCTATACTTTGATTCCGTTTATCAAGCTTTTTGGGTTGACGATGTGGTCTGTCCGGCTGCCAAGCGCTTTGGCAGGAGTGAGTATCGTTGTGAGTAGTTTTTACCTTGTTTCACTGCTGACTCAAGACAAGAAGTATCGACTGTGGCTGAAACTTGGTGTACCACTTCTCTTGGCTGTTTCGCCCTGGGCGGTTCATTTTGGCCACGTGGCGTATGAAGCGCACCTGTCCTTGGCTGTTTTCTTGTGGGGGCTAGTCGGCGTTTTAACCGTGATTCGGGATTTTGAGGCCCACCAACAACGGCGGCTGGGGCGTTTGATTAGTTCACTGTGTCTTTGGTCGCTGACTCTCTTGGGCTATCACGCTTACCAAGTATTTGTGCCGCTGTTGGTGGTGTTTGTTGGCTGGGTGTATTGGTCGACGTGGCGGCGGTTTTTCGGGGTAAAACGAAGGTTGCTGTTTGGCGTGGCCGCGCCTTTTGTGATAGTTGGGTTGTTACTATTGGGGAGTGGGGCGCAGGGAGCAAATCAAGTAAAGTTCAGCGGGCTTTCGATCTTTAGTTTAGAAGCTTACACCAAAGTGGTGGATAGTGCTCGAAAAGCTTTCAGTGATCCAAGCAACCCCTTTTTTGTTTTAGCGGCTAATAAAGTCGGTGCATTTTTTGAACAAGTGCAAACAAATTTTTTCCGATTGATCTCACCAGAATTTTTGTTTTTACAGGGTGGAGCAAATCACGGCCACAATATTACAGGATTTGGAAATTTTTATCCTCTAATATTTTTCGGTCTGGTAGTTGGGATAGCTTCAATTATTATAGAACGTAAACAATGGTTGTATTTATTGGGCAGTTGGGTGGTAGCGGCCAGTGTGGCCCCGATGATTACTTTTGAGGCTAATCACACTACCCGTTTTTCGCCTGGATTTGTGGTGCTAGAAATTCTCTCGGTCTATGGTTGGGTTAAAATAATCAAAACTGTCCGAAAAACACTTGGCAAAGTATGGCTGATGTTATTTTTATCGGCTCTTACTCTAGGCCTATCCTATAGTGTGTATCGTTTCTTGATTCATTATTATTTTGTTTTTCCGGTTCGAGATGCTCAATATTGGTTGTGGCAGATTAAACCGATTGTTTATTTTGTTAATGAGGTGAAAGCAGACTATGATGCAGTTTACATTCAAGATGAGAAATATTCGCCCTATACCTATTTTTTGTTTTACGAACCAGGCAATCCAGCTCAACTTTCACAGCGGATCGAGTATTACCCGGCAGATTTTGAGGGTTTTCGTCATGTGAGACGGCTCGATAACATCTATTTCCAAACCATTAATTGGGATGATCAATTGCTGTATGCTGACCAAAAAGTATTGTTTGTAGTGGAAGAAAATAAAATGCCTGAACACCTTTCTTCACGATCGACTACAAAGCTCTTGATGACTTTAAAGCATGAATGGGTCCCAAAAGGTGTTGAAGTTTGGGAGTATCAGGGTTTATCTCTGGAAAAATAGTATAATAAAGCCGACATGGAACACTTAACGACTATCATTGTCAATTACAACACCCCCAAAGAAACTGAGTTAGCGATTCGCTCGGCGGTTAATGCCACGGCGGAAGATTTTACCCATCAAGTGATCGTGGTTGATAACGGTTCCAAGGAGCCGCTGCGACTGCCTAAAGATTTACGGAAAGCCAAAGTAGAATTGATTAGAAGTGAGTCAAATCTTGGTTTTACTGGTGGTAACAACCTTGGGATGAGCCACGCGGTCAAACAATACCAAACTGACTATTTTTTACTTTTAAACTCTGATGCCATCGTGGAAAAACAGGCCATTCAAGCCCTTTACAATGCACTGAAAGCTGATCCTAAGACTGGCATTGCTGTATCAAAAATCTACTTTACTCCAGGTTTAGAGTTTCACCGAAAAAGTTATAAAAAGTCAGAGCGAGGAAAAGTGTTGTGGTTTGCTGGCGGCAGTATTGATTGGGCGAATATAGCCGCTTTTCATCGCGGAGTAGATGAGGTGGATCGGGGACAATATGATGAGCAAAAGAGCTGTGACTTTGCCACGGGTTGCGCGCTCTTAGTCAAAAGAGTGGTGACTGAACACGTTGGGATCTTGGATAAACGCTTTTTTTTGTACGCTGAGGATGTTGACTTCAGTTTAAGAGTGAGAAAGGCTGGGTATAAAATTGTTTTTGTGCCTCGGTCAATAGTGTGGCACATGAATAGCGGTTCGGTGGCTGGCGGAGCTGGTTCCAAAACACAACAATATTACCAAACTCGCAACCGCTTACTTTTGGCCGCCAAACACGGTAGCTGGCGCCAGCGTTTAACGGGTTTACGACTAGCCTTTCAAACACTTACTCGAGGGAATGACGCGGAACGGAAAGGGGTGGTTGATTTCTTTTTACTCCGTTATGGGAAACAGCCAATTGTATGAAAGTCAACGTCACGGCCATTATTATTGCTCGCAATGAAGCAGCGATGATTACTGAGTGTCTTCGCACCTTGAGTTGGTGTCGCGAGGTTTTAGTCATTGATGACAGTTCCACTGATCAAACCGCCCAGCAGGCAGAAAACTTAGGGGCGCGTGTTGTAGAGTTTTCTCATCCCTCATTTGCTCGTAAACGTAATGAAGCGCTCAAACACGCTCAGGGGGACTGGCTATTTTATATTGATGCAGACGAGCGAGTGACCCCCACTTTGGCTAAAGAAATTCTGGTTCATATCGAGACTGACGCTGCGCCGGTGCTACGACTGGCGCGGGAAAACTTTGCCTATGGCCATCTTTTCCAACACGGTGGGTGGCAAAGAGATTTTGTCACTCGGGTGTTTAAAAAAAACGCTTTACAAAGGTGGACGGGTGAGATTCATGAAAGTCCACAATTTATTGGAGCAGTAAAAACCCTTCGTTCGCCACTATTGCACCTTACGCACCGCAGTACTGAGGAAAACTTACGCAAATCTGCTGATTGGACTAAATTGGAAGCAGAGTTGTTGTACAAAGCGGGCGAAAAGCCAGTGACGTTTTTTACCCTGCTTCGCAAAGGAGGAATGGAATTTTTCCGTCGAGCTATTATTCAGCGGGGGTACCGTGACGGTTTGGCCGGTCTGATTGAGGCGTTGGCACAAGGCATCAACCGCGTTACTGTCTATATTCAAGTTTGGGAACTCCAACAAAAACCACCCTTGTCCGAGCGCTATCAAAAAAAAGATCAAGAGTTGAGGCAATGGTGGCGGAAAGAAAAAGGAATTTAACGGTATGCGTTTTTGTCTCTATTCGCCTTATTTCCCCAAACACTTTGGCGGCGGAGAAAAATATTTACTTGATGTTGCCCAAGTGCTGGCTCATTATGGGCAGGTAGAGCTGGCAGTGGCTGGCAGTGAACTTGATGAAGCGAAAGCGCGGCGTATCTTCAAGCAGTACGAACGTTTTATGGGTCAATCGCTTCATCAATTGCGCTTGGTGAACTCGCCGTTAGGCACCACCGCTTCGTTCTGGCGAAAGCTTCGGTGGACCAGACAATACGACTTGTTGTATTACCTGACCGATGGGAGTTTTTTTCTCAGTTGGGCTCGGCGTAACGTGATGCATATTCAGGTGCCACTGACTCGAGCCCCGCTTACCCCATGGGAAAGAGTGAAAAGACTTTCTTGGCATTTTATTAATACCAACTCTATTTTTACGAAACAAACTGTGGAGAAATATTGGCATTTGCCGGTTAACGCAGTTCATTGGCCAATGGTTGATGTGGTGCAGTTTCAACTGTTGTCAGAGCAACTCAAAAAAGAAAATATTATTCTGCACGTTGGTCGTTTTTTTCGGCAAATGCACAGTAAACGACAAGACGTTTTAGTGCGTTTTTTTGCCCACCTCCTTGAGCGCTATCCTCAGGAGAGTCGTGGGTGGAAACTAGTGCTGGTTGGCGCGGTTGAAGACAGAGAATTTGCCAAAGAAGTGAAAGCTGCGGCTCGCGGACTACCGGTGACGATAGTTCATAGTGTTTCGCGCTTAGAGCTTGATCGTTGGTACGCTCGAGCTAAGATTTATTGGCACGCGACTGGCTATGGGGCCTCCGAAGAGAAATATCCAGCGAAGATGGAACATTTTGGTATCAGTACGGTAGAAGCGATGGCCAGTGGAGCGGTGCCAGTGGTGATCGGCAAAGGCGGCCAGCCGGAAATACTCGGTAAGGAGTTAAAGGAGTTGTTGTGGCAAGATGAAAAAACGTGCCTTGAAAAGACAGTCGAACTTATGAACAATACGGCTAAACTCGCTTTACTCGCTCAGAAAGCCCAAGTTCGCTCACAGCGTTTTGGGCCACAGGCGTTTGAAGACAACGTAGTAGCCATGTTAGGCAAATTAGGGCTTTTGGTGTCATAAAGTATGTCAACATCACTTTCACCTGTTTCCGCTGTCATTCCGACCTATAACGGCCGGCGGTTATTGGCAAAGCACCTGCCGGCAGTTTTTGCTTGTTTGAGCAATGGTGATGAATTAGTCATCGTGGAAGACGCTGGCCCAGATGATACAGTGCCTTGGACAACCAAGCAGTTTCGGTTACGAGCCGCTCGTGCACCCATTGCCGGCGTGAATGTCTCTCGTGGCAATTACACCAGTGGTCGCAAAAAAATAGCAGTGACCTTAGTCGTCAATCAACAAAACCAACGGTTTGGGGAGACCTCGAATCGCGGAGTAAAAGTGGCCAAGCACCCGTTAATTTTTCTTATTAACAGTGATGTGGCCCCCAGAAAGACGGCCTTGAAGTATTTGGTGCCGTATTTTAAAGACCAGACTGTTTTTGCGGTTGGACTCTTGGAAAATGAACATGGCAAAAAAAGCGGGAAAAATAAATTGTGGTTTGAAAGAGGTATGTTTATTCATGCCAAGGCAGATAATTTTAAAGCCGGTCCTACGGCGTGGGTGAGTGGCGGCAGTGGTTTGTATAGTCAAGAAAAATGGTTGGAGATCGGCGGTTTTGACCGACTATTTTACCCGGCGTATTGGGAGGATATTGATCTCTCATTTCAAGCGCGCAAACGCGGTTGGCAAGTGCTTTTTGAGCCGAAAGCGGTGGTCGATCACAACCACGAAACGACGAATATTACTGTGTTTGGTCAGCGAAAAATGGAACAAATGAGTTGGCGCAATGCCAGTAAGTTTGTTTGGAAAAATGGAGATTTTTGGCAAAAGTTAGCCCACCTTTTATGGAAACCATACTGGTGGATTATCCGAAGTTAAATGAAAAAACCGTGGCTACGCTTTGAGTTGACCAACAAACAATATTGGTGGGGGATAGGAGGAGTATTGTTGTTAGCGGCGGTTTTGCGGTTTTACCAGCTAGGCCAAGTGCCCCATGGCATGACGTGGGATGAGGCTGCCATTGGCTATAACGGTTTTGCGATTTTTACTACCCGGCGTGATGAATGGCTTACCCGACTGCCGGTGTCGTTTTGGTCTTTTGGTGACTATAAGGCACCTCTGGCGATTTATGTGAATGGTCTCTTTACCGCTGTGTTTGGCATGACTTTATGGGCAGTGCGAGTGCCGTTTGCCTTGAGCGGGGTGGGGGTAGTGCTGGGAATGATTTATTTGACGCGAGTTGTTTTTGAACAAACAACCGAGAAACCCGGACGGATTCGTTTTTTGTCATTAGTGGCTGGTTTATTAATAGCTCTTTCACCCTGGCACCTGCATTTTTCCCGGATTGGTTTTGAATCAGGGATGGCGTTGTTATTTTACATTTGGGGAGGCTATTTTTTCTTAAAGGCTTTAACGGTGGGGAAACAGTGGCGAGTCACTGTCGATTTTCTGCTGTCAGTGATGAGTTTTGTGGCCAGTGTTTATACCTATCACAGTGCCAAGATAGCGGCACCACTGTTCGTGTTTTGGTTGGTGATTCGGTATCGTCGTCAAGCGTTTAAGTATTGGCAAAATTTTGGGCTAGTTACTGTAGCTGGTCTGTTAGCTTTGCGTCCATTGATTGCTGACTCCTTTTATGGCAAAGGGTTAGAGCGAGCGGGGACGCTGATTGTTTCGCAAGGATATTCAGTGGCGAAAACAATCCAGATTTTCTTGGCTCAATTTGCCACACACTTTTCGGCGTCATTTCTCCTACTGGGTGAGACAACCACTCTGCGCCACGGTGACGGGCGATGGGGAGTACTTTTACCAACCACGTTGGTGTTGGTGTTATTGGCAGCGGTGTTTGGTTGGCGGAAAAAACAACTCCTTCAACCCTTTTGGTTTGGTATATGGCTGGTTTTAATCGGGATTTTGCCGGCGGCGCTGGCCATTGAGGTGCCGCACAGCAACCGCGCTTTACTGGCTCTGCCGGGATTTTTACTGCTGGCGATAGTTGGTCTGCGGTGGTTAATCACCAATCGATGGGCAGATGAGTGGAAAAAAATGGTGATAGGAGGTTTGGTGTTACTGCATGGTTTGTTTTTTGTCAGTTACCTGTATCACTATTACACCTTGTTTGCCGCTCAGAGTGCGGCTGATTTTCAAGATGGCTATTTGGCAGCGTTTCGGTTTGCTCTCCCCTATGAAAGGGGAGAGGAGGGCAAACGTGAGGTCGATAAAATTATTTTTACCAGCGATTATGGTCAACCGTATATTTACGCGCTTTTTGTGAGACAAACCAATCCTATTTGGTATCAAGGTGGATCACTGGCTAAATATGAATTTAAAGATGAGGTGACGATCGGGGATTTAGAACGAGAAAATACACTGGTGGTCGCCAGCAACCAGGATGATTTACTTGGTGCTGGAACCAAGGCGGATAAAGTTATTAATGGCAGTGATGGCTCGCCGCGGTTTAGAATCTACTTACCAAAATGAAAAAAATTTCTTGGTGGTTGGTACTCATTACTCTTATCGCGTTGGCGTTTTTGAGCCGCGTTTTTCGAGTTACTCAGTCCCCTCCCTCGCCATATTGGGAAGAAGTAGCGCTTGGTTATGACGCGTATTCAATTTTACAGACGGGGAGTGATCATCATGGCAACTGGTGGCCGGTGATTGCGTTTGAATCATTTGGTGACTGGAAGCCAAGCGGGTTTTTTTATACGCTTGTCCCGTTTATCAAAGTATTTGGGCTGACTGTTTTTGCGGTTAGGTTACTTTCAGTCGTATCGGGAGTGGGGATAGTTGTTGGCGTAGGGGTGTTGATGCGTCAATATACAGAGCGACTTTTCAAGGCGCCAGAGCGGCGAACCTTGATTTTACTGACTCTTTTCTTGGCCGCCGTATCGCCATGGTTAATTCAATTTGCTCGAGCAGCCTGGGAAGTAAACTTGGCGACGTTGTGGTTGGTTTGGGGGGTGGTTTTTGGGCAGCAAGCGGTCAGCGTAGTCCAAACTCAGAAACTGCGATTTCTCTGGTTTACTGCTAGCATTTTGTTGCTGTTTGCCGCGATGTACACGTATCACAGTGCTCGATTGCTGGCGCCAGCGGTGGGGGGAGTGATTGCTTGGCAGTTTTTTCAAAAAGATCTTAAAGCTCGACGAAAAAATATTTGGTTGGTTGGGTACATTTTACCGCTGTTTTTGACGGCTTTCTTGTTGAGGCCGTTTACCAGCGCACTGGGGACGCCTGCCTTGGGTCAGCGCTTGGCAGAGACGAGTGTCTTGAGTGACTTGTCGGTCATTGAGGAGAGTAATCATTTGAAAGAATTAGCTGGTTACTCGCCACTCTCGCGAGTCATTTACCATCGTTACGTCCTTTTTGGTGGACGAGTAGCCAGTCAGTTTTTCTCCCACTTTCGACCCGACTTTTTATTCATCACTGGAGACGCTAATGGCCGTCACTCCACTCAGTATTTTGGGTTATTGTATCCTTTTGAAATAGTGTTTTTGACGATTGGTGGTTGGTGGTTGGTTGGCCAAATGAGAAAAGAACATCGACAACTAGTAGTTGTTTGGCTGGTGGCGGGTATTTTACCCTCAAGTTTCACGACCGGCGCGCCGCACGCCTTGCGAATTTTACCCACCGCGCCGTTGTTTTTGTTGGCGAGTGCTTTAGGTGTTTGGTTAACCAGTTATTGGTTGGCGCACCAAGCCAGTATGTTATGGCCACCTGTGAGACGGCTCAAAATGATGTGGTTGGGCTGTTTTGTGTTGATCTATGCGGGCTTTTTTGTAGCTTTTTACCGGCATTTGTTGGTGGTTTACCCCAAACGCTTTGCCAATGAATGGCAGTACGGTTATCAGGCAATGGTGGAGGCAGTGGAACGGGCACGAACAGAAAACCCTGATTTACCAATTTTTATTACTCGTGAGCAAGGCAGGCCAGCCATGTATTACTGGTTTTACACTCAAACTGATCCGCGACTGGTTCAAGCAGCAGACGCCACAGTCAAACAAGATCAAGGTGAATACTTAGAGTTTCAAAACCTGCATTTTGTACGCAGTTTAGACGAGGTGACTACTACTCCAGCTCTGGTGGCTGGTTCTCCAGGTGAGGTAGCTAAGTTTGACGGTCTTGAAGCGGTCACTACCATCGCTGATTTTGACGGTAAAGTAATCTGGCAGGTAGCACGAATCGATTAGGTTGGCTATAATTTTACTTGATGATTACAGAAGTTCTCACGCAAGCACTGAGCAGTGCCCTGGCTGATTATGGGGTAAAAAAGGCTGTCGTTAGTCTGGAGCATCCAGTGGAAGAACAATTTGGTGACTGGAGCAGTAACGCGGCGCTCCAATACATCAAGCAGGTAACACAGTTTGCTCAACCCAAAGAGTTGGCGACTGCTTTAGTGGGAAAACTTCAACAAACTTTAAAGACGAATCCTGCCATCGAATCAGTCAGCGTGGCTGGACCTGGATTTATCAACTTTACCTTAAGTCAATCATATTGGCTAAGCCAACTGGAGCGGCTGGGAGCGGTCAAAGACGCTCGAGAACTTATCGCGCACAGTGGCGCGGGAAAAACAGCGATTATAGAGTACTCATCGCCAAACATTGCCAAACCATTTACAGTTGGTCACTTGCGCTCGACGATCATTGGCGATGCTATTGCCAATCTCTATGAAGCGTTGGGTTGGCAGGTACATCGAGATAACCACGTTGGTGACTGGGGGACTCAATTTGGCAAACTGTTGTATGCGCTCACTACCTGGGGAGATAGAGTAACCATCGCCAAATCAGCCCGACCAATCAAAGCACTGGTGGAGCTCTACGTTCAGTTTCATCAGGCAGCGGCGGAAAATCCAGCATTGGAAGATTACGGCCGGGAGTGGTTTAAAAGACTAGAGGATGGTGACAAAGAAGCGCGTGAATTATGGCAGTGGTGTGTTGATCTCTCTTGGCAGGAGTTTGATCGGATCTACCAGCAGTTGAATATCAAGTTTACCGAAAATAATGGGCGGGGATACGGTGAATCGTTTTTTGAGAACAGAATGGATCAAGTAATCGAGATTCTTGAAGAAAAACTCCCTCAAGAGCAGCTGGAAACTCATGGGGGATATTATGGCGAGGGCGAGGATGGGGCCAAGCTGGTCTTTTTTAAAAATGAAGCACTCCCCTCTTTAATGATTCTTAAAAAGGATGGTGCCACACTGTATTCCACCCGTGATTTGGCCACTGATTACTTTCGACTCCAACACTATGACTCCCCTACCCTCATCATTAATGAGGTGGGAGCAGAACAAACTTTATACTTCAAACAGCTTTTTAGGGTAGAGGAAATGTTGGGGTGGTACCAATCGGGACAACGGGTGCATGTACGTCATGGTTTATATCGTTTTAAAGACAAAAAAATGTCTACTCGGAAAGGGGAGGTGATTTGGTTGGAAGAAGTCATTCATGAAGCTCATAAGCGCGCACTAGTTTTGTCCAAAGGGAATGAAGCGAGTGCGGCGGCAGTGGCGATTGGGGCGTTGAAATGGAACGACTTGAAAAGTGAAGCGGCTAGAGACATTGTCTTTGATTGGCAAGCAATGCTGAGTATGAAAGGAAACTCCGGTCCTTACGTGCAGTACGCAGCGGTCAGAGCTCAAAGTGTATTGGCTAAGGCAGCTAAAACGAAGACTGCCTTGTCAAATACCTATCAATTTAATCCTCAAGAAATGGTCCTAATACGTCAGCTCGATCGTTTTGCTGAGACGGTTGAGCAAGCGGCAGGTGAGTACGCCCCGCATCATTTGGCAAGTTTTTTATTTGAACTGGCACAGCGTTTTAATGTTTTTTATAACCACCAGCCGATTCTTAAGGCTCAAGCAGAGAAACGGGTGGTACGCTTATCACTTACTCAAGCGACTGCTCGCATATTAAGAGCTGGTTTGAAGTTGCTTGGAATCGACACACCAGAGGAAATGTAGCGGTAATTCTGCTACGATGGTGGCATGCCAAATTGGCGTTTTCTGTTAGCAGTGGGGCTTGTCTTTTTATTGGCAATTGCTTTGCGCTTCTATCTTTTGGGGAGAGTGCCGGTTTCTTTGTATTGGGATGAAACAGCGATTTTAGTTGATGCTCGTAGCATCGCCGCTACTGGTCAAGACATGCACGGCAACTCTTGGTTGCAGGCAATTCTTCCGTCGTATGGGGACTATAAACTGCCGGTGTTGATTTGGTTGGCGAGTTTAAGTGTCAAGCTACTGGGCGCTACTGAGTTGGCTGTTCGTCTGCCGAGTGCCTTGAGTGGAATCTTGACCATGATTTTTGGAGGGTTGATTGCCGGGGAGTTGTTGGTTTCGACTAAAAAATTGAGGTGGTGGCTGTTTGTGCTCACTGCGGCGGTGATCGCGATCGCGCCCTGGAGTGTGTTATTTTCTCGGACCGGTTTTGAGGGTCACGTGGGTCAGTTATTGTTGGCAGTAAGTATTTGGTGTGCCCTGAAGGCCAGAAAGCAATGGGGCTGGGGGATTTTAGCGGCGCTGATTGGCGGCCTGGCCACCTACACGTACTTTTCGATTCGTTTTGTGTGGCCGGTGGTGTTTTTCTTAGTGGTAACTCTTTTTACCGTCAAGAAAACTTGGCGCTCGTTTTTACTTCAGCTTGTTGTGCCGTTCTTACTCTACGCTGTGAGTCTGCGGCCGATGTATCAGTCGCCTTTGTATGAGGCAAGCAACCAGTTTCGTTTGAGTGCTACTTCTGTTTTGAATATGGCTGATTGGCCAATCGTCGCTAATGAATATAAACTGCCAGCCGGCAACACCCTGCTTGATAAAGCGATGTACCACCCATGGGTCTTGATTAGCCGAGAATTGGCGAAAAATTACGCCGACAACTTATCATTTGATTTTCTGTTTTTAACTGGTGATCCTAATTTACGGCATGGGACGGGCCGCCACGGACTCTTTTTATGGCCGTTTTTCCTGCCTTTGGTGTATGGTTGGTACACCCTGTTTCCCAAGTTTTGGCGGCAGGGCGTATTACTGTTGGGTTGGTGGCTGGTGGCTTTACTGCCGGCCTCGGTGCCGGAAACGACTCCTCATGCCTTGCGCTCGCTTAATGCCTTAATGCCGCTTTCTCTCGTCATCGCCTGGGGCGTGTGGCAGTGGTGGCGGGTGACCTGGCAAGCTCGTCAACGCCAATGGTTGGAAAAAGGAATTTTTTTGGTTTGGAGTATGGCAGTCGGTTTAGCGCTTTTCGATTTTGTCACGTATTATTTTCAAGTGTACCCAGCCTTGTCAGCCAAAGAGTGGCAAGACGGATATAAAGCAGTGGCCCATGAAGCGTGGGTTAATCGAGCAGATATGGATGTAGTTTGGGTAGAGCCGTTTGACCCTCGTTTTTACTTGTGGTTGTTGGCATATGAAGTGCCGGTACAAGAGTATCGTCAAATCTCTTTTAATAATTACATGCCCGAAGCGATTGAAAACATTCGTTTTCGCTGGTTTGACTGGGGAAAACTGCCGACTTTAAGTGAAAAAACCATGCTGTTGGCTCGCAAAGACTTGATTGACTGGAATCTGGAGACTGCTGCCTATCCGCCGCGGTGGTATAAACCACTAGTTCGTGCTGATAAAGTGGCAGAGTTTGCCGCGGTGTACTTTGAGAAAGTTGAGTGATGAAAAAACATTTTTGGCTGGCATTAATTTTGGCAGTGGCTTTGGTGATGCGTGTCTGGCGAGTTGGGAATTTGCCGGCGATCTTAAACCGTGATGAAGCAGCGGTAGCTTATAACGCGTATTTGCTGATGGAAACGGGGAAAGATGAATGGGGTCGTCGTTGGCCGTTAGCGCTAGAGTCGTTTGGCGACTATAAACTGTCAGGGTATTCGGTGGTTTTAGTCCCGTTTTTTCAGCTGTTTGGGCTTCATGATTGGGTGGTGCGTTTGCCATCGGTGATGGCCGGTACAGTCTTGGTTTATTTATTGTATTTATTGGGAAAGAAACTGAAGTTAGGTGAACAGTACGCGCTGTTATTAGCTCTCTTGGCAGCGGTGGCACCAGTCTTTGTTTTTTACTCGCGAATGGCCTTTGAGGCCAATCTCGGCTTAACCTTTTTTGTTGGCGCACTGCTGGTGTTGTGGTGCTTAAAGGACCAGACAAAAAAATGGCAGTATCCGCTTTTATTCCTCTTGCTTTTGTCGGCGGTCTTGACGTATAACACGCCGCTTTTATTGTTGCCGTTAGTCATGGTGTGGGTTGGTTTGACCTATGACTGGCGTCAATGGGGGAAGCTAGTCGCCACGGAAGGCATTTTGGGGGGAGTATTGCTGTTTGGGGTGCTCGCGCTTTGGCCAGTCACTGCTCAAAAGAGCGGTATTACCATTTTTACCGATGAGACGGTTTGGAGTCAGTGGACGATTTTTCGCGGGTCATTGTCACTGTTCTGGCAACCACTGATCGGCAGCCGGTCTTTTTATTACCTGGTCATTATGCTGCAAAACTTTTTCAATTCTTTTTCTTTCAACTTTCTCAGTTTAAGGGGTGGGACGCATCCTTGGCATAGTTTGCCGACAACTGGTCACTTGGCAACTGTTACTTATTTACTGGGGTTGTTGGGTATTTTCAAGACGAGTGCTACTGTTTGGCTTGGTCGGCGAAAGCTTCGTGCGATCAAAAGCGAGCTTGGTCTGCTGTTTTTGCTGATTGCCTCACTGCTGCCGGCCATTATCACTGTTGACGCGCCGCACGCTACCAGAAGTCTCCTCTTTTTTGTCTTGTGGCATGTCTTGGCGGTATGGGGGGCGGTCTGGTTAATCAAGGTATTTTTTCAAAAGAATAGCAGTGCCGCGTGGCGATGGCTACTTTTTTTAGTGGTTGTTGAGGGGCTATTGCATGCCTATCAGTTATTTGGCTTGTACCCCAATCAACAGACGGTTTTTCAACCTGGTTTTGATCAGGTAATTCAACGAGTTGAGCGAGAGCACGGGGCGGAGAACGTGGCGATCGTTGATCCGACCGGGTATTGGTATATTTTAACAGCTTGGTACTTGCAGCTTTCGCCGGCCGTGTATTTTGAAACTGCTGTCCGACAACTACCAGACCCGATTGGTTTTCGCTATGGCGAGCGTGTCGGCCGGTACCATTTTATTGCTCGGCCCGATGACCGCTCAAGTGGGGAGACAGTCTTGGTACAATGGTCTGACCAAGCGAGTGCTTGGCAAATCGAGGAGAACTAATGATTTCGGTTGTGTTAGCCACCTATAACGAAGCAGCTAATTTGGCTCGCTGTTTGGTGTCGGTCGACTCCTTTGCCGATGAAATTATTGTGGTGGATGGCAGTTCAACTGATGACACTCGCCGCATTGCTAAAAAATTTGGCGCCAAAGTAATCAAGACAACGAATAAATTAAACTTTCATATCAACAAACAAATGGCGATGGACCGGGCAAAAGGCGAGTTGGTGTTGCAGATTGACGCTGATGAAGTGGTTGATGAGGAGCTGGCGCGGTTTATCCGATCGGTGGAGAAACAACGCCGAAAGTCGTCGTTGGCGACGGCGGCTTGGTGGATCAGGCGAAAAAATCTTTTTCTTGGGCGCTGGTTGACGAAAGGAGGTCAGTATCCTGATCCAGTAATCAGACTCTATATCAATGGACGAGCCAAGTTACCCCAAGCTGATGTGCACGAGCAAATGGCAGTGGACGGGCCGCTTGGCTGGGCTAACGGTCACCTGCAACACTATGCCAACCCGACTTTTACCGATTACGTGCGCAAGTTTAATACCTATACTTCTTTTCGAGCACAGTTGTGGGCTAAGGAGGGCTGGCGATTATCACTATGGCGGTCGGTCTACTACTTACTGTGGAAGCCAATCGAGATCTTTCTTTCCCTTTACGTGCGTCATAAAGGATTCTCTGATGGGTACCCAGGTTTTGTGTTTGCTCTAATGAGTGGTCTTCACTACCCAGTGGCTTACCTTAAATGGTGGGAAATAAAACAAGGAAAAAGGCGTGAAAGTACGTATTAACGTAACACCGCTCTCCTCGGGCCACGCCATCAGGGGGGTGGGTATGTATACTCGTTTTCTCAGTGAGGCTTTGGAGCGCCAAAAAGGTATTGAGATCTTTCACTCCGGTTTGGAGAACCAACCAACTAAGGTGGACGTTGTTCACTATCCTTTTTTTGACCTTTTTTTTCCAACACTGCCAATTCTCAAAGGGACGAGCACCGCGGTCACGATTCACGACGTTATTCCGTTGTTGTTTGCTGATCACTATCCGGTAGGAAAAAAAGGTACTTTAGGTTTAGCCCACCAAAAACTCGCTCTCAAAACTGTGGCAGCAGTGATTACCGATTCCGAAGTTTCCAAACGCGATATTATCACTCACCTTGGAGTGCCAGCGGAAAAAATACATGTGGTTTATTTAGCTGCTAACCCGTTTTTACACCAAATCAGCGGGAAAGCCTTGATCGCTGCTTCGCGCAAGCTTCATCTT
Source organism: Candidatus Pacebacteria bacterium GW2011_GWA1_46_10 (assembly GCA_001002135.1). Classification (GTDB taxonomy): domain Bacteria; phylum Patescibacteriota; class Microgenomatia; order UBA1400; family PJMF01; genus UBA10119. The sequence continues at coordinate 418,378 of LCLP01000001.1, forward strand.
CCTAAGCGCTATATCTTGTACGTTGGAGACATCAACTACAACAAAAATCTGCCGCAACTCATTAAAGCACTGAAATTTTTGCCGCCTGAACTCAAATTGATCTGTGTTGGCAAGAATTTTACGCCGCAGCCGATTCCTGAGTGGCAAGCCATCGAGGCTCAAGTAGCTTTGAGCAATGTCGGCAAACAGATCGTGTTTATGCCCCAAGTTTTGAGCGATGATTATGAGGCGCTCTCGGCTGTTTACTCTGGGGCGGTCGCCTATGTTCAGCCATCGCTCTATGAAGGTTTTGGTTTACCGGTGCTGGAAGCCATGCGCTGCGGCACACCGGTGGTGGCGGCCCGAAACTCTTCTTTGCAGGAAATTGGTGATGAGGCAGTGCTTTTTACTGGCAATACAGCCGAAGAATTAGCTGGCAGTATTGAAGAATTATTAAGTTTTTCCAACCACCAGCGCGTCCAACTCATCAAAAAGGCTTCTCATTGGGAGCAACAATTTACTTGGGATAAGACGGCTCAGCAAACGATTGAAGTGTATAAAAAAATGCTATGAAAAAGAGGTTGTTCTTTATTATTGCTGTTTTGTTACCGCTACTAGCGCTGACTCGACCATACCTTCGAGCAGGTGTGCCATACACTCATGACGGTGAAAACCATTTAGCTCGTTTTGCCAACTATAAAGTGGCGGTCAGAGAGGGCCAAGTTCCCCCTCGCTTTGCCCCGAATTTAATGAATCATTACGGCTATCCAGTATTCAACTATAACTATCCACTGCTTAATATGCTGTCACTGCCACTCAGTATCATTGGCATCCACTACGAACTCACTTTTAAGTTTCTAATGATTGGTGGTTTAGTGCTTGGAGCTTGGGGGATTACTCGTTGGTTGGCGGTGAGTGGTTTTTCTCGCCGTGCCAAGTTATTTGCGGTTGGCACTTATATGCTGGCGCCGTTTACCGTGAACCTTATTTTTGTGCGCGGTAATATTGGGGAGGTTTGGGCCTTGGCGCTTTTCCCGTGGCTACTGTGGTTTTCCAAGATGATTAAACAACGAACAAGAGTGAGTTGGTTGGTCAGTGTGTCACTGATTACAGCTTTTTTGCTGTCGCACAACGTCTCGGTACTTTTTGGTGGAGTGTTGTGGTTTCTTTATACTCTCAAAGAATTCGGCAAGCAGAAAGCATTATGGAAAGTCTGGTTGGGTCCGGTAGTAATCTCAGTGTTACTCAGTCTGTGGTTTTGGTTGCCGGCTGTGGCTGAAAAAGGGTTTATCGTGGTGGATGATGCCAACTTGAGTTCGCAGTTTGCCACCCATTTTGTTCAGCCGTTACAGCTTTTGGCCTCACCCCTGCGGTTTGGTTATTCGTTTGAAACAGCGGTTGACACCATTAGTTTTTCGGTTGGGGCAATTGGTTTTGCCAGTTTAGTACTGATGACGGTATGGTTACTGCGATTGCGCAAGACGGACCGCCGTCACCTTGATCGGTACCGATTATGGTTTTTTGTCATTGTTTGCTGGGGATTGCTCTTTTTGCAGACTGACTTTTCGTACCAAGTGTGGCGCTTCCTGCCACTCGTGGCATTCATTCAGTTTCCATGGCGTCTGACATTATTTTTTGTGGTGTTAGTTTTACCGCTGGTAGCGACACTGTTTACTCACTTAAAAAAAGTCCGTTGGCTATTGTGGGCACTCTTTTTCGGGCAGCTGATGGTGTTGTGGCGCTTACAACCAATCGCTTTTTTGCATCAGACGCCAGAACAATATGATCTTTTTCCACAAAGCACGAGTACTCTCAACGAAAATTTGCCTAAAGGATTTACGTATTTACTGATTGGTGATTGGCAACCGGCCCCAAGCGCACTGGTGGGTGAATTTACAGCCAACGTGGCTGATTGGACAGGGTCTCGTCGGTACTACCACCTCAATGTAACTCAAGATGCCTTGGTGGTGGAACCAACGATGTATTTTCCGGGTTGGGAAACGACGATCAACGGGGAGTTGATAGAGTATGTTGATGTGAGTGAAGCTGAGGGACGACTAGGTTACCGCTTGCCAGCAGGTGAGTATGAGGTCGAAACCCGTTTTACCCAAAATACTTGGCCAAGAATGGTGGGCAACAGTCTCAGTGTGCTGGCGGTAGCAATCTGGGGGTGGCTGGTATGGCGAGAAAAACAAGTCTCCTAAACACGCTGTTGATTACCGTCATAGTCTGGCGGTTAGCTTTGCTGGGGTTGGGCGCAGTGGGTGATCACTTTTTGCCGTATAACCCTTCTTTTCCTTACGCGCGAGAGTTGTTAGCGAAGCTGAACCTACCTCGTTGGCTCTATTCCTGGGGAAGTTTTGATGGTGTGCACTACCTAGGGATTGCCCAAAACGGTTATACAAACACGGCGTTTATTCAAGCTTTTTTTCCGGTTTTTCCCTTGCTGTTGCGAGTCTTTGCCAATCCTTTACTCTCAGGTTTGGTGCTCAATGTACTGCTCATTGTATGCTTGGCGTTAGTGTGGCATCAGTTAGTACTGCTGGATCAGACCCAAAAACAAGCTCGATGGTCGCTCCTGGCGCTGTTGCTGTTTCCGACCAGTTTCTTTTTTGGGGCACTCTATACTGAAACCTTGTTTTTACTACTCGTTATCGGCTCACTGCTGATGGCTCGTCGTAAACAGTGGCAGTGGGCCGGCAGTTTGGCCGCCGTCGCTTCAGGCACCCGTATTATTGGTATTTTTCTCTTACCAACATTACTGGTTGAGCTTTGGTGGCAGCGCAGGCCAAGCTCGGTTCAGCAGTTTTTGACCAAAAATACGCGCGAGTTCAAGTATATTGCTTTGTCGCTCTTGGGTTTGGCAGTGTATATGTTTTATCTCTGGCTCACCTTTGCTGATCCACTCTATTTTCTGCACGTGCAGAGTGAATTTGGCAGTGGCAGGCAGGAGTCACTGATACTTTTTCCGCAAGTAATCTGGCGGTATGTGAAGATTCTCTGGACGGCACGGCCTTTTGATTGGAAATATTTTGCCTATGCGCAAGAGTTTATTTTGTCGCTAGGGGTGTTGAGCGGACTTTTGATCTGGTTTAAAAAAATTCGTCCTTCATATCTGATATTTTCACTGTTGGCGTTTTTCTTGCCGACGGTAACAGGTACCCTGACCAGTATGCCACGCTATGTGCTGATGTGTTTTCCGATTTTTCTTTTACTTGGCGAGCTTTTCGCCAAGAAACCGCTGTGGCGCGCTTTTCTCCTGACAGCCTCCGTAATTTTGCTTATAATCAACACCGTCCTGTTTATTCAGGGATATTGGGTAGCGTAAAAATATGAAAATTCTCGTCACTGGCGGTGCTGGCTTTATTGGTTCTCATGTGGCCGATGCGTACATCAAACTTGGTCATGAAGTGGTTATAGTGGACAATCTTTCCACCGGCAAGAAAGAGTTTGTCAATCCGAAAGCAGAATTTGTTGAAGCCGACATTGCCGACCGAGAAACAATTCAAAGTATTGTCAGCGTGCAGCGACCGGAAGTGATTAATCATCACGCCGCGCATATTCAAGTGGGCCACTCGGTGGAAGATCCCCAGTTTGATGCTACAGCCAATATTTTGGGCACTTTGAACATCATGGAAGTTGCCCGGCAAATCCCGGTTAAAAAAGTCATTTTCGCTGCGACCGGGGGAGCGATGTATGGCAATAAGCCCACCCCATTTGATGAGTCGATGAAAGAGGAGCCACTCTCACCCTATGGTATTTCCAAGCGGGCGGCTGAACTCTATTTCAATTATTACTACGAATTGTACAAAATTCCCTATGTTTCCCTGCGTTACTCCAATGTTTATGGCCCGCGCCAAAATCCGCATGGGGAGTCGGGAGTAGTGGCTATTTTCGCTGAGGCAATTATGGCAGGGAAGACGCCCGTGATTAATGGTGATGGCACTCACACTAGAGATTATGTCTATGTCAGTGACGTAGTGGGGGCTAACGTGCTGGCACTAACCACTGATTTTGTCGGCGAACTGAATATTGGTACCAAAACAGAAATTAGTACGAATGAAGTGTTTGATAAAGTGACCACGGAGTTTGGCAAACACCTGGAGCGCCAATACGGCTCTCCCCGCCCGGGGGAGCAGGTAACCAGCTCTTTGGATTACTCAAAGGCCAAGCAGAAACTTGGTTGGGAACCAAAAGTTACTTTTGATGAAGGGGTACAACTGGTTGCTAATTGGTATAAAAATCGGCGTTGACCGATTAATCCCGTATAATAGCCACTTATGGCGGCCAAATCCATACTTTTCTCTAAGACCTGGATTGTCATTCCTGGTTTTAACGAAGCCAAGTATTTAGCCACTGTCCTCAAGAAAACCCTCAAGCAAACGCCGCGGATTATTTATGTCGATGATGGTTCGCATGATCACTCGGCTCAAATCGCTCAAAAATATCTTGAACACGTCATCATCCACGAAGTCAATCTTGGGAAAGGCGCGGCGCTCAAGACTGGCTGCGACTATGCTTTTAACTTCCTCAAGGCTCAAGCAGTCATTCTAATGGACGCGGACGACCAGCATAATCCAGCCGAGATTCCACTGTTTGTCCAACAACTCAGGAAAGGCAGTCAAGTAGTATTGGGTGCCCGGTCGCTGTTTTCCAAAATGCCCTTAGTCCGTAAAATCGGTAATGCTTTCACCTCGGCGGTGATGCTAATCTTGTTTTGGCGTTATATTCCGGATATTTTGTCCGGCTATAAGGCTTTTACGAGGCGCGCGTACCGCAAACTTTACTGGGAGGCGACCGACTACAGTGTGGAACTGGAGATCGCTGCCAAAATCGCCATGAATCGGTTACAATTCTCCTTAGTGAGCATCAAAACGATTTATCACGATCTGGATCGAGGGATGAGTATTATTGATGCGATCAAAGTAGCACTAAAAATCGTGAGTCTCAGATTGGGATTATGAGTATTTTTCAAATCATTGCCGTTTTTTTTGCGCTGCTGATGCTCTATATCACTCGCGTGCACACCTTGCGTCAGCGTTTCTCCATGACCGAAACCTTTTTTTGGTACTCGTTGTGGTTAGTGTTCATAGTGGTGGCGGTTTTCCCGGATTTACTGCGCGGCATCAGTGACTTATTGCACTTCTCCCGCGTGTTTGACTTGTTGGTGGTAGGAGCGTTAATGGTGTTAACGGTGGTGGTGGTGCTTAATTATTTCCAGCAGCGAGCCAATGGTCGTAAGTGGGAAGAATTTATTCGTCAGCGCGCGATCGACCACACCAAAAAGAAGTAAAGAGATGGATTTTTTTATTGTCACGCCGTCTTTTAACCAACGGCGCTTTCTTCAGCAAACGATTGACAGTGTGTTGCGTCAAAAGGGCGATTTTACAGTAACCTATTGGGTCTTTGATGGCGGTTCGACCGATGATAGTCAAACTCTTTTAAAAAAATACAACAGGCGTTTGCGGTGGCAATCAAAAAAAGACAAGGGCCAAACAGCTGCCATTAACAAAGGTATCAAACAACTGAGGGTTTGGCTCAAAAAAACGAAAAAAAATCCTGACGAAGTGATTTTTGCGTACCTTAATTCCGATGATTATTATTTGCCGGGTGTTTTTCAATTGGTCGCCAAGCTTTTTGCCCGCACCCACCAAACTTGGCTGGTTGGCGATTGTCTGATTGTCAATGAGCGCGGCCGAGTGATCCAATCGTGGGTGAGAAAATACAAGCAATTTTGGCGTTTTTGGCTCTCACCGTCACTGTTGGGCGTTTTAAACCCTATTCCTCAGCCTGGTGTTTTCATCAAAGCCTCCCAAATGCTTAAAATCGGCTTGTTTGATGAGAGCTTGAGGTATGTGATGGATTATGATTATTGGTTTCGGTTGTTCGCGCAGAGTGGCCGGCCAATAATCACCTCACGGGCTTTAGCGGCTTTTCGTATTCACTCGCAGTCAAAAGGCGGTAGTCAGTTTCGCCGTCAGTTTGCGGAACAACAGCAAGTGGCAAAAAAGTATCTAGCTAACTCTTTTTTATTAGGACTACAAGTCATTCATAATATGCTCATAAACTTTTTATATCAAATGATGAAGACAAATTTATAATGCGAAGCATTGTAGGCACGTATAATGAGGTGATTTGATAGTGAGTAAAACAATGATCACTTTTTTTAAAAAATTTTTTCTGAGTCCAGTCATATGGATTTTGCTGGCGTCAGTGTTGTTTATGTCGCCGATGTTGTTATACCCAACCTTTAATTATATTGATGATGGACAAACTTTACTGACCGGCAAAACTTTATTAGCGACAAATGATTGGTCGATTTGGCAGAAAAGTTTGTTTGAGTATGAAAACGGCCGTTTACGGCCAGCGTATCAATTGTACTTGCTGTTGATGTACCTTTTATTTGATGTTCGTCCGCTGGGGTATTGGTTGTCTCAGACTTTAGTCTTGGCTCTGACTTTACTTGGTTTGCGGGCGCTGATTAAGCAACTTACCCAAGCAAAGGAGTGGGTGATTGGTCTTGCTTTGACCATATTTTTACTCTTGCCCGCGACCATTGAAAATCTCTACCGGTTGGGTACAGCGGAGCCTCGCCAAACTCTCTTTCTGGTTTGGTTTTTGGTTTGGTTGAGTAAACTCAACCTGAAGCGCTTTAACTGGCAAAGTCTAGCGCTGGGGAATATTCTTTTACTCTTGGCTTTGGCGACCAAGGAAACTTCTGTTTTGGTCTGGCCGATGATCGCGATTTTTTTTGTTTGGCAATGGTGGCAGCGATCACTAAAAATAAAAGCTGTTTGGCCATATGGGGTTTCTTTACTTGGTTTGCCATTACTTTTTCTTTTTCTTTTACCCTCAGGACAGGGGTACACAGCCAGTGTGGATTTTTCTTTTTCCAAACTCTGGTATGGAGTGCTGGTCACGCGATTCAATTGGGCTGAGTACTACTTTCCGATGGTGGTGGCGTTAATTGCTTTGTTGTTGCGAATAATCTATAGCCTCAAACGAGGAAAGCTGGTGGTTTTCTTGAAAACTCTCCAGTGGCCATTCATGTTGCTCACCGGTTTTGTTGGGTCACTCTTTTTTGTTTTCAGTTGGGAACACCAGTTAGAAAGATATCATTACCTCACTTTTGTTTTCATGCTGCTTTTTTTATTTGTGGAGGGCAGCCATTATCGGTTTTCTCAAAAAACAGTCAAATACTTTAATCAAAAAATACCGACGGTGTATGCCATCGCTTTTATCATTTTAGTGATGGCCGCTGGCTTTTTTATGTTCCGGGCACGGTATCTCCTGCGTAAGAACCTTATTGAGCGGACTGTGCTTGGTTTCCAGTTGATGTTTTACCCGCATCAATCAGCCGGGTCATTGACGCACTACCTATATGACTCGTTGCCGGAAGGAACGCAAGTCTATGTCGATAGTGATGATTATGAAACAGTGGTTGGTTTGGGATACTTTATTACTCGGCTAGGTGAGCGGTCGGCTTGGGTATACAGTGGCAATAAAGACGCCGCGATCAACTATAGTCCAGTGCATCGTTACTCTACCGATGTTTTTGCAGACTATCGTCAAGCGCCGGCCCCGAGATTACTAGTGGTAGCTGACAGGCATCGGGTCTATTTTAAAAAGCACGAATTACAGTTGTTAGCGCCAAAGTTTATCCACGATGCTCACCAGTACGTCTACTGGTATTGGCGAGTGAAGGCTGATTTTTGAAAGTGTCAAAAAAACATAAAGCACGTACAATAAGGCGATATCTGTATGAAACAGAATTTCTGGCGAGAAAAACGAGTGTTGGTCACGGGTGGCGCTGGTTTTTTGGGCATGCATTTAGTGCATGAACTTAAAAAACTTTCTCCCAAAAAAGTTCGTGTTCCGCGGTTTGAAACGCATGACCTGCGTCAACAAGCGGTTTGTGCCAAGGTGGTCAAGGGTATTGATATTGTGATTCACTTGGCAGCCAATGTGGGCGGGATTGGTTATAACCAGGAATTTCCGGGAACTCTCTTTTATGACAACTTGGTGATGGGGGTACATCTGATGGAGGAGGCGCGCCAAGCCGGCGTCAAAAAATTTGTCAGTATTGGCACCATTTGTTCTTACCCCAAGTACACCCCAGTGCCATTTAAAGAGGAAGATTTGTGGACAGGTTATCCGGAAGAAACCAATGCACCGTATGGTCTGGCCAAGAAAATGCTGCTGACTCAAGGTCAAGCGTATCACGACCAGTATGGTTTCAACGCGATTTACCTGTTGCAGGTTAATCTTTACGGTCCGGGTGACAATTTTAATCCTCAATCTTCTCATGTAGTGCCAGCTCTGATTCGGAAATTTATTGAGGCTCGAGACAAAAAGCTACCAGCAGTGGAGATTTGGGGGACTGGCAAACCAACTAGAGAGTTTCTATACGTGGAGGATGCGGTGCGCGGCATCATTTTGGCTACCGAGCGTTATAACAAACCGGAGCCGATCAACCTGGGAGCCAGTTTCGAGATTTCGATCAAAGACTTGGCCATTTTGATTCAGAAATTGACTGGTTATCAAGGTAAAATCGTCTTTAATACCAAGAAGCCGGATGGCCAGCCAAGACGGAAACTTGATGTTTCGAAAGCGAAAAAAGAGTTTGGTTTTGAAGCACAGACGAAGTTTGAACAAGGATTGAAAAAGACGATTGAGTGGTATGAAAAGCAAACGCATTAACCCCGCCCTGTCACTAGTGATTCCTGTCTATAACGAAGCAGCCGTTTTACCTGCTCTGGTGAAGCGCTTGACTGCTTTGGCCGGCAAACTGCCCTCGCGGACAGAGTTGATCTTCGTGGATGATGGCAGTAAAGATCAAACGGTCTCGATTATCAAAAAAGCTCGGTTCGCTTTTCCTGTCAAGATTATCCAGTTTACCAGAAACTTCGGTCATCAAGCCGCCCTCTGGGCAGGTTTACAAGAAGCTCAAGGTCAATATGTGGTGAGTTTGGATGGCGATCTTCAACATCCGCCGGAATTGATCCCCAAAATGTTGAGGCTTCACAAACAAGGGTATGAAATTGTTTTAACCCGGCGCGTTGACAGTGACGGACTGGCTTTTTCTAAAAAGGCCAGCGCGCGGTTTTTCTACCGACTGATTAACCTACTCTCTAATACACCAGTAGAGCCGAATAGCTCGGATTTTCGGTCGCTAGGCAGAAAAGCGCTTGATTCACTGCTGGCTTTACCAGAGCGCCGTAAGTTTTTGCGCGGCATGGTGCAATGGCTTGGTTGGGAAACTGTGATTTTACCGTTTGAGGTTTCACGACGAGCAGCTGGGGAGAGTAAATATAGTGTGTACAAAATGGCACGCTTGGCGCTGCATGGTCTGACCTCTTTTAGCACCATGCCGCTCTTTTTGTCAGCTATCTTCAGCCTGATCTTATTTATAGCGGCTGCTCTTTACGCGGCTTATGTGCTGTATATTCGGTTCTTTAGTGACAAAGTAATTGAAGGTTGGGCCAGTGTTTTGTTTGTGACACTAGTGATTGGTGGTTTTATTTCTCTGTTTGTTGGTTTACTGGGGATTTATTTGGCGGCGCTCTACGACGAAGTCAAAGGTCGGCCGGAATATTTGGTTAAAGAAAAATATGTCTCGTAGAGCCGCCGATTTTCAGAAAATGCACTTTTACGAGCGCTTCGCGTCTGACTTTGACTCTGTCGTTAATATGTACGACACAAAAAAACGATTGACGGTTGTCTTTGATGAGCTTTTAAAGAACGAGAACCTAAAAAACAAACAACTACTCGATGCTGGGTGTGGCACTGGCTGGTTTAGCGCTGAGGCAGTCAGGAGAGGCGCTCGGGTGACTTCGATGGATTTAGGGAAACAGTTATTGAAAGAGGTGGCTAAAAAAGCGCGTTCAAAAAGAGTGGTTGGCTCTATTCTAAAAATGCCGTTCAAAGCGAAGACCTTTGATTATGTAATTTGCAGCGAAGTGATTGAGCATGTCACTGATCCAGGATTAGCGCTCAAGGAAATATATCGTGTGCTCAAACCTGGCGGAATTTTAGTGTTAACGACCGCTAATAAATTTTGGTATTTTTCACTCTTGATTGCGAAATTGTTTAATCTCCGTCCCTATCAAGGCTTAGAGAATTGGCATTGGTATGGTCAGTTGCGCCGAATGCTTGAAAAAACTGGTTTTATGATTAGAGAAATGTATGGTATTCATGCCTTTCCGTTTGTCATCCCCATCTTAAACCCTGTTTTAGATAGACTGCACTTTGGGAGAAAGCTATTAGCACCGGTGATGGTCAATATTGCTGTTAAATGTCAAAAACCACGCTAAAATCACTATTCGTTTTACTGATATTGGTTGTTTTTGCGGGAGTTTATTTCAGGAAGCAACTACAGCAACCGACCTTCAACTTGATTGATGATGGTTATAGTTTGTTAGTGTCTCAGCAATTGAGCGAGAGTTATTCACTAGAAAATTGGCGGCAGACTTTAGTGAGTAGCGAACTGGCTAAAGGGCGACTAAGGCCTGGGTATTACCTCTACTACTTCGGAGTTTATTTGTTTTCGCAAGATAGCCCGATCAATTTTTGGCTTGCTCAGGCCGGCAGTTTAACATTATTGTTGTTTTTGGTTTGGTTGTTTTTTAAGGCAGCCGGATTTAACCACTGGTTTGCTCTGATTGTTACGATTCCCGTTTTCTTTTTTCCTGCCTTGTCGGACAACTTTTTACGGCTAGGACCGGCTGAATCTCGACAGCTGCTTTGGCTGCTAACATCTTTTTACTGGTTGTGGAAAGTAGGAGAGATGAAGCGTTTTCAGTTTTTTGGTTACGCCGGAGCAGTAATTTTTTATTGCTTGGCACTGACAACTAAAGAAACAACTCTCATCGCTTTACCGGCTTTTTTGTATCTTTTGCTGATAAAACAACTTGGCTGGAAACTAAAACTTAATAGGGCCATTTTGCAGAAAGTGGGCGCCTCGTTGACGGCGGTTTTTTTGACGACTCTTTTTGTAATGCTGATTCCTCGTTCAGGCTACAGCGGTGAGCTCACTTTTAATTTAGCTCAAGCCAAAAATAATCTCTTCGCTGCCAGGGTATCTTTTCCGGAGTTTTATTGGTTGCTTTGCTTGGGAGGGTTGAGTTTTATGATTAGGATGCTTGATCAAAAGAACTTCAAGTTTATTTTTAAGTCAGAGTTTTTCTTTTCACAGTTGTTTTTGTTATTAGCACTGCCTTTTCTGATTCTGCCACTATTTTGGCCATATCAGCTTGAACGCTATCTTCTCCCAGGTCAATTATTTACTTGGCTGTTTTTTACGGTTGAAATGTGGTGGTTGATCCAGTTTTTGAGAAAAAAATCGGAAAATTACGGGGTGAGGGTAGTGAGTGTGTATTTTTTACTAGCGTTTGGTTTAACTCGTTTCATTTTTGTGCCGGCCTTTTTGAGTCCAGAAAAATTGGTGGCCAGATTGGTGACAAGCAAAAAAACTTGGTATGAGCAGTATCAGTACAGTGGCGCCCTGATTGATTTTTTGGCTGAAAATACCAGAGCAAACGAAAAACTGGTGGTTACCCACAACGACTATGAAGTTATTTATGAGATTGGGTTGTATACTTCTGATTTGAAGACAAAGCCAGTAGAAATCTACAGCGAGAATCAAGAAGCGGCTGAAGTGTTTGGTTGGCCCTATCAGTATATTGAAGATACCGCTCAATTATTTGCCAAGCTTGAGTCACCAGTGATGTTACTGGGGAGAGGAAAAGAGGTGACTGAATACCCTCAAGCGCAGTTGCTCACTCCTTTTGATGTAGAGCTAACTGATGAAAACCAACTCTGGTTTGCAGTAGTAAAATGAGGTAGTTTGATAGTATGAAATTGTTTTCCGCCACCAGTCGAAAACTGAAAAAGACCGCTCTATTTCGGTCAGCAAGAAAAAACCAAGATTTGTTATTGTTTTTCTTACTGTTGTTGGTGGGACTCGTGAGCACGCTCTACGTGGAGTACAAATTTCAATACGCTCAATTTAAGTGGCTTGGTTGGCGGGTATTTGTCATTGCCGCCGCGATTGTTCAATATGGAGCACTGCCTAAAAAGATTCACCAGAGGTATCAGCGACCATTACTATTTATTTTGGCGGCGATTGTGGTGTTTTACCTGATAAATTTGTTGGCTAACCTAATTAATGTTTATCACTTGGAACGATTTCCGTCTTTGATGGGGTATTGTGAGCAGAATGAACAATTGTGCGACACGATAGTGCGAACGTTTTTCCAGTTTAAAGTCTACCGATTTGTCAGTTTGACTTCTTACTTTTTTATGTACGTGATTTTTTTGATCGTGGGCTTGCTTTTTTCACAACAAGTATATAAACGGACCTTAAAGGTTTGGCGAAAGTTGCCCAAGATTCGGTTAAGAAGAGTAAAACTGAAGTATGTTTTACTGTTTTACTTTTTACTCGTTTACATTCTTATTCAGCAGCTTATTTCTGCTTTTTCTACCATTTCCAAGAAAATGGTTAAGATGTACTACACTTCAGCTTTACCCTATGAACAACGTTGGGAACAAGTGATGGGTGGACGGTTTTCATTTGGATGGATGAAGACTTACTCAGAGTTTGTTAACGCACATACACCGGAAAACTCAACTCTTCTGATTCCTGATATGGAGGCGCCTTGGGAAATGGAGGGCAACCCCGATTACTTACGTTGGTTTATTTACCCACGGAAAATGGTCCAAATGAAAGGCAGCAGTGAAGTTCCAAAAGAGGCTGATTATGCGCTTTTGACTTATGGAGTATTTGGTTACTATAAACGAACTTTTCCAACATTTTTTATCGGTCAAGACCAGATTAATGAGATTATTTTTGTCAACCAAAATACCCTTGAAGTTACCAGACAACAGAACATCGACTACCATCCAGAAGAATATAAAAACGTTTGGGGGTTGATTGAGTTAAAGAAGTAAAGCTATGACGTTACTCACAATTTTAGCCATCCAAGTATGTTTACTGATAGTGGGCTATTTGATGGCGGTGGTGTTTGGGGTAGCCCAAAAACTTGAAGCGCTAGCTGTTGCTTATTTACTCGGGTCAGGTGTAGTCTCGATTGTTTTCTTGCTCCTGCATTGGTTATTTGGTCTTAATTTGGATGCTACCAACTTTATTGCGTCAGTTTTTCTGACTGGAGGTCTGGCTTTTTTGATAACTAAACGCATGAAAAAAACAAAGGAGATGACTGATTTTCGACTAACCAAAACCAGTCGTGTTTTAAAAAGTCTGAGTGTCTTTGAAAAGAGTCTCCTAATCTTACTGTTCATTTTGGTTGGCTACACGATCATTGAGAACTATGTTTGGCCGGTGACTGCCTGGGATTCACTGGCACTTTATGACTTTAGGGCCAGAGTGATGGCTGTTCACGGCAATATGGTGGAAGGTATTCAACTGGGATATTTCTTCCAGTATCCGCCCTTTACCAGTTTTCTTCATTTGTTCGGGTATGTGTTTGGTAATGAAAGAATTAAGCTGGCCTACTCGTTTATCTTTGCGTCATTACTCACAAGCTTTTTCGTGCTGCTGCGCCGGAAACAACCACTCTGGATTGCACTGCTAGGCACACTTTTTTTAGCGGTGGATAGTTATATTTTTGGTCATTCCACCGTGGCCTACACCAACTTATCTTACGTCACGTTTTTGACGTTGGGACTGATTTATCTCCTGTTTTGGTTTCATGAGGGAGCGAAAAAGGATTTATTATTGGGAGCATTTTTGCTGGGACTGAGTACTTGGGTACGTTCTTCCGAGCCTTTTTGGCTGGTGGGGATTGGGCTTATTTTGCTGCGGCTTTTTACCAAAAGAGAGCAGGTGTTCTTGGGACTATTGATGATTTTCTTGATGGTTGGGATCAGTCGGTTGTGGGGGATTTTTGTTCAATCTCTTTATGCAGCTAATAACTTTTATCCGGCGGCCAGGCGTTCACTGCTGGCGATCGTGTTGTCATCGAGGTTTTCGTTTGAGTTGTTGCTGTCACGCATCCAAGAAATTGGCGGTTATTTTTATTTGTACTCTTTGAATGTTTGGCGTTACCTACTCTTACCTTTTGGTTTTAGTTTCTACTATGACTGGCGCGCAAAAAATAAGCACAACCTTACTCTGGCGGTTATGGTAGGACTTCTCTTATCAATGTTGTTTGGCGGGATTTTTATTTTCAGTCTTTATTATGAAACTTGGAACTTAATTACCGATTCACTGCAAAGAGTGAGCATGGTCTTCCCACCATTGCTGATTTACTTCATTTTTAGTAGTCAGATTTGGAAACAACATGGTACTCAGCGTCGTTAGAAGAGATACCTTTCGCCTATTTTTAGTGCTCCTCTTTTTTTTGGGACTTTTAGTAAGTAATTTTATTTTTGAACTGGAAGGTGTTTTGTCTTACTCTCACCATTTGTTGTTAAGAAGTGTGCTGGCGCTGGCTGTTGTGAGTCTGTTTTTTTCAATGAGAAGAGTGACCCGCCAGAAACTCCAGCCAGTTATTAGAGTAGGCATCATCGTTTTGGCGGCGGCACTGTTCATAAACATTTTCTTGAATATGATCAATGTTTATAGTCTCGGTGAAAGTTTTTGGGGGGTTGAGTTTTGTGCTGCTTTCGTGTCACTGTGTACTTTTGTTCAAACGGTGTTTTTTACGTTTAAATTATTTCGTTTCATTACTCTTTCCTCTTATTTCTTTTTACTGCCGTTGTTTACGTTGTTGATGATATATTTAGGCAACGATTTTGTTTTAGGAACTAAAAAATATGATTTACCAAGGAAATTTTTCTTGGCTTTAATTTTTTTGTTAATTTTACCCAACCTACTTAAAAGTTTTCACCGGGCTTACTTATCCATCATTCAGAGCTATCAAATACGCCACGAAAACTTTTACGATCGCTTTGTCTTTAAAGAAGGTGGCCCGGGCTATTATGGCTGGATTAAGGTGTTTAGCAATTTTATTTTGGCTCAAACACCAACAAGCGCCAGTCTTTTAGTGCCGCCTCAAGCGATGGAGTATAAGATGGAGGGTAATACTAATTACTTCCGTTGGTTTTTATATCCTAGGCGACTGTATCATTTACAGAGTCTTGAGGCGGGATTGGAAAGTAACGAGTTGGATTATGTTGTCGTTTCTGGGGGTGAATGTGAGTCAAAACAGTGTGTGTGGCCAGATTTTGAGATTGATCAGGATACAATCAAGCGCATGATCTTTATTGACAGGGAAACACAGGGAGTGACGACAATAGAAGGTGAACCGTTTTTGCCTGAAAATTATCAAAATAAATGGGGCTTAATCGAGCTTCGATAACATGGAACTGATTACTCTTTTATTACTTCAACTAAGTTTAGTAGCGGTCGGCATTTTGCTCGCGGTATTACTAGGTATGAGAGGGAAACTCGAGATTTTTGGTTTAGCTTACCTACTTGGGTCTGGATTCGTCAGTTTGCTGTTCTTTTTGTTGCATTGGTGGTTGGGTCTCAATCTTGACAGTCTTAATTTGCTCATTACTTTAGGTGGGAGCTTGGTGCTTTTACTACTACTTGCTGTTGTTACTCGGAAAACTCTCTTCTTATCAAATCTTTTTTCATGGCGATTAAGAAAACATTGGCGGCCATTGATTAAGCTGGAGAAAGTAGTCTTTATCATTATTTTGTTTCTGGTTGGTTTTAGTTTTTTTGAAAATTATTTTTGGCCAATTACTGACTGGGACGCGCTGGCTTTTTATGATTTTCGGGCGCGGATTATTGCGTTAAGAGGAAATATGTTGGAAGGTATCCAGCTGGGATATTTTTTCCAATATCCGCCCTACACCAGTTTTTTACACGTTTTTGGCTATGTTTTTCATGTTCAAAGAGTGAAAGTAGCCTATTCGTTTATCTATGGTTCTTTTTTATTGCTTTTCTATGCGCTCCTGAGGAGAAAACAGGATCAAACGATTAGTGGTATTGCCACACTGATTCTCGCTTCGTTTACCATGATTTTTGAACACGCTGTGACTGCGTATAGCAACTTACCATATACTGCCTTTTTTTCACTGGGCATGATGTACCTCTGGTTTTACGTCAATAAAGGTTCAAAAGCCGACTTGCTATTGGGGGGAATATTGGTCGGTTTGAGTACCTGGATACGATCTACCGAGCCGTTTTGGCTGGTCGCTGCTGTGCCGATTCTTTGGGGGTACTTCCGATATCGCACGCGGTTAGTCTCCAGTGTACTGCTATTAGCTTGGTTAAGCTTGCCAGACAAATTATGGCGAGCCTTCTTAAAATACTTAGATAGTCTTTCTCCACTCAACATCTTTGAGTCTCAAACCCACACCATCGCTGCTATTAAAGACTTTATTACTCAGGGAGAAGGAGTTGCTTCGCTCTTAGTTCATATCTGGCAAGTAAGTATTTATTTAGTAGAGATTTTGGTGCCAGAATTCTTTTTACTGTTTCTTTTATTCGTTTTTGCTATCGGTCATGGAGCAAAAAGAAGATTGCCGGAATTGGTTACCTTGATTTTGCTATTTAGCATTGTTTGGGGAGGAACCTTTATTTTTAGCTTCACCTGGGATACCTGGAATTTGATAGCCGGCTCGATCGTCAGAATGTGTATGATTTTTATTCCGTTGCTGATCTTTTTGACAGCGAGAGATTTACATTATGAAAAGAAGTAAAAATAAAAAGAATGTTATTTGGTTGCATTCTCATTTTTTGTATTGGATGGGTGGGACAAAGTTTATTTATCAGGTTATCTCTGAAATAAAAAAAAGCAGAAAAATTGGCAAAATTATTATTGGAGTGGAGAGAAGTTCTAATCTTATTAAAAAGAACTACCAAGAAATTGGGTTGGAAATAAATGAGATCAACGTTATTTCTTCAAATAATATTTTCTATTGGTTGTTGCTGCCTGTCTTTTTGTTGGTTGATTTACTAAATCTAAGAAGGTTAATTAAAAAGAATAACTTGAAGTTGAAAGACACAATAGTAATTTCCAGTATGTTTCCGATGAATGTAGTGGCTGAGTTTTCAGGTATAAAACATATTCAAAATTGTTATGAACCGTTTGCATTTTTTTATGATGAAGAGTTCATTTCGCAGTTTTCATGGTTAAAAAAAATTTTCCTGAAAATTTTAGCCCTGATATATATTCCACTGGACCCCTGGGCAACTAAGCGGGCTGAAGTGTTGTTGACACTTAACACTACTACTCAAAAAACAATCAAAACAGTGTATGGAAGGAACAGCGTAAAAACTCAAGCTGGAGTTGATTCGTCATTTTTCAAACCATATGTCTCGGTGGCAGTACAAAAAAAATACCATGGCAGGAAGATTGTCATTCATAGCACCGATTATTCACCAGTTAAAGGGACTGATAAAGTTATTACTGCCTTTGCTCGAGTTGTAGAGGCAATACCTGAAGCACTTTTGCTTATTACCACCACTATAGATGACTCAGCACGACGTACAGTCTACGAGCAGCTGACGGAAAAACTGCGTATTCACAACAAAGTTCGTTTTCTTGGTTTTGTACCGATAAAATTACTGCCACAATATTACAGTTTAGCCTCGGCGATGGTTCAAGGTGCCTCGAGCGAAAAGTCTGGTACAACTTCAATGTCTTTACCTGTAAAAGAGGCAATGTGTTGTGAAACTCCTGCCATTAGACCGGATATGGGGGGTGAAGATGTTCAAGATAATAAAACAGGTTTTTTGGTTGATCCAAATAACACACACTTGTTGACTAAAAAAATAATCTTTTTACTTCGTCATGACGCGCTTGCCAAAAAAATGGGTAAAATGGCAAGGAAAACGATAAAAGAAAAATATACTTGGAAAAAGACTGCTCAAGTATTTCTAGACCAATTACGGTAATATTACGTTTTGGAAGTGAAAAATGATTAAATTAATCAAGTCAACGTTTTACCATGAAAAAACCACCAAAAAAGCTTTGAATGCTTTTATCAATAAAGCAAAGATCCTCAGTTTTGGTGAACAGTGTGAGTTATTTGAGAGGAATTTTTCTCAATACCAGCAGCGAAAGCATGGTGTTTTTGTGAACAGCGGGAGTTCAGCCAATCTGGCTATTATCCAATCGCTTTTAAACCTTGGTAAAATAAATCCTGGCGACAAAGTTGGCTTTTCGGCTCTCACGTGGTCCACCAACACTATGCCACTTTTGGAACTTGGTCTTAATCCTATTCCAGTTGATGTTGAGATTAATACGTTGAATGTTTCAAGTCGAACGTTTAAAGAGACATTAAAAGTGCATAAGCCAAAAATGCTTTTTTTAACAAATCTGCTCGGATTTTGCGATGATCTGGATGAAATAGTGAAGATATGTAAACAAAAAAATATCATCTTAATCGAAGACAACTGCGAATCATTAGGAAGTGTTTATAAAGGTAAATTGCTTGGCAATTTTGGATTAGCTTCGACTTTTTCGTTTTACGTTGGACACCATATGTCTACTATCGAAGGTGGGATGGT
Source organism: Candidatus Pacebacteria bacterium GW2011_GWA1_46_10 (assembly GCA_001002135.1). Taxonomy (GTDB): domain Bacteria; phylum Patescibacteriota; class Microgenomatia; order UBA1400; family PJMF01; genus UBA10119. The sequence continues at coordinate 436,844 of LCLP01000001.1, forward strand.
AGTGACCGACAACAAAAGATTAGCTGATATGCTGCGACTTGTTAGAGCTCACGGTTGGGATCGAAATTTAGCGATGCAAGACCAGGAAAAAATCCGTAAAAAATTTAGAGTTAACTCAACTTTTTACTCTCGTTATACTTTTTACGATCTTGGGTACAATCTCAGGCCAACAGAAATTGCTGGCTTTTTGGGAAATTATCAATTGCAGTTTATTGACGAGATTTTAACGAAAAGAAATAAAAATTTTTTGAAACTTTCTCGACAGCTATATCAAAATAAAGAATACTATCCGATTCGTTTTGATCATATGGATTTTATTTCAAATTTTGCAGTGCCAATTGTTTGCCGAACCAAACAAAAGCGGGCAAAGTTGGTCCAGCGTTGTAACCAGAGGGTTGAAATTCGCCCCATTGTTGGTGGAGATATGACTCAGCAACCTTTTTATTCCAAACATAAGCAATTTATTCCCAAGTCTTGGAAAAATGCCAATGCCAAGATGATTCATGAACAAGGCCTTTATTTTGGTAATAATCCGGAAATGACGAGCGAGGAGTTGAAAATACTGGCCAAAGTATTTGTCTAAGTCATGAAAAAAATCCGTGTGGCACTGGTCCACAACATTATTTCTCCTTATCGAGTTCCTGTTTTTAATGCTTTGGCTAAAAAAAGAGATGTTGACTTAACGGTGTTTTTTTTGAGTGAGAGTGCTCGTAATCGACAGTGGAACACTCGACTTTACAAAAAACACATGCACTTTAAATATAAAATCTTAAATAACACTAAAATTATTTTTCCGTTTAAAGAACCCGTTGAATACATTATTAACTTTGCAATCTTTCATGAGTTAGCAAAGAAGAAATATGATGTGGTTATTACCTCTGGTTGGGCTGACTTTGCCTGCCAAATTATTCCTTTTTTAAAAAATGTATATCACTACAAATTTATTTTATGGGCAGGCAGTACCAAAGATGAGCCGAGTTTACAAAGAACATTAACATTACCTTTGGTTAAAAAGATTGTTATTGCTGCTGATCATATTGTGGCGTATGGTTCAAAGGCAAAGGATTATCTTATTTCCTTGGGCGCTTCAACGCGAAAAATTAGTTCAACCGTTAACGCTGTAGATGTTGCTTATTTTAAAAAACAAGCCAAGCTGATGAAAAGACAAAAGTTAGCAAGAGTTCGCAAACAATATTCCTTGTTGGATGTAAAACGGTCGGTTTTATACGTTGGTCAGTTTATTGAAAGAAAAAACGTTGAAATGTTGATAAAAGCGATGAGTTTATTAAAAGTGCCAGATGTAACTTTAATACTGTTGGGTTATGGTCCACGGAAAAAGATATATTTACAACTCGCCAAAAAAATGGACGTGGACATTAGAGTTATTAATCACGTCGAACTTGAAAATATTCCAAATATTTATAGTCTTTCTGACGTATTGGTGTTGCCGTCGAGAGAAGAGGTTTGGGGACTAGTGGTAAATGAAGCGATGGCGGTGGGGTTACCGGTGATTGTCTCAAATAAATCTGGATGCATTAATGATTTAATTTTTGAGGGCAAAAACGGATTTTCTTTTCATCATGATAATGAAAAAGAATTAGCAGAAAAAATAAATTTGATCTTAACGAATAGCGACTTAAAAAAACGGATGGGCCGAGAAAGTCAGAAAATTATTTCACGAATTACTCCTGCTAAAACTGCAGCTGTTTTTTATCAAGAAATTAAGAAACTCGTGAAATGATTAAGTTGTTTTGGTCATATTTTCAAATCCTCAATCATCCAAATAATAGATCAAGAAAACTTTACAGGAAAAACTCGCTCCGGTGAAAATGTATCGTGGTCGGTTTACTCAAAATTTTCTTATTGTAAAAAATCAAAAAAGAATAATGCAGAGAGTAAAGAAAATAGCCCATTTATTGCGGTCTTAAAACGTAAAAATGGTGGTATGGATAGAAAATTCTATCTTGTTGTTTAGTGATAGAAAAACCAGCTTTTTTAATTGAATTTTCAATTTTTTTCTTAGGATAATTTTTTCTGCCCATTTCCCAAGCGTGCATCGGAATCATGCCTTGCGTATTAAGAAAAAACGTGGGAATTTTGAGGCTAAAATGTTTTGGGGTGTGTGGTTTCATTTTAAGGAGTCGAAATAACCAACCAAGGCGTTTGGCGTAAAAGAAAGAAAAGGCCATGCCCAAATAAAATGTTGAGTGAGGAATAGAAATAATGACTCCCTTTCTGGCAATTCTCCCCATTTCTCTTAAAGCTTTTTCGAATTCACTGTAAGGAATATGTTCTAAGACCTCGAACGCGCAAACAACGTCGTGTGACTTACTTTTTAAGGGAATGTCTGTGATATCGCAGATGACGTCTGGTTTTAACGAGCGCTCTCTATCAGCTGAAGTGTATTGATACCCTTGTCTTTTTAGCAAATACTCTAATGTGCCAATTCCTTTTCCAACTTCCAATATTGATTTTGGCTTCAAATCATTAATCAATTCAAATTGAGTCCAATAGTCCAGCCATAAGTTGAAAGATTCATACGTTTTTGGGTTATATATTCTGGCATTTTGGCGAGGTCTTTTATTTCTCATCAATCACTTATATCATATTCGAAGCACCAAAACCCCGGTTATGAAAACAAAACCATTCAACAAAAGCTCTGGCTTCGTACAAAGCACAGTCTCTATTGTCGGCAACGTTTTGGCCACCGGTATGTCTGCCATTGCCTTGATAATCATTACTAGAATGCTTGGTCCGGAAGGTTTTGGTGTTTTCAGTGTTGGCTTTTCGATCATGCTCATTCTGACAAAAATTAATGAATTAGGGCTTAATACGCCAATCATCAAGTATGGTTCAAGCGCCCAAACCGAAGCGGAAAAAAATCTCATTTATTCTATTTCGCTGAAATATAAGCTGATTTTTTCAGTGTTAGTGGCGCTGATTGGTTTATTTGGTGCCCGATACATTGCTCAACTCCTTAACTTTCCAGAGCCAACCATTATTGTGTTAGCCTTCACCGTTGGGCTGATTACTACTTATTATGAGCATCTGCTCTCAATGCTGCAGTCACTTCATTTATTTACACAGACAGTTGTCATTAATGCTCTGCAAGCAGGCAGTAAACTCATTTTGTCGCTTTTACTACTTTTGACTGGTTTTTACCAAAATTGGCTGGTTTTCACAGTTTATATTGCCTCACCTCTGACGCCAATTCTTTTAAGTAAAAAGTTACTCCCCAGTTGGGTAAAAACTAACTTTAAACGAGGCGATAAAACCGTGCAAAATCGGTTGATTAGGTTGGCCAGACACTCTGCGGTAGCATTGATTTCCGCTGGTATTATTGAAAACGTTGATGTGCTGTTTCTTCAGAAAAACCTCACTACTTATGAAACGGGTTTGTACGGTGGTGTTTCTCGCATCGCCATGTTGTTTGCGCTTGTTGCCTATTCACTGGCTAATGTGCTCAATGCCCGGGTAGCAAAGTATAAAACTCAAGAGCACTTACGGGTATATATGAAAAAGGCATTTGGGGTGGTGCTTCTTTCTGCCTTTGGCTTTTTAGTGTTTATACCGTTAGCTCGACTCGTGATATTTCTCACCATTGGGCCAGAGTACTTAGCTGGCGTGGGGATACTACTAACATTAACTGCAGCCAGTTTCTTGGCCATCGCTGCCATTCCCTTTATTGCTCTGTTTTATAGTTTTGATGCTGATTGGTATTTTTCGATTAGTGGTATCTTGCAGTTAGCGATTGTGCTCGTTGGCAATGCCGTGCTTGTACCGCTCTATGGTTTGGAAGCAGCCGCTTGGACACGTTTAGCTACTCGTCTTTTCCTTTTTATTTTCACAGCCGGGGTTGGGCTATACTTGTATCAAAAACACTATGGGAAAAAAGTTCAAACAGCTGTTGTTAACACATAAAGCGTTTTGGTTAACGCTGGTTATTTTCTTGGCCGGCACTTTTACTTTGCTGGACACCAGTAAACACTTTGCTTTTAATCTTGAACCGTATCCTGATGGCTTGTTTTATACCTTGCCCGCCTGGAACTTTGTTCATGGTAATGGTTTCTCCATGCGATTTGCAGGAAAAACTATTCAAAACCTAGTGCCGCCGTTGTATTCAGTTTTACTAATTCCTTTTTATTTTTTGTTTCCTACCCCAGTCGCTTTTTATGCTCTTAATGTAATGTTAGGTGCGCTTTCACTTTATATTTTTTACCGCATTTTGTCGGAACACACAAATCAGAAAACCACCTTAATTTTTACGCCATTATTAGCCTTACTGCCGGTAATACTATGGTTACCAAGTTTGCCAATGGCTGAAAATCTTGTTCTGCCGCTAGTGATACTTATAATTTGGCTTTGGTTTACCAAACAAATCCTGTTAAAAAAGAAAGTCATTTGGTTGCCACTGCTGCAAGTGGCGTTGTTTTTGACCAAATATTCTACCTTTACTTTTCTAATCCCTTTTAACACCCTCTTTCTTTGGGAAATAGTAAAAGAGAAACGCTACTCTGAGCTCAGGCGGTATGCGGGAATTTCGTTTGTTATTTTTTTAGGATATTTAATAGTTAGTCAGCCAGCATTCCTGCTACGAGTATTTCAAGCTCAGAAGGAAAGTAAAACCGATTCAGAGCTTGTAGCGTTTTCGGCGGGTTACTTTTCTGAAAACTTTCTCGTTTATTTAAAAACACTGGTCGGGCTCCCAAGTTGGTTTTTATGGGAAAAAATTATGCTGGTAATTCCAGGATTTGCTTTTTTACCGTTTTTAGCGTTTAAAAAGAAATCTCAACAGGTTGTCCAAGCCCGAAAGTTACTGCTCATAGCTTTCGGGGTGGTATTTTTGCAGTCATTTTTTTATGCGGTTGACGCGCGTTATTTAATAGCAACTGTGCCGTTGATTTTCATTGCAACCGCTCTGGGTTTTTATTCTTTTTCAAAAACCCGCTATTTTAATCGCGCTTTAATACTCCTTACTTTACTTGTTTTAGCTCTCTTAGTCAGCCAGCGAGGTTTTTACAAACGACTCATTGCTTCTAATTGGTTTCATCGATCTCGAGCTTGGCAATACGAAGCAATTCTTCACTTTAAACAGCTTAATCTGCCAGTAGATTCTTACCTTGTAACAGCGCTGCCACCATATCTTTTCACTTTCTATTACCCAAGTGCTCCTAATATTCTTCCTCTTTCTGAGACTCAGGAGTTTATGAATGAACAACAAAGACCATGGTCAGCAGAGATAAACTATCAGAACTTACTTGAGTCATATCACTCTTTGTTGGAGAATGGCGAAACACTTTATATCAGTAATGCCTACATTACTCATTTGAAAAGTGTGGTAGAAGATTTTGAAGAATATAAAAATCAGTTTGAACTGAAACCTATCTCCAGTGATTGTGACCAAGCTTGCAATGTATATCAACTCTATCTCCCAAAATAGCATATGCAGTTAATAGATTACTTTCAGACTTTCACACTGATTAACTTCACTATTTTTGGTGTTTTCCTCTTATTGATGGATTTTCTCGGTTACTCTATAGCAAAAATTTTAAAAATTACTACTGTCTTTCGACCAGTGTATTGGTTGATTGGGTTTGCTCTTTTTTCTTTTGAGTGGTTTGTGCTCCATTTTTTTATGCCTTTTCGCCCTTCATTGGTTTGGTTGAGTCTCATTCCGTTAGTGACTTTTGCAATTTTTACAGTTCGAAAATATTCATTAAAACAATTTTCGTTATTTTGGAAAGAGGGGCTTGTTTTACTGTTTTTATTGGTGCCATTTGCTAAAGCTCTTTTCTTTCACACCGCTTTACCACCGCGATTATGGGATGAAATGGCTTATCACTTTTACTCTCCCATGAGAGTAGATAAAGAGGTTTCTTGGAATTTTTCTCACCCCCTGCAGTCAGGAGAATTTGATTTTTACATGATGTTACCTCGCACTATTGATGTTATGTATATTTTAATTTTTTCTATAACTCATACGTACGCCACCGCTCAATTACTGCATTTGTTGATCGTACTAAGTTCGATTCTTGTTGTTTCAAAATTTTTTTCTGAAAAAGGTGGTCTTTTACCTGCGGTGGTTTTTCAATTTTTATTTTTATTTCTTAACACTGAATTGCTATTTGATGCCACCACTGGATATATAGACTCTGCCACTGCAGCTATTGTTATATTGCCGCTAGTGGCTTTGTTCTTATACGTCCAAAAACCCACCGCAAAAAACTTGATGACCACTGTGCTTCTTTCTTCTCTATCAATGGGAACAAAATACACAGCTCTTTCTTTTCTCGCTTCTTCCTGGTTAATAGCTCTCTTATTAGTTCTGTTAACCAATAGAAAAATCATCGATCAAGTCATAAAAAACAAGAAAAAAATACTGCTGGTAAGTTTAAATACCTTGGGGGTGCTTTTAGTTGTGAGTGTGTTGTTTGGCGGGTATTGGTACCTCAAGAATATGATTATGACCGGCAACCCAACCCACCCATTTACATTTTTTTGTCAAGCTTGTTCTTTAGGTACTGCTAAACTCCAAGGTTGGGGCTATCTTGATTTTTCTGTTGAAAATATTGTTGAGATTTTTTATCCGTTATTTCATTTATTCCGAGATTTAGTATTTTTGTTTTTTCTCTCCATAGTTCTTTTGTTTTACTTTTCTTGGAAAAACAAAACAAAGGATTGGCAACTCCTTATTTTAGCTGCGGGAGGAGTTCTATTAGAGGTTTTGCTTGTCAGTAGAGTGGGCAATTATGCCACCCGGTTTTTTTACCACTGGTTTATTCTTACTTCCTTTATCTTTTCGCTCCCTTTTTTATTTTTCAAGCAAAAAAATGCCAAAGATATATTAATAATTTTTGGATTGTTTTTGTCGGCCGTAGTGTTTCTGTTTTTCTAAAAGAACAACCAATTCATCAGGTTCTAGAGCGAATTAGCGACAACGACAGATGGTTTGCCAGAGGAAAAATGGATTTACTCCAGTGGTTGCAGCCGAAAATTCCACTTGTTTATTCGATAGTTACTGAGTGTGGGAAAGACCAGCCATTTAAAATCTATTACACTGCTGATCCGGCGATGATTTGGGGCGATCCGGGACTGACTCGTGTTTTTCTCGTTAATTGTCACTACCAATTTATTCAATTAGATGGAAATGCAGAGAAAACAGCAGAAAACGTGGATAAAGATACACCGCTTTTATCAACGGTAAACTGTGAATCAGAAAAAGAAAATCCATTTATTGATCCGCGAATGCGTGAGTATCACAAGCTCAATCAGTTGTTAATCTGTGATAGAACGGAAACTGAAAAGTTTATTTACACTTACTCTGATTAAGACTCTGGTAAACCTTTTTTAAAACATTCCTTAAATTCCCTTTTCTCAAAAGCTGGCCAATAGAGAGTTTCAAATTCATCGTCTTGAATGAAACAAGCATCGATTACTTTAGAAAAGTTAAAAATATTCTGCTCGAAACTTTCGACATTAAGATCAGTTAGAACGGTAATATACACCAACGCGGCGGGTGGATTGCTCACTAATTGTTGCTGATATTCAGAAATTTTTTCGGGCGGCAAAATGTTGGTTAAAAAGAAGCGCGTACAGGGTCGTCTTTGACTGTAATAGTATTGTTGGCCGACGTTCCAGCCATGCTGGACATCAATGCAGTCTGTTAATGAAGTATTATTTTTGATTTTCGTTTCCATGCTGATTTGTTCCTTTTTTTCGGTATTAAACCACCTGGCAGCATGAAGTCTTGGGTTGTAGTCTCTGATCTGTGAAAAGTTTTCTGACCAAAGTTGTTGGTTTGGCATCAATAGTAAACCGATAAACGCCAGAGAAAGCATAAATGTCATGGAGCGCGAAAAATGTTTCTGCCAAACAGGGAGTAAGTTCAGGAGTGTATGAATGAAAATCTTGCCGACTAAGGCTATTAGTAAAATAAACGATAAAAGAATGGCAATATCATAAATGTGGTTATACCGATTTTGCATTAAATAGCCAGCGAACGAACCAAGGCAAAACAAAAGAGCAACTGCATAAAGAGTGATTGTTTTTGAAAGTGGTTGAGAAAAAATGAACTGGACAATGCGCTGATTTTTTTTCACTAAGGTTTGAGTAATGTTTTTCTTAAACCAGAGGAATAGAACTACACCGGTTGTGGCAAAAAGTAATAACAACGCTCTGTAGGGCAAAATAAAGAATCGTTGGGTGAGATACCGCAGGGCGGGAGAGAGGCGAGTAAAAAGCGCCCCAAAATCAGTCGGATTAAAAACGCTCGATTTATACGCCAGAAGCTCTCCATACGCTGAGAGAGCTTCTATTAACAGAAGATAGATTAATATGATAAATGCAGCTAAAGCTATTCCCGCCACGACATTCCTTACAAATTGCCACAACTCTTGCTTGTTGCCGAATAACTTTATGACAAAATGAGGCAATAAACTTATTCCCACTAAAGCAAAAACCTCTTTCATTTGGCCAGCAAGAATAAAAAAGAAACTACTGAAAAAAATATCTCTATTGAAAGGCTTGTTTTTTAAGGCAAATATCAGTCCCGCCAATGAGAAAAATAGTCCATTGATTTCTGGCGGGAAAAATTGAGTCTGGACTGAATTGGCGAAAAATAATAGACCAAAGGCAAAGTAAATCAGTATTTTTTCCCAAAAAGAAAATAATCTTCCCAAAATAACCCAAGTCATCCACATGATGCCGGCCAAAAATAATAACCACAACAGGTGAAAAGACCAGAGAGAAGTGCCGATTAAAGCACCCCAGAGGCCGGTCATTAACGGTAAAGCCGGCGGTCGTATCTCCCAGTAGTTCAAATATGGGGAACCCAGACCCTTGAAAGGAGCGATACCGGGGACAAGTGTCGAGATAAAATCGGCCCGCAAGAGTGGTGTTTGCAGTTTATAGAAACTTTGCAACGCTAACCAAGAAAGAGTCACGAGCGCCACGACAACAGTGACGTAGCGTTGAATAGATTGGTCGCTGGAAAATTTTTTAATTGTCATTTTTCAATCACAAACAAGTTGTTCATGCCCCACTCAAAATATTCGTGGTGAGTTTGTAAGCGTTTTACTTTTGTTGGCAGTAATTTCATTAGTTTATAGTGGTCAAAGTATCGTTTATGCTCTTCAATTTCCCGGCGGGAAATAAGCTTTAATTTATAAGAAACAAACTCCAAAAAGCTTTTAGCCCAGGGCGAGGGAACTGTCAAAATAATTTTGCCGCCGGGTTTAAGAATGCGATACGCTTCGGCCAGAATCTCTTGCGGATAATTAATGTGTTCAAAGAAAGCAAAAGCAGTCACGATGTCTACTGATTTTTCTTTGAGTGGAATGTGCTTTTTTAACGGATCATTAACAATCTTTACGACACTGGCTTTGTGAAGATGCAGTAGTTCGCCAGCAGCGAGCGGATCGATGCCAATATATTGTCGAAACTTTACACCGAAATTAAGTGCTTCATAATAAAAACGAATTTTTGGTCCGCAGCCAAGATCTACGAGCGTTAACGGAATTTCTAGAGGAATGTGTTTCAAGCCATGGTGAAAACGAATTTTGCGGGCAAGCGGTTCCAGTAATTCTTCCTCAAATATCGGCATGCCGGAAGTATTCTATTGTTTTCTTTAATCCGTCGTGAAAATCAATTTTTGGCTCCCACCCCAACAATTGCTTAGCCTTCGTGATATCAGGCTGCCTTCGCATTGGGTCATCTTTGGGGAGGGGAGCCGAAGTAATTTTTGGCTCACTCTCAGTCCCATGGATGGCTTCCCAGACGATTTTGGCCGTTTCTAGCACGCTGAATTCACCTGGATTGCCTAAATTAACTGTCTCGCCCTTGGCTTTTGGTTCCAAGCTCAAACGGAGAATACCCTCAATGAGATCACTGACATAACAATAGGAGCGGGTTTGTGAACCATCGCCATAAACCTCCATCGGTTCATTTTTCAGTGCGGCAGTAATAAAACTGGGAATAATGCGGCCGTCATGAGCATCAATGCGTGGCCCGTAGGTATTGAAAATCCGGACAATTCTGGTATCAATCTTGAAAGTGCGGTAAAAAACACCGCAAATGGTCTCGCCAAGGCGTTTACTTTCGTCGTACATCGAACGCGGGCCATTGGGGTTCACATGACCCCAATACGTTTCTTGCTGCGGATGCTCCTGCGGATCGCCATAGGCTTCTGAAGTGCCGGCAAAAACAAACGTGCCATTCGGATTGGTCTCTTTCAAGAAGTTGAGCAAGTGATCAGTCGCTACCGTATTGACCAAATACGTCTCCCGCGGAAATTGCTGGTAGTAGGGCGGGGAAGCGGGGGAAGCAAAGTGAAAAATAAAATCGAAAATTTGATTTTTTAAATATTGGTCGGTCGGCTGATTTACATCGGCCTCAATAAAAGCGAAGTTTTCAGTCTTGATATGAGCCAAATTATTTTTATTACCCGTCAGAAAATTATCAACCCCAGTGACTTGAGCACCTTCAGCCAACAGGGCGTCGACTAGATGGGAGCCAAGAAACCCGGCCGCACCAGTGACCAACACTTTTTTATCACTAAACCTCTCTGGCATATAAGGAGATTGTAGCAGAAAAGACCCGAGTGGAGATTATTGGAATTGAACGACAAGTTTAGCATCAAAAGCCTTAGCCACTTTTTTCAGGAATTTAAAAGAAGGGTTGGCGTCAAAAGATTCTAGTCGAGAAATTGCAGATTGTTTCGTACCGATTTTTTCCGCCAGGTCTTTTTGAGTCATGTTTTTTTCTAGCCTCTTGTCTAGTATTTGACAAATTAAATCAAATTCAGGTTGAAGCGCATCATGATAAGCCTTAACCTCCGGATCAGATAAGAGTTCCTTCCTAAATTCGGACCAAGGAATGAAGTTTTTATGATTTATCATATCCTTGCAGTATCACATATATGCTATATATTTGTCAATATGATGAGAATCGTTTAATTGCTGTTTTTAATTCTTTAATAGGAGTCTTATTGGTCTTCTTAACAAAGCCATGCAAAACATATACTGATCCCTTATAAAACGCATAAAATAATCTAATCTTCAAAGAACCTCCAACTCTTAACTCATATAGGTTTTTAGAAATCTTTTTAGCATAAGGCATAGAAAGATTAGGTCCGTACTTTGTTAATAAATCTAAATACTCGATTACTTTTGCCCCACTCTGTAGATTTAATGAATTAATAAACTTTTTACAACGAGGGTCAATATGAAAATTCTCTATCACTTCAAAAGAATATACAACAAGCCATAACATTATCCTGACATCAGAGAGCTTTCGCGGTATCATAAGAGAGTGAGAAACCAACGAGTTTTATGGGTAATTTTGCTAGTAGCATTGGTACTACGCTTACCACTTTTAACCGGTTCATTTTGGCTAGACGAGGCGGCACAAGCACTGGAAAGCATCCGGCCACTGGCGCAACAAACGGACATTACTGGCGATTTTCAGCCGCCACTGTTTCATTATCTGATTCATTTTGCCGTTCAAGCTAGCCGAGCTGAATGGTGGCTTCGACTTTGGGGATCACTCATTCCCGGAATAATCACTGTCTGGGCTACGTATCAATTGAGCAAAAAACTGTTTAATGAAAAAGTGGCTGCGGTGGCTGCGCTGCTGCTGGCCACCTCCTCACTGCATATTTTTTACTCCCAGGAGTTGCGCCCCTATAGTTTAGCCGTGATGTGGGCCATGATCAGCACTTTGCTCTTGTTGGCCAAAAAATTTGACTGGTGGCAGTTTGCCGGTGTGTCTTTACTGGGAGTTTATACCAGCTATCTTTATCCATTTTTCCTACTCCCACAACTGTGGTTTGTCTGGCAGATGAAGTGGGGCTGGCAGCGAGTACTGAAAATTATCGCCGCTCTTGGCTTGCTTTTGATGCCTTGGGGGCCCACTTTCTGGCGCCAGCTGGAAGCTGGGCAAGCCCTGCGCCAAGCCTTACCCGGTTGGGAAAATGCGGTCAGCCTGCCGCCAGCAAAATCACTTGCCTTAGTACCACTAAAGTTTCTTTACGGAGTATTAAACCTTGACCCCACTCTTTTTTTCATTATCCCGGCGGTTGTGCTGTTGGGGTTTACTTTTGTCAGTTGGCGGTCGGCTGCTCACACTCAACTGCTGAAGCTTAAAAAACCAACAGCCAAAATAACTTTCCTGTTGATTGCACCACTACTGCTCAGTTGGCTCGTTTCCTTTGTTATTCCAGTTATCCAACCCAAACGCTTACTTTATTTACTACCTTTCTGGTATCTTCTGCTAAGCGCACCCTTGGCTTGGCCGAAAACCAATCGGTTGTTTGTCCGGGCAACCATTGCGATTGTGTTGGCCATCAATCTCTTCAGTCTCTGGCAATATTGGACCAATCCATCTTTGCAGCGAGAAAACTGGCGAGGACTCAAACAAGAACTTGTTCAGAAGTTTCCCAAACAAGATACGTTAGTTATTTTCGCCTTTGACGAGGCTCTCTCACCTTGGCGTTGGTATCAGCCTGACGCACTACCATCACTTTCCATTGATTCTCGTCAAATTAATAATGATCAAGCGTTAAGAACTCAATTAAAAATTACTGAGAACTATCGCTATCTGTTGGTCTTTGACTACTTACGCACCCTGACTGATCCAGATAACAAACTGGAACCGGCGGTGGAAAATCTCGGCTTTGTTGGCCGAGGAGTGATCGACTACCCCAATCTCGGTTTTGTGCGCATTTACACCAGGCCGGACTTCGCGATAGGCTACCGTTGATGAAAGTAGGTATCGATTTCACCCCAGCCCTTTATGACCGTGGAGTATCACGGTATACCACCAATCTGGTGCGCTCACTGTTGGAGAAACCAGCAGTAGAATTGACCTTATACGGTTCATCCCTACGCAGTCATCAGAAACTTACCACCCGAGCCAAAAAAGTGGTGAATGCAGCCAAAGTTGCTAACCAACCACAGCTTCATTTTCAGCAATATCCCCCCAAGCTTCACCGTTTAATCTGGCGCTTCGGTCTTAACTCCATTCAAAGCCAGTTGCCACACTTGGAAGTGTTTCATAGTTGGGATTGGCTCCAGCCACCAGATAAAAAACTACCACTCGTTTCTACCATCCATGACTTGGCAATGCTCAAATACCCAGACGTCGCTCATCCAGAACTCTTGAAAGCTCACCAACGATCTTGGCGTATTCTCAAAGAACGTCAAGCAGAAATTATTGCCGTTTCACAGGCCACCAAAAAAGACATCATGAATTTTTTGGATATCCCCAGTTTTCGTATTCACGTCGTGCCGGAAGCGCTACCACGAGAAATTCGTGATACTAATGAAGCCATGACCGAACAACAAACCGAAGCAATTAAAACCAGACTCAAGCTTGATCGACCTTACGTTTTATTTGTTGGCACTCGCGAGCCACGCAAGAATTTATTGCGTTTAATTGAGGCTTGGCAACCACTTAATGATCAACTTGACCTCTTGATTGTGGGAGCGAAGGGGTGGGATCAAACCGGTGATGTACGTTACCACCAACCAAACTTACGTTTCTTAGGTAAAGTGACTGATCAAGAGTTGAATGTCCTGTATACGAAGGTTTCGGCTTACCCATCCTGGAAGCTTTTTACCACGGCACGCCGGTAGTAACCTCTACTGCCAACGCGCTAGTGGAAGTAGCCGGTAACGCCGCGCAACTTGTTAACCCTGAATCACCCGAGGATATTCGAGGTGGGATCCAGACGGTTCTCAACGAAACCGCTGATCAGCAGCGAGTGCGACTGCAACGGATGATTATCCGCCTGCACATGTTCTCCTGGCACCAAACCGCAGAACAAACCATTGAAGTGTACCGTAAAGCTATTGAACACCATGAGTAAACTAATTCACATCGCCATCGACGGCAATGAAGCCAACGTCGTTAACAGAGTAGGCAGTAATGTCTATGCTTTTGCAGTCCTTCATCAACTGTGGGCGCTGACCAAAAATCCGCGTAAGTTTCACTGCACAATCCTGTTGGCCCATGCACCGGTTGAAGACTTCCCACCCGAGCGTAAAAACTGGCAATATCAGGTGATTGGACCGGCTCGTTTCTGGACTCAATGGGCTTTGCCACTTCACCTGTTTTGGCGGCAGGGAAACTACGATGTCTTTTTCACTACCAGCCATTATGCCCCGAGAGTCTCGGCCGTGCCGTATGTTAGTAGTGTGATGGATACTGCGTATCTTGATTTTCCTGATCAGTTTCGCCGAAACGATCTCTATCAGCTTACACACTGGACACACTACAGTGTCAAACGAGCGGCCAAAGTAATCACCATCAGTCAGTTTTCCAAACAACACATTCACGCCGCTTACCACAAACCGCTCGCCGATATTGTAGTTGCTCCACCGGCTGTATCACTACCCGAGGTTACTTCACCTTTGCGGGTAAAGGCGTTTTGGCGAAAACATAAAATTGAAAAAGGGAGTTACTTTCTCTATGTTGGCACCCTACAGCCACGCAAAAACTTGGAAAATCTGATTGAGGCTTTTGAGATCTTTTCTCGCTCACTGGCCGCTCACCAACTCAAAAAACGAGTTGCCCAAGCAAAACAACAAGATGTATCGCCACAACTAGTGCTGGCTGGCAAAGTTGGTTGGCTGGCCAAAGGCATTCAAGATCGCATCGAAGCTTCACCGCTCAAAAACCGCATCATCACCACTGGCTTTATCAGTGATGAGCTGAAACGTGCGCTCTATCAACAAGCCCGCGCCACGGTGTTGGTCAGTTTGTCAGAGGGTTTTGGTATTCCATCACTAGAATCAATCAGTGTCGGTACCATCCCAATCGTCTCCAATACTAGCAGTCTACCGGAAGTAGTCGGTCAGGCAGGCCTACTAGTAGACCCCACTCAACCGCACCAGATTGCCCAGGCACTCAAAAAGGTTTGGCATCTTTCCGCCAGCCAGCAACAACAATTTGCCAAAAAAGCTCAGAAACAATTGGCTCAATTTACCTGGCAAAAAACTGGTAAAACTATTTTAAACACTTTAATGAAGGTAGCCCGTCATGCCAAAAAAACCTGAAGTTATCCTTGGCATTGATCCTGGTTACGATCGGGTCGGTTGGGCTGTTGGCGTTGCTCTCAGGAACCAGTGGCAATTAATCCACTATGGGGTTATTCAAACCGATAGAGCATTACCGCTGACAGAACGTTACCAATCGTTGACTAATCAACTAACTACCCTCATCAAAACACACTCTCCACAAATAGCTGTCATCGAATCGCTTTTTTTCTTTAAAAACCAAAAAACCGCCCTCAAAGTCAGTGAGGCGAGAGGAGTGATTATCAAAACCTGTTTAACGCACAATTTAAAAATTGCCGAGTTCACGCCGCTCCAGATCAAACAAGCCGTCACTGGTTACGGTCGAGCCGATAAAAAAAGTGTCGAAAAAATGGTGCGACTGCAACTCAAGCTGACTGACCGCAAAATTATCGACGATGCGATTGATGCGCTGGCGATTATGCTAACCTACCGGGTACAAAATAAACTGCTGAATCCAAAAGCAGTGGCCTGAACTCGCTTGCTCCCTCTGGCCGTTTCTGCTACTTTGAAGGCATGGTACTTTTACTACTCTTCATTACTCTCATTTTTCCACCACGAGTCCAGGCTTATCTTGACCCAGGTACGGGCAGTTACATCACTCAGCTTTTGATCGGTTCACTGGTGGGCGGGCTTTATCTTATCAAGGTATACTTCTCGAAAATTGTCGCTTTTATCAAATCACTGCTCCAGAAACTTTCCCGCCGTGAAAAACCGTCTTCGTAAAACAGCAGAACCCGGATCATTTCGAGATCCTCATGGATTTGTGTATTACCACAAAGGCTCGGTATACCGACAAGTCCATCCTGAGTACGCAACGGTCTTTTCCCGAATTGAAAAAGCCGGTTTTTACCAACACCTGATTGATGAGGGGTGGTTAATCTCATATCAAAAGGTCTCCAAAAAATCAGCCTTCGACCACCGCGCCACGCTGGTGCTGAAAGTGAAACCCATTCCTTTCCTCTCATATCCGTATGAGTGGAGCTTCAGTCAGTTAAAAGACGCCGCCCTTTTCACTCTAAAGTTGCAAAAATTAGCGCTCACACATGACTTTTCTCTCAAGGACGCCAGCGCGTACAATATTCAGTTTCTGGAAGGCAAACCAATCTTAATCGACCTTTTGTCATTTGAAGAATATCGAGTGGATGCGCCATGGGTGGCATACCGTCAATTCTGTGAGCATTTCTTAGGCCCACTCTTGCTGACAAGTTATACCGACTTACGTTTACACAAGTTGCTGCGCACTCACCTTGATGGCCTCCCCCTAGATTTAGTCAGTCATTTATTACCTAAAAAAACGTATCTTAATTTTGCTATCGCCATGCACGTTCATTTTCATGCCCGTCAGCAACAGCAGTTTGGTGCACGGCATCACGCTGACCGCCACTATCGCTTGAGTAAACTAAGCTTCATGGCGTTACTCGACAGCTTGGAATCACCCATCACTAAACTAACAGCACCCAAGCAACCAACCGAATGGGGAGAGTACTATACGTTTACCAACTACTCACCCAAAGCCTTTGCCGCCAAGAAAAAAATCATCACCCAGTATCTGCGACAAAGCAAACCAAGAACCGTTTGGGATCTAGGCGGGAACACTGGTGAGTTTAGTCACTTGGCGAGCAATCAGGGTATCTTTACTGTTTCCTTTGATACCGACCCTCGAGCGGTAGAAATCAATTACCTCATGGTAAAAGAAAAAAATGAGAAACACTTATTACCTTTGCTTATGGATCTCACTAATCCGAGCCCTGACCTTGGCTGGGCGCTGACAGAAAGGCAGTCACTCATCCAACGCGGTCCAGCGGAGCTTACCATGGTATTGGCACTCATTCATCATCTGGCTATTTCACAGAATGTGCCGTTTGAAAAAATAGCCAACTTTCTGGCTCGTTTAAGCCGTCACTTGATTATCGAGTTTGTGCCCAAAGCAGATTCTCAGGTACAAAAACTGTTAGCAACAAGAGAGGATATTTTTACTGATTACCACCAAGATCATTTTGAAAAGGCGTTTCATCACTATTTTCGTATTCTCGAAAAAGACCGCCTCGGTTTCGGCTCACAGCGCAGTTTATACTTAATGAAACGGAAATGAAAAAACTTTTGATACTCTGGCTCGCCCCCGTGTTGTTGGCGCTTTTTCCGACTCTAACCACTTACCATCACAATCTCGATCAACTGGCCTTCAATCGCCTCACAATTCCGCTCGTGTACTCGTTGGGTTTTGTGTTGGTCAGTGGTGCCGTAGCTCTAGCTGTTTTTAAATCACAGCGCAAAGCCAGCTTATTTACCTCACTGTGGATCGTTTTGTTTTTTTCTTTTGGGTACCTCTATTTAAAGTTGGGTGAAACTCACTTGGTTCAATTGCTTCCCGTTAGTCTAAACACCCTGTTGATCGGATTATTTGGTCTCATTTTATTGGGTGTTGGTATGGCATTGTTTAAAAAAGAACCAGCCAAAAAACTTAGTAACTTTGTTTTAATAGTCGGCCTGACTACTGTTGCCCTCAATTTATGGACTATTCTTCCTTTTGAGCTGCAACGTCAGTTGGCTGAAACAAGATTGCAGAAATACTTGCTACTCAATCCCATGCTGCCTTCCTCGGTCGAAGAACCAGCCCTTAAACCTGATGTGTATTATTTTATTTTTGACCGCTACGCCCGCCAAGACGTGTTGGCGGAATATTTTCATTTCGATAATCAAGAGACCTTACAAGCCTTGGCCCAAAACAATTTTTTCATCGGGACCCAAAGCTTTGCCAATTACCCCAACACCTATCTTTCACTCGCCTCGTCACTTAACTTGCGCTATTTAGATTTTCTGCCTCAAACCTTGGGTGTAAAAAATCGTGATCGTATTCCAGCCTATCAACAACTTATTCAGAGTAATGAACTGGTGCGCTTTCTCAAAAAGCAGGGGTACCACTATGTACTGGCCGGCAGTTTTTGGGATCCTTCCAAAACTAGCCCTTTAGCAGATGCCAATTACAACCTATTTGCTGATTTTGATGAATTCGAACTTTTTATGTATGAGCGAACTTTATGGAATACCTTGCGCGGTGTCTTGGAAAACAAACAGCTTTACACCGGCGTTGAACGGTTGGAACGGATGGCCCAAAATTTTGATCTACGTTTGACCAGCCTGAAAAAACAAGCCGGCGTGAACTCGCCCAAATTTGTTTTGGCTCATTTCCTGATGCCGCATGATCCCAATATTTTCGATCAAACATGTCTGCCAATGGAGTTTGCTGAAATGAGACAGTTAACTCTTATGGAAGGATTTTTAGCAGAAACACAGTGCGCCAATAAGCTTATGCTCGAGTTGGCTAATTACTTACAAACTAATGCCAAACGGCCAACCGTCATTATTTTTCAATCAGATGAAGGACCATATTTACCTGAACAATACTTTAATCAAAATGAAGAACTCGTGCCTGATGATCCAACTGCCTATCGTATTCACGCGGCGATTTTAAACGCCATCTATCTGCCAGACAAAGAAAAGCCAACCCAAGCGGCCGATTATCAAGCCATCGGTTTGGACGAACGGTCAACTCCGATCAATACCTTTCGGGCGATTTTGAATTATTATTTTGGCACAAACTTACCGATTTTGGAAAACAAAGTGTATGTCTTTGCTAGCCCGGACGAACCTTACAATTTTCGAGAAATTACTGATAGACTATAACCACGATGATCGGGTTTCTTTCAGGTACGGTTCAGAAACTTCATGAGGCAGTGCTGATTCATGCCGGCGGCGTTGGGTACCGAGTGGAAGTAGGCCAACTATTACTCAATTCACTGAAAAATGAAGAGCCAGCGTCTTTATTCATTCACACCTATATGACTGACAACCAGCTGCGTTTGTTCGGCTTTGCCACCGAACAAGATCTCTATTTATTCGAGCTTGTACTCTCAGTTTCCGGTGTTGGCCCCAAGATTGCCCTAGTCTTAGTGGACACCGGCACCGATCGGCTGGTTGGGGCTGTGCAAAACGCCAACGTCGGTTTTTTCAAAGCTATCCCCAGAGTAGGTAAAAAATTGGCTCAGAAAATTATTATCGAGTTGAAACCCAAACTGGGTGGACTAAAAGAAGTGGAGCTTGGTCCACTATCACGAACCGAACGGGATGTGGTTGAAGGTCTCAAAAATCTTGGCTTTGATGAGAATAATATTCAACAAGTCTTGAGTGAACTTGACCGTGAACAACCGCTGGAAATTATGCTCAAAGAAGCAGTGAAAAAGTTAGCGAAAATGTAATTATGATTGAGCCAATCGCCATCCAACCAGCTACCGTCGAAGAAGAGATTCTTTTTACCTCTCTGCGCGCCCAAGATTGGAACGAGTTTCTTGGCCAAGAAACAGTTAAAAAAGCCTTTCAGATCGCCATTGAGGCCGCCAAACAGCGTAAAGAAACCATGGATCACGCGCTGCTGTACGGTCCGCCAGGCTTGGGAAAAACCACCCTGTCTCATATCATTGCTAAGGAACTGGGTGTCAACATTCGCGTTACTTCTGGTACGGCGCTCACCAAAACTGGTGACTTAGCCGCGATCTTAACCAACCTAGAAAACGGCGACGTGCTGTTTATCGACGAAATACACCGGCTTTCCAAAGCAGTGGAGGAAACACTCTACCCAGCGATGGAGGACTACGCGCTGGATATTGTCATTGGCAAAGGTCCCTCAGCCCGCACCGTGCGGCTGGATCTCCCCAAGTTTACGCTTGTTGGGGCCACCACTCGCTTTGGCTTGCTCTCCGGGCCATTTAGAGATCGTTTTGGTTTAGTACAACGTCTCGAGTTTTATCCGCCAGAAGGTTTAAAAACCATTATTCACAACGCCGCTAAGAAACTGAAAGCCAGGTTACCAGATAAAGCAGCGTTCGCTATTGCCCAACGCTCCCGTGGTACACCTAGGGTGGCACTGAAACTTTTTAAGCGGGTGCGTGATTATGCCCAGGTCAAAAACGGCGGCGGTATTACGCCACAAACCGTGGAGGATGCGCTTTCGATGTTTGCCATCGATCAACTGGGTTTAGATCACAATGACCGCAAGTTTCTCATTGAACTCATTAATAAACACGGCGGCGGTCCAGTAGGACTGGGTACTATCGCCGCGACCCTACATGAAGATCCCGGCACGATTGAAGAGGTGATCGAACCGTACCTCATTCAAGTTGGCTTACTGAAACGAACCACCAAAGGTCGGGTAATTAGCAAACTGGCATATAAACACTTAGGATTAGAATATCCTGAGAAAAAATAATATGTCAGCACCCGGCATTTCTGTTTTTTTTCCTTGTTATAACGATGCCAAAACCATTGGTAAATTAGTTGCCGATGTTACCCAAGTGCTCGAACAACTTACCGAAAACTTCGAAGTGATTGTGGTGAATGACGGCTCAACTGATGGCAGCGCCCAATTACTCACCAAGCTCAAACAAAAAAACAATAAACTCAAAGTAATCACCCACCGAAAAAACCGGGGCTACGGTGGCGCGTTGATTAGTGGTTTTAAAACAGCCACAAAAAAACTGGTTTTCTATACCGATGGCGACGGTCAATACGACGTCAAAGAATTGCCGATTTTACTCAAACTGATGACGCGTGATGTTGACTTTGTGAACGGGATTAAAATGACTCGCCACGATGCGACGTATCGCATCATTGTTGGTAATTTATACAGCTTAGTTATCCGCTGGGGATTTTGGTTGCCGATCGTTGATGTCGATTGCGACTTTAGACTTATTCGCCGCTCCATCATTAAAAAAACTAAACTGACCAATACGAGCGGCTCTATTTGTGTAGAGTTAGTCAAAAAAGCCCAGCGCGCTGGGGCAAGATTCAGGCAGGTTTCTGTTCACCACTTTGATCGTCGTTGGGGAGAATCACAATTTTTTGTACCTCGCCGGATCCTCAAAACTTTTTGGGACCTAGGTTCGTTGTGGTTACAATTAATGATCATTGATCCGCTTAAAAAATAATTTTTGCTCATGGAAATTGCCGAGTACCAAAACATTTACTTGAATGAAGGCGACCAATTTTTTTACGTCTCAACTCACACTTTGGTTTTATCACTGACTAAACACTTTCAACCAAGAAAAAAGAAATTGCGTATCCTTGATGCTGGTTGCGGTACTGGTTTGCTCACCAAAAAAATGCAGCGCTTTGGCAAGGTGGTCGGTATTGATATGAGTCCAGAAGCATTGCGTTTTGCAAAAAAGCGCAAAGTCCAAGTGACTCAAGCCTCGATTGAAAAAGTGCCATTCAAAAATCAGTCCTTTGATGTGGTAGTTTGTATTGACGTGCTTACCCATGCTTCAATTAAAAACGATCTTATCGCCCTAAAAGAATTTTACCGAGTGCTCAAACCAAATGGCATTTTGATTCTGCGAGTGGCGGCCCACCCTTGGCTTAAACTCATTCATGATAAACACGTGCACGTAAACCACCGATACAAAAGACAGGAATTAAAAGATCAGCTCACCAAAACTGGTTTTAAAATCGAAAAACTTTCTTTTATTCACTCTCTTTTGTTCCCATTAATAATCGTCAAACATACTTGGGAAAACGTCACTAAGCCAAAAGAAATCAAATCAGCCGTGGTGAGAATCAACCCTGTTATCAACTCGCTTTTAACTCAACTTCTCCTCATTGAAGCAAAACTCTTCCTCAAAATAAGCCTTCCTTTTGGCTTAGGGCTTGTATCGGTGGGAAGAAAAACCTAAAATCTCACCTTGTATGAAGTTTAAAAAGTTGAACTTTGTTTTGGTTCTTCAGTGGTTTATCGTTATCGTCTCAGCTTTTTATAACTTTAATCTTTTTGCCGGCTCCAAACTGTGGGGGAATGCCGCTTCTCGAGTTCTACTGGCCGTTGGACCACAACTTGGTATCGGCAGTCCTTATAAAGATTTGTACGAACTTGTTCCGCCAGGATACCTAGTCTTCATTGCCAGTTGGGTGCGCCTTTTTGGTCTGAGCATGATCTCAATGAGATTAATTCAGGTGCTCTTAGTGGTTTTAAACGGCTTTTTCTTGATAAAAGTGGGAGAGAAACTGTTCAAAAATCGTTGGCTGCAACTCTTTGTTTTTTTCTCCATTATCATGACTGTTCACTCTCGAATTATTCAAACGGATTACTTTTCCATTGATTTTTTTGCGACCACACTGGTGCTAGGAGGACTGGCAACCCTGCTAAACATCAAAAATAGATTCATAAAAATTCCGCTCGCCGCGACTCTTTTTGTCTTAGCTAGTCAAATTAAAGACATTTATATCTTCAGTTTAATTTCACTTTTCCCATATTACTGGCAAGCCTTGCAAAAGCCTCAAAAAAAACAAACTTTCAAACTGATCGTACTTTCACTGATTGGACCACTGGTTATTGCCATCGTCGAGTTAATCTACCTTTCCGCCGTTGATTCACTGCCAGCGTATCTTGATATTCTGATCAACGATAAAATTGGCTTTGGTCGAAACTTTTCTCTCAAAGCGATCATTCGCGCTTATTTCACGATGCTGATGGAAGTTGAAGAAACCTTCTTGACAACCAATTATGTCATTTTTGGTTTAATCATCACCAACCTCACTCTTGTCTTTAAACTCTTTGAAAAACCACTAGCCAAAGCCAAACCCTATCAATGGCGTTCCCCGTACTTAAAAAAACAAACTCTGAAACTTTTAAAAAAACAACTGCGGGAATATGGCAAAACGGAGTTAGGCAAAACTCTCTTGACGGGCTTGCTGATTATCAGTACCTTTTACGGCCTAGCTCTCTACGGTCTTTACTACGGCACACAACTGAGTATGATTATTACCGGCTATTATTTAGTAGTTGGCATACTACTCATTCTCCCGCTTCAGTTTATTGGTGCACTTAAAGTTCGTTGGCAAAAAATTGGTTTACTTCTCTTACTCTTCGCCATCTTTCTGCCGAAAAAAGCTGTCTTTTACTACCAATTCCGACCAGTTATTCGTTACTACCCGTTTGAAATCGAAAAAGCCATCATGGTTAGAGTCGACAAGAACGACTGTATTTTGCACGTTCACGGCTGGGAAGTGGCCATTAGTTATATTTACTCACAACGCAGACCATGCTCGCGGTACTTTTTAGCCAATGAACTTTTTAATATTAAACGGGGAGGAGTTATCGAAACATACCGTCGTGATCTTTTAAATAACCCGCCGGCAGCACTGCTTTACAATGAGCTTGGTTCTGATTTAGATATTGAAAAGTTTAACAACCAAGTCATTGATTTTCCTCGAATATTAAAACATTGTTACGAACCCGATCCAAACTTCACTGATTATTTAAAACATTTCTTTGCCAAAATGACGCTTTATTGGCCAAAACCGACCTTGACAAAAGATCAGTTAAAAAATTGTTGGGCAGAAAACTCAGTGCTGTCTAGCGGTAAAAATCTTTAATCGCTTTACACACTGTTCGAATGTCAGCCTCCGGTATGTCAGGATAAAAGGGGAGTGAAAGCAGATCGTGGTTAACACTGCTGGCATTTGGGTAGTCACTATCTTTACCCTGCAAATAGGTAAATGACTCCACTTGATGAATCAGTAGTGGATAGTGAATGCCGGTTTGAATCCCGTGTTCTAAGAGATACTGTTGCAGTTTATTCCTCTGACAAGCCTTGATTACAAACAAGTGAAAAGTATGCTCCCATTTTTTGCCTATCAAAGGCAATTTAATTTCGCTGACGTCTTTTAAATTATCAATATACACTTTGGCTTTTTTCACTCGCTTAGTAAGATCGATATTAAGCTTTCGCAGTTTTACTCTTAAGAAAGCAGCCTGCAGTTCATCCAGTCTACTCACTCTCCCTTCCATCTGACTTTCGTAGCGCTTCACTTCACCGTATTGACGCATGGCCCGAATTATATCGGCCAACGTTTCGTCATTAGTGACTACTATGCCGCCATCACCGAGTGCCCCAAGATTTTTGGTGGGGTAAAAACTAAAACAACTCAACTTTCCGAAACTACCAACTTTTTTCCCTTGGTATTGCGTGCCATGAGCTTGTGAACAGTCTTCAATCAAAACCAACCCCTTTTTTTTAGCCAATGCTGAAATCGCCATGAGGTTAGCAGTCTTCCCAAATAAATGAACCACAATCACTGCCTTTGTTTTTTGAGTTATCTTTTTGGCTAAGTCAGTCACATCGATGTTCAGTGTTTCAGGGTCAACATCAATCAGCTTCAACTTGAAACCTGCCGATTCAACAGCAAAGGCCACTGGGTATACATTGACCGGAATTGCCACCTCATCGGTCGGTTTGAACATAATTGCGTCGGTCCCCGAAGCAACCCCAACCCCATATTTCACGCCAACATAACTGGCAAACTCCTTTTCAAATGCCGCCACTTCACTCCCTAAAATCAAGTTGCCTCTTTTTAAAACGAGACTCAAGGCTTGCTTAAAGGCGGTTTGGTGTTGAATGTTTTGGTATTGTAAATCGTTAAAAAGAATTGTCTTCATACCAGCTTCTTAAACTCACGATAATCTCTAATGTAATCCTTAGGATTATATGGGGCAGAAGCTACTACTAATAAAACCGCATTTCTTGAAAACTGATGCATCTCGTGCCACACCATTCTATCAATAAACACCCCCGTTTTTGGATCATCCAATTGCATGGTCTCTCGTTTGTGACCATTGTCGAAAACAATTTTTATTGAACCTTGAATGCAAAATAAAACTTGTTGTGTTTTACGGTGAGCGTGAAAACCGCGAGGCAAATCTTTTTTGGCTTTGGTAATGTAGTAAATGCGTCTAATCGGAAAGGGAATGTGGCGAGGGGACTCAGCAAAATAGAGAAAACAGTCATCCGTAATTTTAGGAATAATAATAGTTTTGAAAAGACCGTTTTTTTTCTTTGTCATCGAACTAATTTCACATCATACCTATAAGCAGATATACTAACACAGTCCTCGCCAACCGACATGATCATGATCAAACAACAAAATGACATCTCCAGCCTTTATTTCCAAAAACCCAACCTCCAAAGCCGCGTTGAGCCAATTTTGACGGCAATTATCCAACAGTCTAGCTTTCAAGTCGGCCAACTATTGCAAAAGAGTGCTTGGTGGACTTCACCATCCATTGGCGCACTACACTACGCTGGTACATATCAAGGCCAACCAGCCATTTTAAAAATTCAAGGTGCTAAACCAAATATCAGCGAGGCTGAAAATATTAAGGCGTTTGCTCAACATAATCAAAGTCAACTGGTTCGACCACCACATGTGTATTGGAGTACTCCATGGAATGAGGCACTCCAATTTGAGGCGTTGATTTTTGAAAGTCTAGGGCAAGAAAAGTTAGTTGAGTTACCTGCTACTCAGGAACAGGTGAATGAGTTTTTCACGGTCTATCAAGAGTATCGACGTCACTGTCTCAATAAACCTTGGCTGGAAAAACCAACCAACGGTTTAGCCGAGGGCGTGAAACAAGCCTTTGGTCAATGGGGCAAAATACGCCAGGAACTATTTCCTACCCACCCATTGATTGAAGCCGGTGATGAAGAGCTGATCCAACAAGCCGTCGATACTTTGGCCAACGAGTACAAAGGTATCGACTGGCAATTTCAACATGGTCATTTCTCAACCCGTGATATTTTCCCCAAGGGTAGCCAATACATTTTGCTCTCCAACCTTTATTGGTCATGGCGACTGCCGTACTACGACGCCGTGTTTGGCTTTCACTGGTATCAGTTTGACCTGGCGGCCAAACCAACCACCACGGTCGAACTATTGGATCAGCACCGTCAATGGTGGAAACAAGCCATCCATCAAACAATCAACCCATCAACTCCTCAAGAAAAACGGCTGCTCGAACTGGCTTTTTTAGAACGAGCCGCCGCTGGACTCAATCTCGATGCCTTAATCAGCCCTACCCCGGTTTCACGCTGGCTGATTAATACCTTGCGTCAAGAAATCCAAAGTCTGATGTAAGAATGCCGTTTTGCTCTCCCGCCTGGCCTAAGGTATACTAAACACCATGCCAATCACTGATAAACACGGCAATGTCTTGACCACCAGCCAAATCTGGGAGAAGGGGATTGGCCGAGTAAAAGCGATTTGGTTGGAGCTGACCACCGGTTTCTTGTGGTGGTTGGTAGGTTACTTGCCATTTCATTCCTGGCGTAAGTTTTTTTACCGTTGCTGTGGCCTGAAAATCGGCCGTGACTCCACCATTCACATGATGGCCCGCCTCTATGATCCGGCCCACATTACAATCGGAGAGGGAACGCTGATTGGTGAAAACGTCACCCTCGATGGCCGCAAGCAACTGCCAAATTCTCGCGGTGGTCTAACGATCGGCAACCATGTTGATATCGCCTCACAAGTCATGATCTGGACCAGTCAACATGATATTCACAGCGAAGACATGCGGCCAATTGAAGAAAAAGTGGTAATTGAAGACTATGTCTTTATCGGCCCGCGAGCCATTATTCTGCCCGGTGTCACGATCGGTAAAGGCGCCGTAGTGGCGGCTGGCGCTGTTGTCACCAAAGACGTCCCAGCCGGCATGATCGCCGCCGGTATCCCAGCCAAAGAAATTGCTAAACGAGAAGTAAAAGACTTTCACTACCGACTCGGCCGACCACGGTTATTCCAGTAAGTTTGCTATGTCAAAAACCTCCCCCCCCTTCATGATCCTCTCGATCATCATCGTCTCTTACAACACCAAAGACATTACGCTACAAACCCTGCGCTCAGCCGTAGCTGATCTGAGGCAATCAAAACTTTTGCCTAAAACAGAGTTTTTTGTGGTCGACAACAACTCTCAAGACGGCTCAGTCACCGCAGTCAAACAGTATCTACAAAAAGCCAAAGTTCACCACACCGTGATTGCCAATAAAGACAACCGCGGGTTTGGCGCCGCCAATAACCAAGGCATTAAAAAATCCCGCGGTAAGTACCTCATTTTACTCAACTCTGACACTATTACTCAGCCCGGTGCTTTCAAGACTTTGGTTGAGACTTTTGAGAAGCGGCCGATTGATGAGCACACTGCGCATCTCAGTTCTTATCACCGCCAAA
This sequence comes from Candidatus Pacebacteria bacterium GW2011_GWA1_46_10, assembly GCA_001002135.1. Taxonomy (GTDB): domain Bacteria; phylum Patescibacteriota; class Microgenomatia; order UBA1400; family PJMF01; genus UBA10119. Next base: position 463,972 of record LCLP01000001.1, read on the forward strand.
AAACCGATCGGCTGGGTATCATCGCGCCAATACTCTTGAACACTGACCTCAGTCTCCAAGCGCAAGGCGGCAATTTCCCAAGCCTACTGGCTCTGACTGTCCACCTGCTGTTTCTCGATGACTTGCCGGTTATCGGCCCACTGCTGCCCTCCACTCAACACACTGGCCGCAATGTCAAGCTACACCTCACCGAGACGAAGCTTACTCCCATTGATTGGCTAGGAGGAACGGCGATGATGATTCGCCGCGAGGTGATCGATGAAATTGGGCTGTTTGACGAAAACATCTTCATGTACGGCGAAGACATCGAATACTGTTTTCGCGCTCGCAATCACCATTGGGATATCGCCATTCAACCTAAAGCCAAGATTGTGCACTTGGCTAATGCCAGCGCTGGGTCGGAAAACGCACTGACTGGTGAGATAAAGGGGTATGTGTACCTTTGGTCTAAATTCAAACCGTTTTGGCAGCGACCGGTCGCCAAAATGATTTTGTGGTTAGGATCGTTTTTGCGAATGATTCTTTTTGCCACTGTTGCCTATAATCCTAGAAAGGCTGGTATTTATTCACGCATTTTGTGGAAAATTCCTGGATTCTAAAATGGCCAAAAAACAAAACTCATCTTCACCCACGCGGTTCAAAAAAATTTGGGCTTGGCTGGACAATCACATCTTGTTTGTCTTGAGTGCCTTTCTGCTGGCCTTTATTCCGCTCTATCCCAAGTTACCGTTATTTGACATCTTGCCCGGGTACATCGTGCGCGTGCGCTTTGAAGACATCATTATCGCTTTCTCCGGTTTTGTCTGGCTTGTTCAACTATGGCGAAAAAAAATTACTTGGCAATCACCGCTCTTGAGGATGATTGGAATTTATACAGCAATCGGGTTTTTCTCGATTGTCTCAGCCATATTTATCACCCACACTGTGCCGCTGGAACTACTGCATCTAGGAAAGTCCGCTCTTCACCTGCTCCGCTACATTGAATATTTCTTTCTCTTTGTGATGATGTACTCCGCGCTGAAAACTGCTAAACAAGCCAAGGTCATACTTATGACTGTAGTGCTCAGCGTGTTGGCAATCTCAATCTATGGGGTTGGCCAAAAATACTGGTATTGGCCAGTGTATTCCACCATGAATCGCGAGTTTAGTAAGGGGATGCGATTATATTTGACTGAGCATGCCCGAGTGCAATCAACCTTTGGCGGCCACTACGATCTGGGGGCTTACTTGGTGATTATTTTACCCATTTTGTTAGCGCTCACCTATAAAGCTCAAGTCAAATGGGAAAAACGGCTACTCTTTCTCACTCACACATTCGGCTTGTGGCTGTTGATCGTCAGTGCTTCACGCGCTCCTTTTGCTGCCTACACCGTCGCCGCTTTACTCGTCATTGTTTTAATTTCTTACAACGAACCAACTTGGAAAAAACGCCTTTTTAGTTTTCTGAAGCGTTCGATTGGTTTCGTTTTTTTCCTCAGTTTTCTCCTAGTAATTTTTGGGGAAGACATCAATGAGCGCTTTATGCAAGTCGTTGAAAGTCATCCTCAATACCCTAAGGTTATGGCTACTTATGACTATTGGAACGCCCGCCGTAAGGATGTGCGAGATGTCGTTTATGATCGACTGGGCATCCGAAAACTTGCCCCACCGCCAAACTCAGTCGCTTTTGATAACTCCAATGAACTTGAACCGGTCCTCACCCCCACTGACCAACTCCCGACCACGGTGCGACCCAGTGATGTCTACGAAGATATTCCCGACTTGGTCGAGGTGGAAACAGATCAAGGAGTGGTAGTAGTCGAGAAAGAGCGCACCTGGTCGGCCAATGCCTTAAAATACGGTCTTTCCGTTGCCATTCGTCTTGATACACTTTGGCCTAATGCCATTAAAGGTTTCGTACGCAATCCTCTCCTGGGAAGTGGCTATGCTACCCTCAATAAAGAGGCGGTCCATCAATTCACTGACGCAGACAGTACTGATAATAACTACCTGCGAGCATTGGGCGAAACAGGGTTACTTGGTTTTCTGACTTTCTTTGGCACGATTTTTTTAGTACTCCGGCTAACTGCTAAACATCTCTTCGACAAAAACCTGCTCAAAGCCACTTTGGCAATTGGTGTTTTTGCTGGTTCAATTGGGCTGCTTTTGAACGCTCTTTACATCGATGTTTACGCCGCCTCCAAAGTGGCTTTTACTTATTGGGCTGTGGTTGGTGTAACATTGGCAGTTTTTTCACTAAAATTGACTGTTCCCAAACGCCAGCAGCCGCAGGCTTTGTTGAAATAAAGGAACCATGAAAAAAGTGTTTGCGTGGGTTTCATCACCAACCGGCAGATTACTCTTGCTCATTGTAGTGGCGGCCATGGTCAGACTTTACCGGATTACCAACCCGGTGGCTGACTGGCACGCCTTCCGCCAAGCCGACACTGCCTCGGTCACTCGCGAATACATCAAGCGCGGAGTTGACTGGTTGCGCCCGCGTTACCAAGATCTTTCCAACATCCAATCTGGCCAAGACAACCTGGAAGGGTACAGGATGGTGGAGTTTCCATTAATTAATGGAGTGTTAGCAACACTGCTCAGGGCCATTCCCAGTCTGCCACTGGTACTCACCAGTCGATTGGCAACCGTGCTCATTTCACTGGGCTCTCTCTGGTTTTTGGTTGATTTTGTCACCAAAATCACAGGCAACAAAACTGTCGGTTGGTTAAGTGGTCTCTTTTTTGCCCTTTTACCTTACAGTGTTTACTACTCACGCACTATTTTGCCAGAACCATACGTAATTTTCTTTAGTCTTGCCTCACTTTCCTGCCTCGTCAGTGCGCTCCAATTCAAACGACCAGTCGGCCAGTGGCAGTGGTGGGTCTCCGCCGTTTGTTTAAGTGTAGCTTTTCTGCTGAAACCATTTGTGGTTTTTCTAGCCCCAGTGTACGCAGTTATCATTTGGCAGCAGCAATCTAAAATCAGGTACTCGCCTTGGTGGGTGGTATATGGCCTGTTAGCCGTGGCACCATTTCTCTGGTGGCGTTATTGGATTCAACAATTTTCCAGTGGCATTCCAGCCGCCGATTGGCTTTTAAACGGTAACGGTATTCGCTTCCGCCCAGCCTGGTTTCGTTGGATTTTTTATGAGCGCTTCACCAAGTTGATTATGGGATATACAGGTATTGTGATCGCTGCTACTTCACTCTGGTACAAGGGGAGAGGCCAAGTAGTTTTGTGGGCTTGGTGGCTTGGTTTAATCACCTATACAGCGGTGGTAGCCACTGGCAACGTTCAGCATGATTATTATCAAGTGATCTTCACTCCGCTGATCAGCTTTACGCTGGCGCTTGGCACTTGGCTACTCTGGCAAAAAAGCATTCAACTTATTTATAAAGCAGGAGTGATCACACTGATTGCCGTGTTGCTTGTGTTGTCCTGGCAACAGGTGGCTGGTTACTTTAACGTCAATCATTGGGAGTACGTAGAAGCGGGGAGAGCCGTCGATCAACTGACCCCTCTTGACGCAAAAGTGATTGCTCCAGCCTTTGGTGACACTCACTTCCTTTTTCAAACCAACCGCACTGGTTGGCCGATTGGCTTTGAAATCGATGACAAAATCAGTCAGGGCGCCACCCATTACGTCACCACTAGTTTTGACGATGAAGCACAAGAACTGGAAAGTCGTTTCGCCACAGTGGTTAAAACTGATCGCTACCTTATCCTTAACCTCACTCAACCAAAGGAGAAACAGTAATGAAAGTTTTGATGCTGACGCCTTATTTGCCATACCCACTGCTGTCGGGCGGACAAATTCGCACCTACAATTTGCTGAAAAAACTAGCCAAAAAACATGACATTACTTTGTTCGCTTTGATTAAAAATGAGAACGAAAAACAATACATTGCCGAACTAGAAAAGTACTGCCGAAAAGTGCGTGTTTTCAAACGCTCAGAAAAACCATTCACCCTGCAAAATGTACTGAAAGCAGTTTTTTCTTCCTACCCATTCCTGGTCACTCGAAACCATGTCCCGGAAACCATCAATGCCATCAAGCAAGAGCTCGCTGCCGGCCAGTATGACCTCATTCACTCAGAAACATTTTACATGATGCCGCATCTGCCAAAAAATAACGTGCCGACTATTTTAGTGGAACAGACCATCGAATACCTCGGTTATGAAAGTTACGCTAAGAAAGTGTGGCCAATTTTACGACCACTGCTGGCCATCGATATTGCCAAAATCAAACGCTGGGAGCGCTACTATTGGGAGTTGTGCGACCAGTTGATTGTGATGAGTCCCGAGGATAAAGACTTTATCGGCCAGCAAATCAAAGATCACCGTAAAATTAAGGTCGTTGCCAACGGCGTTGATGCTGCTTGGTTTGACGAAGTCCCCCGGGAGCTCCCCAAAAACCCCACTGTTTTATCAGTCGGTACCTTTAAATGGCTACCGAACATTGAGGCTGTTGATTTTCTTGTTCAAAAAATCTGGCCACAAGTCAGAAAGACCGTCAACAATGCTCAACTGCTGATCGTCGGCAACGCTCCCACCGCCAAGGTAGAAAACTATGGCAAACAAGATACCAGCATTCATGTCCTTGGTCGTATTACTGATATCCGCACCGCCTTTAAACAGTCGCATGTCTTAGTGGCACCGGTCTTCAGTGGCACTGGCACTCGCTATAAAATCCTAGAAGCCATGGCCAGCGGCACGCCAGTAGTGGCCAGCAAAATTGCCGTGGAGGGCTTGGGGGTAACGCATGGCACCAATGTGCTCACCAGTAATTCGGCCGAGGAAATGGCTGACTCTATCATTAAATTACTGCAAAATAAAAAACTCTGGAAAAAATTATCTGAACAAGGCAGGCAGTTTGTTCACAAAAACTTTGACTGGCAAGAGATTTCGCAAAAACTTGATATGATTTATAAAGCAATTGGCGAAAAAAGGAATTAAAATGACGAAAAAAACTGACCAAGCAGATTTAACGATTGTGGTTTTAAGTTTTAATACTCAGTTTTGGTTGAAAAAAACCTTAACCACTCTCAAAGAGTTTTACCTTGATAAAACCAAGTATAAAGTAGCTGTGATTGTGGTCGATAACGCCAGCACCGATGGCTCACCGACCATGGTCAAAAAGGAGTTTCGCTGGGTGAAGCTCATTCAGTCAACGGGAAACGTTGGTTTCGCCGCCGGTAACAACATCGCCCTCCAAAAACTCACCTCGCGGTATGGCATGCTGTTAAACAGCGACACCGAGTTTCACCACGGCTCAAACTTGGATGTTTTAATCGAATACCTTGATGAACACCCAACAGTTGGGTTGATTACTCCTCGCGTCGAACTACCCAATGGCCGAGTGGATATGGCTTCACACCGCGGAGAACCAACTCCTTGGACCTCGTTAACGTACTTCCTTGGTTTGGAAAAGCTTTTCCCTCACAGCCATTTATTTGGTCAATACCATCAAACCTATCGCAATATGCAGGAAATTCACGAAATCGATGCTTGTACCGGAGCAGCGATGATGTTTCCCGTCAAATTGATGCAAAAAAAAGTCGGTTACTTAGATGAGCAATTTTTCATGTACGCCGAGGATTTAGACTGGTGTCGACGTTTCCGTGAAGCTGGCAAAAAGGTGATCTATCACCCGGGCGCCCAAATTACTCACCACAAATACAAATCCGGCATTAAAAGCTCGTCCACCAGGTTCTCCAAGAAAGTTCACAACATGTTTTACGACACTATGCTGATGTATTACGACAAGTGGTATGCCGCTCAATACCCCAAACTTTACCGGACCCTCTTGCGGGCATTTTTATTTGTTAAAAAGGGTGGATTGTAAAGCATGAAGCGAATTGGTGTCGATTGTCGGTTAGCAGGCACAAAACACGCCGGTATTGGCCGGTACATCGAAAACTTCATCCGCAGGGCGGTCAAAGAAAAAACCTTTCAGTGGGTGCTTTTTTTTCACGACCAACCCCAAGCCCAAGCAGTGCTACCTGGTAAATTGCCCCACGTAAAACGAGTCTATATCCCAGTCAAACACTACTCCCTCAAAGAACAATGGACGTTACCAAGGGTCTTCCTCAAAGAAAAACTTGATCTGTTGCACATCCCGCATTTTAATATTCCCTTGTTTTATCCGAAAAAAATAGTGGTAACAATCCACGATTTGCTGTGGCATGAACAGCGAGGGGTAACCGTGACCACCTTGCCCACTTGGCAATACTGGTTTAAATATTTGGGGTACCGCTTGACAGTCAGTCAAGCGCTGAAACGAGCCCAACGTGTCTTTGTCCCTACCCAAACAGTCAAAAACATCGTCAAGAAATACCGCCCTCGAGTCTTAAGTAAAATCGTCGTCACCCCAGAGGGCGTAGCCCAAGAGTACTTACTGGCTGCTCGACAAAAAACCGCACCTCAACCAGCAAAACAATTAGTCTACACCGGGTCTTTTTACCCACACAAAAACGTCCGACTAGTCATTCAGGCTTTGCCGTTTCTACCCAACTTTAAACTTATTTTGGTCGGTGCCCGCAATGCTTTTCAAAAAGACCTTGAAATGTACATTCAACACCATCAATTAGAAAAAAGAATCGAGTTTGCTGGCTTCTTGAATGACAAAGAGCTCATTAAACTCTATCAGCGCTCTTACGCGCTCGTCGTGCCTTCTTTATCTGAAGGTTTTGGCCTGCCGGGACTGGAAGCGATGGCTGTTGGACTGCCCGTGGTAGCCTCAGATATTGCCGTTTTTCGAGAGGTTTATGGGAGCGCCGCTGCCTATTTCAATCCGCGCTCAGTCTCAGAACTCGTCGAGATACTCCATACTTTAGAACCTTCTCGCTCCATATTGATAGCGGCCGGCCGGCAAAGAGTCCAACAGTTTAGTTGGGATACGATGGTACAACAAACGGTCAACCAGTACCGAGCCGTTCTGTCTGCGTAAATGTCAAAAACAGTTTCTCCTTCCATTGCGCTGGTCTACGATCGAGTGAATACTCCTCATGGTGGGGCAGAAAATGTTTTGCTGGCCCTCCACCAAGCTTTTCCCACAGCCCCGCTGTTTACTGCTCTGTATCACCCAAAAACCACCGCCTGGGCGCAGCAGTTTCCGGCAGTTTACCCCAGCTTCTTAAACAAACTGCCGTTGTTGCGCTCACTGCACCGCTGGCTGGCTTGGCTGATGCCACTGGCTTTTGAGTCGTTTGATTTAAAAGCTTTTGACATTGTTATTTCAGTCACGAGTGCTGAGGCCAAGGGCATAATTACTCATCCCCACCAACTCCATCTTTGTTATTTACTCACTCCGCCAAGGTATCTCTACCAAGATCGAGAACACAGTTTGGCTTCGCACTGGTTATTACGACTGCCGCTCGTTCACCAACTTGCTCAACTTTGGCTCAATTACCTCACTTGGTGGGACCAGGCGGCCATTTTCCGCCCCGACGCGGTGATCCCGATTTCACGCCGAGTGGCCAACCGGATCAAACAGTATTATCCTGCTCTCAAATCCCGACCAGTCATCTATCCGCCGGTTGACGTCATCACCACCCAAACTACTCTCCCACACCCATTCCAAGGTCAATCGTATTTCCTCAGTATTTCTCGTTTAGTCAGTCATAAACACCTTGATTTAGCTATCAAGGCGTGCGCCAGACTGAAACAAAACCTGGTCATAGTAGGAGAAGGCCCAGAGTTGGCTAGACTACAACGAATAGCGGCGGCCACTGCCGACCAACACCAAGTAGTTTTTCTCTCCTCGGTTGACAATCAGCAGCTTCAGGCTTTGTACACGCACTGCCAAGCCCTGCTTATGCCTGGAGAAGAAGATTTTGGTATTGTGGCGCTGGAGGCTAACGCCTTTGGCAAACCGGTGATTATCAACCAAAACAGTGGGGCAGCAGAGCTGATTAAGCCTAGTGTACACGGCATTTATCTCGCCGACGGAACGGTGGAGGCTGTCGTAACAGCCCTGCAAAAATTCAATCAAACTCAGTTTTTCACCCACACACTTCGACAAAATTCATTAAAATATGGTACAAATAACTTCATTCGCGCCTTTGTGAGCACCGTCAAGGAAGCTTGGAAAACATATCAAACAAAGTATGACCAATAAAAATAATGTCTTTGCAGTGATTTTGGCAGGTGGTGGTGGGACCAGACTGTGGCCAAAATCCAGAAACAAAACCCCCAAACAGTTCTTAAAGTTAGTCGAACAACGCACCATGATGCAGGTGGCAGCTGATCGGGTAGCCAAGATTGTTGATTGGAATAACATCATTGTCGTCACCAACAAGCTGTACTACCAAGAGGTGGTTGATCAGCTGCCCCAAGTTCGCGAAGGCAACATCATCGCTGAGCCAGAAAAAAGAGATACTGCACTGGCCATGTTGGTCGGTGCTTTGTTTGCCAAAAGTCAAGATCCACAAGCAGTGGTTATCAACGCCGCCTCAGACCACACCGTCACCAACGAGAGAGAGTTTATACGAGTGATGAACGCCGCTGTAAAAACTGCTGCCGAGAATGATTTCCTCGTCACGGTCGGCATCACTCCGACTTTTGCGACCAGTGCCTTGGGATACATTAAGATTAGCGAAGACTTGAAAAAACTTGACCACGGCTTGTCACTTTTTAAAGTTAAAAGCTTCACTGAAAAACCAAACATCGCCACCGCTCGAGCTTTCATCGCGACCGGCAAATATTTTTGGAACGCCAATATGTATGTTTGGTCGGCCAAATCGATTAAAGAGGCTTTCAAAAAACACATGCCACAGATGTACAAATTGACTGCCAAACTTGACAGCCTCAGCGCTAAAGCCTTCCATGATGCCTTGCCAGCCGTTTATAAAAGTGCCGAGAGTATTTCCATCGACTACGCCGTCAGTGAAAAAGCTGATAACCTGGTGTTAATCCCCGGCGACTTTGGCTGGAGCGATGTGGGAGACTGGAAAGTCGTCTATGACCTCGGTGTAAAAGACGGCGCTGATAACGTGGTCACCGGTGAAGCCGACGAGCAAAAAGTGCTCACGCTTGATTCTCGGCGCAACCTGATTCACACCAACAACAGTTTGGTGGCCATCGTTGGTTTGGAAGATATGATTGTGGTTGATACCGGCGAAATTCTGATGATTTGCCCGAAAAATCGTAGCCAAGACGTGAAAAACCTGGTAGAAAAACTGAAAAAAGAAAACCGTAAAGAGTATCTCTAAATGACATACGAACAACAAAAACGCCTCCTCGATCTCGTCGTGGCGACCTTGCTGATCATCGCTTTTCTGCCATTCTGGATTATTATCCCCATTTTAATTATTTTCGACTCAGGCTTGCCAATTCTTTTTCAGCACCAGCGCATCGGTAAAGGCGGCCGAGAGTTTCAGATCAATAAGTTTCGCTCCATGGTTCCCGGTGCTCACGAACTGCTGCATAAGCGAAACAAACGCTTGCTGAGAAAGTTTAAAGATGGCGACTGGAAAATTGCCGCCAAAGAAGACCCTCGCATTACTCGATTGGGCAGACTCTTAAGGGCTCTTACTATTGATGAGTTTCCCCAACTGTTTAACGTCTTGAGGGGGGAGATGAGTATGGTTGGACCGCGTGCCTATATGAGATCTGAACTAAAAGAACAAACGAAAAAATATCCTGAAACTCGTCAGTACATCAAAAAAATCCTTTCGATTAAACCCGGCATCACTGGACCCTGGCAAACCAGCGGCCGCAATGAAATTCCATTTGCCAAACGGGCTAAAATGGACGCAGAGTATGCCAGTAACCTCGCGCTCTGGAAAGACATCCAAATCCTGCTGAAAACCCCTAAAGCCATGATCTCTAAGTGGTAGCAGCTGGGGAATTTTTGTATACTATGGTAATGACTGAGCAACCTCCCGTCCAGCCAAGTGCTTCTGCTCCCTCTCCTCAAAACGTTCACACTGTTTCACTTGATGACACTCCAACATCAGTGGAAACTCAACCGACAGCTAACCCAACTAAACCAACTAAACCAACTAAACCAACTTGGCAAACCCGTCTCATGGTAATTTTCCGACGAAAAAAAATAACCAAGAATAATACTGATAAACCAACTAAATTTAAACTCTCTAAACGAGGAAAAATTATCCTGGCTACCGTGGTTGGTTTATTAATGGTGATCAGTGTTTACACCAGCATCGTCGGTCTGCGTTTTAAAACTCAAGCGGCAGAGGCTCAAACCCACGCCCGAGCAGCACTCGATGCTTTCAAAACGCAGAACTTACCTGGTGCCGAACAAGAGTTAATCGCCCTGCGAGATTCGATCGGCAACTTACAAAAAACCTATCGCTCACTGGTTTTTTATAACTTTCTACCCTTGACCCGCGGCTATTACCAAGATGGTCAACACGCGCTTAATGCAGCCGATGCTGGTGTGGCGGCCGGCATTAAAGCCGCGCAAGAAATTACTCCCTATGCTGACGTGCTTGGTTTCCAAGGCGAAGGCTCATTTACTGGCGGGACGGCCGAAGATCGGATTCGGCTTATCATTGAAACACTCGATAAAATCATGCCGGCTTTCGATGAGATTGCCCAAAACCTCCAAACTGTTGATGCCGAAATCAGTGCCATCAACCCCCGTCACTATCCCAAAAGTTTTCGTGGCACACTGGTGAGAGAAAAAATCGCTGACACTCAAACCACATTGAGTAACGGCGTGAAGGGTTTTATCAGCTTTCGACCAGTCCTCGAACAACTGCCGGATTTAGCCGGCGGTAAAGGGCAACGAAAAAAGTATTTAATCTTGTTCCAAAACGACAACGAACTAAGACCAACTGGAGGATTCTTGACCGCCTATGCGGTGGTGTTTGTAGAAAACGGCAAAGTCACTCCAGAAAAATCTGATGACATTTATGAACTGGACCAAAAATTCACAAAACGTATTCCCATCCCTGACGCACTGGGTAAATATTTAACCACTGAGCGGTATTGGAACCTGCGAGACATGAACATTTCACCTGACTTTAAGACATCAATGGATCAATTTTTTACCCACTATCAAGAGGTGAGGGGAGAGCCGGGTGATATTAACGGCATTATTGCCGTCGACACCGTCGTACTGGCTGACTTACTCAAGATTCTTGGCCCGGTGCAAGTTGGTGGTAGCACCTTTAGCGCTGAGCCAGAAGATCGCTGTGATGGCTGTGCTCAAGTGGTCTATGCTTTGTCAGAAATCATCACGCGACCAACCCCATACTTGCGTGAAGACCGTAAGGGCATCCTTGGCCCATTGATGCAAGCCACTCTTCAAAAAGCCTACAGTGCTCCCAAAGAGCTTTGGCCACAATTATTCGAGACCATGTGGCAAGAGCTTGAAGGCAGACACATTCAGCTCTACTTCTTGGCAGAATCGGCACAAACTGCCGCGGAAGCAGTCAACGGCGCCGGCCGACTCTTGCCGCCGGCAGAGGATCATGATTTTTTGGGGATCGTGGACGCCAACCTAGGTGGTGCTAAGTCGAATCTCTACACCGAGTACGAGGTCAAACAAACTGTTACTTCGCCGGAAAATGGTCAACTAACCAAAACTGTTGAGATTACCTACAAAAATACCCGCCGCGCTGACAACTGTAACCTCGAGGCTGGTCAATTGTGTCTGAATGGCACACTGCGCGACTGGTCGCGGCTCTACGTACCAAAAGGTGCCCAGTTAGTTGAAGCCCAAGGTTTCACGGCCGAGCCGAGTGTTTATGAAGAAAATGGCCTAACTGTCATTGATGGCTTTTTTATTCTCGAGCCTCTGGGCACTGCCAAGCTGCGCCTCACCTACACCGTACCGTATACCAACGAAGAAACTTACCGCATTCAACTCTGGAAACAAGGTGGTATCGATCCCTTCACCACTCTCTTTGACGTCAACGGCGGCGAAGAACAGGTAATAGTGGCCAAAGACACCCTGGTTGAGATTCCGTTTTAAGATGAGTAAACCAAAAACGTTTATGACTGAGGGCTTGGTGCTCAAGCGCACCAACGTCGGCGAAACTGATCGAGTGGTGACGTTTCTCACTCGCGATTTCGGTAAATTGGTGGGCGTTGCCAAGGGTATTCGCTCACTCAAATCCAGCCGACGAGCACACTTGGAACCCGGCAACTACGTTAAAATTTTCGGTGCTTATACCAAGTCACTGCCACTCATCACCCAAGCCACTCCACTAGAAGATAATGGCACTTCACGCCAATCGCTTGCCAATGTTCGTCGCCTTACTCAAATCTTAGAAGTTTTGGATCGGCTCTTTGTGGAAGGGGACACTGATCAGGTTGCTTACTTACGCGCGATTGAACTTCGCCGAGCGGTACTTAAACAAGCCTCCTTTAAAACTTTACAAAGCTTGCTTGGCAAGCTATTGGAACACTTAGGGTACCAAGATTATCGCCAAACCGCTCATAGCTCGGTGCTTGATTATGTAGCCGAAATCACTGAAAAAAAGATGAAGAGTTTTGATTACCTTCAAGTGAAATAAGCCTGGAAAGTTATCCTATAATATTGACTTTTTCTGTTTCAAGCACTATAATTTCTTGTTGTAAAACACCAGTTTAACTAGCGATTGCCGCCAGTCAAAGCAAAGTGTTTTGCACCTTAATAAAATAGATCATGTCTCTTTTTGGACTGGTTGAATTTAATGCTCCCGACCTTAAAGGGGGCATTAAACAAACCAGTTCTGAGGAGAAAACCATGATCTACCACATACTTTTTACAGCGTTTCTCGTAGGCCTTGTCCTCTATGTAACGTACTACTTGGTGGGCAAAACCTACAAATCATCCAGACAAAAAAGTCTAGGAGAATGGCTGGTAGCACTACTCGTGCTTGCCGGCTTTGGCTATAGCTGTTGGGACGTATGGCTGAGGTCAATTCGCTTCTTCGGTGCCCCTTGGGGGTATGCACTGGATGTTTTTTGGGCGATGACCGCAGTAGGGATTCTCTTGGGCGTGAGTTTTTTCAGAGAAATACTTCGACAGAAACCTCACTCAGATGAGTAAAAACTGTCGAAGAAATCAAAACCCAAGTGAACCCACCCAAAACCGCCGGTTTACCCGGCGGTTTTTCTTGTTGCAAAGCATTTTAATTGAAAATACAATTAACTCGCACTCTTTCGCCCTTGGCCAGCGAACTAAGTGGAGTGCACAAATTAAAGAGAGCCCCATTTGGGGAATTAGGGTGGAACCGCCCGGCAGGGTCCCTCGCAAGCAGACACTTGCAGGGATTTTTTTGTAAAAGTACCTATGAATCAACCAACCTTAAACGAAATTGTGGCCCTAGCCAAACGACGAGGGTTTGTTTTTCCAGGGTCAGAAATCTACGGCGGCTTGGCTAATACGTACGACTTTGGACCGTTGGGCACGCAGCTACTGCGCAACATCACTAATTACTGGTGGGATTTTTTCGTCACCCGCCGGCATGACATGTTCGGCCTGGATAGCTCCATCTTGATGAGTCCTAAGGTCTGGGAGGCCTCCGGCCACACCCAGAGTTTTACTGATGCCTTGATTGACTGTCGTCATTGCCACACTCGGATGCGCGCTGATCATTTAATCGAGCAGTTCTTTGAGAAAAAAGGCAAACCAATCAAAGTAGAGGGGAAGAGTGCCGAAGAATTAACCCAAATCATTCGTGAAAACCAAATTCCTTGTCCCGCTTGTGGTAAACATGATTGGACTGACGCTCGGGAATTTAATCTGCTGTTTGAGACTCATATTGGCATCGTCGAGGAAAATCAATCGCTCGCATATCTGCGCGGTGAGATCGCCCAAGGCATGTTTGTCAACTTCAAGAACGTCCTCAACACCATGCAGCCTAAACTGCCATTTGGTATTGCTCAAGCCGGCAAAGCCTTCCGTAATGAAATTACTTTGGGGAACTTTATTTTCCGTACTCTCGAGTTCAACTTAGCCGAGTTTGAGTACTTCTTTGATCCAATCAATCAAAAGTGGGAAGAATTGTTTGAACAGTGGCAACAAACGATGTTCGAATTTGCTCTTTCACTCGGTTTCAGTGAAAAAAAACTGAGGTGGCGCGTCCACACTGATGAAGAACGCTCACATTACTCCACCAGAACCGAAGACTTAGATTATGAATTTCCGTTCGGCTTCAAGGAGATGTTTGGTCTGGCATATCGGACTGATTATGACCTTAAAAACCACATGGAAAAATCAGGTGTCGACCTCAAGTACACTGACCCACAAAATCCTAAGCGCAAGTTTATTCCCCATGTCGTGGAACCCACATTTGGCTTAAATAGAATTTTCCTGGCGCTCTTAAGTGAGTGTTACACCAAAGAAAAAGATCGCACCTACCTCAAGTTACCAACCCAATTAGCGCCATTTAAAGTGGCTGTTTTCCCCTTGGTAAAAAACAAACCAGCACTCGTCAATAAAGCCAGGGCGGTCTATGAACTCCTGCGTCAATACTGGGCTACCGACTGGGACGACAGGGGCAACATCGGCAAACGATACCTGTCACAAGATGAAATCGGCACGCCGTATTGCGTCACCATCGATTATCAAACCCTGGAAGACAACACCGTCACTTTACGCGACCGCAACACCACGACACAACAACGCTTGTCGGTCGAACAACTTGAGCCACATTTGGCCCACGTGTTAGGCTAAACAAATCACAAAAAAGGGGAGAAATGAAACTACTCAAAAACAAAAAAATCATCATGAGCTTACTCGTTTTACTCGCCCTGATTGGCGGTTTTTTCTGGTGGCGCGGCCGAACCACCACACCAGAGGAAACCAAACAAAAACAGAAATTAACCCTGCCCAACAACGTCATTCCAGGGGCGGAAAGGCCATATCTTTCGATCGAGCCATTGGCAGACGGCCGGAATGTAGAAATTACCATCCACAACCTCAAGAAAGACGCTCAGGAAATGGAGTACGAACTTGAGTACCAGGCGGGGACACTGTTGCAAGGGGCTTTTGGCACGCTCGATCTTGCCTCCCTACCTGCTACCGCTCAGATTTTGCTTGGCAGCTGCTCAGCCGGAGGAGCCTGCACCTACCACGAGGATGTCAAGGGCGGCACCTTGCTCACCCGATATACGGGCGGTAGTGAGCCCTACGCGCTTAAATCTGACTGGAAGTACATTGATAACAGTACCAGAGAAACCGCTCACAGCTCTAAAGATGCCAAGTTCCAGATTGACGGCCGCAATCTCGGCCAGCAACGTTATCTCATTATTTTCAACACCCCAGGTTACCCAGAGGGAATTCCAGGCGAAATAGTATCAGAAAACTATGCTTTAACTGCCTCTGGTGTTTTGTCTGGGAAAGTTGAACTGACCATGCGGGCCAACGAAGAAGGCGAGCTTAAGATTGCCGCCTGGGACGGTTCAAAATGGGTCACCTATGAGGGAAAAGTTGATGGCAAAATGATCACTGCCACAGTTGATCTGGTTGAGGTTTATGTTGTAGTGAGATGAAAAACGCCCTAAGAGGGCCTCTTGTTACTTAAAAACGCGCTGAGCCAAGTTTTTTTTCCCACAAACCCTCAAAAATAAGAATTTGAAAACCAATCACTGGAGTTTTAACCAGTGGTAACTCTTTTCCTGCCAACATTCTCTTTCACCCTCTCAAATCAGCAAAAACTCATTCAGCCAAAATGGACTGATCAAGTCCTATAGCTCTTAAAAAATTCCCCAAAAACCCGAACAAAGTTTCGTCTTTACAAGCCTTAAAATTTTCGTCAAAGTTGATATTGGTAAAAATTGGTAAAGAGACTTATAAAAATGTTCATCGGCACCTATTATCACACGCTCGAAGAGCACGGACGAGTCTCTTTACCAAAAAGTTTTCGAGAACAGGCAAAAACCTGGGTGGTGACGCGAGGTCTTGATGGAGGGTTGTTTTTATTTCCAGCAGCCAAGTTCCAACAACGCCTTGAAAGCATCAGCGAAAACCAAACTTTTACCAAAAAAGCGAACCGAGACTTTGTTCGGCTGATGACAAACGAAGCCCAACAAGTCCAACCGGATAAAAATGGTCGAGTAAAACTGCCCAATTACTTGACCGAGTTTGCCGGTCTTAAAAAAAACGTAGTGGTTGTCGGCAGTTTGGACTACGTTGAAATCTGGGAGAGAGGCGAGTACCACCAATACGTCGATTCTCTCGAGAAAAAAGCGGCACAAATTGCCGAAAAGGTAACATGAATAACCTAACTCATATCACCGTCATGTTGGAGGAAGCTGTTCGTGCGCTCCAAGTACGGCCTCACCAATGGTACGTCGATGCCACTGTCGGTAGTGGCGGTCACACCCAGCGCATTCTCGAGAGCGGCGGCAAAGTAGTGGGGTTTGACTTTGACCAAGAAACTATTGATCGAGCCGTCAACCGTTTTCAAATCGAGATGCTACATGGCGACGTTATTCTCATCCGAGAAAACTTCGACGCTTTGGCCAGGGTAATCAAAGACCTCGCCACAGCTGAGAAAATCGATACGGCTATTGGTGGCATTTTGTTTGATTTTGGCACCAGCACTCAACAGCTCATGGCAGTCAACAGAGGCTTGAGTTTTGAACACGAGGAGGCAGCACTTGATATGCGTCTTGATGACCGACTCGGGGTCAGGGCGGCTGATTTACTGAAACTGCTGAGTGTTAAACAACTCACTCAAGTTTTCAGCGATTTAGGTGGCGAAAAATATGCTCACCGCATCGCCCAAGCCATCATCACCCTCCGCAAAAAGGACCCCAGCCAACTAGAAACTGTCGGTTCACTCTTGCGCGTCGTGGAGCAGAGCAAACCAAGAAAAACCAGTCATTTACACCCAGCCACCAAGGTTTTTCAAGCTTTGCGCATTGCCGTTAACGATGAACTGGACAACATTAGCCGAGCCCTGCCACAAGCTTTAGAAACGGTCGCTCCAGGCGGCAGAATCGTCACCATCGCTTTTCATGAGGGTGAAGATCGGCTCGTCAAACAAGCTTTCACAGCCTGGGAAAAAGCTGGTCTAGGGAAAAAAGTGACCAAGAAACCGATGCGACCAACCGAGCAAGAAATACAACGCAACCCCAGAAACAGAAGTGCTAAGTTGCGTGTTTTTGAAAGGAAACAATCATGAAAAAACTCATCGCGTTTTACTATGGCCTGCTCATTCTTGTCTTGGCTAGTCAAGCTATTTACACCGTGTACAAGTTGGGCGGAACTGTTGGACAGGGCGAAAAATTGGGTTTACTACAGCAACAACAACAAACACTCAGCCAACAACTCCAAGTTCTGCGAGAAACCTATTCCAGGGCTACTGCGCTGACTCCTTTAGCAGAAACAGTTGAAACCGACTACCAACCTATTCAAAAACCAATTATTCTCACCGTCAGCAGCAGCGTGGCTTCACGGTAAGGTTGGCATCATTCTTGGTATCCAGTACACTTTGAGTTACATGCCAGAGCAACACTCGCTTCGACCTCGGTTTGTCTTTTTAAGCATCATGCTGCTTTTTTTGGGAGTAATTTCACGGTTGTTTTACTGGCAAGTTATTGAGGGGTCTTCGTTAAAAAAAGTGGTAGAAAATCAAGCCACCAAAGAGACTACTTCTGTCGGTCGCCGCGGCAACATCTATACCGCCGACGGTCAACTCCTGGTTGGCAACACCGATCTATTTCATCTGATGGCTGATAAAACCCTGCTCACTCTCTCAACAGAAAAAATTATCGACGCACTGGCTCCGCTATTAGTCGAACGAGATCTCAATGAAGAAGCTTCGGACGGTGGAGAACTGGTTGAAAGAGAACAGCGGGTTAAAACTTTACTACTAGCAAATACGGCTTATCTTCATGAACGCTTTAATCTTAACAGTACTTGGGTAAGACTTTCTTCACGCATTAATCGGGAACTTCGCCAAAAAATCGAGACTCTGCAAATACCAGGCATTTATTTTGAAGAATACCAAACTCGTTTTTACCCTGAAGCCTCAATGGCGGCGCACTTAACCGGCTTTGTCGGTAAAAACGAAACCGGTGAAGATACTGGTTATTTTGGTATTGAGGGGGCACTCAACAAAGAACTTCAACCACAAATGAGAAAGAATCGATTTTTAACCGATGCACTCGGTAATTTACTCGGTGGGGAAAACACTATTGAGACACGAAGCTTAGATGGACGAGATATTGTCTTAACCATTCGGCGTGATGTTCAGTTTTTAATCGAACAGGAGTTAAAAAGAGGACTTGAGCGGTATGGAGCGGTCAGCGGTGAAGTAATCGTGATGGAGGTGAAAACAGGCAATATTCTTGGGTTGGCTGCCTGGCCAAACTATGATCAAGCCAAATACTATGATTTCGCCTCAGAGCTGTACAAAAACCCCAGTCTCACTCATCTTTATGAACCAGGTTCCACCTTTAAAGTCCTCACCGTCTCGGCCGGTATCGATACTGACGCCATCACCCCTGACACTCAGTGTCCGGTTTGCGCTGGGCCACGCCAAATCGGTCAGTACACCGTGCGAACTTGGAATGATGAATATACGCCAGACATTACCGTTCGAGACGCACTCGCTCAGTCTAATAATGTTGCCATGATCTACGTGGCCGAAACCATGGGAACTGATACATTTGTGGAGTACCTCCATCGTTTTGGCATCGGAGAAGCCCTTCACCTTGATCTTCAAGAAGACACAGACACCCCCTTCCCAGCAAAGTGGGGACCGATCGAGCTGGCCACCAGTTCATTTGGTCAAGGAATCAGTACCACTAGTTTACAAATGGTCAGAGCAGTGAACGCGATCGCTAACCACGGCGTGATGGTGCAACCGAAAATCCTCAAGAAAGTTATCGACCATCAAGTTGAGAAAGAAATGAGTATTCCTGATCGAGCAGAGCGGAGGGTGGTCTCCGCCGAAACCGCCCAAACTGTCACTGAAATGATGGTCAACGCTGCCAAACACGGCGAGGCGCAGTGGATTTTTAAAGATACTCACACCATCGCTGGCAAAACCGGCACCTCACAGATTCCCATTGCTGGTGGTTACAAGCCAGATGCCACTCTGGCCAGTTTTATTGGTTTCGCGCCGGCCAGCGAGCCACAATTCATTATGCTGGTAAAACTGACTGAGCCACAAAGCAGTCCCTGGGCAGCCGAAACCGCCGCACCCCTCTGGTATCGTCTTGCCGAAAAACTCTATTTGTTACTCAATATTCCACCCGACTCGACTACCCCAAACTTGACACTTGAGTGAGTTCCATGATTTTTTCCAAATCGGCCTGAGTTTTCTGTGGTGAACCCTTGAGAATAATCGTCACCCTTGTCTGGTTTTTAGAGCGAGAAAGCTTCAGCTTCGTGGGAGAGTGGAACACCGCATTAAAGCCTTTCTCCCAGTCCTTCACTTGCTCATCATACTGCGTCACCTGAACAGGAGATAAAGTCGACTTTTGAGATCGCGACATCTCTTCTTTGAAGCGACGGGCTAATTCTTCAGCACGACGAACCGAGGCTTTTTCTTTAAGTAGTAATTTATAACATTCCACCGCGGCTGCTTCATGTTCAATGCTTGCCAGAGCCCGGGCATGACCTTCAGTAATTTTGCCGGCGATCAAACCGTCAGTAATGGCATCCGGCAGTTCGAGTAATTTCACAGTATTGCTGATATAAGCAGGAGACTTCCCAATACGCTCAGCCAGCTTTGAGAGCGGTAAATTAAATTCGCGCGTCAGCCGAACGAATGCTTGCGCACGCTCAATGGGGTTGAGGCCAATTCGTTGAACATTCTCAACTAAAGCCATTTCCAACATGCCTTGTGGAGTAGTGCGGCGAACATGGACCGGCACTTCTTTTAACCCCGCCAATTTGGCCGCCTGCCAACGACGCTCTCCAGCAATGATCTGATACCCAGCCGGGGTTTCAGCCACCACTAATGGCTCAAGTACTCCATAGACTTTGATCGACTGCGCCAACTCATCCAGTTCGCCCTTTTTGACTTTTTCCCGTGGTTGAAAAGGGTTAGTCTGTAACTGATCGATTTGAATCACCTGGGTGGCCATAGTTTGTGCCTATTTTTAGCTATTACGTGATAGTTTACTCTACCACGACCAGAAGACTTTTCACAAGCCTTTTTTCACAATTTTTCTTTCATAAAAAAATCCTCTCCAGAGGATTTTTCGTCTCTTCTTTTTTTGCAGAAAATTATTTTTGCGGCACTACACTGATAATAGTGCGCCCAAAGCGTCGACCAAACTGAACTATCCCGTCCATCATGGCAAAAATAGTGTAATCGCGACCCATTTTGGTGTTTTTACCGGTCTTGTACTTCGCCCCTTTTTGCCGCACAATGATTTGCCCAACCTTCACCACTGCTCCGCCTGATTTTTTTAAACCAAGTCGTTTGCCGTGGCGCTTGCCTTGAGCGTGCTGTGTAACACTGCCTGAACCTTTAACGTGTGCCATAGACTACTTTACTGATATTGAAACATTACTATATCACGCTGCACTATCGCTTGCGGGCGATGGTAGCGAATTTGCCCAAAATCAATTTGGCGAGTATAGCCGTACGTGGCCAATCTGTCAACGAAATTTTGACAATCAAATACTGGTCTGTTCGGCAACTCCACTCGAGGAAAAATTACTACTACGGTCGCCCCAGGCCGCAATAAACTGCGCCATTGGTGAAAAGCACCAAGGTAGAGTTTTTCTAAACCACGAAACATTCCCGGCAGTTCATTCGGTTTAGGCTGAGGTTTGCCCAAAAATGGTTCGGTCACAATGGCGTCAATTTTGCCCGGTAAGTGATTTAGAGTGACATGAGTAACCTCACTTTGAAACACTTGAAACTGCGCCGGTAAGTGAAAACGATCAGCAAACCAAGCCAAATTAGTCTGGGCGCCCACTGCCGCCTCGTGAGCTAAATCAGAGCCAACAACGTGTGCCCCGCGCTCCAGTGCTTCCATCAACACTGTGCCCGTACCACAAAAAGGATCATAGACTATTACTCCCGGTTTTGGGGTGTTGCCGAGGGCTAAATTGACCATTGCTCGAGCAATCTTTGGTGGCAACATCCCTTTTTTACGGTCAGCATACGGTTTACCGCGATCTTTGGCTGTCCAGTGATCAATGTCCTGAACAACCAAAGTAGTGCCTAAAAGCATTTTCTTGCCTTGCTGCACTACCACCAATTCCATTACTTCCTGATTCAAAAGCACCGCCGCCGATAAACCGTCTCGCGCCCCTTCAATAAAACGGGACTTAATGCCTTTTTCGGCCAAGACTGCCTTAAGGGCACCTTGTGAAATGCGAGTAGTGTCGCGATCACCCCATTGGGCCACGGTAAATTGAAGCTTGGCAGGATTTTCTCTGGTGAGCAACTCAACGAGAGCTGCCTCTAATTTACTTTCAGTGTATGTCTGCCATTCTCGCTCAAGCCGGACCAATCTAATAGAAGCGCCAAGCAGCTGAAACAAGCTCTTGGCTGCTTGATCATCTGGCGCGGTAAACAGCAGTGTTCGTTCATTAAGTTTTTCCACTGAATCACCCATCACGGCTGCTGCTTCATAGCGTGAAAGTGACGGGGTATTGCCGGCTTGCAGGAGATACTGAGGCATGGCTTACGCCGAAATTTTCTCGACCACCACGGTAGATTGTGCTTGGCGGTGTCCTTTGACTCGGCGATATCGGGACTTTGCTTTGTATTTGGCCACCCGGATTTTTTCACCACGCTGGTGTGATTGCACTACAAAAGTGACTTTTGCTTTGGCCACGGTTGGCTGACCAATCGTGACTGTGTCA
This sequence comes from Candidatus Pacebacteria bacterium GW2011_GWA1_46_10, assembly GCA_001002135.1. Lineage (GTDB taxonomy): Bacteria > Patescibacteriota > Microgenomatia > UBA1400 > PJMF01 > UBA10119. The sequence continues at coordinate 485,696 of LCLP01000001.1, forward strand.
CCATTAACCACCAACAGCACATCAGTAACATCAAACTTCGTTTTTTCTTTGGCCGGCACCCGATCAAGAACCAGGATATCACCCTGAGCCACTCGATATTGTTTGCCCTGTAATTGAACTACAGCGTATTGAGACATGGCGTGCATTATATCATGAGGTAAGCGTCATGAAATGCGTTTGCCGAAGTGTTCGCGAGTGTGCATCACTAGCTGCTGTGCCACCGCTAAAAGGATCATGGTTGCCAACAGTGAACTCCCACCGTAAGAGACTAGTGGTAAAGTAATGCCAGTAATTGGCAGTAGACCCACATTCATCCCGATGTTCACAAAAACTTGGGAGAGAAAATAGACAGCCGCTATCAAAAGAAAGAGGGTATGACTGATTTGGTCCGTCTTACCAGCCTGATTGAGTAAAAACCCTATCAGGAGTGTGTACAGCAGGATGACCGCCACCGAGCCCACCAATCCCCATTCTTCAGCCAATGAAGCAAAAATAAAGTCAGTTTGACGCTCCGGTAAAAACCGCAACTGCGACTGCGTGCCATGCCCTAAGCCACGGCCAAAGAGTTGCCCGGCACCGACCGCAATCAGCGCTTGGCGGGCATTGTACCCCGTGTTACTTTGGTCAGCCTTACTCCCAGCCATAAAACTGGTAATCCGCTCTTGCTGGTACGGTTCCAGCACCACCGCCCAACCAACCGCCATCAGTGCCACTATCCCAATAAAAAACCACCGCCAATACACTCGAGGAATTTTTTGCCAAATCAAGAGGGGAGCGACAGCGAGAGTATACAAAAACACCGTTCCAAAATCCGGCTGGAATAAAATAAGTAGTGCTGGAGTACCCAATAAAACCAACAGTTCAATCAGTTCGCGCTCACGCAGCATTCTTTGCTGAGTGAATCGTGCCAAAACGGCAAAAGTGGTCATCAGCACGGCAAACTGTGAAGGTTGAAAACGCAACCCCCACCCAAGGTCAATCCAGGCTGTCGCTCCCCGAGTGGCCCGACCAAAAATCAATAAGCCAACCAATATAATCACTAGGCCTTTCCAAGCCCAATCTCCCCATTTTAACCACGCGCGAAGTGGTATCTGTGAAACAAACCAAAAGAGCGAAAAACTGGCCAACCAAAAAAACAGCTGACGGCGCATAAGATCAGGAGAAACGCTCGACAGAGTCGCCAAACTCAGTAAGCTTAACGCCAAAGCAATCAGGGGAATAAACCATTTTTTCACCCTGTTATCGTATCATCTTACTCAAGTAAAAGCGGCCCTTCACCTTTCACCAACTGCGTGCGGGTTTTTGTCTCAATCTCCGCTTGCCACCGGTCAGGCCAGTCAGGCAACTGCATTTTCGCCCGGTCACTGGCGGCCAAACCGGCCTCACGTCGCAGGTTTTGGATGGCACGGATGAGCTCTCGAGCCTCACCCTCTTCCTTTAACTCATTAGTGAGTTTCACATCCAACAAAACAGTCAGCGGTACATCCTGGGTAACTTTTCGCCATACTACTTTTTTGACATTGAGTTCCTGTCCAATCAGCGTCTGGAATCGTTCCACAGCGCGGGGAAGTTGGTTCTCTGAGACTGCTATGGTGACCGTAGTCAATGGTTGACGAACACGCACCCCATGTTCTTTGCGAGCAGCACGCCCAAGTTCTACCACTTTTCTAACCATCGCCATCTCAGTTTCCAGTTGAGTGTCTCGCAGCGCTTGATCAACCGACGGCCAATCAGTTAAATGAATGGAAGTTTGATCGTCAACTAAATTGTGGTGAATGAGTTCGGCAAAGAAAGGCGCGAATGGCGCGAAGAGTTGGGCCAGTGTATACAGCACATAGCCCAACACTTGGCTTGGCTCTTGGTTATTCTCAGCCTTCAGCCGCTCTCGACTCAACCTGAGATACCAGTTTGAAAGATCGCTGACAAATTCCATGAGAGTGCGACTCGCACGTACCAAATCATAGCTGTCCATGAAGTCAGTGGTTTGTTGTATTAACGTTTCCAGTCGACTGAGTATCCATCGATCAAGGATGTGCTCTGGTTTATTAGGTTGAGTCGGCTGGGTTTGCTTGGCAAAGGTTTGATAGAAACTGACCACGTTCCACCAAATAACAAAAACTTTTCGGCGAATATCGGCCACCTCTTTTTGGTTAAAATTGATGTTTTCTGCCTTCATCACCGCTGAACTCATCAGGTACAGTCGCAAGCTGTCCGAGCCGTATTGGTCAATCAATTTCAGCGGATCGGGGAAGTTTTTCTTAGACTTGCTCATCTTGGAACCGTCCTCAGCCAAGATAGTGCCTGTCGTCAGTGCATTATTAAATGCATGAGTCCCAAAAATTCCCACAGAGATAACATGCATCGTATAAAACCATGCTCGAGTTTGGGCAATATATTCACTGATAAAATCCGCCGGGTAATTGCTGTCGAATTCGGCCACATTTTCAAATGGATAATGTCTTGAAGCAAACGGCATTGAGCCAGACTCAATCCAACAATCAAAGACTTCAGGGATGCGTTTTCCCTTAATTGTTTTGCCATCGTCAACCCAGAGTTCAATCTCATCAAGAAATTCACGATGTAAATCAATCAATTTACTAACTTGTTTGGGATCGACTGCCCACTCTTTCAATTCATCCATTGAGCCAACAATCCGTCGTGCGAGTTCGCCGCTTTTATCTTTACCAACCCAGATCGGCATCGGTGTCCCCCAATAACGGGAGCGGGAAATGTTCCAATCAGGCGCATTCTCCAAACCGTAGAGGAAACGGCCATACTTGAGGTGTTCCGGCACCCAGTTGATATCTTCATTGTGGTCAATCAACTGCTCCTTGATTTGTTGGATATTAATAAACCAAGCGGGGAGGGGAGCATGATAAAGCCGAGTGCCGCAGCGATAACAGACTGGTACACTGTGAGTTAGTGGTTCTTCTTTATAAATCAACCCACGCTGTTTAAGCTCTTCATTGATTAGGGGGTTGGCCTCCAAAATATTCATGCCCGCCCATGGCTTGACTGCCGCCTTGAGGTTGCCTTCGTCGTCAACGTGTTCGGCCAACTGCACGTCATGAGCCTTCATTACTCGGTAGTCATCCTCGCCATAGACGGCCAAAGTGACAATACCCGTGCCTTCTTGCCCCGTCACAAACTCATCAGCAATTACCACTCCCACTTTATCTTGCGGACTACGCTCACCTTCATAAAAATCATAGTGTGGAGCAAATTGTAGTTTCTCTAAATCTCTGCCCTGATATCTTTCGACAATCTTAAAATCACCCCGCAGCATCGTCAGCCGCTCTTGGGCTAAGATATAAAACTCATCATCCTGCTGGACTTTCACGTAATCCAGGGTTGGGCTTACCGCCAACGCTGGGGTGGCTAACTTATTCCAAGGAGTGGTTGACCACGCCAGTAAAAAAGTCTTGGGTTCACCAACTACTGGGTATTTATAGACTGTCGAAGTTTCAGCCACGTCGGTGTAACTGTTATCCATGGCAATCTCAAAATTGGAGAGAGGAGTAGCGCAACGCGGACAATACAAAATGACTTTTTTGCCTTCATAGACCAAGCCTTTTTCCCAAAGTTGTTGAAAGCCCCACCAGACTGATTCCATGAAAGTTTGATCCATCGTCTTGTAGCTATGCTCAAAATCCACCCAGCGACCCAGTCGGCCAATCACTCGTTCCCATTCTTTATCCAAGCGCAGCACTTCCGTTCGACAAGCAGCGTTAAAGACATCAATCCCAAGCTTTTCAATTCCTTTCTTCCCACCTTTGATGTCCAGCTTTTGTTCGATGATGTTCTCAATCGGCAGACCATGACAGTCCCACCCCCACACTCGTTCCACCCGTTTCCCACGCATGGTTTGATACCGTGGTACGACATCTTTTGTCGTTGAGGCCAACAAATGACCATAGTGAGGCATGCCAGTGGCAAACGGTGGGCCGTCATAAAAAACGTAGCTGTTGTCAGCCGGACGCGCTTTGACCGATTTTTCAAACGTCTTGTCTTGCCGCCAAAACGCCAACACTGCCTCTTCCAGTTTTGGTAAATCTGGTGGTTGATGAAAATGCGGTATCTTTGGCATCAAAAAACCTTTCAAGCTATCTCACGCTATGCAAGATAACTTGAAAGGCTTCTCTGATTGAGAAAGGTACCAGCCTTTCCGTACTCGTTGGCTGCTATTACGGGCAAACCCGGTTGACTCTACTCTCCCTTTAAGGATTTCCTCCAACACCTTGCTTGGTGATTACCAAGCTCAAACGGCTTTACTCAATGAGAATTATACCCTATTTGCGTTGTCGTAAAAAAGCGGGGATTTCAAACTCGTCATCAAAGTCATCGCTCGGGAGTTCAGGAGGAGTTTCATCGTCTTGATCTTTATCGCTCTTTTTAGCTTTTTTAGTTTGTTTCGTATCATCCTGGGTGGAGTCATCAAACGCTGCTGACTGGATAAAAGGACTTGTCGCATCATCAACCTGTTGTGTTTGGCCGCCAGTCACTTGCGACTTAGTCATGGGCTGTACCCACCCTTCGGGTGCACGATCGATTCGATCCTCTTTCTCTTCAGCTTCTATTTCATCGGTTTTACCAGTCCGATCACTGCCAACATGTTTCATGGCACTCCGACCATAGGCGCCAAACATACTGCGCTGGTTGTAGGCCATCTTGTCAGCAAAACCAGTGGCAATGACACTCACCTTTACTTTATTATTCATGCTCTCGTCAATTGTGGCACCAAAAATGATGTTGGCATCAGGATCGGCCGCATCGGCAATAATGGCGGAAGCATCCGCCACTTCTGCCATCGTCATGTCTTGACCACCAGTAATAGTGTAGAGAATCCCCTTAGCCCCACTGACCGAAATTTCCAAGAGTGGGGAAGAAGTGGCCATTCGAGCCGCTGAAACTGCCCGATTTTCACCGAAAGCTTCACCAATTCCCATCAGGGCACTGCCGGAATCTGTCATCACTGCTCTGACATCAGCAAAATCAACATTGATTAACCCTGGCACGGTGATCAGATCAGAAATCCCTTTCACGCCCTGACCAAGTACATTATCGGCCAACCGGAAAGCATCCAAAAAAGTCATCTTCTTATCCACCACCTCCATCAACCGCTGGTTGGGAATCACAATGAGCGTGTCAACCGAGTCTGCTAAGATCTCAATCCCTTCCTCAGCCGTCTGCATTCGGCGAATGCCCTCGAAAGCAAACGGTTTGGTAACGACCGCCACAGTCAGTGCACCCGCTTCCTTAGCAATCTCAGCGATGATGGGGGAAGCACCCGTGCCAGTACCGCCACCCATGCCGGCCGTGATAAACACCATGTCGGTATCAAACAACAAGTCTTTCAGTTTTTCTCGGCTTTCATCAGCCGCCGTACGACCAATTTCTGGATCCGCCCCAGCCCCCAAGCCACGAGTAAAATTACTGCCGATCTGCAGTTTGGTGTCCGCTTTGGAGGTCAAAAGCACCTGAGCATCAGTGTTAATGGTAATAAACTCCACCCCTTGAATCTGCTTGGACTCCACCATGGAGTTGATGGCGTTACCACCCCCGCCACCGATCCCAATCACTTTAATCTTGGCAAAAGTAGTATTTGCAGGTTTAACCAATCCCATATGTTTATATTCTAAGTATTTGTTTGTCAGTCAAAGTATAACATCCCACCATAATTGATTTTTATTTTAAAGGCAACAACCACTTTTCAAGGCAAGATTGACTTAATAATACCCCGGATTTTTTCTCCCACTCCTTTTAAATTCACGCTTTCCAAAATCGAGCCAAAACTGGCCGTTGGCACTGGCGCCGCGCCGCGAGTCCTGCCATATTCTAAAAGACCAATATTGACAGCGTACGCCGGGCCATGGATATCACTAACCAAACCCTTGAGTGGTGAGGGAGTGCCAGTCCGAACTGGTAAATTAAAAACCCGCTTAGCCACTTCCACAATCCCAATAGTTTGCGCTCCGCCGCCACACAAGATTAAACCGGCCGGCACTTTTCCCAGCACGTCATGTTTTTCTAGATCAGCGGCAATCAGTTCAAAAATCTCCTTCATACGCGGCACCATAATCCCTTCGATGACAGTCCTTCTGGAAAGAGTGTCGACACTTTCGTGAATGCCGTGGGTGGCCAAGTCGATTTTATCGGCACGCTTGCGGCGTTTCATCAATTCTTCCTTTGTCTCGCCGGGTTGAGGTTTTAAAGTTGCTTCATCGGTTTTGGAAAGCAACAGTTTAACTTTTTCAGCATTATCCAAACTAATCCGACAGCCCAAGGCGATGTCTTGCGTAATATGCCTGGCGCCCACCGGCACCGAGCCAGAGTATTCCAACGAACCATCAATAAAAGCCGAGAGTGAAGTGGTGCCAGCTCCCATATCGACCACTACTGCTCCCAGTTCTTTTTCTGTTTCCGATAACACCACCTCTGAGGCGGCTAAACCAGCAAACACAAAGCCGTCAACTTCCAAACCAAGGTCATTGACTACTTTTTCCAGATTTTTAAGCGAGGTAGTCATCCCAGTAATAATATGTGCTTCTGATTCCAGCCTGACACCAGTCATCCCCACTGGATCTTTAATGCCTTCTTGCGAGTCAACCTTAAAATCACGCGGAATGACGTGTATGATGCGCTGATCGGCGGGCAGTGAAATGGCGCGAGCCGCTTCAATCACCCGTTCGACATCACTGGCGGTAATTTCTTGATCTGGGGCGGCCACCGCTACTACTCCCTTGGAGTTTTTAGAAGTAATATGCGTGCCGGAAACAGCCAAATACACGCTGCGCACATCAAAACCAGCCATGCGCTCAGCGGCATCCAAACTTTGACTCATCGTGGCCAAAACTTGATCAAGGTCAACAATCACACTGCGTTTCATACCTTTAGCAGGCACTACCGAAACTCCCACTACCTTCAGCTCACCAGTTTCTTCATCCACGACCGCAATAATCGTGACACACTTTTCTGTCCCAAGATCAATAGCAGTAATTACCCTCTTTTTTGGCATAGATCACTTACACGTGGCTTATCAGTTCACTATAACAAACTTTACTCCTGGCTGTCGATGAGAACTTGCCCAGAATCAGTACTCACCGTCGTCCGCAGCACCGGCAATTCAAAACGCAGGTCAAGCTCACGAATCGCCACATCGATCTCTCGCGGCCGCAACTGTTTGATAATAATGACCAGTCGCGCCGCCGCCAGTTTCGGGTCTTGCTGTAATTCTCCCACCACCAGCGGAAAACCCGGAATACGAACCTCTATTCGCTCAACTGAAACAAGTGTGATTTGTGTCACCAGCGACCGATTTTCTCCCAAGGCATTGAGAAACTCGGTCAAAAACTGGTGCGTTGCCGGCTGTTCGTAGAGTTGGGCTTGATCAACTATCAATGGCACTCTTACTTGCTCATTATTTTCCCGGAAAACTCCTGATGCTGAGACGAGCCCAAGTTTTTCCCCCTGTTGAATTCTAAAAAGTGGTGGTTGATCAGAGAGGTAAAAAGTGACTCTGCCAGCCAGTGATTTTTCTAAGCGAATTAAGGTAAAAGTTTCTTTTGTCTCTGGTTCGTAAAGCAATGAGGCTATCATTTCATCTTGGTAAAAATCTCGAAAAAGGAGTCTCGTCCCAATGACTGCCTGCAACCTGGCACACACCCGAAAATCATCATTCACTGTTTGATCATTAACCACACACTCCACCCGCCTAATGGTTGCTCCTTGGATGATGAGTGCCAAAAAAGCCACCACTATTCCCAATAAACTTGCCCAAAAAAGCAGTTTTTTCACGGTTTGAGGAGCGCGTCCACCACCACTTGATACAATCGCTCACCGGCGTTTTCCGGCAAACGGACATGCGCTAAACTTTCACGCATTGACTGTTCAAAAGTCTGCATTTTTTTGAGGGCCGCCAAAAGAGTAGTGGTATTCAGTGCTGTTTGTTCCAGTATCATCGCTCCACCTACTTTGACAAGCCATCGAGCATTTTTACGCTGCTCATCAAGCCGAGCGGTGGGTAGTGGAATCAAAATCGAGGGCAACCCCGCCGCCGCTAGCTCTTGAGTGGCGTTCGCGCCAGCACGTGAAATGGCACAAAAAGCATGACGATACAACCAAAATAAATCATGGTCATCAATCCACTCACGAATGTAGTATCGTTCTTGCAGTTTGACCGGCAATCGTTGTTGGCGTCGTGCCAAGATTTCTCGAGCATTATATCCAGCAGTCGGCCTACCACACTGATGCACTACCACCCAGTCACTCAACAATTCTGACAGTGATGTTTCAATCACGTTATTGAGCGTCCGTGAACCCTGATTACCCCCCAACACGATGATAATTGGTTGGTTTATTCTTGGTTTGAGCCAAGTCGGTTGGGGATGACGTTGTCGAAAAACCCCGGCGCGCAACGGATTGCCGGTCACCACCGTTTTAGCTGCCAAAAACCTTGATGTGCTTTCCGGAAAAGTAACGGCAACTGAGTAAGCCACCAAACCAATAAATTTATTAGCAAAACCACTGACAATTGTCTGTTCATGTGTCACGACCGGAATACGAGCAAATTTAGCCGCCAGGGCAAAGGGGACGGCGACATAGCCCCCAAAACTCAAGACTACTGTTGGTCGCTCACGACGTAAAATCTCTCCTGCCTGGCGAAAACTTCTGATGAAATGAGTCAAACGTGGGATAAAACGCCGAAAAAACCCAAGGTTGATCCGGACAGCCTGAAAGGGGACAAACCGAATACCCCGTTTTTCCACCTCATACTGCTCAATTGCTTTTTGACCCGTAGTGTCTTGACTAAACTCTCTGCCAACAAAGACTAATTTATCTTTGGGATGATGAGCTTGAACAAAATCAATAAAAGAAAGCGCTGGAGTAAGATGTCCCCCTGTAATCAAGATCTTCATACTATGATTGTACCTTTTTTCGACTTGAGGCGGAACGAGCTGATGTGTCAAGAAAAATCTTCAAAACTAAGCCGGTAGTAAATAGTATGGTGAACAAAGCAGTCCCCCCGGAAGAAAAGAAAGGCAAAGGCAAACCAGTCAGTGGCACCAGCACCGCCACCGCAGCCAGATTTAATAGTATCTGACCGCTCATCCAGAGAAAAACACCCAAGACAAAAAGCTGCTCAAAACTCCGCTCTGGCAGTAGAGTGGCAATTCTGTAAAGTGTGATCAGATACCCCACAAATAACCCTATCACCACTAGAGCACCCACAAAACCAATTTCCTCAGCCACGATCGCAAAGATCGAGTCACTACTCACTTCTGGAATATACGAGTATTTTTGCTGCGAATTCCCCAGCCCCACTCCAAACCACCCACCGTTCGCCAGCGCCAGAGTAATTTGCCGAACATGAAACCCACTCCCGAGTGGATCAGTGTTTGGATCAAGGTAAGTTTGTAAGCGGGCCGCCCGATAAGGTGAGGCCACAATCAACAACAATAACCCCACCACACCCAGTACTCCCAGCCCACTGAGTAGTAGTAACTTTCCTCCCGCCAAGAAAAACAAACCAAATATCACCCACAATAACACTAAGAGTGAACCCATATCAGGTTGCAGCAAAAGCAGGAGTGAAAAAAGAGCAGTCAAAAAAAGAAACGTTGGCAGTTTGAGCTGACGAGACATCCACACAGCTGAAAAGAGGACGAGCGCCAACTTAAAAAACTCTACTGGCTGAAATATCACTCCCTGAAAAGCAAACCACCGGCGCGCGCCGTTCAGTTCCACCCCAAAACCGGGCACCAACACCAAAATCAATAATACTAACCCTACCCCAAACCAGATCTGGGCGGTTTTCGCCCAAAACTTGGTCGGTAAAAGCAGGGCTACCACAAACGCGCCGCTGCCAAGGAATAAAGAAATGGCTTGCTGACGTAAAAAGTAATATTGATGACCAACCAGGTTGTAGCTTTCAGCGCTTGACGCCTCAAAAACAAACAATAACCCTAATACACTCAGTAACAGTGTAAACCCGACGAGCAGTAAACTGAGGGTCGGACGAAACCTGCCCGTTACATTTTTTTTGATCAGTCTACTCGCACTGCGCAACATGATGAAGGTATTAAATCACGGCCAACCACACCCCAAACAGAGTCAACATGATCTGCATCAACCAGACTCGCTGGACAATCTTTGGCTCTTCCCAACCATGGGCCTGCAAAGTCAGGTGAATCGGCGCCGCCGGAAAAAGCTTTTTACCAGTTACCCGCTTGCTGATAAGCTGCAAGAGAGAACTGAAAATTTCAAAAACAAACACGAAACCAATCACAATCAAGGCTGGTACTTTCCCCAGCAGTAAACCAACCACTGCTAAGGTTGCTCCAAAAGAGAGCGCGCCAACATCACCGAGAAACAGCCGCGCCGGAAAAACATTAAAGTAAAGAAATGATACCAGTGATCCGATCCACAACGAAAGAAAAAGTGAGAGAGGAACGTCTAAAATCGAGGCTGACAAAAACCACAAACCAAACAATGAGATCATCAATACTCCGGAAGCCAAGCCATCCAAACCATCGGTGATATTAACCGCATTGGCAAATGAAACAATTGCTAAAGCGGCAAACGGCACATACCAGCTTCCTAATTCAAAAGTGCCAATAAAGGGAATATGCAGAATAGAGATTCCGAGCTGAAGGTGCAGCATCAACGCCACGATCACCGCCAAGACCAGCTGTAAAAACAGTTTAAATGGCGCTCTCAAACCAAAAAATTTGGCTTTTTGAAAACCAAAAAACTTTTTAATATCGTCGTACAACCCTAGGATGCCAAAGGCCAAAAAAGTGAAAAACAAGACATTAATCTCTGCTGTATTGTGGGTATACACACTGGTTACCTCAATCCCAAACATCCCCAGCAAGGGGAGTAACGCTATAAAGAGCAGTGAAACTACCAAGATAACCAGCAAACCGCCGCCGACCGGCACACCAGCTTTTTTCTTGTGAAAACGATCAAAGATCGGTGTTAGCCTCCCAAATAAATCACGGGTAATTTGGCGAGCACGCTGAAACTTCAGATGATACAACACATCAATAAACGGCACGATCGCCACACTGGTCACAATAAACGAAAAAATTAATAAGCCTAAAAAAAGTGCCAAAGAGCCCATATTTTCTTTCTTGTCTGGTTATTGTAGCGCTTACAGCCAGTCAGATTCAACCTGAACCAGTCTTTTAGGCTGTCACTCGTTGAATACGCGCTCCTAGAGAAGTGAGTTTTTCATCAATCTGAGAGTACCCACGCTCAATCTGACTAATGTTATGTAAAATGGTTTGACCAGTGCCGCTCACCGCGGCAATCAGAATAATGGCTCCTGCCCGCAAGTCAGGAGCAGTAAACTCACCCCCTCGAAATTGAGTAGGCCCAGTAATTTGAATAGCGTGAACATCAGCCGCGTGACTATCGACCCAATTGAAGTTATAAACTTGCTCTGGCTCCGCTGTTAACTGAGGTTGAACAACCTTGATGGTCGCCCCCATCGCTCGCAAAACATCAATATATTGAAAACGATTCTGCATCACGGTCTCATGAATAGTACTTTGACCTTGAGCGTGACACATTAACACTGCCCACAACGGTTGCCAATCAGTCATAAAACCAGGATGGATGGCTGTCTCCACATCAGTGGCTTGGAGCGGTCCTTGGTAAAAAAAACGGATGCCATCAGCAGTGATTTCAAAACCCGCCCCAATCTCAGTTAGTTTGGCCAGAAAAGCCGCCAAATCGGTCGGACGCGCGTCAGTAACCACAATGTCTCCTCGAGTAGCTAAAGCCGCGCAAGCATAACTGACAGCCTCATTGCGGTCTGGCATCACGGTGTGATTAGCGCCCTCAAGGCTTGCTACTCCTTCAATCTCAATGGTGCGCGCACGTGTGCGGACAATTCTTGCCCCCATTGTGTTGAGAAATAAAATCAAGTCATCTACTTCTGGTTCGGCAGCGGCGTTAGCCAAAACTGTTTTTCCTTTAGCCAGCACTGCCGCCATAATCATCGTCTCAGTGCCGGTGTGGGTATTTTTAGCAAAACGATAATGAGTGCCAACTAATTTTTCAGCTTGAACCACCAAACTGTTTCCTTCTTGACCAAACACTGCCCCCATTTTCCTGAGACCCTCAAAATGCCGCTCCAATGGCCGCTTCCCGATTTTGTCACCACCAGGCAACGGCACCCTTGCTTCACCAAAGCGAGCCAAAAGAGGAGCGATAAAAAGCGTTGAGGCCCGGGAAATCTCACCGTATTGTTCATCAATGGCAAAACTTTCTAGGCCTTGTGGGTTAATGGTTTGCGTACCATGATCCAGGGTAGAAGTTTGTCCACCCAGTGAACGGATGATTTCAGCCACCATCATCACATCAGAGATCTCCGGCAAATTATTGATGGTAGAGGCAGTAGTCCCCAAAAGGCTAGCAATCATGAGTTTATACGACGCATTTTTGGCGCCACTCAACCTCACCTTGCCTTGTAATGGAGTACCGCCAGTAATAATGAAGGAGGTTGGTGAGGTGTTCATGGTGATACAAACTTATGGCCTGCCGAGCCAAAAAACTTCTTCTTGCAAACTAGCCCCAAATTTTTCCTTGACCGTAGTCTTCACCCGTTTGATGAGTTTTTTAATGTCGGCTGCTGTCCCACTACCTGTATTCACAAAAAAAGCGGCGTGTTTCTCACTGACCTTGATGTCGCCCTCCTGAGCCCCTTTCAGGCCTGCTTGATCGATCAGAAATCCACCGGGAACGTATTTTTTATCGGCAAATTGGGGAAATTGTTTCTTTAGTTCCGGAGTGTTGGGGGTGTTTTGAAAAATACACCCAGAGCTAGGCATACCTAACGGCTGAGTTTGAGCTCGATATAAGGTAGCGCGCCGAATAAGTTCTTGAGACATTTCTTTGGTGCCACTTTTTAAATGAAACTCCGCCTGCAAAATGATTTCTTTGGTTTTCTGGAAACGAGACGAGTCATAGCCAAACTGACATTCTTCCCAAGTCAACCAAGTTACTTCACCATGTTCTTGAATCACTTCTACTCGATAAATGTGTTCACTGAGTAAGTCCTCCAAATAGTGTGCGTTATTATAGATCGCTCCACCAACGTTCCCGGGCACTCCTAGAAAAAATTCCAAACCTGTTAAACCTGCATCAACCGTTTGCTTGACGAGTAAGGCTGTTTTCAAACCGGCGCCAGCTCTAATGAGAGTTTTTTCACCCTGTTTCCCAACCACTGTAAATTCATCGTTTACTAATTTGAGGACCAGCCCCGGAATACCTTGATCAGAGACAATGACATTACTCGCGCCACCAAGCACGGTCAGGGGGATGTTTTTTTCATGACAATAGCGGACCAAAGTAATAATCTGTTCTCGCTGACCTAGCTCAAGGTATGTTTCGGCCGGGCCGCCAACCTTAAAATACGTCAGAGTAGACAGCGGAAAATCGGCTTGAAATGAGAAGTCAGCAAAAGCTGTCTGCAGCTGTTGAGTGAGAGTATTCATGATCAACTCTTAAAAACTATATGTCGCCCCTTGGATGGAACCTACATCATCAAGCGGCCAATAGCGAAAAAAGGCTTTGCCAACAATTTCATTTTCCTTGACTGGCCCCCAGCTGCGAGAATCACTGGAGTGAGGTCGGTTGTCGCCCACCGCAAAGTACTCATCGGCTTCCAAAGTAATGGCCCCATTTTGGGTGTACAACCCAGGCAGAGTTTCAAGGTCAGCAGGCAGATATGGCTCGGCGAGTGGTTGACCATCCACATAAATAGTCTCGTCCTTCACCTCGATGGTTTCACCCGGTAATCCTAAAATTCGTTTAATAAAATCACAACCCGTGCCTTTGGCACAATTCGCTGCTGGCGGCGCGTGAAACACAATAATATCGCCTCGCTGCGGCTCGCCGAGCTTGTAGCTGATCTTGTCGGTCAAAACATAATCACCACTGTGGAAATTAGGCACCATGGATTGTCCATTGACTTGATGCGGCTGCATAAAAAAAAGGTAAACCACCAAAAAAATCGATAGGGAAATAACGATCGTTTCCATTAAGTCGGTGAAAAAGGCACTGATCCGTTTCATAAACAAGCTTTCATTATGCCACTTTTCATGAGAATACAAAATTGCTAGATAAACCACCAGAACATAGTTATACTAATCCAGGTGACAGAAAATACGTTAAACAATCTTGCCCCTCTTTGGCAACGTACCCTCGAAGAGACTTTAGCAGATGTCTAACCCACTAAACTTCACTCGTAGTGCTCTGGCTGGTTTCGGCTGGCAAACCATTTACAAGGGGATCTTAGCGCTGATCGCCATGGCCAAGATCGCAGTACTAGCTCGACTGCTCACTCCAGAAGCATTTGGCCTCTTCTCTCTTACGCTGATTGCTCTTGGTATAACTGAGAGCTTGACTCAAACCGGAGTGAACATCACCCTGCTACAAGCTCAACGACCGGTGAAATATTACCTTGATAGTGCTTGGGTTATCGCCATCATTAGGGGGTTTCTGATTGGCAGCATCATGCTGGTGATGGGGCTCTTGCTGCAAAACTACTACCAAGAACCACAACTATTGGCGCTGATTGCGGTCGCCGCACTTGTCCCAGTCATCAAGGGATTCATTAATCCCTATATTGTGGTCTTGCATAAAGACTTACGCTTTTTCCAAGATAGCGTTTATCGATTTTCACTGGTTTTTGTCGAAAGTGTGGCCGCCGTAGTCTTGGGGTTTTTGACTCACTCTGTTTGGGCTCTGGTTTGGGCGTTGTTGATCAGTGCGTTGTTTGAGGTGGTGGTTTCTTTTTTCTTTTTCAGAACTCGGCCACACTTCGCGTACCTGCACTCAAGAGGGAAAACCATTCTTGAAAATGCGAAATGGTTGAGCGTCTCAACTTTGTTTAATTACCTCAATGAAAACGCTGATGACTTTTTGTTGGGAAAAATCGTAGGCACACGATTCTTGGGAATCTATCACAACGCCTATGCCTTAAGTCACAAACCAAACTATGATTTTTCCAAATCCGCTCACCACAGCACTATTCCGGTGTTTACCAAACTGGCTGACAAACCAACCCGGCTGACAGGCGCTTTTCTCCGGTCGCTGGTGGCGCTCACCAGTTTTATCACCATCGTTTCACTGCCTTTATTACTGTTTCCCCGATTCTTCGTTGAGTTACTCCTCGGCCAACAATGGCTTGACGCCATTCCATTGGTCCGACCGCTTGTTTTGGCAGGCATTATCCAGAGTGTAAGCCAGTTAAGTTATGCTTTGTTTCTGGCTCGCAAACAATACCGTATTCTCAATCTTCACTTGAGTACTGCTTTTGGCCTGATGGTTGTTCTTGTTTTCTGGTGGGGCAGCCAAGCACACTTATTGGGGGCAGTGATGGGAGTACTCACTGCCCGTCTGGTTACCATTCCTCTCATTTTGATTGGTATACTGCAAACGCTTAAACAAAAATCATGAAAACCAGCAGTGTTCCTGTCAGCGTCATTATTCTCACGCACCGCAGTGATGAGCGGTTCGTGCGCGCGCTTGCCTCGGCTCAACCGGCCAAAGAGGTACTGATCGTCGATTTCAACAGCAACAATGACTGGCATCAGTTACAAAAACAATTTCATTTCAAATATACCAATCAACCCACGCAGATCCGCAATTTTTCTACTGAACGCAACCGCGCTTTACAACGAGCGCATCATGAGTGGGTATTTTTTTTGGACAGCGATGAAGTCATTAGAGGGGATAGTTGGGGTGAGATCGAACATATTATTCGCAGTTCAGAGTTTGACGGGGTGTACGTGCGTCGAAGAGATTTGTTTCACGGTAAAATGCTCCGTCATGGTGAAACAGGGAGTACGTGGGTGCTCCGACTGATGAAAAAGAGCGCGAGTCAATTTACCCGCCCAGTCCACGAAATAGCTCAAGTCAAAGGAAAAACTGCTCGTTCAAAAATCGTCCTTCTCCACAACGCTCACCTTTCACTAACCGAGTTTTTAACTGATATTACTCAATACGCCAAACTCGAGGCAGAGTATCAAACCGACGCCAAACTCCCTCTCTCACTCTTGGGCGTCAAGACTGTTCTTTATCCCAAGTTAAAATTTCTCGTTAATTACTTTTTAAAACTTGGTTTTCTTGATGGCTGGCGGGGAGTGGCCTACGCTGTCATGATGAGCCTGCATTCTCTCTTTGTCAGAGTTTTTGCCTATGAAAATCGTCAGTAAGCTGTTTGTTCATCCTGAAACTCTCCTTTTTACTGGCTTTTTAGTGCTTTTCTCATTTGGCCAACTACAACGTATTCAACTCACCAAAGACATCGCCATCTATGGGCACGACATCTTGATTACTTACTTCGTCCTATGGCAATTACTGACCAACAGCAAACTTCGCCAAGTAATAGTCAACACCTTTCACATGACAAAAAAAATAATCTTGACTCATCAACTTGAGGCTGCTTGGGTAACGTGGGTGATCGGTGGCATGATCGCGGGGGGTTTGACCGGCCGAGTGACAGTCCGCGGTTGGTTGTACCTTGGGCGTTTACTGATGTACCTTGCTTTCATTGTTTTGATCAAACAAAATAAGCGCACACGATATTCGCCAAGAATTGGCTTGGCTGTGGTCAGTGTACTGATTGCCGGCTGGGGCTTACTACAATACGCCCTGATGCCTGATGTCCGGTGGCTGAATATTTTTGGCTGGGATAACCACTACTACCGATTGATCAGCACCTTATTTGATCCTGCTTTTACTGGCATACTGTTGGTCATTGGCTTTGGGCTGTGGCAACTGCCGACCGTATTACCTCAACTCTCCGTCCAACTCAAACGGGCCATTCAACTGATACTCACTGTCGCCCTGGCCGCTACCTTTTCACGCGCCAGTTACCTCGGGTTTTTGGTTCTTAATGGGTTTTTCTTGCTCACCAAAAAAATAAAACTCTCGTTCGTGGCGATAGTGATCACAGTATTTTGGGCAACCCTCTTTTTACTCCCCAAACCTGGTGGGGAGGGGGTTAATTTAGCCCGTACCAGCACCGGTGAGGCGCGGCTAATCAATGCTCAGGAAAACTTGATTAAGCTCAACGGCGCGCAGTGGCTTTGGGGCAGGGGACTGTTTAACACCGATGCCGCACAAGCCTATCAAACTCCCAGCCACGCCCAGCTGCCGGACAGTCTCCCAGTGTTATTGACTAACTCACTTGGGCTTGGTGGGGTGTGGCTGACACTCACGGTACTCATCAAGTGGCTTAAAAACTGGTGGCAAACCAAGCCTGTTTGGACCGGTCTTTTACTGACTGTTCTGATCCACAGTCTCTTTAATAATACCTTTTTCCAGCCATTTGTTTTTCTGGCTCTTTGGCTGGCGTTTTGAAAACCAAGATTTAATAGCGGAAATTGATGGTAACTGTCCGTTCAGTTCGATTTCCAGCCTTGTCAGTGACCACAAACCGTAAAGTATTGTTGCCTTCTTGAAGATAATAGGAAGCACTAAACGTGCCATCACTACTGACATAGACGCTGCGGTCATTAAGGGTGAGTTGTGAATCAGGTTCTGTCTCACCTCTGATTTGGAGGGTCTGGTTTTCCCTCAAAGTAATTTGTTTGCCATCTGCTAAATCCTCAAAACTCAAGCTTGGAGTTTGAGTATCACGGATAATCAGCACTGTTCGACTATTTGACTGATTGCCAGTTTCATCCACACCATACACATCAATGGTGTTATCGCCATCCATTAACTCGAGCGTGTAAGAAAATTGACCATCACTTTTCACTTTTGTTTTACCAACTTCATCACCATTGCGCACGACCACCACCTGACTGTCTGGCTCACCATAACCCGCCATTTCCAGTGTTGCCTCTTTCGTCGCCTCGGGTAAGGTTGATAAAACCGGTACTTGAGGGGGCACAGTGTCACTGGTAAGAGGACTCAAATCACCGGTGCCAAAAAGGCGGAAAAAGAGCTGTACTACCTGAGGCATGATCACAAAAATAAACAAAATCACCCCGAGAATGGCCAAAATGATCATTCTGGTTGACTGGCGGATAATTTTTTTACCTTGGCGGCGCGCCAGGCGAGAAGTGTATTGCCTTTGCATAAATGCTGAGCCAGAACTGGGATTCGAACCCAGGACCTACGGTTTACGATACCGCCGCTCTACCAACTGAGCTATTCTGGCTATCAGTGTACCACTTGAGCGGCGAACGGGGCTTGAACCCGCGACCTTCTGCTTGGGAAGCAGACGCTCTACCAACTGAGCTATCACCGCAAACAAACCGATTATAGCAGTTTTTACTCTGGTACTACCTCATCCTTTGCATTGACATTATAGGACATAAATGCTACGATTTGATCCTGTTTATGACACAATGACCCGACAAAATGCGTTGGGTTTTCTTGTTTCATAAACCGCACATTAACATGTGGTTTAAGAGCGAAATTTTCTCCTTAATTTGATCCGCTCAGGTTGCCCATTAACTTTGTGAGCAGCCCGAGCGGAATCAAATTAAGTTCAACGGAGGTTGAAATAATGAACACGCAGTTGAAAAATTTGTTTCGGTGGCTTTCCACCGCGGCACTCTATGTGCTCTCCACTGTCGGCCTATCGGCCGGCATTGGAGCCACATTATCGTACGGCGTTAGCGGAGTTCCTGTGGACGCTTTTACGATAAAGCCAGAGTTCGCCTGGTTCCTTGGTTTTCTCATTAGTTTAGTCATTCAATGGTGGGAGACGGATTGGTTCCTTCACCCGCAAGAAATGACCGAACTAGAGAAAATTCTGGTGCCAATCTTTTTGTTGGTGGATGCACAAATGATTTTTACTGCCCTGGGGGGCCATCTTAACATCCTTTGGATGTTAGAGAATGGTGACAATACACCTGGGATGATTGTCCATACCCTCGGTTTGGTTGGACAACTCATCGGAGCCTTCCTCGGGAGTATCGGTGCCGAACTGTCACTTAAGAAAGCTTTGGGGGTCAACACTCCCGAACTCTGGCGATACCTGTTTGGCAAAGTCAAGGTCAACTCCATACATTAAGGAGAAGAAAAATCAAAACCACACGCAATAAGGGCAGGGATCCACCCGCTCCGGTCGAAAGACTGGGATCTCTGCCTGCAACACCTGAGAATATTCCTTTATATAATATCTTTATGAAAAATCTAGGCTTTTGGCACGAGCTGAAAAAACCAATCGTCGGCCTCTCACCGATGGACGGTGTGACAGATTATCCTTACCGGCATATTCAGAAAAAATACGGCCATCCTGATGTGGTCTATACCGAGTTTGCCACGGTGGAGGGGTTTTGCCGTGGTGTGGAGAAAGTGTTGGATGATTTTCTTTATGACGAAGCGCAGCGACCGATCGTGGCCCAGATTTACGGTACCACTCCAAAGTTTTTCCGCGAAACAGCCACCGCTTTGTGTCAGTTAGGCTTTGATGGCATTGATATCAATATGGGTTGTCCGGCTAAAAGTGTGGCACACAGTGGGGCGGGAGCAGCTTTGATCCTTACCCCGAAGTTAGCTCAGCAAATCTTGAAAGCGACCAAGGCTGGGGTGGGGGATTGGCAAAACGGGAAAACCGTTCGTGATTGCTCACATATCACTCAGAAACTGACTCAAGAAATCGAGAGACGTCATCAACAACTGCCCAAAAAATATCAACAACATGATCGACCAATCCCCGTGACCGTCAAGACTCGCGTGGGCTTTGACATTAAGGTCATCCAAAACTGGATCAAGACGTTACTGGAAATCGAGCCTGTGGCCATTGCCATTCATGGTCGAACACTTAAACAAGGATATGGCGGTACAGCCGATTGGGAAGAAATCGGCAAGGCCGTGCAAACCGCCAAAGGCTCAAATACGATGATTTTTGGTAATGGTGATGTGCATAGTCGTCAACAAGCACTTGAAAAGGTCAAACAGTATAGCGTTGACGGTGTTTTAATTGGCCGGAGTACCTTTGGCAACCCTTGGGTCTTTCAGGACCAGGAAGTTGACATTCACACCAGCGCCGGTGTAGCCGTTGAACATAGCCAGTTTTTCGAAGACATTTTTAAACACCGGGAAAACTACCGTTTTTTACCCATGCGCAAACACCTCGGTTGGTATATCAAAGGCATTCCCAATGCCACCGATATCAGGGTGCAGCTAGTCCAAGCCGATAGCGCTCAACAAGTGCACGATATTTTGAAAAGTCACCAATTAATTTCATAAAAGAAAAAGCCCCGCCGAAGCGGGGCTTTTTTGATAGCCGAAGCTATCAGAGAAACGGGTTAAGGTAATTCAACAGGCAGTTGAGCAGCTAACATGATCTGGCTAATCTTTTTTACCACTTTCTCGGCCTTTTCCATAGTGGTTGACACCAAGTGCCTTTCAAAGTAGGTTCGAAAAACCAGATAGGCTACTCGCTCTTCGTTGCGTTCAGAGCCAAGCTCAACGACGAAAGATTCAATTACTTCGTACCCCAATAACTCCGCAGCACGATGAGCTTCAAAAGAGACCTCGATGAGGATTCCTTCTACCACCGTTTGCTCTAGAGTCCGGGTAAGCGCTCGGCCGTTCAAAACTTGGGCGTCCTGTCCTTCCTTTAACTTAGCCACGTTTCCATCTCCTTTTGATCCTCTAGAAAGTCCCACGCAGCCGCAATGGCTGAGTTTCCAGATTAGATCAGAAAGTTTTTTTGGTCAAATGTGGGACTAACAAACTCGACTGAATCGAGACTGATAGTCTCACACTTTTCCTTTTGTTAAGGAGCTCAGATATTATATCAATATATATCAATTATAGGCTAAATAGTGTTTTTTCTGTTGTACTTCCACCAAAAACTTCGTCAAACCAATCAAGTTACGGTATAATACACTTTGATGCCAAAACCAGCCGAACTTCACTACGAACGGGTGCGGACCCTGATGCGTGACGGCGAATTTCCTCAGGTCAAAATCCCGATTTTATTAAAAAATGGTGATCAGCTTAACGACGTCATTCCGTACACCATTGCCCGCACCAAGATCGATGGTAAAGAAACACTGGCCATGTCTTTCCTCGATAGTAACAAAAAAGCTTTTAAAGTTGGAGTTGACGAAATTGCTGGCTTAGAAGTAGTTCCAGGAGAAGGGGAGTACGCTGGCAAAATGTTAGTTAGTTTTACCTACTATAAGCCAACGTCAGAAACACAATACTTGGAAAACAAGCCTAGACATGTCTTAATTTTTGAAATTCGCCATGGGGTCAATGAGGCACATTATGGTTTTGGTGAAAACTATGCCTTTTACTTAGTGGGACAAGACGTGCAATACAAAGATGCTCCTCCAGATGAACGTACTCGACAGTTTCCCGAATGGCGAGTGGGTATGATGGGCGATCCTCAAGCCGTCGAGCCACATTTCAAACGAGATTAATTAGTAGAGTAATTACATCAGGTATAATGACCAATTGATGCCTGGAAAATCTGATTTTGCTCAAGTTTTTGCCCGTTTGAACCCTGCCCAAAAAAAGGCCGTCGAGACAATCGAGGGTCCGGTAATGGTGCTGGCCGGTCCGGGCACCGGCAAAACCCAGGTCTTAACCGCCAGAATCGCCCAAATTCTCAAGAAAACCGATACCCAGCCCAACGCCATCCTGGCCCTGACTTTCACTGAGAGCGCCGCCAAAAACATGCGCGAACGCTTAGTACAGCTGATCGGCAAGACCGGCTATTACGTTCAAATCAGCACCTTTCACGCTTTTTGTCAGGACGTCATTACCACTCACCCCGAGTACTTTCCGATCCAGCGGGAAAGTGAGCCATTATCAGATCTGGAACGCTATGAATTGTTTGAGCAGATCTTTACTAGCCTAGATTTGGAATATATCCGACCGATGAACATGCCGTTTCATTATGTCAAAGACGCCATCGGCGCCATTTCTGACCTCAAGCGTGAAGGGGTTAACGTCAAGGAATACCAACAACTAGTCAAAAACTGGGCCAAACAACTAACCAGCGAAAAACCTGACATGAAAAAAACCGCTTGGGAACAGGAAAACAAAATGCTTCAGCGCAATCAAGAACTCACCAAGGTTTACGGCGAATACGAAGCCAGACTGCGCACCGACCGGCGCTACGACTTTGATGACATGATCGCCTTAGTGGTTGAAGCGTTTGAAAACCACGACTTACTCTTACGGGAATATCAAGAAAACTTGCAGTATTTCTTAGTTGACGAATACCAAGATACTAACGCCGCCCAAAACTCAGTGGTAGACTTACTGGCCAGTTACTGGCAACAAGAAACCGGCCAGCCAAATATCTTCGTGGTTGGCGACCCGAACCAGGCCATTTTCCGTTTCCAGGGCGCCTCAGTGGAAAACATGCTCGGCTTTTTGAAGCGCTACCACAGCGCCCAGGTCATCAAGCTTGATACCGGTTATCGTTCACCGCAAAAACTTTACTCCCTGGCTGACCAACTGATCGCTGAAAACCATCTCAAGTTGGACATAGAAAATGCTCAATTGAAAGTGGCAAAGCAGTTGAAGAGTTTACACGGCGCTGGCCAGCCGATCGAACTCTCACCGGCACCATCACCGGTGTTAGAGGCAGTCCAAGTGACAGAGCAAGTTAAAAAACTCCTAGCCAACAAAGTCCCTGTCCACGAAATCGCCGTGCTATACCGCCACAACGCAGACCGCACCACCCTTGCCGAAACCTTTGATAGCTGGGGGATTCCGTATGAAATCGAGGGTGGAGGAGATGCACTACAAGAAGACTCAATCCGCCAACTGTTAACCTTTTTCCGAGTGATTTACCACATTCGCGATGCCAGCGAAAATGAAGAACTCTATGAGATTTTGCATTATGAATGGCTCAAACAAAAGTTTGGTCTGGACGCCTTGGCGGTAATGAAAGTGGCTCGCGCGGCGGGGAAAGCGCGGATATCAATCCTGGAACTAATTGAGAGTGGCACCAAAGCCATTAATGGTCACAACAGTGGTTACCCCATCACTTCGTTAGAGCTCGAACCGATCCGTGAATGTATCCAAAAATTGAAAGACTGGAGTGGCTTGGACGCCACCACTACTTTTGGCAAGTGGTTTGAGACCGTCATTAAAGAATCAGGTTATCTTGATTGGTTATTCAAACACGATGGCAAGATTTACCTCATCACCGTGCTTAACTCTGTCTTTGGCGAGATTAAAAAGTTGATTGCCCACAATCATCATTTCAAGTTGGCCGACTTTCTACGCGCCATTGAGCTGATTGAAAACCACCGCTTACAAATCACCATCGAAGACCTTACTGTCCGTCGGCAAGCAGTCCATCTCTCCACCGTCCATAAGGCCAAAGGCAGAGAGTGGGATCACGTGTTTGTGGTACAGGTAGTTGACCGCAAGTGGGGCAATAATCGTGAGCATAATTTGATTCAACTGCCCGAAGCAATCCTGCAAAACACAGACTTAGACGCCAAAGAACGTAATGAGGATGAGCGGCGGTTATTTTACGTGGCGATCACGCGAGCAAAACAACGGGTATATGTATCATATCCCGAAACGTTAGTCAGCGATGGTCAGTCGCGCGACGCGGTGCCGAGCATGTTTTTGACGGAAATTGAATCGTTTGATCCACGAGGCAAATTAATGAAGCGCGCGGACCAATCAGCGATTTACGATAAAGCAGATGAATACCTAGTTAAACTCTTGAAACCGTCACAAGTCCTGATTACCCAAGACACTCAAAAAGCCTATCTCAAATGGCTTTTGGATCACTTCCGCTGGTCCACCACGGCGCTGGATACGTATCTTAAAGATCCAGCGGAGTTTCTTCACTACACGCTGCTGCGAGTGCCGCGAGCCAAGGCAATTCAGTTCGCCTTTGGCACCGCCATTCACACTGCTTTGGAAAAATACTACTCAGCGCTCCAACAAACAGGTGAGTACTTACCTCTGCCCGCCCTCCAACAAACCTTTGAGCGAGCTCTCAAACAAGAAGTGTTGACCGAGCAAGAGTTCAGAGATCGACTGCGCTTCGGCAAAAAAATTCTGGAACAATATGCCAAATTTTACCAAAACCAATCAGTCAACCCTTTTTTGATTGAGCGCTTCTTTGGTGGCGGCAGACAGCGAGTGGTGCTTGACGATATCCTGCTGACCGGCCGCATCGACCGGGTGGACTGGGTCGATCAAAAACAACAGCTGGTGAAAGTGATCGATTACAAAACCGGCCAGGTGAAAAGCGAAAATGAAATTGAGGGGAAATCAGGCAAGCTCTCGCCACGTGAGCAGACTCTTCCAGCAAGTATTCGCGGTTCGTACAAACGACAACTATTATTTTATAAACTGCTCACCCAACTCGACCGGACTTTTCCTTACGAAGTAGTAGAGGGAGAGTTTGATTTTATTCAGCCCAACCAGAGTGGTAAACTGGTGCGCCGAAGTTTTCAACTACATCAGCAAGATGTGGAAGAGCTTAAAAAACTGCTCAAAACGGTCGTGGCAGAGCTCAGAGCTGAGTGGAAATAACAATTTTTCTCTGACAGTTTCCTCAAGAAAAATCCCATAACTATTGAAAAAGTGATTATTTTGTGTTACAGTATTTCCCTGGCTTAGACACAAAGAAGAGTGTTGACGAAGGATGGTATGAAAGTTGCTTTTGTGGCATCACTGCAAGAAAAGAAAAATCACCAATTTCATTATTTGGCGATCATTGACCTCCTTGAAGGTTTGGGACATACCGTTTTTTACCGCCATATCACTCAATTTAACATCGACGACATCAGCCAATCAGAAAACCTTAATATTAAGTTTTATAAAAAAGTGTTTCAGGCTCTCAAAGCAGCCGACCTAGTAGTAGCTGAAATCAGCTGTCAAAGCATCAGTATCGGCTACATCATTTCAGAAACCCTAAAAATTGGCAAACCGGTTGTGGCCCTCACTACTGCCACCGTGCCGCCGGTGACTACCTATCTTGAGGAGCAGATGCCATTGATCGTCCACCAGTACGTCTCAATCAGAGCCTTGGAAGAAGAACTGCCATTACTTATTTCTCAAGTAGAACCAAAAAAAGAGAAAAAGTTTAATTTTTTTTTGCCTCCAGAACTGGATGAGTACCTTTTGAAGGCCGCCAGTGAAAAGCGGCTCTCGAAGTCTGAGTATCTAAGGCAATTGTTGGCAAAAGACCAACATTAACCCCATCTAGCCAAACATTCATTTCATCCTCTATACTATCAGTATGCTCGATTGGTTTTCGACCAAAGACAAAACAAGAGTCACTATTTCCCCTAGTATCGTGGTTTTTAGCACTGCTTTCCTTGGCTTGATTTACTTCCTTTTTCTGACTCGTAAAATCCTGATTTTACTTTTTTTATCATTCATTTTGATGGTGGCCCTCAACCCGGCCGTCAATCGACTCCAAAAGACCCTCCGTCTGCCAAGGGGAGTGAGTATTGCTATCGTGTACGTCCTGTTTTTCTTACTGATCGCCGCTGTCACCGCCCTGGTGCTGCCGCCATTAACTTCTGAAATTGTGCGCCTGATTAAAACCATTGACTTGCCATACATTCAAGACCAGCTCAATGGTTTTTTCCAGTTTTCCAATATGGAGTTGGGAACACTCGCCACCCAATTCACCAGTTCGATCAATTTCCTGGTCAGTGCGGTGACTGGCACGGTAACCAGCATCTTTACTTTTATCACTTTGCTGATTTTGTCTTTTTACCTGATGCTTGACCGGCCGAACCTGCACCAAAAAATTGTCTGGTTCACCGATGACCGTAAACACCTTTCGCGGGCTGAACAATTTGTTGATGATTTGGAAATCCAGCTTGGCGGCTGGGTGAGAGGAGAGATTATTCTGATGACCGCGATCGCCTTAATGACATACTTTGGATTAACGCTTTTAAAAATCCCATTCGCCTTGCCATTGGCGATTCTGGCTGGTTTTTTGGAAATTTTACCCAACCTGGGCCCTTTTATCTCTGCTATTCCCGCGGTTATCTTGGCTTACATCAGCCAAGGCTCTGGCCTGGCTTTAGCAGTGACTGGTTTATACTTAGTCATCCAACAACTAGAAAATAGTCTATTAGTTCCCAAAATCATGCGTGTTAACGCGCATGTCAACCCTCTGATTGCTATTCTGAGCATTTTGATTGGGTTGCAGTTATACAGCATTGTGGGAGGGTTGTTGGCCATCCCGGTCTACATCACCCTACGAGCTATTTACTCCAACTGGCGCAAATACGCACTTTAAACTAGCCTCCCTGCTAAATACGTTATAATCTGCCTATGGCAACCCAAGGCCTAGTCGTTTACGCATTCTCTGGTGATCCAATTACCTATGGTCACCTTGATCTCATCAAGCGCGCTCAACAGTTATTTCCCAAAATCATCGTCGCCATCGGCACCAATCCCGATAAAAACTATACCTTTACTCACCGAGAAAGAACGCGACTGGCTCAACAAGCCCTCGCACACCTCAGGGATGTTACAGTCGAAGGGTTTGAGGGGTTGATAGTGGATTTTGCCTACGAACAAGGCGCTCAAGCCATTATTAAAGGAGTTCGTGATCCACAAGACTTTCAATATGAACAAACCTTAAACAGCATCAGCCAAAGCCAACACCACGGCATCGAGACCGTCATTCTCTTTGCTAAACCAGAGTTGGCTCACGTTAGTTCCAGTGCGGTCAAGGCTCTGCAAACTTCTCAAGGCTTAGTGCACGACTATGTCCCGCTTAATGTTAAAGTGGCGCTCGAAAAAAAACTGTCACACCAAGTATTAATTGGTATCACCGGCGAAATCGCCAGTGGTAAAAGTTATGTGGCAGAACAACTGGTGATCTGGGGCCAGGCGCAAGGGCAAATCATTCACAATATCGAGTTAGATCACTTGGCACACCAAATTCAAAGTGAGCGAAAAGAGCCACAGTACCAAGCAATCAGAAGTGAAATCGTCAAAAACTTCGGTAAAAGCGTGCAAAACAACGATGGCACTATCAACCGCAAAGCGTTGGGCGAAAAAGTTTTTGCCGACCCCCAAAAATTGGCACTGCTCAATCAAATCATGTGGCCGCCAGTATTGGTGCGACTGCGCCGAGAACTGCGTAATAAACCAGGGATTGTGTTCATTAACAGTGCGCTCCTGGCCGAAGCTGACTTGATGCCGGTCTGTAACAACCGAGTAATCGTGATATCAAGCACCCAATCAGCCCAAAAAAAACGCTTGCAGGAACGCGGCTTTTCTGATGAACAAATTAACCGTCGTCTCAAATCACAATTTTCAACCAAGAAAAAGCTTGATTTGATTCAGCAGTCGATCAACCAGTATCACTTTGGTACAATTTGGCAGGTGGGGGATCAGACTGATCTTACTCAGTTCGCCAAAACTTTTTTTAAGGAAATCACCTCATAAAAAAATGACCGACAATCAATACCAACAAACTCTCCAGCGCAATAAGATGATTGCCCAAACTTCGGAACGGGCGGCCACGTACATCGTTCGCTTCGCCGTCGATGCTTTCCGAGCCGTCGTTAAATTTATCCAAGAACTGGTTGCCCAAGCCTTGGGAAAATAATCTACCTTTATTAAATACTAAAAAGTGCCAAGCTGAAGAATCGAACTTCAATCTCATGTTTTTCAGACATGCGCCGTGACCACCTTGGCTAGCTTGGCATCCTCAAACGTCTGGTTTTCAAAAAACCGTGGACTCGAGAGGGCTCGAACCTCTGACCTTCCGGATGTAAACCGGACGCTCTAACCAACTGAGCTACGAGTCCGCATCAAGTCACTTTCCGTGCCCAGGAGAGGAGTTGAACCTCCAAGGATTGCTCCACAGCCACCTCAAGACTGCGCGTCTACCAGTTTCGCCACCTGGGCATTCAGCCTCTCCATGAGAGTGTGAGCGAGAAACGGGACTTGAACCCGCGACCTTCTCCTTGGCAAGGAGACGCTCTAGCCAACTGAGCTATTCTCGCGCTAGACAGTCAATTATATCGTAAAAAAACTAACTATTAACTTTTAGCTTTTCACTGTCAACTATCCTTGTGCCAGAGGAGGGAGTCGAACCCTCACACCCTTGCGAGCACTAGTTCCTGAAACTAGCCTGTCTACCATTCCAGCACTCTGGCGTGAGTGAAATATTATATCAGGGGAATTGTCAAGGAAGTAAGGTGGCCCTTAACCGCTGGAAAGCCGGAAACTTGCGGCGAAAGGCCATCATAATCACATCAGTGGCTTCATTAATCGAATAATGGGTGGTATTAAGGGTAATATCGTACGCGTTGCGGCTGTTGAGATCTTTTTTGAAGTATGTCTTCACAAAGTCGTCTCGTTCTTTCTCTACTTGAGCTATCACTTCCTGAGCTGTTTCTTCATCAAAGCCTTCATACTGCATGGCCCGCTGCACCCGCACGTCATAGGGAGCAACAATATTGACGTGTAAACCTCTGGCAAAAGGCGTAATAAAGTTGGCCCCACGCCCCAAAATGACACAGTTGCCTTGGTGAGCAAAGTTCAAAACCACTCGACTTAACGCCCTTGCGTATCTACTTTCCTCAACGTATTCCGGATTCAAAACCGAGTGAATAATATTGTCTACATAGGTACGACCCTTTTCGTCAATTTCCTTGATAGCTGCTTTGTGCTTTTTGGTTGATTTGGCCAACTCATCAACAATCGCCTCGTCATGTAAGGTGAAACTCAATCTTGTTGCTAAACGCCGAGCAATCGGGGCGCCACCACTGCCTGGTTCACGAGCCACGGTAATAAACGGCCGTTCAAAAAAATGCTCTTCCTTGGGGACTTGCTTTTCCAAAGTATCCCTGATCTTCAAGGTCGAAACAATCCGGTTAATCAGCGGATAGTAGTCAATTGGCATACAGGGTGAAGTATAGCGCACTCCTTCTCATTTTTTAATGTTAAATTCGGGAAATGTTAGTAATTCCAGGCAGGCAGTAATGTTATAATCTGGGTGCTGCCTCAGTAGCTCAGTGGATTAGAGCGCAGGTCTTCGGAACCTGGCGTCGGGGGTTCGAATCCCTCCTGAGGCACAACAACTATCGCCTCTTTTTCATTCTATATAACAGTTTATCTACATCTTTTTCCATGTTTCGAACAGTCAATTCGCCGATCATTTTACTAGCCACAATTAGCCCCGAACTCGCAGATAAATCAAACATCAGGGATCCTGTATCTCGTTGATTTTTCGTGTTTCTATTAAGTTGTTCAAGATTTTTAAACACTCGGTTAACAATAGTTTGAGCCACTGTTTCATTTACCGGCAGTAAAAGAGTAAACTCATCTCCTCCCCAACGATAGGCCAAGTCTCCCACGTCGGCGCGAATACTGTTCGTCAAAACTTTGGCAAAGTATCTTAATACATCATCACCAACAGGATGGCCGTATGTATCATTAACTGTTTTAAGTCCGTCCACATCAAATAACACTAGGCAAAAATCTTTCCTTTCCATTTCATATCTGTTGATAAAAACCTGAAGGTCTTGATTAAATTTCCGACGATTAAAAAGACCAGTTAAAACATCTCTCACTGCTGCTGCTTCTGCTGCCACTGCTCGGTTCTCTGTTTCATTAAGTTGCTTGATAATTTCAGTCATCCCTAGCAAAAATTCATCTCCAATTTCTGGTTGATGTTGGCGGTAATAATCAAGCCATAGTTCTCTAAGGTTTTTAGTGTGATCTTCAGCTTGGATATTTTTCCATAACTGCTTGAGCGCTGCCAAAAGTCCAATCCGAAAAAAGTCAGCCTCCTTTGTTCTGCCTTGATCCTCCAACTTCTGCATAATACCCAATATCGTGGAACGAAATCCCTCATTTTCCTGAGAAAGTGTCGAACGATCACCTTGTTCTATTTTGTCAGGCTGGAACACTGCTTTTTCCCTATCCAGATCACTCATAACTATTTATTTTATAATAAGCTACCTTTTTTAAACACCGTCGCAGATTTGCTAGCAATCTCTCGGGAAAAAAAGTACAATACTTCCGTTCACGGGCCAGTAGCTCAGTCGGTTAGAGCACCTGCCTCTTAAGCAGGGTGTCCTGGGTTCGAGTCCCAGCTGGCTCACCATTGCCTGATGTTCATCAGTGATTGTTTGGAGTGTGTGGTTTGGATCACGTGATAATGAGACATAATGTGCCGCATCGCCATAATCATTTGACTAACTGCGTCTTTCTCAGTTCTAAATGATTTAACTTCAATAACGGTATATGGATTTTGTCCATTCTCTACCTGATCAGTGGAAATCAGCATTTTCTTCGGAATATGTGCATAGGCTCTGGTGACTGTGACTTCTTGCTTTTCGCTGGATAAAGTCATTTCTTGAAGATACTGACGAGACTCATCATCAAGCACGCGTTGAAATTTATCTCTGGCAACGGGGAAATAATTGTACTGTTCCGGTTTGCGGCGCTTTAGTTCAGAAGCGCGATTGTAAATCAACTGAATTTCCTCTGGCCCAACTGCTTCCCCATTTTCAAATCTTTTTCGCAACCTCAGTTGTGGTTGCCGACCATTATAATATTTGAGCGAAGGCTGAAAATATATGTCGTGGTAAGTCCCAGTGTGAATTTCGCCCAATTGAAAATAATCGGCCAACTCCGCCAAAATATGTTCTGAGTTTATTTCCTTGACAATAAAACGCGATTCCAACTGTTTTTCTAGGGAAAACCCGCGCCGCATCAATCGATGAGTTTGCATTTTATAGAGTGCTTCCTTCAGTGAAACTTCAGCAGCCGAAACACCGCCAACTGAAATCATGAAAGCAATAACCGATAGCATCCAAGCGGGCGTTTCCGGAAATTGCTTTAACTCAAGGAGTAATAAACCCATATACAATGGATCAGCGGCCACTAAATCCTTTAGAAAATTCGGGAAACCAGTTCGTAGCGCATCGGTCACATACTCGTTTTTCTTTTTTCGCTCAACCGGTGGTGTAGTTCGGTAGACGTCAAAGGCTTTTTTGGAAGAGGCAGTAAAAAAACCGATCTTTTCCAACACTGGTCCCACCAATGATATAAAAACGCTGTTGTCAGAGACCATCGATAGAGCAAAAACGCCAGCCGTATTAATCCCCAGAGCCACTAATTCATCCCTGCCAAAATCTCGTAAAATTTGCCAAAATGGACTCTCAGGTAACAGGATTGGTTGTTCGTTTAATGTTTGCGCCACTAAATTTTCATTGGTGCGTACAGTAGTTTCCTCAGTCATACCTAACAAGATTGTAACAAATAGTACGCTATAATGACTGTCATGAAAATCGTGGCAGGTTCATCAAATCACGACCTGGCAATTAAACTGGCCAAACAACTCAAAACCGAATTGATTCCCTGTAAAATCGATAAATTTGCTAACGGCGAGAAACGGATTCAAGTTGATCGGTCTGCCAAAGGGCAAGAGATTCTCCTGGTTCAATCATTTTCCAATCCGGTTGATGAACATATTATTGAAACCTTGCTCATTGCTGATGCGCTGGAGCGGCTTGGCGCCCGCAGTGTGGAACTGTTTGTGCCATGGTTTGGCTATTCATTCCAAGACAAAGTTTTTTTACCAGGGGAGCCACTGTCTGCTAAAGCCATTGCCCGCGCAGTAGAGAGTACGGCTATCAGAAAAGTCTATTTGCTTGATTTACACAACATTAGTATTCCGGGGTTTTTTTCAATTCCCACCTATCACTTAAGCGCCATTGATGTATTTGTACATTACAGCCAGGAACACTTTGACTTTAATCAAGCCATTGTCGTCAGTCCAGACTTTGGCGGCTTAAAACGGGCAAAGACTTTTGCCGACGAGCTTGGTCTTGATCTCGCCAGTGTCGAAAAACACCGCAACTTGAAAACCGGCGAAATCACAACCAGCAAACTTGATGGCAATGTCAAAGGTAAAATTGCGCTGATTTTTGACGATGCCATTCTTTCCGGCAGTACAACTATCGAGGTATCCAAGTTGCTCAAACAGCAAGGCGCCAAGCAAGTCCATTTCTTTGCCACTCATGGCGTGTTCACCGGTACGGCCCTAAAAGATCTGCAGCAATCCGGAGTAAATAGCGTGGTGGTGACTAATTCCATCGCCCAAGCAAAACTACCGTCCAAAATCAAGATGCTGGATATTTCACCTATCCTGGTAGAAAATATCTAAGGATAGATCTATAATCGCCCTTTCCTCATCAAAAAGGAATGATATGAATCAAACGCAACTGCGTAATATCGCTATTATCGCCCATGTCGACCACGGCAAAACCACGCTCGTGGATGCGATGTTGAAGCAAACCAAAACCTTTGCCACTCATCAAAAGGAGAATCAGGCGACGACCATTATGGATTCCAACGAACTGGAACGGGAAAAAGGCGTGACGATTTTGTCTAAAAACACCGCCGTCTTTTGGCGCGATTACAAAATTAATATTCTGGATACTCCGGGTCACGCGGACTTCTCCGGTGAAGTCGAGCGAGTGCTGAATATGGCTGATGGTTGTATTCTTTTGGTTGACGCCGCGGAAGGCGTCTTATCGCAAACCCGGTTTGTGTTGCGGCTGGCGCTTGAACTCGGCTTAATTCCAATTGTGCTGATTAATAAAGTGGATCGCAAAGATCAGCAAGTAAAACTAGTTGAAAAAGAAATTGGTGATTTGTTTTTGGAACTGGCTACTCAAGATTGGCAGTTGAATTTCCCAATTCTTTACGGTCGTGGCATTGAAGGCATTGTCGGCACACAACTGGCTGAAAACAAAGATTATTCCCAGACCATTATTAACAGCACTAATTTAGATCCGCTGTTTCAAACCATCGTCGAAACAATTCCCGCGCCAGACGGTGATTCAGCTGCACCGCTCCAACTACAAGTCAATTCACTGGATTGGGACCAACATAAAGGGCGCATTGCTATTGGCCGGATTTTCCAAGGCACGATAAAAAAAGGTCAAACGATTAAACTCCTTCATACCAACGGTAAAGAAACGAAAGGCACTATTGTTTATCTTTATAACCATTTCGGACTAGACCGGAAAGAAGTTGGTGAAGCGAGCGCCGGTGAGATTGTGGCCGTAGCTGGTTTGGCTGACACTGGCATTGGCGATACCATTGCCGACCCCGAACACCCAGTAGCTCTGCCAGCGATTATCATCACCGAACCAACGGTCAAAATACAACTGATGATCAATACCTCACCGTTTTCCGGGCAAGAAGCCGAATTTTCCACCGCCAGACAATTGCGCAGTCGTTTGGATAAAGAACTGGAAACCAACGTCGGCTTACGTCTTCTGCTGGGAACTTCCAGTGAAAGCATGACGATCGTCGGGCGGGGAGAACTTCATTTGGCTATTCTGATTGAAACCATGCGCCGCGAGGGATATGAGTTCGCCTTGTCCAGACCAGAAGTGGTGTTAAAAGAGCAAGCCGGACAAACCACTGAACCTTGGGAATACGTCACCATTGACGTGCCAGAAAAACACACCGGTACGATCACCGCTGGCATGGCTCGGCGCCGGGGACAGTTGAAAAACATGCGTCAGACTAAGGTTGGCGTACGGTTTGAATACGAAATCTCGACCGCCAATCTCATCGGCTATCGCAACGAACTGCTCACCGCCACTTCCGGCGAAGGTGTGGTGCACAACATCTTTTTGGAATACCGACCGCTGTCGGAGCAAGCGGAATTTCACCGCGGCGGTGCGATGATTGCCCATGAAACCGGTATAGTTACTGCTTACGCCTTGGAGAAAGCGCAGCAGCGCGGCACGCTGTTCGTCGATCCAGGTGATAAAGTCTACGCTAGCCAGGTGGTTGGTATCCAGAAACGACCAGAGGATATGACGATGAATGTGGTCAAAGGTAAAAAACTGACTAACTTCCGAGCCGCTAGTGCTGATACGCTGATTGTCCTGGCCCCAGGCTGGAAACCATCACTGGAACAGTTTCTGACTTTAATCGGCGAGCATGAAGTATTGGAAGTGACGCCAAAGAGTTTACGCTTGAGAAGCCTTTCATAACTCATCCTCTCCCTAAATGAAGAGTTTTTTTGTATGAT
Organism: Candidatus Pacebacteria bacterium GW2011_GWA1_46_10; assembly: GCA_001002135.1. Classification (GTDB taxonomy): domain Bacteria; phylum Patescibacteriota; class Microgenomatia; order UBA1400; family PJMF01; genus UBA10119. The sequence continues at coordinate 519,708 of LCLP01000001.1, forward strand.
GATAGGAGAAAAGCATGAAATATTCGGCTAACTTCGGTAAAACCCATTACGGCGCACAAGGTGGTTCTGATTTAATCAGCCACCAATTACTCTTGAAAGGTGGTTTCATCGAGGAATCGGCCGCCGGGCGTTATTTCTTCTTACCATTGGGTTGGCGCGTGCACGAGAAAATCAAACAGGTGATTAAAGAAGAAATGGATGCTATTGGCGGGCAGGAAATGATCGTGCCGGTCTTGCACCCAATTGAGTTGTGGGAAGAAACCAATCGCACTAACTCCGTTGGCTTTGAACTGATGAGTGTTAAAGATCGGCGCGGCGCTAAATTTGCCCTGGGCGGGACCGCCGAAGAGATGTTCGTTGATGTCGCCCGCAAACTTCACTTAACCTACCGCGATTTACCTTTCAATATTTATCAATTCTCCACCAAGTTTCGCGATGAACTGCGGGCGCGGGGCGGCTTGCTGCGCGTGCGTGAATTCATCATGAAAGATGCTTATTCTTTTCACGCCGATGAAAAAGATTTCAAAAAAGAGTACGAAAAAATGGCTCGAGTGTATGCAAAAATTTTTTCCCGCTTAGGGCTTAAGACGTTGCGCGTTGAGGCTGATAACGGTTACATCGGTGGTGAATACTGTCACGAGTTCCAAGTGGAGTCACCAATCGGTGAGGGGAGATTCTTTCAGGCCAAAGACAAATCGTACTGTGCTCATGAAGATGTCGCCATCTTTTACAAGCAGAATAAAAATGTCAAAGAAAAAATGAAACCCTACAAAACCGTGAAAGCCGTGCGCGGTAAAACGATGGCAGATGGAGTAAAACTACACAAACTCCCACTCTGGCAACAGATTAAAGACGTTTTGTACGTCAACGAAAAAGGGGGGTTCATTCTCGCTGTTATTCGCGGTGATTTTGACGTGAATGAAACCAAGCTCCTGCATGTCTCCAAATCCTACCAATTGCGGCCAGCCACTGATGAAGAAGTAAGAAAACTTGGGAGTTACCCCGGTTTCATTTCACCCGTTGGCTTGGAAAAGAAAGTGATGATCGTGGCCGACGACTCGCTCCACACGGTACGCAATTGTTATGGCAGTGCTAACAAAAAACACTTGGATGCGATGAATATTAATATTGACCGCGATTTCAAGGCCCATCTTGAGGGTGACATCGCCATGGCCCAAGACGGTTTTCTTTCCGGTAAAACTCACAGCCCGTTGCAAGAAAAGCGGGGGATTGAGGTCGGCAATATTTTCCAACTGGGCTACCATTACAGTAAGCGGATGAAGAACGCCACCTTCATTGATCAGGACGGCAAGGCCAAGCCGTATTACATGGGTTGCTATGGTATTGGTCTCGGTCGAACTATGGCCACCGTCGTCGAAAAGTATCACGACGACAAAGGGATTGTTTGGCCAAAAGTCGTCGCTCCTTTCCAAGTTCACTTCATTTCACTCAAAGGCGCTGAAAAACAGGCACAGGCACTCTACGACCGGTTATTAAAATTCAAGATTGAAGTACTGTGGGATGACCGTGAAGAATCGCCCGGCAAAAAATTTGCTGACGCTGATCTCATCGGCATTCCCGTGCGCTTGGTCATCTCTACCCGTACAGGCACCAAAGTGGAATGGAAGAACCGTGCCAGCGATAAAACCGAATTACTAACCATAGCCCAAGTAATTAATAAGTTAACCGGCTAACCGATGGATCGCACCTACAAAAACCTGGTTTTCACCAAACACGCGCTGGAGCGCACCAGTGGGCGAGTGCTGACCCAAGACGCCATTTATCAAACCGTCACTGCACCTGACAAAACATTTCTAAGCCACGGTAATACCAAATTCATTCGCACAGTCAACAACCGGCTGATTCATGTGGTGGCAACACCAATTGAAAACCACCAATGGTTGGTGGTGTCTGCCTGGGTAAGAGGGGAAGAGGATCGCGAATCACTCGTGTGGCAACTGCTGTCATTGCCATTCAAGTTGACTTGGCGCGGCTTACTCGTGATATGGAAATACTTTAAAAAACGAATATAGCAAATTTGCTATATTCGTTTTTAATATATAAGAAGTTTTAATTCTCCGCAAAAATTGCTGGAAAAAACATAACCTATAACGAAATATTTTTTATAGAGACAAAAAAATTATAGATTTATTCACCAATCCTTTTTGCCTATATTTTTTTAGTGAATCACATCATATAGTTCTATCACATCCCGGTGAGCCCACTACAACAATCCAAAAGGACGTTGTGGTGGGTACCTATTCCCCCACTTCTTGTATAATGCCTGTATGGAATCCCGTCCGCTGATTGTGACGCATCATGCACCCGACCTCGACGCTGTCACAGCCACTTGGCTGCTGAAACGCTTTGACGCGCAGCACTTTGCTGATTCTAAAATTGGGTTCGTCAATCCCGGTGAGAAAATGGATCTGAGCGACGCCGAAGAATTGGGCAGTCAACTCCATGAAATCGTCTATGTTGATACCGGCTACGGGAAATTTGATCACCATCAACCAAATAAAGCCTTGCAAAAAATTTGCGCCGCCAGCTTAGTTTTTGACTATATCTGCGAACAGCATCCCGACAAAAAAACAGACCAGGCCTTGCAAACCATCGTTAAGTTCGCCAACCAAATCGATCATTTTGAAGAAATTACCTGGCCAGAACCGGAATCGGAGCGAAACTTATTCATGATCCAGGAACTTATCCGCGGCCACGAATACACCGATCCGCACAATGATGACTCCCAAATGCATTTTGGTTTTCAGTGTTTGGACAATGTCTACGCCACCCTCACCCAACACTACAAAGCGCTCGATATCATTCACAGCAAGGGCCAAGTAATCCCGCTCAAAGAAGGTCAGGCGTTAGTGCTCTTAACCCGTAATGACGACACTCTTAAAGTGGCCCAAAAACAGGGCTATCTAATGGTCGCCCGCAAAGACCCAAAACTTGGTCACATCAGAATTAAAGTCAGGCCTGACTCACTCTTAGATTTAACTACACTCTATAAACGAATCCTTGAAGTCGATAAAAAAGGGACCTGGTTCCTGCATGGCAGCGGCAAAATGCTGCTGAACGGTTCAACCAAAAACCGCGATCAAAAACCCAGCCCACTGACCTTGGAACAAATCATTGTTTTAATCAAGGAAACATATGGTTAAAGACTGTGTCTTCTGTCAGATCGCTGCTGGCCAACTGCCTGCCCACACTCTTTGGGAGGATGACGAGCATCTCGCCTTTTTATCCATTTTCCCCAACACTAAAGGATTTAGTGTCGTTGCCACCAAAAAGCATTACGATAGTTACGCCTTTACCGCCGATGACCAAGTACTCAGCCGGTTAATCATCGCCACTAAAAAGGTCGCACAACTTTTGGATAGTTACTTTGAGGATGTTGTCCGTTGTGGCATGTTTTTTGAGGGGTGGGGGGTTAATCACCTGCACACCAAGCTTTTCCCGATGCACGGTACCGGCAACCTCAAACACTGGCAAATGATTGAGGACAAACGGATTGACACATACTTTGAGAAGTATCCTGGCTACCTGTCCTCCAACGACTCTCACCGAGCTGATGACCAAGAGCTTGCCAAACTTGCTCGTAGTCTTCGCGAGCACGCCAAAAAACTGAAACTATCCTGACAAGTAACAAAGAGTGGGGTACAATACACGCTCTATGGCTATCGTGGTTAAAGCAAAAAAAGGCGAGTCCACCAGTGACCTTATTCGCAAGTTTAAAAAGGCGAGTGTCGCTTCTGGTTTGGTCCAAAAAACCAAAGATAATCGTTATTACCGCAAACCCTCTAAAATCAGAGCGGAAAAAACTGCCACCTTTAGTCGCCTCAAGCGGCGCGCCCGATCACTGAAAAAGATGAAGAATATCCCACCACAAGTGCTGGTGCGCATTAATCAAAAACTGGGGAAAGCCTAATTTTCCTGATGTTTTTTACGCGGCTTAATTTTAGCCGTGATCGTAAACTCCCACTGATCACCATCACTGGTGTCAAAGCTATGGGAATGCGTCAATGAGTGATAATTAACCAAATGGTTGCTGAGCGTTTCCTCCAATTCTTTTTGTTGTTCCCGTAATTCACCAATCTTAGCCTTGAGTGACATTGCTGCCGGATTAGTTTGGAGTTGCGCCTTGCGTTCCTTGACCTTGAGGTTATGCGTTTCCATCTCAGCCTGCGCTTCGGACAAGGCTGGATCGTTTTCAAACACATCTTTGAGACTAGATCGACTATCCCGCAGTTTGCTCTTAATTTCTTCCAGTTCCAGCGCGTGCCGCTCAACCAAACTTTGCAAAGAGGTGAGTGTTTCTGCCATTTTATCTGAAGCTGCCAGTTCTTCTTCACTGGCCGTTTCAGCCGTTTCAGCTGACTGAGCTAATGCCTCCAAAGCTAAATCTTCGCCAGATTTTAAAGCCGCTGGCTTCTGACCGACTGGTAATTTCGCATTATTTTTTGCCATCACCTATCCCTTTCTATTGGCTAGTCGCTGTTATAACAAGAGAAGTTACTGCGAATCAATGGGTGAAAATACCCGCAATGGATTAACATCTTTAATCCACAGTTCGCAGAATCGCTGATCAGCTAACTGTTCAACTGCCAACTCTGTCAAATGATTAACGTCAACAAAAGTAGTTAAAACAAAGTGTTGGCAAAGCGCATCATTGTAAATCCAGAAAATTTCACCGCTGTCCAGTGGTGAGGAAATACTCAATGAATTGCCAGGTTCCAAAGCAAGATCTAACAGCTTGATTTCTGCTTCAGTCAACCCTGCCGGAGGACAGTGCGGTTGATTGCGCTCAGTAATTACTAAACCGGTTGTGTTGTTTATTTCAGGAACACACTCATTAGTAAAAGTGACATTATCATATCGGTATTGACCATGTTGTAGGTTTTGGCGAATATCCGGCAAACTATTGTTATCGACTAATCGATTGTAATTCAAATACGAAAAAAGCAAAAATTCAGGTTCACTGGTATAGACTGTGATTGATGTGTTAGCTGGTTGACGATGAAGATAGCTTGCCAGCACTCGCTGTTCAAAATACAAACCATTAGTTGAGTAGAGCGGATAGCGATAGAAATAATCATAAGTAAAACGAGCAATAAACAAACCATACAAAGCAATGACTCCCCATTTCAACCATTGTTTTGGTTGCGTGAGTAGCGCAGTCAAACCGATCGCAATCGGGAACAGCATCAGCATATACCCGATCGAACCGCGAAAGATCATCCACTCATTGACCGTGGTCAACAATCGCGGCAACGGCATAATTAAAAATAAAATTCCCCAAATGAAAGCCGCACGATGCCATTTTTTCCGAGTAAACATCACCCATAAGCCATAAAACAACAGTGGCAAATCGATCATATAAAAGAAACCATGCGACCATACCGAAAAAGGGCTTAAGTTCGGCTCACCTAAAATGAATAAAGTGGCAAAATCAAAATTGGAAACATACCGCTTAATCAAATACTCGCTTAGGGCCTGAAACTTATTGTGAGCAATTGGCTGTAATTGGTTATCCAAGCTTAAACGCCGATCAGTCATCACATTACTCACAATTTGATCTTTAAAAGTTTGATCATAAAAAATGGTCTTCTGATTACGCTGGTTGGCGCCTTGTGATGGCAGTAAAACCGCGTACCAAAAAGTAAACAAACCAAAAGCAAAGATCGCAACAGTCCAGAACAGTTGTTTGGAAATTGTTTTTTGCCAGTGCCAAGCAAAATAAGACCATAGCACTACCCACGGCACGATCAAAATCTTATAACCCTGATAATGAAAAAATGACAAAAAGGTAATCGGCAGCACAAGCCATTTATGAGAAAACTTTCTAGCTGTAATAATAGCTGCCGCTAAAAAAATGAGCCAAATCCCCGGTAAGGGATCAAAGCTCATTCGGCTTAACTGCCAAACCCAAGGATTAAAAGCCGCCACAAACACAGTCACCCAACTTATTTTTCTTTCCCGCCAAAGGTTCCAAGCCAACCAGCCAGCCAAAAACGGGAAAGTGATACCTAACACAGCTGGCATAAATCGGCCGGCCAATAGTGGATTAGCAAAGAGCCAAAAGCCAGGCAAAAGCGCCAATGTGGTTAATTCCGCATGTTGTGACGTCAGTGGCATTAGCCGCCAAGGATTCCAAGTGCCAATTAAGTCGCTCCCCGAGAGTAAAAATGCTTTCGCCTGAAGAACATAAACGAGCTCGTCGTAATGAATTCCTGTTGGGATCTGACTGAGTAAGAAAAAGCGTGAAACAATTAAAACCACCACGAATAATGAAAAGAGAGTTCTCTGAGTAAATGAAAGCGTGAGCCACCAAGTTTTTACTTGTTTTAGAAACACCATTATTCCAGTATAAACCTTTGGCGAGCCTCGATCCCGATCATATCGGGACAATCTCTTCCGTTGCTGCGAGCCCGACCGGGATCGAACCGGCGATCTCTTCCGTGACAGGGAAGCATGTTAACCACTACACCACGGGCCCCACAGAGGCGCAATTATGCGCTGCGCTACAATGCTTGCGCATTATAGAAAGAAACCGCTGTTTTCGCCAGTGTTGGTGGAGCAGATTTGCTATACTAAAGCAGTAGTTATTTTTAACAAAGGAGTTTTTATGCCTACGTATTTGTTGATCATTATTGCTTTGGCAGTGCTGTACGCCATTGGCGTTTACAATTCGCTGCAAACGCTACGGACACAGATCGTGGCCAGTATTCAAGAAATTGGCAACCAATTAAAGCGGCAGGCCGCTCTGATTCCCAGCTTGATGTCTTCGGTGAAAGGCTATCTAAAGCATGAAAAAGGCATTTTCAAGATGCTGACTGATGCCAGAACGGCCACCCAAAAAGCTGAAAAGTCAGGTAAGGGCAGTGACATCGAAAAAGCCTTGAGCAGTGTCCAAACCTTGATTCCGAAAATCCAAGTGGCGGTCGAAGATAATCCTGAACTGAAGGCTGACAATACTGTCACCAAGTTCATGGACGAACTGACCGATACGGCTGACAAGTTAAGCTATGCTCGTCGCACGGTGATTGATTTGTCACAAATGTACAACCAAAAATTGGTGGTCTTCCCTTCAAATATCATTGCTGGTTTATTTGGCTTTAAGCCTGAAAAGGGCTTAGAGACACCGATGTCCGGCGGACACGTGGCCGTCAGTCAACGTGAAACTGAAGACGTCAAAGTTGACCTCGAAAAGTAATGACACACTACCAATTGGTGGCACACAATAAAACCAAATCCGTGGGGATTATCCTGGGGTTTGTGGTATTTGTCGTGGCAGCCGCCTACGTGATAGTACAGGGTCTGGGGTATGGACTAGATTTGGTCGGCTGGGCATTTATCTTGGCTGGGGTGACTTCATTCGGCAGTTATTATTTTTCCGACAAAATCATCTTGAGTCTTTCCAATGCTCGAGAAGCTACTCGAAATGAGTTTTTTGACTTTTACACTGTCACCGAAAACATTTGTCATAGTCAGAAAATACCACTCCCCAAACTCTATATCATTGATGACTCAGCGATGAACGCTTTTGCGACCGGCAGAGACCCAGAGCATGCCGTAGTGTGTGCCACTACCGGTCTCCTCAACCGACTTGAACGATCAGAGATCGAGGGAGTGATTGCCCACGAACTCTCTCACATCAAAAACTATGATATTCGTTTAATGTCAATCGTGACAGTCTTGGTTGGTTTATTATCACTGCTGGCTGACTGGGTGCTGCGCATGACTCGCTGGGGTGGGGGACGCCGGGACAATCGAGAGAGTGGTCAAATTCAAATTATTCTATTTGTGGCGGGCCTCATCTTGGCTTTACTCTCACCGATCATTGCCCAACTGATTAAACTAGCTATTTCCCGCAAGCGAGAGTTTCTGGCTGATGCTGCCGGGGTAGCTATAACTAAGAACCCACGGGGTTTGATCGATGCGCTGGAAAAACTTGGCGCAGACAGAGAACCGCTGGAAGTAGCCAATAAAGCCACTGCACACTTGTATATCACTAACCCCTTAAAAAATATTCATGGGGCTGTTGGCTTGTTTGCCAATCTTTTTGCTACCCACCCACCGATCGACGAGCGCATCAAGGCACTCCAAAGCATAGCCTGAAAAACCTCGAGGCTTCTGCTATACTGCCAGATATGGTGAAATCTGTGGTGACTCCCAAAGATGTTGAACATATTGCCAAACTGGCAAAGATTCCCGTTTCACCAACAGAGAAAAGAAGCTTCGCCACTGCCTTTGAGGAAACACTTGGTGTGGTGAATCAACTACGTCAACTTGACGTTACTCAGACGCCAACCACTCATCAAGTAACCGGTCTAGAGAATGTCTGGCGCGATGATGAAGTCGACGAAACCAAGATGTTTAGTCAACAGCAAGCACTCGCTAACGGTACCAAAGTGCATGACGGTTACTTCATGGTGCCAAGAATCCTGGAGGAAAAAGATGTCTAAATCCTCCTTAAACACGCTTACTCTTACTCAAACAATCGAGGGCTTGAAGCAGAAAACTTTCTCGCTTCAAGAGTTGTACGGAGCCATCAATCAGGCAATTGAGCAAAACAACCAAAAACTCAATGCTTACTTAACTCTTGATGACAAAGCACTGGCAAAAGCAGAGAAAACTACTCACCTACCATTAATGGGCGTGCCAATAGCGGTCAAAGATAATTTCTGTACCAAAGATTTTCGTACCACCGCCGCCTCAAAAGTACTTGACCAATTCGTGCCGCAGTTTGACTCCACTGTTGCTAAAAAACTCAAAGAGGCTGGGGGGGTAATCATTGGTAAAACCAACCTTGATGCTTGGGCTCACGGTTCATCCACCGAAACCAGCGGTTACGGCCGAACACTCAATCCACGAAACCCCAATTACTTACCTGGCGGTTCGTCAGGTGGCAGTGCAGCGGCGATTGCCGCTGACATGACTATTGCCGCGGTCGGGAGTGAAACTGCCGGCTCAATCCGCCAGCCAGCAGCTTGGTGTGGGGTAGTGGGACTGAAACCAACGTATGGTCGAGTGAGTCGATATGGTGTGGCAGCCATGGCCTCATCCACTGACAGTCCCGGACCAATCACCAAAACCGTTGAGGATGCCGCACTGCTCCTCAATTTTCTGGCTGGGCACGACCCCAATGATGCTACTTCTTCACCGCAGCAAGCCCCAGATTTCACCGCCGTGCTTAATAAAAGTATTAAGGGTCTGAAAATCGGTGTTATCTATCAGGATATTCCTGGTCTGGAAATGGTCAACGAAAAATTAAGCGAGCAGTTACAAGTATTCAAAGAACTCGGCGCTCAACTCGAAACTACTAAGGCGCTGGACCCAAGATACGCCATCGGCGTGTACACCGTCGTCCAGCGAGCGGAAGTGAGTAGCAACCTGGCTCGCTATGACGGTATCCGCTACGGTCATGATCGCTCGTATTTTGGACCAGAAGCGAAACGGCGTCAGATGCTAGGCACATATACCCTGAGTAAGGGGTACGCCGAAAAATACTACGACCTGGCTCAAAAAGTTCGCACACTATTTTTAGAAGATAACAATCAACTATTTAAAAAATATGACGTGCTGATCTCAGCTACTTCTCCTGGGTTTGCCAAAAAAATCGGGGCCACCGAAGGGGCAGCCATGTTTGGTGAACTGGAAGACATGCTGCTGGAACCAAGCTCCTTAACTGGTCAACCCGGTATCAGCGTACCCTACTATCGTGATCCTAAAACTCATCTGTTTTTGGGCATGAATATCGTGGCGCCAATGTGGCAAGAACAGCGAGTGATTCAAGTGGCTGACGCTTTTGAGAAAAATACTCAGTGGAACACCTGGAGAAATCCATTATGAGCTGGCAGGAAACATACGAACCAGTGATTGGCTTAGAAGTACACGTTGAACTTAAAACACAGTCCAAAATGTTCTGTGGTTGCGTCAATAACCCATTTCACGCCAAGAAACCTAATATCTATACCTGTCCGGTGTGCCTCGGCATGCCGGGCGGATTGCCAGTCCCAAATAAAAAAGCCATTGAGTGGACCGTGATGATTGGCTTGGCTACCAACTGTAAAACTAACACTTTCTCCAAATTTGACCGTAAACACTACTTTTACCCAGACTTAGCCAAGGGTTATCAGATCAGCCAGTATGACCTCCCGTTTTGCTACGAGGGCTCAGTCAATACTTCATTTGGTAAAGTTAGACTGAATCGAATTCATCTGGAAGAAGATACCGGCAAACTACTCCACACCACAATTAAAGGGAAAAAGGTGAGCTTAGTTGACTTTAACCGTAGTGGTGTACCCCTGGTGGAAATAGTTACTGAACCGGATATCAAAAATGGCGCACAGGCTAAAGAATACGGCAAGAAACTGCGTCAGCTACTACGCTTCCTTAATGTCGCTGACTGTGATATGGAGCAGGGCGGCATGCGCTTGGAAGCCAATATCTCACTGCGCAAAAAGAGTGAGAAAAATTTGCCAAAATACAAAGTCGAAGTGAAAAATATCAACTCTTTCCGCTTCCTCGAACAAGCCATCAACTTCGAACTTGACCGTCAAGCCAAACTACTTGATAAAGGAGAGCAACCTAAACAAGAAACCCGCGGCTGGGACTCGATAAAAAACCAAACGGTTGCCCATCGGGGTAAAGAAGAAGCCGCCGATTACCGCTACTTTCCTGATCCGGACATTCCGCCCATCCATTTGACGAGAAAATTCATCCAGAACATTCAAGATGCTCTCCCAGAGTTACCTGAAACCATCGGTCAGCGGTGGCAGAAAGAGTACTCACTTCATCCCAAACAAGTGGCTATTCTGCTGGAATTTGATGAAAGCAAAGAGTTAGCGTGGCTCGATCAGGTTTTTGCCCAGTTAAGCAAGCACTCGCTTCCTGTCTCACAATTCGTCAATGACTTCATTAACAAAAAACTCAAGCTACCCTCGAAAAACAGTGTGGCACAGACAATTCAAGCCTTTAAAAACCTGCATCAGGCAGAGACGATAGATACACGCGAACTAGCAACAGTTATCAAACAGGTTTTGGATGAAAACCAGGACGCTGTCAAAAAATACCAAGCCGGTGAACAGCCGGTATTCGGCTTTTTCATGGGCCAAGTGATGCGGCGACTGGGTAAAAAGGTTGATCCACAGGCAATTCGACAAGCGCTCCAAGCTGCCCTTGAAGCCTAGACCAACCTGTGCCATTCTGTCAGCATATGTCTGAGTTTGTCCATCTTCATGTGCACTCTGAGTACTCCATGCTGGATGGCCTGTCTAAAATTCCTCAACTACTGGCTAAAGTGAAGGCTCATGGACAAACCGCAGTGGCGCTGACTGATCACGGGGGAATGTACGGCGCTATTGCCTTTTATAACGCTTGCCGAGAGCAAGAAATTAAGCCAATTGTTGGATGTGAGTTGTACGTCGCTGCCAAATCTCGCTTTGATAAACAAATCAAAGTTGGCCAAGACCAAGCACACCTGACCGTCATTGCCCAAAATTTCACCGGTTACAAAAATCTGATGAAACTGGTAACGCTCGGGAATTTAGAGGGCTTTTCCTACCGACCCAGAGTCGATGAGGAGCTACTCGAAAAGTATCACGAGGGCTTGATCGTGTTAAGCGGTTGTATGAATAGTGTCTTTAACAAACTGTTGCGTGAAAAAAAAGACAAAACCGCTCTCAAAAAATTCCAAAAATTTCAAAAAATCTTCGGCCAGCGTTTTTTTATCGAACTCCAACACCATCCTGGAGTTGAAGAACAGCAAACACTTAATAAAAAATTGATTAAGATTGCCCGCGAACTCAATATCGAGTTGGTCGCCACCAACGATGTTCACTATGTCGAAGCAGAAGAAGCCGAAGCACAAGACGCGCTGTTGTGCATTCAAACTCGTAAACTGATTGCCGACACAGATAGAATGAAAATGCTTGATACACCGCATTTTTACCTCAAATCAACCGAGGAAATGCAGGACTTATTTGCTGATTATCCTGAGGCGATCAAAAACACGGCCAAGATTGCCAAGATGGTTAATTTAGAGATTCCCACCGGACAACTCATCTTTCCAGAATTTCATTTACCAAAAAACGAAACAGCTGAGTCGTGGCTTAAGAAAAAAGTTGATGAGGGATTGAAACAAAAATTTGGTCAGACGAATGATGAGCTGAAAAAAAGACTCGATTATGAGTTAGGCGTTATTAATAAAAAAGGGTACGCCACCTATTTTCTCATCACCCAAGACTTCGTCAACTGGGCCAAAAACCAAGGTATCGGCGTCGGTCCTGGGAGAGGATCGGTGGCCGGCTCACTGGTGTCGTACTGTCTGAATATCACCACCCTCAATCCAATTGAGCATGGTTTGCCTTTCGAGCGATTTTTAAACCCTGAGCGTCCCACCCCGCCGGATATTGATATCGACTTTGCCGACGACCGACGCGAAGAAGTGATTCAGTACGCCGCCGACACTTATGGTCATGACCACTTGGCCCACGTCATTACCTTCGGAAAAATGGAGGCCCGGGTAGCAGTCCGTGACATTGGCCGAGTACTCGGTATGCCCTACGAAGAACCAGACCGTATTGCCAAACTGATCCCCAACGACCCGGGCAAAAAAACCACCATCGCGACCGCCATCAGAAATGTGCCGGAGTTAGGCGAATACTACAAACAACCTCGCTTCCGCAAACTCTTGGACCTGGCTCAACAAGTGGAAGGGACCATCCGCCACAGCAGTGTGCACGCCGCCGCCGTCATCATCGCCGACAAACCACTCTCTGAATACACCCCACTACAAAAAGACAGTCGCACCGGCAAGATGATCACTCAATACGACATGTATTCGCTGGACTGTAATATTGATGATGACGCCATCGGACTATTGAAGTTTGATTTTTTAGGTCTGCGAAACCTCTCTACCATTCAAACTACCGTCAACCTGATTGAGAAATACCAGCACAAAAAACTGGATATTGATACCCTGCCACTCACTGACAAAAAAACCTATCAACTGCTTTCATCAGGTGAAACTACTGGTATCTTTCAGCTGGAGTCTGGTGGGATGCGTCGGGTAGCCAAAACCCTAGAACCAACCCAATTCTCCGATATCACCGCTATGCTCGCGCTTTACCGGCCTGGCCCCATGGATCTGATTCCCCGTTTCATCGAAGGGAAACATAATCCCAAAAGCGTGACATATCCGCATGAATCATTGAAACCAATTTTAGAGGAAACCTATGGCATCATGGTCTACCAAGAGCAGGTCTTGGAAATTGTGCACCACATGGCCGGTTACACCATGGGAGAAGCGGATATCCTGCGCCGCGCGATTGGCAAGAAAAAGCGCAAGTTACTGATCAAGAATCACGAACGATTCGTCAAGGAATCGGTCAAAAATGGCTACAGTAAAAGCGTTGCCGAAAAGGTTTGGGGATTTATCGAAGCGTTTGCCAATTATGGTTTTAACAAAGCGCACGCCGCCAGCTACGCCATGATTGCTTACCAAACAGCGTATCTTAAGGCCAACTACCCAGTAGAGTACATGGCGGCGCTGATGAGTGTCGAGGCCAACTCTTCATCAGCCACTCAAGATGAGCGCGTCTCGGTCGCCGTTGGGGCCAGTAAAGAGATGGGTATTAAAGTACTGCCACCTGACATTAATCTGTCAGACGACACGTTCAGTATCGAAAAAAACAAAACCTCTCTTGAGGGTAAGACGATCCGTTTCAGTCTCACCGCGGTTAAAAACGTCGGTACGGCCGCAATTGAAAATATTTTAGAAACCAGAAAATCCCTCCCAGAAGGTTTCCATTCCTTCACGCAATTTGTCCATAAAACCGATGGCCGTAAAGTCAATAAAAAAGTGCTGGAAAGTTTAATTAAGGTCGGCGCGATGGATCGCTTCGGCACCCGCGCCAGTATGCTGGAGAATCTCGACAGCATCCGTCAAACAGCCTCGCAGTTCCAGTCTGACGTGGATGGTCAGGACAATCTTTTTTCAAAAGTGACTGTTAAAGCAGCAGAAATCCAAGACACTTTTTCCAAAGTTGATGAATACCCGCTCAAAGAACTACTGTCATTTGAAAAAGAGTTGCTGGGCATGTATCTGACCGAAAATCCACTGGCCGATCAGCTGGAGGCAGTTAGTCAACGCGCCAACAAAAAAATCAACGAACTAGATCCTAATATCCACCAGGATAGGGTCTTTTTATTCGGCGGGATGCTCACCAAAGTCAAGTTAATCACCACCAAAAAAAGCAACTCTGAAATGGCGTTTGGCACTCTGCAAGATACCAACAGTAGTATTGAAGTGATTTTCTTTCCCAGGGTCTATAAAGAGGCCAAAGCCTTTATTCACGAAGACAGCGTTGTTTTAGTCAAAGCCAAAGTTGATTACCGAGACGACGAACTGAAACTGATTGCCGAAAAGGTCACTGCCAACGATGCACTACAAGAGACACCAATTGAAATCAACACCAAAGAGATTTTCATTCCCAGAAAAACCGACAAAAAGACCCTGAAAAACCTCGGTACTTTTTTGAAAGCTCACCCCGGTGAAACCGCTGTGGCTGTACTCATTCCCAACGGCGGCAAGCCAGAACGCATGATGCTCCCCTACGGAGTAGAGTGGACCGAGGACTTGGAAAAAGAGATTCAACAAATCTTGGGTTAACCGCCTGATCATTGAATCAAAGCCCCGATAAGCGCTACAATGATGATGTGAAACTGCCCAAATACGACACAAATAAAATTGCCATTATTGGTTGTGGTAAAGTCGGCATGTCCACTGCCTTTGCCCTGCTTTTAGAAGAAATTCCCAACGAATTGCTGTTGATTGGCCGCGACGAGAGTAAAATTAAGGGAGAAGAACTCGATCTTGAACATGGTTTGTCATTCTTGGGCGCTGCTCAGGTTCATGCTTCCACTAATTACGAGGATCTCAAAGATACTGACATTGTTATTATCACCGCTGGTGCGGCTCAAAAACCGGGTGACACTCGGCTGGACCTGATTAAAGATAACAAAGCGATCATTCACGAGATGATTCCCAAAATCGTGACCTATGCGCCGGAAGCCGTGATTATTTTAATTACCAACCCAGTTGATATCCTGACCTTTGAAGCAGCCAAGTTGTCAGGTTGGCCAATTGGTCGAGTGTTTGGCACTGGTACGACGCTTGATACCTCACGTTTCCGTTTTCATCTTTCCGAATACTTAAACGTTAATCCAAAAAGCATTCATGCTTTCATCCTAGGTGAACACGGTGACTCCTCTTTTCCTGCGCTCACTGGGGCCGTAGTTGGTGGCCAAAGCCTGCTTTCAATGCCGAAGATGACTCAGGCTAAAGCAGAAAATGCTTACAAAAAAACCCGCGACGCTGCTTATAAAATTATTGAGTCAAAGGGGGCTACCTTTTATGCCATCGCCGTAGCAATCGTTGAATTGGTGAGGGCTGTACTTCGTGACAGCAAACAAATCTTTCCCGTGTCAATCCCGCTCCAAAATTATCACGGTGTGAGTAATGTTGCTTTAAGTGTACCGTGTGTCGTTGGCCGCGCTGGTGTCGAGCAAACCATCGAAATCAAGCTCTCTTGGGAAGAAAAACAACTGCTGGAAAAATCAGCCGATACACTGAAAAAATTTTTGTGATTATTTTTGACAATGAGGACAATATTGCGTTCCTCGCCCGCCGATCTTCATTTTTTGGATAATCGTGCCACAACGCGGGCAGGATTTGCCAGCCCGGCCGTAAACCTTTAGTTTCTCCTGATATTTTCCAGCTAAACCGCTAACATCTACGAATTTGCCATCAAAAGTCGTCCCCCCAGCTTTTATGCCATCGTCAATGACCTTTTTAGTTGCCTGAAAAACATTTTTCCATTCCTTGCTAGTCAATGAATTGGCCGGTCGAGCTGGATGAACGCGAGCAATAAAAAGTGCTTCATTGGCATAGATATTCCCCACACCCGACAAAACTGAATTATTCATCAGTGCCAATTTAATGGGCATTTTTCGGTTGGCAAAGACTTTTTTGAAATATTCCACTGTCACTTCTTCAATATTCACGTCTGGCCCATACTTGCCGTATTCCACAGCCAATTGCGCGTCATCAACTAGTTTCAGCCAGCCAAAAACTCTCATGTCGTTGAAAAAAAGCGTTGATTTGTCCGTAAACTCGACAATCACTCGAGTGTGCTTACTGGGCAAATCGTTGGTCCAGTCGCCAGTCGGGTGCCCGCCACCGATTTTCTTCTCGCCATTCATAAAGATTAATTGGCCAGTCATTTTTAAGTGAATCAGCATGTCACGCTTGCCGGTGATATGCAGACGGATCATTTTCGCGCGACGGGAAACATTTTCTATCTTTTTACCACTCAACCAAACTGGTTTACCCTGAAAACTTTTATTTCGTAATACCTTGACACTCTTGATCGTTCGACCAGGCAACACTTGGGCTAATCTGCGGGCAACAGTTTCAACCTCTGGTAATTCCGGCATTGTCAGCTTTCTTATTTTTATCCGTCGTCACTAACCACGCTCCAATCAACGCTGCCACCGCACCAATTACCACTCCGGTAATTAATTTTTCTTTTAAAAAAATGAGTCCTGATATATAGGCAGAAATTGGCTGGATAAATAAGTTCATTGAAGCTATGACTGGAGAGGCCTTCTGAATAACTTTCTGATACAACAAGTAGAAAATTGCGCCTCCTAAAATACCAACATAGCCAACTGATAAGAGAGTTAAGCTATTAACTTGGCCTATCCAGCCCGGATGAGCATACCAATCAATAATTACAAACGGCAGTAAAACAACACTGGCAGTTACGGCAAATACGAATGCCATAACCGGTGCCGAAAAACGTGCTTGGTAGCGTTTAGAAAATACGATATAAAGCACAAAACATATCACCGCTAGCAGCACTGTTACATTTCCAAAAAGTGTCCCTGAAAAATCGGCTCCCTTTGAAAAAACTGGCAAGATAACTAAGTAAGCAACGCCCAAAAAGCCCAATAATATTCCAAGCGTTTTCCTCAGCGAAAAACGTTCTTTCAACCAAAAATACGAGAGTAAGGCGATCATCAGTGGACCAGTGGCATACATCAATGAAGAAATGACCGCCGTGGTATGACGAACCCCAAAAGCGAAAATAACCACGTTGGCTACAGCCAACAATGATATGCCAATTGCACCTGATAGTTGGTGAAAACCTTGTTGACGAATTTCTTTTGAAATAAAAGGCAACATACACAGCGCAGCCACAAAAAAACGCAGAAAGGTAAATGTTAATGGTGGAATCACCACTACGCCGAGTTTCACAAAAGTAGCGATACTGCCGCCAATCGCAGCCAGAACCAAAACGGCTATCAATATTTTATTTTGTGTGGTCACAGTTTTTTCTGAATTAAATAATTGTGATATCAAGCTTATTTTTTATCAGTTCCGTCAATAGAGCTTCTTGTATATCTAAGTTCTAAAAGTTTTTCAAGTAATGGGAATTTGGTATACGGCTGATTGTATGTCTCTGTGCCCATATGGCCTTCTCCCTCCCGAAGAATTAATGTACCACCCAAGTGTTCCCACATATACAAACCTTCTTTATGATCACAGCCCCACGGATCATTGTCAGAGTTTATAAAAATAAGGTCTTTAACATTATTTTTAATTTCTTCCCAATTATATTTTTTTTGAAGAATGTGCTCAGCATCTTTCTTCTCACCTTTAGGGCGGGCATATCCTGCCACTAGAATAGCTTTGTGAATTTGGGTATTAATATTTTCCAAAACACTCAATACTAATGGGCTACCTGCAGAATGGCCAATGAGAATTGATTCTTCATTAAAAGCAAAATCCAACGCAACAGGAAGCCATTTTTCTAAATCGGGGGTATCAGCTTCAGGCAGCTGGGGAACTATTACTTCGTAACCTTTTGATTCCAGAAAACTTTTAATACTTGGTTGCCAAAAAGACTGCGGGGTACAAGATGTTCCGTGAAGAATCAATGCATTTTTCATAAATAAATTGTACTTCTATCCTCGGTGTTCAGGTGCATTAATCAAGCCGCATTTCTTGTATTTCAGGCCACTGCCACAGGGGCAGGGGTCGTTGCGGCCGATTTTGACCTGTTTAGAACCTGGGTTAGGCATAGCGCCACCCTTGGCGGTACCCAAGGCTTTGGCCAAATCACCCAAAGACCCACTGGTTTTTTGTGGTGCTTTGCCAGGAGAGGGTGGGGTAGCGTCAGCCACTTCTTTGGCCAGACTCTCATGGATGTCTTCTTTCTCCAGCTTAACGTTAGTGGGCACAATCGGTTGGGTGGGCAAGCGAGCGGGTTGAACGCGGAAAATGCGATGAGCAATGGTGGAATCAATCGTTTGAATGAGGTTTTCGAATAAACCAAAAGCCTCCTTTTTGTATTCAGACAAGACCGTTCGCTTATCACCCCGCAGCCAAATCCCTTCTCGCAGACTCTCCACTTCATCTAAGTGGTCCATCCATTTTTCATCAACAGTCGAAAGAACCACCAGTCTTTCGATCTGACGCAGTTGAATCTTACCCAACACTTCCTCCCTCGACTGATAGGTTTTCGTCACTACCCCGTTCAATCGATCAATAATAGTAGTTTCATTTTCCAGCTTTTTTAAATCACTCAACAGTTTTTTCTGTGAATTTTCATCAAACGGAATAATAGTCACAAATTCTTTAACCAAACCGTCATACATTTCATCCGAAAAACCTTCGGCCGTTTTACTCGTCACCAATGAGCGTACTTCATTCTCCAAGAAGCCTAAGATTTGCTCTTTGAGCGACTCACCATTAACCTCTTCACCTTCCGCCTCAGCTTCGGCCTGTTCCAGTAACCGACGGCGGCGCTGGTAGATAATCTCTCTGTGTTTGTTCATCACATCATCAAACTCCACCAGTCTTTTGCGCTGATCAAAGAAAAAGCCTTCAACCTTAACCTGTGCCGACTCGATTGATTTCCCGACCATGGCATGCTCGATCGGCTGATCTTCCTCAATCTTGAGAAAATCCATCACCTTAGCAATCTGTTCGCCACCAAAAATGCGCATAATCTCATCATCCAGGGCAATAAAGAACTGTGAAGAACCCGGGTCACCCTGACGACCGGAGCGCCCCCGCAGCTGATTGTCAATCCGGCGAGATTCATGCCGCTCAGTGCCAATGATATGCAAACCGCCAAGCCTCACCACTTCTTCGTGCGCCTTTTGCCATCTATCAATCGCTGAGGCGTACTCGCTTAATTTATAGTTGGCAGGATTAATGTTAGTAGGCAGTTGAAGGTGAGCTAATTTCTTTGGTAAAGTCATTTTTTTCTTGGTCAAGGTTTTTTTGCGAAACTCTTTGAGTTCCGGCTGTGCACCCCCCAAGACAATATCCACCCCGCGGCCGGCGATGTTGGTGGCGACCGTAATCGCTCCTTTCTTCCCAGCGTCAGCAATAATAAAAGCCTCTTTTTCATTATTTTTGGCGTTCAAGATTTGATGGGGGATTTTCTTGCGGCTCAAAAAATTAGCAATAATCTGGTTATTTTCAATTGAGCGGGTACCGAGCAAAACTGGTCGCCCTTTGGCATGCAAGCGCTCAATTTCCTTGACAATCGCCGAGTACTTGGCCGCGGTAGTCTTGTACACCACGTCTGGCCGATCTTCACGGATACCCGGCACATTGGTGGGAATGACCAAAACATCCACTTCGTAAATCTTATTGAACTCTTCTGCTTCGGTGGCCGCCGTACCGGTCATACCAGCCAATTTGTCATATAACCGGAAATAATTCTGAATAGAGATCGTGGCCAGTGTACGCGACTCTTGCTGGATCGGCACGTTTTCCTTGGCTTCAATCGCTTGATGTAAACCATCCGAGTAGCGGCGGCCATACATTAATCGGCCCGTGTGTTCATCCACAATCACCACTTGATTCTCGCGAACAATGTACTCCTTATCGCGATGATAAAGCGTCATGGCTTTGAGCGCCGACTCCACTTGGTGGATCGTGTCGAAACTCTCCTCATAGAGATTTTTCACATTGAGTTTCTGTTCAATCCGTTTTACACCCAAGTCGGTCAAGGTGGCCGCTTTGGCCTTTTCATCAACTTTATAGTCTTGATCTTTCACCAGTGATTTCACCATGTGAGCCGAGTCGTAGTATTTCTGCGTCGGTTCACTATCAGGTGCGGAGATAATCAGTGGGGTACGGGCTTCGTCAATCAGAATCGAGTCGGCCTCATCAACAATGGCGAAATGATGAGTGTTGTTCTGGCGTTGGACCATGCGATCTAGCGATTGGACCATGTTATCGCGCAGATAATCAAAGCCGAATTCATTATTGGTGCCATACGTAATATCAGCTAAATAGGCGTCCTTGCGCGGAATTTCCACAAAGTGTTCCAAGCGTTCGTCACCCCGGTCTTCACTGTCCACACTGGGATCATAGAGTTTGGCATGATCATGAATAATCACCGATGTCTTCAAGCCGAGGAAATGATAGATTGGTCCCATCCAACCAACGCCTACTTCCGCCAAGTAGTCATTGACGGTTACTAGGTGCACACCTTTGCTCAACAGAGCGTTGAGATAGAGTGGAGCGGTGACAGTGAGCGTCTTTCCCTCACCCGTTTTCTGCTCAGTGATATTGCTTTTATGCAGGGCAATACCCGCTAAAAGCTGGACATCATACGGCCGTAAACCCAAGACACGCCGAGAAACCTCACGTACTGTGGCAAAGGCCTCCGGCAATAGTTCATCGAGCATATTCTGCTCGGCGAGTCTCAAGGCTTGCGGATCAACCTCGATAATTTGTTTCCGGGCTTCATCAATTGCTCGACGGAATTTTTCCGTCTGGGCGGCGAGCTGTGTATCAGTGAGTTTTTTGATGGTCGGCTCAAGCGCATTGATTTGCTCAACGATTTTTTGGTACAAGCCCAGTTTCTTTTTGTTCTCATCAAAAAGGCCGGCCAGAAACTTAAACATAGGGGTTTATTATAGCCCAAGCCAGGATGTTTTTCTCTGCAAGACAACTTACAAACTGATTTTTTCTTTGCCTAAGTAAGACTGAAGTGTTTTCGGCACTGCAATCGACCCATCAGCTTGCTGATAGTTCTCGACAATGGCAGCCAACAAGCGAGGAGACGCGCCCACGGTGTTATTGAGCGTATAAACATACTTCAGACTACCATCAGCCGCTTGGTAGCGAATATTGAGCCGTCGGGTTTGAAAATCATTAAAATAACTGGCTGAATGGGTCTCTCGATATTTATTTTGGGCTGGAAACCAGGTTTCCAAGTCATATTTTTTGCGCTGCCCAGCCCCCATATCACCAGTACACATCAGCACTACTTGATACGGTAGATCAAGACTTTTGAGTAACTCCTCTGAGTAACCGACCATTTTCTCGTGCCATTCCCGAGTCACTTTTTCATCGGCCACAGTGTAGACCATTTGTTCGACTTTATTAAATTGATGAACACGAATCACCCCTTGAGTATCTTTGCCATAAGAACCGACTTCGCGGCGGAAACAAGTTGAGATGCCGGTTAACTTGATTGGCAGGTCTTTCTCGGCCAAGGTTTCACCCATGTGGTAGGCAGTCAAAGCCACTTCCGAAGTGCCTGTCAAGATTAAATCATCTTGGGTAATGTAGTGATCTTCTTCGCCCCAAGGAAAATAACCAGTACCAACCAAGGCCTCACGTTTAGCCAAAACCGGCGTACCAACCGGAGTAAAACCATGCTTGACCATCAGATCGAGCGCGTAAGCCATCAGCGCTCGTTCTAGTAATAAACCGTCATTTTTCAGGAAATAGGCTCTGAAACCGGAAATCTTGACTGCCCGTTTGGTGTCGAGCATAGCCAAAGCTTCCATCAGTTCATGATGAGGTTTAATTGGAAAATCAAACTTTGGTAATTTGCCCTCGGTGCGGATGACTTTGTTGCCCGTTTCATCTTTCCCCACCGGCACATCTTCTGCCGGCACATTAGGCACTAAGAGTAAAGCCATATTCAATTTTTCCTCGACCTCTTTCAGTTGTGGTTCTAATTCTTTGAGCTGAGTCTTAATTTTCTTACCCTTAGTCAACGCCTCTTGACTCGGCTTTTTACCACTGCGAACCGCTTGTTTTACTTCATCAGCATTGGTGTTACTTTGTTGGCGTAGCTCTTGCACTTTGGCAATCAAACCGCGGCGATCCTCATCCAACTTCAGCACTGTCTTTACCACTGCCGGGTCAAGCTGTTTATTTTTACAAGCTTGCTCCACCACTGCTGCATTTTCACGGATGTAGCCAATATCTAACATTTACGTTTCCTTTTTAAATACTTCAATTAAGAATGATATATGCTCGTCTGGGGTTTTGCCAATGAGTGTAAACCCTTTGTTAATCTCTTCTCGATCAACATTGGCCGCAAACGAAACGTCTTTGAGTTTCTTTTTGACCGATTTTGGCTTCATATCAGCAAATTTATTTGGCCGCATCAATGACACCGCGTGCATAAAGCCAGAGAGTTCATCACAAGCAAAGAGATATTTGTCTAATAATGTCTCTGGTTCTTGTCCAGTTCTCATCGTCGCATGAGCGCGGATTGCCCTCAATAATTCAGCTGGGTAGTCAACCAAAATCTCATTGACCGCTTTATTGGGGTGTTCATCCGGATACATTTCCCAATCCAGGTCATGGAGTAACCCGGTTTGGTACCACAGTTCAGCGTCTTCACCAAGCTCCTTGGCATAGACCTCCATCGCCCGGGCCACCATTCGGCAGTGATGCCGCAGCGCTTCGTTCTTGACGTATTTTTCCAACAACTGTGCTGATTGCTGCCGAGCGGGGAGTGTCATCCTGTTGCTACTTTCCTGTCAACTCTTTTACTCGAGCTTGACGTTCTTTCACTGGGATATTCAGTAAAAACCAAGCTGCTCGAGGACCAGCGGTTTTTCCCAAAAAAGCTTTATAAATTGCCTGAAAACCCTGCTTTGCCCCAAGTGAACTTTTAGCCAAGTCAAACAAGGCTTGTTGCAAGGCTTCGGGCTGCCAGGACTGACGATTGATCAACTTCTCAACCGCCTGCAGATACTGTTTCTCTTCAGTAGTGAGTTCAAGAGTGGGTGTTTGGTCAGGTCTAAAGGTCAATTGAAACTCTGCCGGCGCATACTGATCAACCCAGATCTGAGCGTATCGACGGCGTTCTTCAAGCAGAGCTTGCTCCGTTTTAGTCAACAGTGAGCCCTTAAGCTCAGTAAATTGTTTGAGTAAATCAAGCTCTGGATGTTGCATCCACAGTGCCACATCCCGAAAACGAGGTAAAAAGTGAGCTTTCGGCACTTTCCCCCCGGATTGGGACAGTTCAAACGCCCTGGCCATTCGCTGGTCTCCCTCTTCTTGTTGCCAATAGATTCTGGCCGCTTGGTCGTACTCATCAAACAAGTCCGGCATGGCCATGCCACCTGGATCGAAATCAATCACTTGATTGTAGTGTTTGTTTAAGAAAAGGAAGCGACCGATTTGTGGCGGGAAAAGCCGCACAAACTCTCTGGCGGAAGTGCCAACCCCTTTGCTGGAACTCATTTTCGCCCCTCGGACCAAAATAAACTCATAGGGAATATCAAATGGATTTGGTCGCTCAAACACTTGCTCAATAATCGCTCGACCCATGTCCCGTGAACCACCGGCTGAACTATGATCTTTGCCTGCACCCTCCACCGTCACCCCCATCACTTGCCAATGGGCCGGCCAGTCAACTTTCCACAACAGCTTGCCGGTGCCGCCAAATGGACTGATCTTGCCTTGATAGCCGCACCCCTCGGCCCAAACCACTTTATGCGGCTGACACTCAAACGTCACCTGCTTGCCATCCCAGTCAGTTGTCAAAGTGGTACCAATCTTACCGCACTGCGGACAAATAACTTGAAAAGGATACCATTTGGCCGGCAGTTCGTAGTCAGCTACCTCTTTGTAGATTTTCTTGATTTTATCGACGTTATCCAAAGACAGTCGAATTACCTCATCCATTTGACCTGACTCATACAGTTCATGGCTCCAGACAATTGCCTGGTCGCAATCAAGTTTCCTGAAAGCATTGATAAAATCCTGGGCATAAAACTGGGCCATGGTCTTGGCGGCTTGAAATCGCTTTTTTTCTTCGTCCGAAGTCTTTGCCAACTCCATTCCTGACTGTTCTAGTGGGGGAGCCGGAATGCGATGAAGTGGTTTGCCCATTTGTGGCTCGTACTCGACTCGATCAAGGTAGTGAGGCAGCCCATCCAACGGATCCATATCGTTGAAAACATACGTACTGATTATCTTTTGGTTGGAGCTTTTTTGGAGTACCTTGGCAATCACATCATGCAACACCACTCCCCGCAATGACCCGGTGTGTACCCTCCCTGAGGGAGTTTTCATGTCATCGACATGCAACTGATCGATTTTTTTGCCCAGCTTCTTCTGCCAGGCAAAAACGTCTTTGGCTGCTTTGTCAGCCCAGTGAAGTGATTGATTATCAGTCATATTTCCTCTGATTTCTTATTATAAACGTAAAAACCCCGCCTTGTGGCGGGGATTCAGCTTGAGTGTTTCTTTTTTACTTAATATTTTTAATGACGTACACTACTTTACCCGCCGGCGCTTCGACCGTAACTTTGTCACCCTTCTTCTTGCCAAGCAAAGCCTTACCCAAAGGCGAAACAGCCGAAACCTTCCCTTCCTCTGGGTCAGCCTCAAACTCACCGACGATTTCATAAGTAAAGGTTTTGCCAACCTTGCCCTCGATATAAACTTCTACTCGAGAACCAATCCCAACCTGTGAGTGAGTGTTGGTATTCTTGACCACGGTGGCGTGAGCCAAAATATCTTCGATCTCACTGATTCTGGCCTCGATAAAACTCTGCTCTTCTTTACCCGCGTGATAGTCGGCGTTTTCAGATAGATCGCCCTGTTCACGAGCAGCCGACACCCGTTCGATTACCTGAGGGAGTTTTTCTTTTTTGAGTTGTTGGAGTTCACTCTTTAGCTCCTCCAAACCCTCTTGCGTCAACTGGACTTTGTCCATCATTGCCCCTTTATTTGTGCTTACAAAAGAATATCCTCCGACACAAAAACTGGAGGATGGGGTTAGTATAGAGGGTTTTTGACGACAGGCAAGGGGAAATTACTTGAGAAAATCCAGAGGTCAAATGCGGGTTTTACGGGTCTTTTGGGCCACTTTGACCTCCATCATTGCTTGTCTGAGCGAGGCCTCAGCTAACAATAGTTCGCGTTGATCACGAGTTTTCTTCATCGTTTCATGAGCGGCTTGAATAGCGGCTTCCGCTTTTTCCACACTGATATCGCGAGCCAAGACACCACTGTCAACCAACACCGTCACCGCTCCTGATGGGGCCACATTGGCAAACCCATTGGAAACAACCACTGATACTTCTTCACCACTCGTGCGATATACCAACTGACCGGTAGTTACTTTGGTAAAGAGTGGTACATGTTTATACAACACAGTAATCTCACCCTCACCGGTGGGAATAGTGACCGACTCAACCTCAGTCGACAGCACTTCTTTGTCTTGAGAGACGATGTGCAACGGGAATGATCTCATAGTTTAGATTTTCTTGGCTTTTTCAACCGCTTCGTCGATAGTGCCAACCATGTAAAAGGCTTGTTCCGGCAAGTCATCGTGCTTGCCTTGCAAAATCTCAGCAAAACCGCGAATAGTTTCCGCAATGGAGACATATTTTCCCGGTACATTAGTGAACTGTTCAGCGACGAACATCGGTTGGGTGAGAAAACGTTGGATTCGACGGGCCCGAGCCACGATTCGCTTGTCTTCATCACTTAGTTCGTCAATGCCCAAGATAGCAATAATATCCTGCAATTCTTTATAACGCTGTAGTACGCTCTGCACGCCGCGGGCCACCCGGGCATGCTCCTCGCCCACAATCTCCGGTGTCAAAATCTTCGAACCTGAGGCGAGTGGGTCGACGGCCGGGAACAAAGCCTGCTCTGACAATCGACGGTCAAGGTTGATCGTCGAGTCAATGTGCGCAAAGGTCGTTGCCGGCGCTGGGTCAGTGTAGTCGTCGGCCGGCACGTAAATGGCTTGGATCGAGGTAATCGAGCCCTTGCGCGTAGAGGCAATCCGCTCTTGGAGCGCTGCCATTTCAGTGGCCAAGTTCGGTTGATAACCGACGGCCGATGGGATCCGGCCCAACAGTGCCGATACTTCACTGCCTGCCTGGGAAAACCGGAAGATATTATCAATAAAGAACAACACGTCTTCGTGTTTCTCGTCACGGAAGTATTCCGCCATCGTCAACGCCGTCAAAGCAATCCGCAGACGGTTGCCTGGCGGCTCATTCATTTGGCCAAAGCACATCACCGTGCTGCTCAACACTCCAGAATCTTTCATTTCGTTATACAAATCATTGCCTTCTCTCGTTCTCTCTCCAACACCAGCAAAAACTGAGTGACCTTTGTGTTCTTCGGCGATATTGCGAATTAATTCTTGAATAATCACCGTCTTTCCCACCCCTGCCCCACCAAACGCACCGACTTTACCACCTTTGGAAAACGGCGCGATTAAATCAATGACTTTAATGCCCGTCTCCAACATTTCAGCTTTGGTTTCATACTCTATTAATGGAGGAGCAACCTTGTGAATCGAAGAGAACTGGGTAGCCTTCACCTTACCTTTATTATCAATTTCTTGGCCGACGACGTTAAAGAGACGACCCAACGTCACCTCACCGACCGGCACCGTGATGGGGGCATCAGTATCAGTCACTTTTTCACCGCGAGTCAAACCATCGGTCGGACCCAACGCAATACAGCGGACCTTGGTGTGACTGATTTGTTGCTCAACCTCCAGATACAACAGCCCTAATTCACCCCGATCAATCGTTAGAGCGTTGTAAATCTCCGGCAACTTATCGGTAAATCGTACATCGACGACTGGCCCAACAATGCTCACTACTGTGCCGGTGGTGCGTATTTGTTTTGCCATAATTATTAAGTCTAAAGTTAATAGTTTAAAGTTTAAAGAATTTTTTAACTACCAACCGTTCACTTTTATCTTTTAACTATTAACTTTTAATTTCTCTAATTAAGCGCCATGGTGGCCGAAACAATATCCAATAGCTCGCTCGTAATACTTTGCTGACGAGTTTTGTTGTAAATCAAACGTAACTCGTCGACTAGTTCAGCTGCGTTGTCACTGGCGTTCTTCATGGCCACCATCCGAGCACTATGTTCACTCGCCTTCGCTTCTAGAAAAGCGTGGAACAACGTATTTTCCAGGTAGAAGGGGAGTAAATACTCCAAGATTTGTTTGGCGCCCGGTTCAAATACATAGGGTTTTGGCGGCAGTGTCACCTGTTTTTCTTTGGTCAAAGTAGCTTGCAATGCTTGGGTGAGCGGTAACAAAATTGCTTGCTTTGGTCGCTGCGACAAGGTGTTAATAAAATCGGTGTACAACACTTCCACCGAGCGGAAATGCTGTTCTTTAAAACCATTCAAGATCAGCGTCACCACTGGCAAAATATCTTTAAAAGTCAAATGGTCGGGTAAGTCAGTAAACTGCGCATGCACCGTCATACCGAGATTGCGGGCCAACAAGACCGCTTTTTTACCCACCGCCACTACTTGGCCGTCCCGATGCTCGTTGCGCCAAGTAAGTAGGGTTTTGGCCAGATTGGTATTCAGCGCCCCACACAAACCTTTATCAGTGCCGATCACACACATGACTGGAAAACCGATGGTATGGACTGAAAGGAGAGGGTGGTCACTGACACCGGAAACTTGCGCCACGGTCACGATTGAATCATACAATGCCCGGGAGTAGGGACGCGCGGCGATAGCTTGATCTTGAGCTCGCTTCATCTTGCTGGCCGCTACCATCTCCATCGCCTTAGTAATCTTGGCGATGTTTTGAGCAGTGTTGATGCGGCGTTTAACTTGGCGTTCACTTGACATTGGCGGTTTCTTTCTCTTCTTCGGTCTTGATCATCAAATCACTCTTCAGAGCGTTAAAGCTTGTGACTGCTTTATGTAACTGTTCGATATGCTGATCGCTCAGTTTCTGCTCGGCAATAATTTCATTAAGGAGTGGTTGTTTGGCCACGTGCATGTATTCCAAATAAGCCTCTTCCCATTGTTGGATGGCCTCTTCGCGCACAGCATCTAAATGGCCGTTGACAGCGGCAAAGATCACCACCACTTGTTCTTCAAAACCCAATGGTTTGTCCCAACCTTGTTTCAACACCGCGTTTACTCGAGTACCACGATCTAAAGTTTTCTTGGTGCGTTCATCAAGGTCAGAACTAAATTGAGCAAAAGCTTGCAGTTCGCGAAACTGAGCTAAATCGAGTTTCATCGTACCGGCTACCTGTTTGACAGCCTTCAGCTGAGCGGAGCTACCGACCCGAGAAACCGACAAACCAACGTTAATGGCCGGCTTCATGCCGGCGTTAAACAGGTCAGCTTCCAAGTAAATCTGACCGTCGGTAATGGAAATGACGTTCGTGGGAATATAGGCGGAAACGTCGTTGGCTTGGGTTTCAATAATTGGCAGCGCCGTAATCGACCCGCCGCCATAATCTTTATTCAGCCGACACGCCCGCTCCAAGAGACGAGAGTGCAGATAGAAGATATCACCCGGATACGCTTCACGACCACTGGGACGTTTCAATAGGAGCGAGATTTCCCGATAGGCTTGGGCATGTTTTGATAAGTCATCATAAATAATCAAGACATCTTTGCCTTTGTCCAAAAAGTATTCGCTGACAGCCAAACCGGTATAGGGGGCGAGGAATTGCTCGGCAGCACTGACTGAAGCACTAGCCGAAACAATAATGGTGTAATCCATCGCGCCATTGTCTTCTAAAATTTTCATGGTTTGAGCAATGGCTGCCCGTTTCTGACCAACCGCTACATAAACACAAATGACGTTCTCTTTTTTTTGATTGAGAATCGTGCCTAAAGCAATGGCGGTTTTCCCGGTCGAACGATCACCAATGATCAATTCACGCTGACCACGGCCAATCGGAATCATGGCATCAATCGCCTTAATTCCAGTTTGGAGTGGCACCGTCACTGATTGACGAGTAATCACCCCTGGCGCAATCTTCTCCAGTGGCATGTATCTATCAACTAACACTGGCTCACGGCCATCCAACGATTCACCTAAACTGCCAACCACTCGACCAACAATGGCGTCACTCACCCCCACGGAGAGCACACGACCAGTGCGGGCCACACTGTCACCAACCCTGATATCCATCGGGTCGCCCAACACCACAATCCCCACTGAGGTTTCACCCAAGTTCAAAGCCAAACCAAAACGTTTCCCGCCAACATCGACGATCTCACCAGCTTGTAAATCATCCAGTCCCGAAGCTTGGACCACGCCGTCTGCATAAGCCATGATCTCACCGACTGATTCAACTGATGTTGCCAGTTTCACTGATCGAACGAGTGAGGGAAGCTCAAATAAAGCCGGTGTTGCTTTGCGTGCAGCTGGTTTTTTGGCCGACGCGGCTTTTTGGCTGGTTTTTTGCACTACTTTCTTTTTTGCCATACTTACTTCTCAAGTTGAGCCAATAATTGTTTGCGAACCTGGGCCAATTTACCGGCCACCGTCGCGTCAACTGCCTTCGAACCGACCACTACGCGAATTCCGCCAATCACACTTGGCTCGACCGCAAAGACAAACTCTAATTCACGACCATGCTTTTTGTTCATGGCGGCCTTCAGTTTCTCAGTCAACCCTTTTTCCAATGGTGTGGCCGTGGTAACAATAACCTTCAGCATGTTCCTCTTTCCATTTATAGACTACGTAGCGCTTCCTCCAAACCCTGAGCGATCAATTTTTCGCTCGTTTTCTTGTCCAATTTTTTACCGATGACCATGCCGCTCACCTGAATCACACTTTCCACCAGCTGTTTTTTCATGTTGGCAGTCATCTGTTGTTTTTCGGTCTGCCAGCGCGCTTCGGCTTTCTGCATTTCTTTGGTGAGTGTTTCTTTCGTCTCAGTCGCCAATTCCTGTCTGCGCTTGGCGGCCAACTTTTTCGCTTCCTCCAAAATCTGCGCTGCCTCTTTTTCTGCTTCGCGTTTGGCTTTGGTTTTAAAAGCCTGCAGTTTCTCTTTTTCCAGTTCTGCCGCTTCCGCTTCTTTCAGACTTTGGGCCACTCGGTCAGCTCGCTCATCAAGAATTTTCATCAGCGGTTTATACAGTAAGTACACTACCGCCCCCAGCACCACTGAGAAGTTCACAATCTGAAAGAGTAATTGTGGTAGTTGAATATCCATGGGTCTCCTTTATTGCACGAATTTCAAAATAAGAGCGAAGACCAGCGCGTAAATAGCGATGGCTTCCGTGAAAGCCAAACCAAGAATCATGTTGGTCTGGATTTTACTAATGGCTTCCGGATTACGACCAATGGCTTCCAGCGCTTTACCGACCAAGAAACCGATGCCGATACCCGGACCGATCATCCCAAAACCCATCACTAGACCGATGGCGAGTTCTGTATACATAGTTTGCTCCTTTTTACTATTACTTTTTAACTCTTAACTTTGTACTTTTACTTCTCACTTTAATGCTCTCCCTCGTGACTGGCGCTGGCCTGGGTGAAAAACACCACGGCCAACATGGCAAACACCAGCGCTTGAATCAAGCCCACAAAAATTTCCAAACCATAAAATGGCATCGGCGCTATCAAAGGAATGAGCGAACCAACCACCACTAAGAGCACTTCGCCGGCGAAAATATTGCCAAACAACCGGAATGAGAATGACAGGACTTTCGCCACTTCTGACACCGTTTCCAAAATCGAAACAAAGAACATAATCGGATTACGCAGATCAAAAAACTTTTTGAAATAGCCCAAGCCTTGATACTTCACTCCTATCACCTGCACCATGATCATGGTAAAGAGGGCTAAGGCAATGGTGGTGTTTAGATCAGCGGTCCCAGCACGAAAGTAGGGGATAAAAATGCTCGTTTGATGCTCTTCTGGATTTGCTTGTGCTTCTTCCGTAATTCCCAGCTCACCCCCAGCGTCCTCTGTTTCAACCAGATTGTTTTCTAATTGAGCTTCTTCGGCCGGCGCTTGAGCAGTGGCAGTTGCTGCCAGAGCAACTGGTGTCTTAATTTCATGTTGCAATAGCACCATTTGCTCAGTGCCTGTTTCTGTTTCACGGAACCCAATCGTACCCACCCCGGGAACTAAACCAAACCAGTTGTTGGCCAAGATAAACAAAAAGAAGGTCATGAAAAAAGGCAAAAACAAACGGGTCTTTTTATGGTCACCCGTTATGCCCTGAATCAATCGGTAAAAACCTTGAATCATATACTCAAAGATATTTTGCAGCGGGTGCGGCTTCTTCATCGACGGGCGTGCCAATGAACTGACTACCAAAAAACCGATGATGAGGAGGGCGGAGACCATCAGGCTGGTCAAAATTGAGTTGGAAATATTCAGCGGTCCCAAAGAAAACACTCGTTCAGCTGAAATAGAAATATGTAACTCGCTCGCCATTGTCTTTCTTCTAAGTGTTGTGCTCGATGATGTTAAATAAAAACAAAAAGGATAATCTTGATTATATCCTGCGCTCTCTCAAGTGCGCAAGAGATATTTTCAAGCTACTGTGCCAATACTATCACAATCGTGTACGCCTCAGCAGCGTCTTCTACTGCTTTTCCTTCCGCAAACGCCAGTGTTAAACCCGTATCTTCACTCAACACTGACACCAATGCTGGATCATCTTCCGCCAGCAACACATAGTTGCCCGGTTCATAATCACCTTTGGCATTTTGGGCTGTGACGTCTGCAAAACCAGCTGTTTCCAATTTTTCAGCAATTTCACTGGCATAGCCAGCTTGAGTGGTCGCGTTCACCACCAGCACTTGGTGATCAGCCCGATTGACGGCTGGGGTTGGAATAGGGGTGGGGGTGGGTTCAGTGGTCACTTCAGCAGTCGGCGTTGGCTCAACTGTTTGTTCAGTGGTGCTTGAACGAGTAAAACTCAATAAACCTAAACCGATGCCCAACCCAATGCCTACCGTCACAAAGAAGCTGATTAAACCAATGACGATCATCCGTACCATGCTGTTCACTCCACGCTCATTTTTGATAACCGGCTTTTTGGGCGGGATAATTGGAGCTGGTGCTACCGGCTCTGCTTTCTTCATGGTGGGCTTGATCGCTTCAGGTTTTTCCTCAGTCACTTTTTCTGTTTCCGCCGCCGGCTCTACCGTTTCATCATGGCTGGAAAACTGCGCCAAATCCACCGCGGCTGGCTCAGTCGTGGTTTCTGCTTTCTCAGTTGACTTCTCTTCAGCTGGTTTTTCAGTTGTTGTTGGAGTAGTCGGTGCTGTTGGCGCCGTGGCAAACTCTAGCTTTGGCTCGTTGGCGGCCGACGGTGCGGTCTCCGGCTCTGTGCCGACTTCAGTCGGGGTAGGCAAGGTTGTTTCGACTGGTTTTTCGTCTTTTTTCATCGCTTCCTTTTGTTTCACTACAGCGGTTGACTGAACAACACCAGTACCCATTATAAACACAGGCACTTTGTAATCCGCAACTGACAGTGTCTTGGCGCCCGCCTCAATGATTTGTTTGACATACGAGGGCATTTCCGATTCTTCACTGTCGCTGGCCAGTTGCTGAAGAGGGACAGTGGCTTTTAAACCATCTTTTAATTTACTCTCTACCAAAACGCTGGAGAGGAGATAAAGAGTTTGGATGCTTGGTTCGGCCCCTTTGAGTGTCTTGACTGTCTCAACCAATTTTTCCGCATCTTCTGCACTGGCCATATTAGCTTGATCGACACCGATATAGTGCTGGGCCAGATAGAGGTTGCCGCCCATTTGAACGATACTGATAGAGGGTTCCAGGGAAATGAGTGATTTGAGGATCCAGCTTAACGGATAAATATTCTTAATACTTGGACCATGGTCGCCGTTGAGCGCTTCTCGCACTGGGTCTAAAACACTGTATTCCAAGGCAGAAAGTTGTACTTTGGCCGTGCCTTTGTGTTCGGTTAAAACAAAACTTTGGATGCCGTGCGTCTCAGCTGAAAGTGCTAAACTTGGCACTAATTCTTCATCAAGATACCTTTTAACAGCTTCTTCGCCAGTCTTTTCGACATTGACTACCGTATTGGTAAACAGAAAATCCGGTAAAATCAGATCATAGGCCTGTGGCTGGAGTTTATCAGCCAGTTTTTCCATGCTCTCGGGCAAAATGAGGTTGTCATCCATGAATTCACCATTAACCTGCAAGTAGTCGCGAATGATATAGCCATTACCGTCTTTATTCGGTACCAGCTCAACTGCGTACGCTACGTCTGGAAGAAGATAGAGAAAATGTTTTACCCCGTCTGCCATGAGTTACCTACTATTATGGCGGAAAAGCCAGGAAGGATCAACTGCTTATTAGGTGAGTCCGGTGGGACTCGAACCCACGACGCACAGCTTAAAAGGCTGTCGCTCTAACCGACTGAGCTACGGACCCAAGTAAGTGGATAGTTTATAGTTAAAAGTTAACAGAATCTAGACGCTATTAACTATTCACTTTTGAATTATACCGCAAGAAGCTTGTCAAGTTGAAACTTAATTTGCTCGGGAAACGTAGGAGCCGCTGTCCACATCAATCACCAGGTGATCGCCCTTTTTGATAAACAGCGGCACTTGCACCGTTAAACCGGTTTCCATCGTGACGGTTTTCTTACCGGCTGTTTGGCGATCACCGGCCACTGCTTCCTCAGCCTGTTCAACCACCATCTCTACTTTTGGTGGTAAATTCACTCCAATTGGTTTCTCCTGGTAAAACTGAACATAGACTTTCAGTTCTGGTACGAGAAACTTTTCTTTGCCGTCCAAGAGCGCTGTCGGCACACTCACTTGTTCAAAACTTCTGGGATCCATAAACACTACTTCATCATCGCCAAGGTATAAAAACTGCATCTCTTTGGATTCGACGTCAATCTCTTCCACGCTGTCATGTGACTTAAACACAAAATCAATCGTGGCACCCGATTTCAAGTTTTGCAGACGAGCGCGAGTAAAGGCCGAACCCTTGCCGGGAGAGACAAACTGGGTCTTGGCCACGTAGTGCGGTTGACCATTATGCAAAACATAAATACCCTTACTGATGTTGCCTGCCTTAAGTTTTGCCATAAGCGAGCATTATACAGCCAACGGAAAAAAGAGCGTGTCTGAAATTTGGGCCGTATCGGCCAACAGCATCACCAACCGGTCAACACCAATGGCCATCCCCGCGGTGGGTGGTAAACCGGCTTCCAGCGCTTCGATGAATTCCTGATCGATGGGAAATGCTTTCTTGCCTAGTTTCCTACGCAAAGCAAGATCAGCCAATAAGCGTTCTTTTTGTTCTTTTAGATAAGTCAGCTCACTAAAAGCATTGCCCAATTCCAAGCCAGCCACATACAATTCAAACCGCTCGACAAACCGCGGGTCACTGGCTTTCTTGCGGGCCAAACTTGGTAGTTCCACTGGATAGTCGTAGAGAATGACTGGTTTGGTTTGCTCAGCGATCATTGGCTCAACCCGATTGAGAAAGAGTTGATTAAAAACATGCTCATAGTTAGCCTCCTCGCCAACTTGGTAACCAAGCTCAAGTGCTTTCGATTTAAGAGCATCAATTGAGGTTACTTGGTCAACCGATAGGCCAAGGGTCTGCCAAAAAGCCTCCGTTACACTCAAACAAATAAAGGGGGGAGTGAAATCATATTTTTTTCCTTGATACACCAATTGATTGGTGCCGTGAATTTTTTTCACTAACTCCACCAACCACTGCTCACAATCGGTCATCAACTGAGCGTAATCAGCTTCTACTCGATACCACTCCAAGATCGTAAACTCCGGATTATGTTTGTTACTGATTCCTTCATTGTTGCGAAAAGCCTTGGTGATTTGAAAAATATTGCCCAGGCCGCCGGCGATCAATTTCTTGAGCGCGTATTCAGGGCTGGTAAGCAAATACATTTTTTGGGGCGGACGGGTGGGGGAGAGGAGTTCGGTTTCAAACACTTCCAAATATGGTTCGGCGCTGGGCACCGGCCACATCAGCGGCGTTTCGACTTCATGAAATTGCCGCGTCTTAAAAAATTGACGCAGTAAATCAATTACTTGCTCGCGCAGTAACAGTTTTTTCTTTAACTCGGGGTCAGTTCTTAACCACTGCCAGTTTTTCATTTACCAGCCCATCAGTTTGAGCGCCACGTACACTGCGTACAACGACAACAATAACGCGGCTTCCCGTCTCACTAATTTACCGCGCGACATCATAAATAGTGAGGCCACCATCATACTCAACAGCAAAAAGGGGAGGTCAAACTGCACCACTCTGGCTTCGATCTGCCAGTCAGTAATCAGTGCCCCTAAACCCAGTACCAATAAAATATCAACCACGTTACTGCCCACTAAGTTACCAAGCGAGAGTTGATTTGATCCTTTCAGCGAGGCCCGAATGGCAATCGTCAATTCCGGCAAGGTCGTACCGACCCCCAACAAGAGAGCGCCGACCACCAACTGATCCACTCCCAAGCCAGCGGCAATGTTCACTCCTGACTCGATCACATAGTGTGAAGCTTCTCCAATCACCATAACGCCTATTCCCAACAGAAACAATAATTTCGCCAACGGCTGTTTTTTACCGGGGGGTTTGAGTCCATTTCGCTTGCTCATGTTCAAGAAAAACAGGTACAGCACATACATCACCAGAAAAACTATGCCTTCCGTTCGGTTAATCACCCCATCGCCAGCAAACAACAAAAATAAACCAGTGGAAACTACTAAGGCTGTTCCTTGAACCCGCATTTTTTGTCGGGAAATAGTAATCACCCCCATCAATCCTACTGCTCCTAATACCAGGGCCATCAAACTCATGTTGGCACCAATCACGTTACCGATCACAATGCCAGAGGTAGGTGTCCCTGCCGCTTGCTCACGGGCCGCGGCCAGCGCCACCATAATTTCTGGAAAACTGGTCCCCAATGCCAGCAGGGTCATACCAATAAAACTCTCGCTTAAACCAAACAAGCGAGCCAACCCCAAAGCTCCTTTAGTAATAAAATCAGCCCCGAGCCACAAGCCTAATAAACTGAGTGAAAAAATAGCCAGCTGATCGATCATAAACAGTAACTATTAAAGCAAATTAGAGGCTCTGTAACCATAACCAACCAAAGTAAACGGCAAACACCAGTGAGACTACGGTCACACACTGCCAAATGATTTGGTAGACAAACCAAATCGAGTCATTTTGAAAAATCGAGTAACCTTTCATGTGCTTGGGCGGGTTGCGATCAAGGGTAGAGAACTGCTGATTGAACCAATAGATCGTTTCACCTACACTTCGCACCACCCAAAAAAGCGACATGATCAGCCAAAACAAAAGCCAATCATTCAGGAACAGCACCACGATCGAGACCAAGGTCCAAAACAAACCAAAGATCACCGCATCCCCCCACACAAAAGCCCCGATCAGGGTTAGTCGCGGCGTCAAGCCAAAGGCATTCTGCTTGGTTTTACATTCGTAAAAAGCTTTTAAGAAAATAAAGAAATTAACGACTGCAAAAAACAATAAAAAAACTTGTGCTGGAAAAGTCATCTTTACCCTCCCATGCCAAAGATTGGTCCTTGGCCACCGTTTAAATACACAAACAGCCACAACGGGAGTGACAAGAGTACAGCCACACCCAACAAACCTGCTCTGTCTCGCTTCAAGACAGTATAAATGGCCACAATGTTAAAAATTTCCGGCGGGAAGGTGGTGTACTTACAATACGACGCACACCATCTAACACCTGGATATTGCCGATGGGCGAAGTCCACAAAGCGGTTATGAATCCCCAAAATATCTGTCGAGATATCCCGATACAGATGATAGACCGACCAGACAAAAATTATTTTGAAAATAATTCGCAGTGACCGAGAGAGAACTGGTGTATCAAAAGCGACTGTTTTCTCCATACTCGCTATCAGTTATTTTACACTGCGCGAGTGTTTATTTCGCCTGGTATTTTTCCAGTTCTTCACCACCGATCCGCTCGGCGGGCGGAATTAATTTTAACCCCAAAAACTGGTAAAACGCTTGCTCGGTTTTAAACTTTTTTAACTGACCGGTTTTCTTCACTTTTATCCCGTGCTCAGACAGTGACAAGCCTTGCTTGATGGCCAACTCACGCAGGGCAATATTATGCACTTTGTCGCCGGTGAAATGTTGAATAAAACTGCCCCATTCACTAATGGGGGCAAACTTAATGTCTGCCTGCCAACCGTGAGTGACAATGATGCTTAACAAATTCCCTCCTGCCACCAATACGCGTTCCAGCGTTGACAAATGTTTCACTACATAATCAACCACTTTTTTCGGATCTTTGGCCACCACACCAATGTCAATATCACCCACAGTCTCACTGCCGCGCCGCAGACTGCCTAAAAAAACCACTTTTGTTACCAGTTTAGATTTCTTTAAAACTGCTTCAATTTGCTTGGCCACTTTGAGAGCCTTCGCGTGTGGAATGCGGGCTTTGTGATGTTGTTCTGCCAAAATCGTGATCAACTGTTGTTCACTCTTTTCACCAAAACCAGTCAGGCCTTGGATCTGTCCGTGCTTGGCCTTGGTCAACAGTTCCAGCACAGCGGTTTTCGAGTTGGTCAAGTTAAATTGTTTGGCCAATGTATACGCTTTTTTGGCGCCAAGGCCGTGAATCTTCATCAGTGCGTACATTCCGCCCGGCAAATCTTTAACGTAGCGCTGAAAAGCGGTGATGGCACCAGTGGTCAGCAGTTCAATCAATTTGCGGGCAATTGATTCACCAATTCCTGGCAGGGCTTCTAATTGCTGATATAACTTTTCCTTCGCTTCAGCGACCGTCCCTGATCTTTGTAGCTCCATGATTCGCTCATGTAGCTGATAGGGGAGATGGCTGATAACATCACTGGCTTCCTCATACGCCCGCGCGCGGTAACGATTGCTAGGACGCAAATTCAAGACTTGAGCAATAAAGGAAAAAAGCTCTCCCAGCTCTTGATTAGTCATCGCTGAATGAAGCGGTAGTTTCATGGTGCCCCTTAAAAGACTGATTCCTTTTTAATACCTGGTCTTAACACATAAAACGAGAGATAGTAACAAACTCCCATTAGTATAACGCCAACCAAAAACGCGTTGAGGGTGGAAAAAGATTATCTTTATTTTAACTGCCAAGTTCCTCGAATACGCTTGTTTTGAAAAACGGCATTACAGGTTAAAAGGGTCACCGAACTAACCTCGTAAGGTTTAAATCGTAAAGAAGTTGATAATTCTTCGACCTTACGCATAAATTCCTCTGAAGGTGCATTATTAAACCTTGCCAAAGTTATGTTACTGAAAAAATACCGAGAATTTGCGTAAATCTTGTCATCAGGAATACTTTTTGCTTTGAGTTTTTGGTCAAGATCAAAAATGATGCGATCTAATTCTTCATCAGTCGTACCAATTAAGGTTAGGTTATTCGGAAAAAGTAATAACCTGTAAAAGTAGGCCTTGAATTTTTTGTGCTGCGGAATAACTTCGCTAAAAATCTTGACAGCAGTTCCAATGTCTTCTTCGTTAAAGTGTGGAGGATCGTTAACAACCCGAATGTTTTTGACAGTCATGTGGAGACTATCACTTGGGTAGTAATAGAAACCAGGCTCAATTTTCCGCAATGGCTTAATTAATTCTCTTTGAACTTGATCAACAAGGTAACGATGCGGAAAGTGGACGCTCGTCAGGCAAATTCGAGAATCTTTTGCATAATCTTCAACTATAGAAACAGTGCTGAAATTAAGTGAATTATTACTAATTTGTTGTGCAATTTGATTTATAACTTTTTGCTGCTCGAGTTGGTGGTTAGTTGCTGACACTTTTAAGAACTTACAGGGGCTTTACTTTTAATCCTCTCTACCAGCTTTTCTCTTAAGAAAAGTGGTAGTTGGCTTATATCTCCCTGGTATCCCATTCTTTGTGCAAATTCAGCCCCAATTTTACCTCCAAGTGCTCGTTGCACTTCATAGAGAGATTTTCCACCATATTGTGCTCTATACAAATTACTAAAAGCATTATTTCTTACTGCTCTTACTGGATCTTCTTTGGTGCCATCCCACCCACGCTCTGAATCGTCAAAGCGTTGCTCAATAGGCATAAGTTCTGTATTTAAAAGTATCGCATCAACGTACCAAATTATTTTTTCAGAAAGTCTTTGTGGACCTGCCGGTGTTTCCGGGGTATTGACTCCCGTTAAAGCAATAATATCTGGCGGCACTCCCATTGCTTGTAATGCTTGATCGTTTTTTTCTTTAATTTCAGCAATGGTTTGCAGAGAAAGTGTTCCTTCCTTACTTGCTGCTTGTTGCGTGGTTAGTTCGTGTTTCTTAAACCAGTCATGCATAATCGCTGCTTTGACCACTACACTCTTTTGATCTTCAGGCAAATGGAGTTCATCAGCCAAAATATCAGCCAGTACGCCTGCCACAAGACAGTGCTCAGAAACATTCCTCCATACTTCTGGCCTTTTTCCCAGTGTTTCACCTTGTCGGTAATGAGGACGAAATGCACTTAAGTGTGATTTGGCAAAGTCAGAAAAGTAAGCAGTTTTCAGTTTATTAAAGTCCTGTGTCTGAGTAACAATTT
Organism: Candidatus Pacebacteria bacterium GW2011_GWA1_46_10; assembly: GCA_001002135.1. Classification (GTDB taxonomy): domain Bacteria; phylum Patescibacteriota; class Microgenomatia; order UBA1400; family PJMF01; genus UBA10119. The sequence goes on from LCLP01000001.1 coordinate 559,388, forward strand.
CGGTCATAAAGGTAATTTCCTGACCTTTTTTCTATTTACTTCTGCTACTTTTGGAGCGGGTGAAGGGAGTCGAACCCTCGTCATCAGTTTGGAAAACTGAAGCTCTGACCGTTGAGCTACACCCGCGGGTACACCAAACTATACCACAAGTCTTGAGGAATTATGACTGTTCGCGCAAGCGCTTAAACGCTTCTTTGACCGCATTGTATTGGGCGGTTGGCTGGTTGTTCTGATCAATAAAACCAAACTGTGAAAACGGTCCGGGATCACCTTTGAGTAAAAACGGTGTCACGCCCTTTACCTGCGGATGGGACCACACGTGCTGGAGGGCATACAGATAGTATTGAGTCAACCAGCGAGAAGTGTATGGGGTATTCACCCAACCAGTCTCAGTAATGAAGGTCTCAAAATCACGGCCGGTTTTTTGTTTGAGCCACGCCAGTTCATGTACAAAACCGCGCACCGAGTTTTTGGCGCCATAAGTTGGCGCCGAACTAAACCCCGGGTTGGGATAGGAGTGGGAGTTCCAGACGTCAATCAAGTCAAAAATCTCTGGATTGGTGTCATACATTTGTTCAAGATAGGCAAAGGCTTCGCGGGTAGTGGCAGTATTCCCGGCAGCCAAATCCATCGCCGCCGGCAAGACCACATACCCCTTGTTTTCCGAATGCGCCCAATACGTCACAAACTCCAGCGTAGCCGAGTAACCTACTGGGTCAAGCTTGCCGCCCCACTCCGGCGCGTGATTGACCTCATTGAAGGCAATCACATAGCGCTCACTTGTCGGCCACTCAAATTGATTGAGGAACGTGAATAAATCAGTGATATCCTTGCGAGTTGGGATCTGCCAAGCCCCATTTTCAAAACGAGTCGCCAAGCGAATAATCGGGATAAGCTGCTCTTGGCGCGCCTGTGAGAAAAATTGCTGCCAATCACTCACTCTAGTCAGCTCATTGAGCGTCAGCGGAATAGTGACATAGTGCCACTCAGCTTGATTTGACTCATCCTGCAAGAAATCTTTGGCCAGGGAAAGCTCGTCTGGATGGAGAATATGGACGCCAAAACCCTCCATGGCGCTTACCGGCAGGGGAGAGAGCAGGATTAGCAGAAGAGCCGATAGTATGCTAATATAGGCTTTAAGCATCTTTGCTTGATATATCCAACTATTATAGGATAACATTTACTTGCCTCCTTGTCGAGGCCTGATATACTGCGGTGCATGGGAAAATTGAAAAAAATCCGTTTTCAAACACTCCTTTTAACGTATGCGTGGCTACTGGCCACCACCGGCGTTATTCTGTTGAGCATCGCCGGCGTCTATTATTTCAGTCAGCCACACCTGGCCATCTTTGGCGCTGATAACCAAAAAGAGGTTCCCTCAGCCGAAGGTTCAACAGGCTTACATTCTGACGAAACTACCGCCCAAGGAGTCCAGACAGTGGTCGAGAGTGAAGATGCTCGACCAGTGATTGTCGCTGAGTTTTTGGAGCGCCACGATTCACCGATGCAACCATACGACTACTACGGCCGCCGGTTGGTCGAGATTGCCGATACGTATAACCTTGACTTTCGCTTGTTGCCAGCCATTGCCATGCGCGAGAGCAATTTGTGTAAAAACACTCACTCTGACGCCCCACACAACTGCCTGGGTTTTGGTATTCACTCCGAAGGGACACTGGATTTCGAGAGCTACGAGGCTGGTTTTGAACGGGCAGCCAAGGAAATTAGAGCCTATTACGTTGATCAGGGTCGGATTACCACTGAAATGGTGGGTGAGAAGTATGCTGCCAGCCCCACTTGGGCCGATGGCGTTAACCAGTTCATGGCCGAAATGCGCTACGATGACCGACAGCTGGGCAAAGAACTGAAAGAGGATGACACAAATGTGTTAGAGTTTGCCCAATAAGAAAATCTTCCATCAAAAAAGCCCTATTGCTAGGGCTCTTTTGTTCCTACCGAAGGTCACTTCGGAGAGAACCATCAATCTTGTCAACCCGGAGTAATTTAAATACTAGGGACACAAAATTAAATTGTCAAGCAATATTAAAGCCCTGGAGCCGTCGAGGAGACTTGCACTCCCACCACCGAGTTGACAAAATCGGTAGTCATCTACATGACCTTCGACGGCATACAGCGACCACCAGGGCACTTTTAGCGTAAAAGATGAAACCAGACACTAAACGTAACATAGCCTAGAAAATGTGAAAATCACCGATTATAGGCTTTTGACTCTTGACGTATGTATCGTATTTGATATAGTTATAGTACCTCAGAAGGTTATCTCTCACCGGGATCTACGTTCTGAGAATAAAGAATCCCCGACTCGTCGGGGATTTTTTATGGGGTTTACCAACCCATTTCCTCACCGAGTGGCACCTCATACTCCACAAAGCCATTTTCCGCGGCAAAAGCCGGCTTCATCCAGGTTTCAAGCCACAAAATGCCGACCTTTTGCCGGCGAATTCTGATTCGACCATCGCGAACCTTGTCGTACCAAACGCCGAAACGCATTTCTGCCGCCTCATGGTCTGGTTCCAAAATCACATAAACCACTTCTTGTCCCGGTTCTACCTGGGTATACGGCACGGCTAAACCAAGCTTGCGTGCTTGCCACTGGGTGACAAAGTCGTATTGAGCAGTCAAATAATTGGGGGTAAAAGTCAGTAAACTGCTGGAAAATGTTTCTTTCTTTTCGGCGATAAACAAGGTATCGCGCTGGCGCCAAGCTAACGCCGTGGCCACCGCCGTTTCAATGGTTTTTAAACCAGCCTCATTTTTAACAAACAAGACACTCTGACTATATTCCAGCCAAGCAAAACTCAATATGATAGTCACCACACTGACTTGAACGAGTTTTACCCTTTCCCGACTCAACCAGCCAACCAGCCGTTTTGGCCAAGCAACTCCCAATGAGAGTAAGTTCTTGAATCCCAACACTATCAACGGCACCAAGACAATAAACTGCGGTGTCAGATAGTACCGGAAAAAGTGACCATAATTGCCCCGCCATAATAAAAAACCAAGATAGGGAGTCAGAGCGAAAATCGACAACAACCGCCAGCGAAAAAGCCCCTCACGGTCGAGCGCAAACCCCTTTTTGTTGCGCCATAAGGCTCGACCGGCCAAAGCTGCCACTACGAGTAACCCCAAACCAACCACAGCCGCACCTTTCGCATTCCCCAGCAACTGCCAGTTGGTGGCCCAAAATAACTGCTGAACGCGAGCCACTAAAAACTGCCCCCAACCAACTGACATCCCCCTCGACTGCGTCAAACCTTGCCATAAAAACCGACTCATCAGAAACTGATGGCGCAGTTCAAAAAGAATTTGTGGGAGCAGCGTGACGCCAAAGGCCACTCCGCTTAGTAGGTAATCGAATACGTTAAATCGGCGACGCACCCAAGCAATCAAGCCAAACCCGACCGGCACCAAAAAAATGGCATAAGCAAACTCAGCCTGCAGCTGCAACCCCAATAAGAAAAAGCCGAGCATTAACCAAAGTCGTGAGCGGTGAGCCTGCCAAAAAGCCAGCAGTGTGCCAGCCAGTAGCGGCAATAAAATCATTGGATTGGCCACAAAGGTCGTTGCCAAGACACTGCCGGGCACCAACGACAACAAGACAAACGTCACCAGCGCCCAATTCTTCTCGCGCGAGAAAAGCAGCTTACTCAGCCACCAAAACAGCGGCACCGCCAGACTGGCCAATGCCATGTACCAAGCCAACAAACCGTACGGGTTGCCGCCACTCAATACATACCCCGGCACACCCAGATAAAACCAGAGTGGACCAAGGTAGAATCCTTGCAGACCGGTGGTTGGGCCGATCAATGTCAGATCACCCCCCACAATGGCTTGAATTGCCTGCGCATCACGGCCATTGTCGTAGGTGAAAAAAGCCACGTTTTTGAGATTGACAAAACGAATGAGGATCATCAGCGCGATTAGAAAAATCGCCAAACGGTGCTGATACAGCGCACGAAGTAACCGACGCATGAATATTGATTATAGCCTAAAAGCGCTTTGCTTATTCACGAACGCTTTAATTAGAGTCAAAAACTTGAGAGAATAAAACTATGTCAAGGCTAGAAAAAACTTCAGTCCCCGAAAAGGGAGTTACCGATAACTCACTTAGTCAAATTAAAAATATCCCGAGTGTAAAGGATTTAAAAACAAGTTTAATAAATTTACGCGAGCAGCACGGCTACGCACCGGATGGAATTTGGAGTGACGATCGTTTGGATACTGCAGCTCAAGGAATAGAAATTTATACCAGAGTATACAACCAAGCATCCGAGCAACTGAAAAAGTATTTGAATGATTTAAATATAATTCAAGGTTTTATTGGCGTACGTCCCGTCGTTGGGCTGGGCAGGGAAGCGCCAGAAACCATGTTTGTTAAATCCCATTTTCCTCGACCTAGAATGAGAGATTTACTATTTTTACAAGTACATGAGGAACTGCAAAGACTTTTGGAAACTCATACTGAAGGAAAGATTCGTTTAGAGAAAATTGATTACCGAAACGTTAAGTATGTAAACACTTACAGATTCGAGTTGATGAATGTTGCAGCCATCCAAAATATTGCGAACGAAAATCTTGACCTTTTTCCTAAAAATGTTTCTCCCACTGAGTGGCTCATACAAAATCCCGCCGCTTGGCCAATGGCTCCGCAAGCGGCATCAGAGGATGCGAGAATAAAAGAAGTTAGGTCTGGAGTACTCTCTGGTTTTCCTCGATCTGCATCAGATAAATATTCAGCAGAATCGACATCAGGAATTGATTGGAAAAAGACATTGGTGAAACTTATAAAGGAACCTCAAGGTAAAGATTTAATTTCAAGAAAAGTTGAACATACCCCTCTCCGTACAGCGGAGGAAAAAGAGGTTATCGCCAGGTCCGGACTCGGCTATGTTCATTACTCTGAAGCAGATTTGAACTGGACCAAAGATGCTGCCGCGTTACTCAAACACCTCACTGAGCTTTTAGAATTACCAGTATTAAAGAGCAACTAACCCCCAATCTCTTTTTGTGCCGGGGAGAGGACTTGAACCTCCAAGGATTGCTCCATACGGTCCTAAGCCGTACGCGTCTACCATTTCGCCACCCCGGCAGTCAGTTGATTATACCTTTTCCAGACAAAAACCGTATATTACTCTGTTGTATAAACCATCAACCACAGTAAGATAGATATCACCATGAATACCACTGAAACACCGGTTGAGTTACTTACTCGTCTGGGCTATTGGCTTCACAAAGCGATGATCTGGGGATTGGCCATCCAAGCTCTCTGGGCCACCGCGCTCTCGGTCAAACTAATTCTCATCGATCTGCCATCAAACAACCAACTAGACATCAACTTTCTTATCAATGATCTTATTCTGGTGTTATTTACCGGTCTGACTAGTGGGGGACTGGCTGTTGGTTTCACCAAAGCACATGATCAGCGCACTGAGCTGTTTCATTCATTTGTCGGTTTGGTTGTCGTGATCATCAATATTTGGCTCTGGCGATATTTAAACAGTCAAAATACCAGCCGCTTAATCTTGCCGTTCATCGAGTCTTTCTTCAACTAAACATGGAATACCGCACCCGTATTAACCCCCGTGCTCGCCGACTCACCTTGCGCTTAGATGCCGCCGGCCAACCAATAGTCACCGCGCCGCGTTTTACTCCTCACTGGTTTATTCACCGCTTTGTCAATTCACAGCAAACCTGGATTACCAAACACCAAGCTCGCTTAGCGCAAGCCAAAAATACTTTTCTGTCCGCCACACAGGTTGACCTGTTTGGCAAACACTATCAATTGGTGACCCAACCGACCGCTGGCGCTTCCAAAGTCACTATCCAAGGCAAAAAAGTGGTAGTCAGTGTGCACACTGGCAAAGACAAACAGACCGTGCTCAACCTCTTTCTCAAAAACACTGCTTCCCACTACCTGGTGCCGCGAGTGCATGAACTGGCTCGAAAAATGCGGGTCGATTTCAAAAAACTGACTCTGCGCGCCCAGAGCACTCGGTGGGGGAGTTGCAGTAGTGTGGGCAATCTCAATTTTAATTGGCGACTGGTTCATTTTCCGCCCACCATCATTGACTCAGTCATCATCCATGAACTGGCTCACCGCCAACAGCTTGATCATTCCAAAAATTTCTGGCGTTTTGTGGAAAGATTTGATCCCGAGTACCGTCTTCATCGTGGTTGGTTGAAACGAAACGGGGTGGCTGTGGTATAGTAGAGTTCGTCAAAAGGTATGATCTTTGTATGATAATTATTCTGCATGGGGAAAACATTGTTAAGTCACGAGACCACTTGGTCCAACTGACGCGAGAAGCAAAGCTGGCCGGCAAAGACGTGGTCAGAGTGACCGCCACTCAATTAACCCCGGCCGAACTGGAATCAGCCTTGCAAAAAACCAGCCTTTTTGGGACCGAACAATTGGTAGTCATCGAAGAACTCCATTCACTCCCCAAATCCAATCGGAAAAACCTGTTGGTCGAGACCGTCAGCCACGCCAACGTGGACGTCATTTTGTGGGAAAAGCGAGAACTGACTAAACCAATGCTCAAAAAATTTCCCAGGGCTCAAGTGAAGTATTTCAAGATCACCAACAGTCTTTTTGCGTGGCTGGACATCTTTAGCCCCAAAACCCCCAAACCCAAACAACTGACACTGCTGCAACAAGCAGTCCAAACCAATGGTGAACACATGTGTTTTGTCATGCTGGCCCGGCAAATCCGCTTGCTCATCAAAATCAAAGATGGCAGTATTCCGCCCGGGCCACCGTTCATGATTGCCAAACTCAAAAAACAAGCTCAAGATTTTACTTTGGAGAAATTACTGAAAATTCACGACCAATTGTTTATGATTGACCAAGCCGCCAAAACCTCAGGGAGTTTCTTCACCCTCGGACAGGAGCTTGATCTTTTAACCGTCAATTTATAAAGTAAGGGGATAAGAGAAAGGGCACATGCCAACATATAGGTTAGTGAAAAAAATTGATCCCACTATTTTCCGCGGGTACGACATCCGAGGGTTGGTTGATACACAGCTCAACGAAGACGCGTATTACACCCTTGGCCGAGCCTACGCTACCTTTCTCCAAGAGCGGCGCATCGCGGAGTCCACGGTCGGCCACGATAACCGGTTAACCAGTGAAAAATACGCTCGAGCGTTTGCTCAAGGCTTAAACGACGGCGGCGTAGACACGATTTTTCTTGGTTTGAGTCTTAGTCAAATCGTTTACTTCTCTTCCTACGAATTTAAAACCAAAGGTGGCGCTATGATCACTGCCTCCCACAACCCCAAAGAATTTAACGGTCTCAAACTGGGAGTGGGCTATTCCGACACCATGATCACCGAAGAAATTCAATACCTGCGAGAACTGGTGGAGAAAGGGAAGTTTAGCGAGGGTAAAGGTAAAAACCGCGATCATGACCTTTTTCCCACCTACCGCGATGAGATTAATAAATACTTCAAACTCAATAAAAAGTGGCGAATCGTGGTTGACGCTTGTAACACTGGCTCTGGCGTTTTTTACCCACAAATTTTCAAAAAAGCCGGCCTTGAAGTGATCGAGCAAAACTGTGAGCCAGACGGCAATTTCCCGCTGGGGGTACCTGACCCTACCGAGGTCGAAGTGCTTGACCGGTTGGCTGAAGGCGTGAAAAAACACCAGGCAGATTTGGGATTTGCCTATGACACTGATGGCGATCGGATGGCTGTGGTCGATGAAAAGGGACAAGTATTATGGATGGATACCATTGTAGCGCTGTTTGCCAAAGACGTCTTGGATTTCATCCCCGGCGCCCCGATTGTCTACAACACCCTTTGTTCGCGACAAGTGACTGAGGCTATCGAGCAAGCCGGCGGCAAACCAGTGATGTGGTTGACCGGCCACTCTTTTATTAAAGCCAAGGTGAAAGAGGTTCGCTCACCCTTTGGCGGCGAACTCTCTGGTCACATTTTTTTCATGGATAACTTTTACGGCCACGACGATGGCGCCTACGCCAGTCTGCGATTGTTGGCATACCTTGAACGCAAACATATGACCTTAAATCAAGCCGTTGATCAACTGACCAAATACGTCAGTAGTCCGGAAATTAAATTTGGCCTGGCTGATGACATTAAGTTTAAGTTTATCGACACACAAATCCGCGCCGCGTTTAAAAAAGAGTGGCCGGATGCCAAATACGTAGACATTGATGGCATTCGAATGGATACTAAGGATGAAATGGCGATTGTACGCGCTTCCCAAAACGGCCCGTACATCACCGTTAAGTTTGAGGGCAAAACACAAGCCCAGTACGATGCGCTTAAAAAAACACTCAAACAAATCTTGAGCTCGTACCAAGAAATCGACTGGAGTAAGGGTGTTAACACCCACGCGCTTGACTAACACACTCAGAAAGGACGTTGTGAAAAACCTAAACAATACCACTATCCTTGATTCCCGCGAGGCAATCGGTAAGCTGGACGAAAAAAACATGATGGGTTCGGTTGATGCACTGGCTGACCAAGTCCGTCACGCTTGGGAAGCCTGTCAAAAAGTGAAAGTGAGTCTCTCCGAGCCGGTCCACAACGTGGTTGTGGTTGGCATGGGCGGCTCGGCGCTTGGTCCCGATGTTTTCAAACACGCGTTTAAAAGTGAGTTAACAGTCCCTTTTGAAGTCTACAACAGCTATGAACTACCAGCATATGCCAATAAAAACACTCTCGTCGTGCTTTCCAGTTACTCAGGCACCACCGAAGAGGTGTTGTTTGCTGGTAAACAAGCCGAGCAGCTCGGTGCCCAAATCATGGTTATTGCCGCCGGCGGTGATTTGAAAAAACTGGCCGATGACAAAGGCTATCCGGCCTACATCATCGATCCCAAATTCAATCCCTCTAATCAGCCGCGAATGGCGATTGGCTACGCCATTACCGGTCTGATTGGTATGATGGTGCAAGCTCAATTAGCCAACATCACTGACACGGAAATTCAGGAAGTGGTGAATACCATCATCCAAGTGAGCGAGAAACTGCGCGTTGAAGTACCACAACAAGAAAACCAAGCCAAACTGCTCGCTTTCCAAAGCATCGAGCGGCGACCAATTTTTGTGGCCAGTGATTTCTTAGTCGGCGCCGCCCACGTTGGCGCTAATCAGTGGAATGAAAACGCCAAGATTTTCGCCGATTACAAAATCATTCCGGAAATCAATCATCACCTGATGGAGGGCTTGCGTTTCCCGAAAAGTAACAATGACAACCACGTCTTTTACTTTTTCCAATCTGAGCTTTATAGTCCGCGGGTGCAAAAACGCATGACGCTCACTCAAGCGGTGGTCGAACAAAACAAAATCGAAACGATGGCGATCAAGCTGGAATCAGAAACCAAATTAACTCAAGTGTTCGAGTTAATCACCCTGTTGGCCTACGCCGGCTTCTACGTTAGCATGCTGGAGGGCATTAACCCGAGCCCGATTCCATTTGTCGATTGGTTTAAAGACGAACTCAGTAAAGCGTAGGCCACAAAAACTACCCTCTCTCTTCACCAACAAGGCAGAAAATTGTATAGTGGATCCATGCCTGCTATTCAAAATATCCGTGCTAAAGAGATTTTAGATTCCCGCGGCAACCCCACTATTGAGGTCACCTTGTGGCTCGACGACGGGCAAGCGGTGGTGACCAGCGTCCCCAACGGCATTAAGCACTATCCCAATGAAGCCTTCGTTTTGTATGACCAAGACTCTGAGCACATGGGCGGTCGGGGAGTGCAAAAGGCTGTGGCGCTCATCAACCAAACCATCGCCCCACAACTGACCGGCCAAGACCCCACCCAACAAACACCACTCGATCAATTCTTACAACAACTCGATAGCACCCCACAAAAATCCAAGGCTGGCGCCAACACCCTGATCGCTCTCTCACAAGCAGTCTTAAAGGCTGGCGCGGTGGCCACCGGCCAACCGCTCTATCAATATCTGATTCAGCAATTTCAGCTAACCGATCATGCCGCCATTCCCACCTGTTTGTATGGTTTAGTGAATGGAGGGCAGTACGGCTCAGACAACTTGGATATTCAAGAGTTTCTGGTAATTCCAGCCAGCCACCTTGATTATCGGGTCTCACTGGAAATGGAAAGTGCGCTACGCACCAAACTGCAGGAGATGCTTAAAAATCAAAAAGCTAATTACTCGTTTGGCGAACTGGGTGGTTTTACTCCAGCCTTGCAAAAAAATACTGATGTTTTTGAATTCATCGTTGAAGCAGCCAGAAAAACCAACTACATCCTCTCTCGTGACTTTTTCTTCGGCATTGACACCGGTGGCGACAACCTGGTCAGTGGTGGTAAGTACTTACTCAAAGACAAATCAACCGGTTACTCGGAAAAAGAGCTACTGGAATACTACAAAAACCTCCGAGAAAAATACAATCTAACCTATTTTGAAGATCCTTTTGCCGTCAAAGACGCTGGTGCCTGGCAGGCAATCACCACCGACTTGGCAGATGCTGCTCGGATCGCCGGCGATGTCATCACCGCCACTCAGCCAAGTCTAGTCCAACACGCCATTGAAAATCGCCTGTGTAACACGCTGGTCGTTAAACCCAGTCAGGTGGGCACGGTGACCGAGACCCTGCAAGCCATTAAACTGGCTAGAAATGCGGGCTGGGCCATTGTAATCTCACAGCGAACAGGGGAGACCAACGATGATTTTCTGGCAGATTTTGCGGTTGGAGTGGGCGCCGAGTTTGTTAAATTTGGCCCTACCAATCGCGGTGAAGCTGTGGCTAAATATAATAGACTGGCTGACATTTACCAGGCACTAGAACAAACACACCAAGAAGGGACTGCCATGACCGAACCCACTCAACCAACCAATACCAGTACACCCGCCGTGCCGCCACCCGATGAACCGACTGTTGACCAGACCACCGAACCAACCAGCGTATTAGGCACACCACCAGCGCCACCAGCCCCAGCCGCGGATCCCTCACCCACCGATTTACCACAAAACACCAGTATTCCAGTGGTTGAACCACCCCAGCCGCCAACCAGCACTCCGGCCAAACCACCAGTAGTATCCGCCACACCAATGCCGCCCAAACCGCCAGCCGGCCCAGCGGTAACACCACCAGCCACTCCACCACCCAATATCCCGCCGCCCAGCCAACCACCGACCCCACCAGCTCCTCCCACCACTCCTTTGGCAGCGGCCGGGCCAACCGAGAAACCCAGCGAAGCCGACGTGCAGCAATCAATTGATAAAACACTTTCGGAAATTGGGGCCAAGCCGCCGGCCGTTCCGGGCGGTGAAACGACTGCTCCACCAAGTGCGCCAGCCAAGCCTGCCTCACCGACAGCTTCGGAACCTACTCCACAAGAGTAATCTTCCTCAGGGTTATTTTGGTCGACGAGCTTTGATGCTCTCGATAATAATCGGGATCACCGAAATGAGAATGATCGCAAAAATGACCAAGGTGAAGTTTTCCTTCACACTGGGAACATTGCCAAAAAAGTAGCCTGCCAAAGTAAAGAGCAAGACCCAAGCCACTCCACCAATGACGTTATACGACAAAAACTGTCGATATTTCATCCGACCAACCCCAGCTACAAAAGGAGCGAAAGTTCGCACAATCGGCACAAAACGAGAAAGTACAATCGCTTTACCGCCGTGTTTGGCGTAAAAAACTTGAGCTTTATCAATGTGTTCTTTCTTCACCAACGGAAACTTCGGGCTGTCAATAATTTTTTGGCCAAAAAAGTGCCCAATCCAATAGTTAGCCGCATCACCAATCACCGCCGCCGCGAACAACACTCCAATCCCCAGCCAGATATTCATCGCGCCGATCGCTGACAGTGCACCAACCGCAAAAAGCAACGAATCACCAGGTAAGAATGGAGTAACCACCAATCCAGTTTCTGCAAAAACAATACCAAACAGGATGACATACGTCGCGGTACCATAAGCGGCAATGATTTCTGTCAGGTGGGTATCGATATGCAAGACAAAATCAACAATGGCGTAGATAATGCTCATCTAAAGCCTCTCTGTTCAATAAATGAGCAGTATAGAGGAGATTGCGCTCCTTGCAAAGTCAGGCTCATACTCCTACCCGAAGTTAAAATCGAGGATTTTTGATCTATTTTGATAGTTAAATTGCCAAAAAGAGAGTGTTGCGGTTCGGGCTTTGATTGCCTATACTCTGGGTAATATTTGGGAATTATTTGGTAAAAATATAACAACAGAACTCAATCTGTACTCAAAAAAGGAGTGATTGTATGGCAGTAACTCTCTATAAACGACAGCGGCAAATTGTGGACTACGTTGCCCAATACATCCAGAAAAACGGCTTTTCACCGACCCTCAAGGAAATCGCGGCGGCCCTCAATGTTTCTTCACTGGCCACCGTCCATGAACACCTGCAGGCCTTAGAGCGCAAAAATGTCATTAAACGCCACGAGGGGACCGTCAGAGGCATTGAGTTGGTTGACCGCACGTTCCTGCGAGTGACCGACAGCATTGATCTGCCCATCCTCGGGTTTATTGCCGCCGGTTCGCCGATTGAGCCGTATACCGATCCGGATGCCACTTTCAAGGTCTCGCCGGAAATGGTCACCGGCAAGAAACGCTCCTACATTCTGCAGGTCAAAGGTCAATCGATGATCGAGGATCACATTGATGATGGCGACTATGTCGTGATTGAGGAGACCCAGGAGGTGAACAATGGCGACATTGTCGTGGCATTGTTGGACAACGGCCTGGCCACCCTCAAGCGCTTTTACAAAGAGGTGACGCGCGTCCGACTAGAGCCAGCCAACTCTAACATGAGCCCAATCTACGCCACCAACGTCCAGATTCAAGGCAGGGTGGTGGGCTTGATTCGCAAGTTTAGGTACTAAACTACACTCAAGGCTTTAAGAACGTGAGCGGGTGAAGTATTTCTCCTTTTTACCCAGTGTTTGATTGACAAAGCAGCGCAGCACATACAGGTAGTCAGAGAGTCTGTTGATCGCCTGAAAGACTCGCTCATCGGTCTGCTGTTTTTTACTCAAAGAAACAATCCGGCGTTCCAAACGACGACAAACTGAACGGGCAATATCCAGCTGCGCCGCGATGGCATGGCCGCCTGGCAACACAAATTGATGGTGCCAACCTTTAGCCATGGTTTTCTGCAATTTCCCCGAAGTTGTTTCCAGTGTGTCTAGAAACTGTGGCGAGATCTTCACTCCGGCTCGGGCCACTTCACCACCAAGCGTAAACAGCTCAGATTGAACTTGCTCTAAAAAATCGGTTTGTTTCTCCAGCTGCTGGTGCTCAACCTGCTTTAAACTGGCTACTACCACCCCCAAGTGCGAATTGAGCTCATCAATGGTGCCAATGACTTCAAAGACGGGATGGTCTTTTGACAAGCGTGTGCCATCCGCTAGTGATGAGTTACCCTTATCACCGGTCTTGGTAGAGACAGAGAGCATATAGATCCATTGTACTCCAAAAATACCCCCCAGCTTTGGTATTTCAAATTTAAAAAACCACTACTGGTAGTACCATCGCCAGGGAAATTGGCTCTTTCCGCTTTGGGGAATGATCGGTACAATGTCATCCCGTGAGATTAGACGGGTTACTCCCTTTTTCAAGCAAGAAACCAAAGAAATATATTTTTATTTCCGGTGGTGTGTTATCTGGCCTGGGTAAAGGCGCTACTGCCGCTTCGATTGGGGTGCTCCTCAAAGAACAAGGGTATTCGGTTACTAACCTTAAGTGCGAAAACTACCTCAACATTGACTCGGGGAACATTAATCCGGTAGAGCACGGCGACGTGTTTCTATGCGAAGACGGCCTGGAAGCTGACCTTGACCTGGGCACCTATGAACGGTTCCTGGATAAAGAGGTGGGTTATAGAAATTTTGTGACCCTGGGTCAAATTTATTCCACCGTGATTGAAAAGGCGAAAAACCTGGAATATGAAGGTGTCACGGTTGAGGCTATCCCTCACGTACCTGAAGAGGTCATTCGCCGCATCAGGGAAGCCATCGACGGCTATGACATAATTTTGATCGAACTGGGCGGCACGGCGGGCGAATACCAGAATATTGTCTATTACGAAGCCTATCGGCTGATGAAACATTCATTACCCGATGACGTGATGCTCATTCACGTCACCTATTTTCCAACCCCGTCACACATCAATGAACTGAAGTCCA